>NZ_JAGKJJ010000026.1 GCF_020329505.1 Bradyrhizobium semiaridum
GGTTCCCTCCCCCTCGCGGGGCAGGCAGTCGCATATGGGAATTTGAGTGATGTAGGCGTTGGCGGTGGGCTCCCTCCCCCGCAAGCGGGAGAGGGAGCCCACCGTCAAATGCCTACATCACTTCAATCCCCCATATGCGATTGCCTGCTTTCCAAGGGGGGTGGGAATCCGCGCGCTATCGCTTGGCGCTGGCGAGCTCGGCCGAGCTTCGCGCGGCTTCGGCGAGCTGGGCGGAGATCGCGGCCGTTTCGGCCGGATTGCCCCAGCTCGGCGCATCGCTGCCGTTGCCCCAGGCGCGCGGACGATAGAAGGTGTGGACACCGAACTTGTACATCTTCTTCATCTCGCTGACCCAGGACGGCCGCACCCAATAGGCGTGGTAGTGGGTCGAGCGGTCGACTTCGGGCAGCCACAATTTGCCGTCGAGCATCGCCTTCGAGATCTTCTTGGCGCGGTCCCACATGTCGGGCTCGCGGACCACGTCGCGCACGTTGTCGCAGGCGAAGGTGAACTGGCAGGCGTAGTGCCGGTGCTTGTTCTGGTAGACCACACCGCACACGGTGTCGGGATATTTGCCGGAGAAGGCGCGGTTCAGCACCACCTGCGCAACCGCGATCTGGCCACGCACCGCTTCGCCGCGCGCCTCGAAATACACTGCCTCGGCAAGGCACTTCTCCGACTTGGCGCGGGAACGATCGTCGAACAGGCCAAGCCGCTCCGCCGGCGTCTTGCTGTGCTGATCGTCGGCGTTGACCTCGCCCTTCGGCGCGATGCTCTCGCCCATCTCGCCGGCCTTCACCGGGCCGTCGGCATCGACCGGCAGCGAGGCCATCACCTTCATGTCGGGATCGGGCTGCGCGGCCGGCGTCACGATGGTGGGCTCCTCGCCGGGCTGCCAGCGCTCGATGCTCTCGGGCGCGCCGAGCGACGAGCCGAAGAACAGGCTTGAGGTCTGGACCGAGAACGGATCGCGGGCCGTGTCGGCGTGAGCCGCGCGTGCGGGCGCGGCCGGCGCGGGCTTCAAATCGTTGAGCGGGTCGGCCTCCAGCGACAGCGACACATCCTGCTGCTGCGCGGACGGCTGCGAGTATTGCAGGAGCGGCGGCGCACGCAGCGCCTCCTGCAATTCGGGATCGAGCGGCGCGTTATCCGCCGGTGCGGTCGCGGTCTTCATCCCCTTCACCGACGAATTCGACGTCGCCGGATCCTCGTTCGGCTGGCCCGGATTCACGGGCAGCTCCGGCGCGACCGTGTCAGGCGTACGGACGACGAGACGGTCGCCCTTCAGCGTGCGGTCGACCCGCGGGAAATCGGAGGCCTGGTAGCGCGGCGGCGGCGCCGCGATCGGATTGCGCGTCACGGTGCCGGTAATGTCTGTGCTCTGATTGCCGAGGCTGGCGAGAATGACGTTCGGAGCCAGCGGCGCGGAGGTGCCGATCGGACGGCCGAAACTGTAGGTGGCGACCTGGATCGAACCGACCGCGGAGGCGAACACGCGCTTCTGCCAGCGCTCCGCGACGCCCGGCTGGCGGGCGAGCAGCGAGGCGATATCCTGATATCCGGTCTCGGTCGGCATCAGGGCGAAGATGCTGAGACCGAGACCGAAGAGCGCAAATCGTGCGCCCTTCGGCTGGTTACGCAACACAAACATCGTACGCTCACGCAACGCTTACTGTGCAATCGAACGCGGTACATCCGCGCAATTCGACCTTTATCGTTGCTAACGTGTTTAGGTTGCCGCGGAGTTAATCGACGTTGCCCGCGCGCTACACTCAAGTGATCACGCAGCTTCTGAAGATCGCATCGTGCGCCTTGGTAAATGCGCGGCGGATGAAGCTCGTAAACGGCGCGTCAACGAAGATGGTGAACAGAGCGTTACGCGTACGTCTCTCTCCATCCGTCATTGCGAGCGAAGCGAAGCAATCCATCGCTCCGCACATGCGGGCCAATGGATTGCTTCGCTTCGCTCGCAATGACGATGGTGCAAGAAAAGAAAATGCCCGGGACAAGCCCGGGCATGACGCCGCTTGTGACGGTTATTGTGCCACCGCTGCTGCGCTCACGCCTGGCTGGCGACCGCCTTGCCGAGCGCGGCCTGCGCCGCGGCGAGGCGCGCGATCGGCACGCGGTAGGGCGAGCACGAGACGTAGTCGAGGCCGACCTCGTGGCAGAACGCCACCGACGCCGGATCGCCGCCATGCTCGCCGCAGATGCCGACCTTCAGGCTCGGCCGGGTCTTGCGGCCGCGGGTGACGCCGATCTTCACCAGTTCGCCGACGCCGTCGCGATCGACCGAGATGAACGGATCGATCTCCAGAATGCCCTTGGCGACATAGGTACCGAGGAAGCTCGCGGCGTCGTCGCGGCTGATGCCGTAGGTGGTCTGCGTCAGGTCGTTGGTGCCGAACGAGAAGAACTCCGCGGTCTCCGCCACCTCGCCGGCCATCAGGCAGGCGCGCGGCAGCTCGATCATGGTGCCGACCTGGTAATTCAGCTTGACGCCGGTCTCCTTCATCACCGCGTTGGCGGTGGCATCGATGCGTGCCTTGACCAGATCGAACTCGGCCTTGGTCGCGATCAGCGGCACCATCACCTCGAGACCGACCGGCTTGCCGGTGCGCTTGCCGGCCTCGACCGCGGCCTCGAAGATCGCGCGCGCCTGCATCTCGGCGATCTCAGGATAGGCGATCGCAAGACGGCAGCCGCGGAAGCCGAGCATCGGGTTGAACTCGGCGAGCTCGCGGGCACGATCGGCGAGCTTGCGCGGATCGGTGTTCATCGCGCGCGCCACTTCCTCGACCTCGGCGTGGGTGTGCGGCAGGAACTCGTGCAGCGGCGGATCAAGCAGGCGGATCGTGACGGGCAGGCCCTTCATGATCTCGAACAGCTCGACAAAGTCGGCGCGCTGCATCGGCAAGAGCTTCGACAGCGCGGCGCGGCGCGACTGCTCGTCCTCGGAGAGGATCATCTCGCGCACGGTGCGGATGCGGGTCTCCTCGAAGAACATATGCTCGGTGCGGCAGAGGCCGATGCCCTCGGCACCGAACTTCACCGCGGTGCGCGCGTCATCGGGCGTGTCGCCATTGACGCGAACGCCGAGCTTGCGGACCTCGTCGGCCCAGCTCATCAGCGTGCCGAACTCGCCGGACAGCTCCGGCTCGATCATCGGCATGCGGCCAGCCAGCACCTGGCCGACCGAGCCGTCGATGGTGATGACGTCGCCGGTCTTGAAGGTGCGCTGCCCCACGGTCATGGTGCCGCGGCCGTAATCGACGCGGATGGTGCCGCAGCCGGAAACGCAGGGCTTGCCCATGCCGCGCGCGACCACCGCCGCATGCGAGGTCATGCCGCCGCGCGTCGTGAGGATGCCCTCGGCGGCGTGCATGCCGTGGATGTCTTCAGGGCTGGTCTCGATGCGGACCAGGATCACCTTGCGCCCGTCGGCCTGCAGCTTGGCCGCTTCGTCCGACGAGAACACGATTTCGCCGGCGGCGGCGCCGGGCGAAGCCGGCAGGCCGGTCGCGATCACGTCGCGCTTGGCGGCCGGGTCGATGGTCGGGTGCAGCAGCTGATCGAGCGAAGCCGGATCGATCCGCGTCACCGCGTCCTTGCGGGAGATCAGGCCTTCATTGGCGAGCTCGACCGCGATGCGCAGCGCCGCCTTCGCGGTGCGCTTGCCGCTGCGGGTCTGCAGCATCCACAGCTTGCCCTGCTCGACCGTGAACTCCATGTCCTGCATGTCGCGGTAGTGCTTCTCGAGCAGCGTGTAGATCCGCGTCAGCTCCTTGAATGCCGCGGGCATCGCGGCTTCCATTGAGGCCTTGTCGGAGCCCGACTCCTGGCGCGCTTCCTCGGTGATGTCCTGCGGGGTGCGGATGCCGGCAACCACGTCCTCGCCCTGCGCGTTGATCAGGAACTCGCCGTAGAGCTTGCTCTCGCCGGTCGACGGATTGCGCGTGAACGCAACGCCGGTCGCCGACGTCTCGCCCATGTTGCCGAACACCATCGCCTGCACGTTGACGGCGGTGCCCCAGGACTCCGGAATATCGTGCAGCTTGCGATAGGTCACCGCGCGCGCGTTCATCCAGGATGAGAACACGGCACCGATCGCGCCCCACAGCTGATCATGCGGATCCTGCGGGAACTCTTGGCCGGTCTCCTTCGCCACCGCTTCCTTGTACTTGCCGACCAGTTCGACCCAGTCGTCGCCGGTGAGGTCGGTGTCAAGCGAATAGCCCTGGCTGTCCTTGAAGGTGTCGAGGATATCCTCGAAGTGATGATGCTCGAAGCCGAGCACGACGTCCGAATACATCGTGATGAAGCGGCGATAGCTGTCATACGCAAAACGGCGGTCGCCCGAGAGCTCGGCGAGCGCTTCGACCGTCTGGTCGTTGAGGCCGAGATTGAGCACGGTGTCCATCATGCCCGGCATCGAGGCGCGGGCGCCGGAGCGCACCGACACCAGCAGCGGGTTCTTGGCGTCGCCGAAGGTCTTGCCGGTGATCTTGCCGACATAGTCGAGCGCCTTCTCGACCTGCGCCTTCAATTCCTTCGGATAGGTCTTGTCGTGCTCGTAGAAGTAAGTGCAGACCGAGGTCGGGATGGTGAAGCCGGGAGGTACCGGCAGGCCGAGATTGGCCATTTCCGCGAGATTGGCGCCCTTGCCGCCGAGCAGATCGCGCAGGCCCGCCTGGCCCTCCGCCTTGCCGTCACCGAACGTGTAGACCCATTTGCCAGCCTTGATTGCAATCTGTGCAGGCTTCGCCGTGGCCTTGCCGGCGGCCTTCGCGGCCGCCTTCGGCGCCACCTTTGGGGCGGTCTTCTTCAGCGCCTTGCGAGCCTGCGGCGCGGCCTTCCGGGCCGGGACAGAGGGCTTTGATTTCGCTGCAGTTTTCACGACAGTTTTCACGACAGTTTTCTTGGACTTCGCGACGGCTTTGGCCATGTCAGACAACAATCCGGAAAGAGGGGTCGAGGATGCGCGCCTTACACCATTTTGGGGGGTCCCGCGCAAGCCGCGAAACCCCGCTTTCCGCTACATATGGATCCAACGCAGCAGCCCCATTCCCACCAACCCGACGAAGATCAGGTAGATGGCGACGATGTAGTTCAGCAGCCGCGGCATGATGAGGATCAATATGCCCGCGATCAAAGCTACAATGGCAGGCAGATGCGCAGCGGTGATGACCATTGAAATTCTCCGGTGGTTTTCGGAAGATCGAATCGAGAGCGGCAGTCTATCCGCCGGGAACGCAAGTTCCCACATCAAGACGCGCGTGATGCCGACGGGTTCCGGCATCTCACGAAATTTGCTCGAAAATGCCGCGTATATGACAGTGGTTTTTCCGGAACATCACAGTAGCCGATGAATTGGCTTGCCATGCGCGCTGGCGAAGGCCGGCGCCTTGGAGCGTGAATGCGCAGCGTGAAGATGGAGTGAGCCATGCGAAACAGATTACTTGCCGTTGCAGCCGTTGCTGCTGCGATCACGGTGCCGGCTGTTGCCGCACAGGCGCAGACCGTCGGCATCGTTCGCGGCGGTCCTTCAGTCGCCGTCGAGGATGACGGCGGAATCGCAATCGAGCAGCGTCCGGCGTTCCGTGAATATATCGTGCGCGAGCGCGTGCCGGACTACAGAATCCCCGACCGCATCGCAGTCGGCACCGTGTTGCCGGAAGTCGGCGTGACCTATTACGACGTACCGCAGCGGTTCGGCGCGACACCCTATCGCTACACCGTCGTGAATGGCGAGACCGTTCTGGTCGAGCCGCGGTCGCGCCGCATCGTTCAGGTGGTCGATTAATCCAATCGTGAAGCGACCCGCCTGAATGAGCAGTCCGGGCGCCGCGCAAGCGGATGTGCGCGAGGGTCGACCGGACCAGAAAGCCTCGCCTGGCCTCCCCTCCAGGCGGGGCTTTTCTGTTGCGCGCCGGCGCGCCCTGTTACTGCGAGCGCTATGACTTGAGGATCGAGAGCAGTGTCGAGGTCGACTTGTAGTTCTTCACCGCAGCGTCCTGGAAATCCGGCGTCCAGTTGGTCGCCTGCCGCTCCTCCGAGCTCATCGACGAATACTGCTTGAGAATGCCGAGGCTGAACTGGCGCGGATCGCCGGCGGACTGGCTCTGCTTCAGCGCGTCGAGCACGGCAAGGCGTGTCCGTGTGTTGAGCTCCTGCTTGGCGGCGAAGATCTCCTCGACCGAGAACTTCTTGTCCTGGTTCAGCGAGATCGCCGAGAGCGAGCGGTTGTCGAGCGAGGACAGGTTGGCGAGCTGACCATTCTTGCGTCCGGGATCGAAGACCAGTTCCTTGCCGTTCTTCGCCGCTTCGCTCTTCTGCCGGTCGAGGAAGGCGCGCACATCGGTTGCGATGCTGCTGAAGTCGCGCGGCGTATTCGTCTTGGGCGGCGGCGCCGTCCCCGCCAGCGCTGCTGCGATCGGATCGCCGGGAATGTCCGCCGGCACCGTGTTCGGATCCTGCTGGGTCGCCTGATAGCCCTTCAGCACCGCGGCGCGCTGCCTGGCCCAGGTCGCCGTCGCCTTCTCCTCGTCGCTGGCGCCGTCGAACCAGTCGAGCGCCGCCTTGTAGCTGACGCTGTAGTCGCCGGTCAGGCGCGTCGTCGCAAGCGACGGCTGCAGCGCGGCATCAAAACGCTGCTTCAATTCGGCGCCGGCGACCGCCTGCTCATCCGGCGAGAACTTGCCGCCATTGTTGGTCGAGATCGCGAACAGCGAGCGGCGGTCCAGCGTCGACAGATCGATCGTGGTCTCGCCGTCGACGATCGGGCCCTTCACGCCCGCGACCGTGTAGAGCCGGTCGAGCGTGATGCGCGCATCGTTCGTCACCGTCGCGAAGTCGGGCAGCTGCGATTTTGCAAGTTGCGCGCGGGCGGCATCCGACAGCGTGAGATTGGTGGCCGCGTTCGAGGCGGAAAATGCCGAAGCATCGCCGGCGCTGCCGTCGCCCGACAGCGTCGCGGCGAGCGAGGGCGTCGCTGCGGCGCGCGCATAGGCCGAACCATACTGGGCGTAAGGATTGGTACCGATCGAGGTCATCGGGTCCCTGCATTGGCGCGAGGGCGATTTCTTAAGAAATCGTTGATCGGTGAGGACCTTCGCAGGGCATGGTTAACAAATTGCAAATTGTGTCGAAATATTTCCCGACAGCCGGCCCCTCAGCCCTCGATCCTGGAGAAATCCGCCACCGCGCGCGTCGCGGCCCTGATCTCGTTGAGCAGTTTCAGGCGGTTCTCGCGCACCTTCGGATCGTCGTCGTTGACCTTGACCTTGTCGAAGAACGCATCGACTGCCGGGCGGAGCTTTGCCATCGCGCTCATCGCGGCGGCGAAGTCTTCCTTGGCGACCGCGATGGAGGCCTCTCGCTTCACCTGGTCGATTGCCGCAGCCAGCATCTTCTCTTCGTCGAGCTTGTAGAGCGCAGCGTCAGGCGCGCCATCGAAGCTGCGCTTGTCCTTCTTCTCTTCGATCGCGAGGATGTTGCTGGCGCGCTTCGTCCCGGCGAGCAGGTTCTTGCCGTCATCGCTGTCGAGGAATTTGCCGAGTGCTTCGACGCGGCGGACGACCAGCAGCAGATCGTCCTGGCCGCCGAGCGAGAATACGGCATCGACGAGATCGTGCCGCGCGCCCTGCTCGCGAAGCTGCACCTTCAAACGGTCGGCGAAGAAGGCGAGCAGATCGTTCGGCAGCGCTTCGACATCCGCTTTGACTGACAGTCCGGACAATGCAGATTTTGCGGCTTTCAGGATCGGCAGACGCAGCGCATTCTCAACGATCAGCCTGATCATGCCGAGCGACGCGCGACGCAGCGCATACGGATCCTTCGACCCTGTCGGCTTCTCATCGATCGCCCAGAAACCCGCGAGCGTATCCAGCTTATCCGCCAGCGCCACAGCCACACTCACCGGATCGGTCGGCACGCGATCGGTCGGCCCCTGCGGCTTCCAATGCTCCTCGCTCGCGGCGGCGACGGAGGCGTCCTCGCCCTGCGCCAGCGCGTAATACTTGCCCATCAATCCCTGCAACTCGGGGAATTCGCCGACGACTTCGGTCAGCAAATCCGCCTTTGCCAGGCGTGCGGCACGCTTGGTCTTCTCGACATCGGCGCCGACCAGCGGCGCGATCTCGGCAGCGAGCCGCTCGATCCGCTTGATCCGCTCGGCCTGGGTGCCGAGCTTCTCGTGGAACACGATCTGCTCGAACTTCGGCAGCCGGTCTTCCAGCTTGATCTTCAGATCGGTCTCGTAGAAAAATTTCGCGTCGGAGAGACGCGGACGGATCACGCGCTCGTTGCCGGCGACGATGGTCTTGCCGTCGTCGGGCGCCTCGATGTTGGCGGTCAACACGAACTTGTTGGTCAGCTTGCCCGTCTTGGGATCCTTGACCACGAAGCACTTCTGGTTGTTGCGGATGGTGGCGCGGATCACTTCATCGGGGATCGCCAGGAATTCCCGCTCGAACGATCCCATCATCACGACAGGCCATTCGACGAGGCCCGAAACCTCGTCGAGCAGCACCTGGTCCTCGACCAGTTCGAGGCCCTGCGCGAACGCCAGTTCCTTGGCGTCGGCGAGGATGATGTCCTTGCGCGCCTGCGGATCGAGGATGACCTTTGCCGCCTTGAGCTTGGCCTCGTAGTCCTCCAAACGGCGCACGGAGATCGGCCCCGGCGCCATGAAGCGGTGACCGTAGGTGGTCTGCCCGGCTTCGATGCCGTCGATGGAGAATTTGACGACATCCGGCTCCTCGGTCTCGAGCCCGAAGGTTGCGGTGATCGCGTGCAACGGCCGCACCCAGGAGAGCGAGCCCGATTTGGCCGAGCGAGCGCCCCAGCGCATCGATTTCGGCCACGGGAAGGTGCGGATGATCACCGGCAACATTTCCGCGATGACGTCGATCGCATCGCGTCCGGCCTTCTCGATCAACGCGACGTAGAAATCGCCCTTCGGATCCTTCTGGATGATCGCTTCATCCAGCGACTTCAGACCGGTTGCCTTCAGGAAGCCCTGCACCGCCGCATCCGGAGCGCCAATCTTCGGGCCGCGACGTTCGGTCTTCAGGTCGGGCTGGCGCGCAGGGATGCCGTGCACGGTGAGCGCAAGGCGGCGCGGCGTTGCGAATGCCTTGGCGCCTTCATAGACGAGGCCCTCGGCGACCAGCCTGTCGGTCACCATGCGGCGCAGATCGTCGGCCGCCTTGGCCTGCATGCGGGCGGGGATTTCTTCGGAGAACAGTTCGAGGAGAAGATCGGGCATCAGGCCGCCCTGCCCGTTTCAGTGTGGATCCAGGCCTCGCCGCAGGCCTTTGCGAGATCGCGCACCCGCGCGATGTAGCTCTGCCGCTCCGTCACCGAGATGACGCCGCGGGCATCCAGCAGGTTGAAGACGTGGCTCGCCTTGATGCACTGGTCGTAGGCCGGCAAGGCCATCAGATGTTCCTTTTGATTGCCGCCATCGCGCCAGCCGGCGGCGAGATATTTCCGGCAGGCCTCTTCGGCCATCCTGAACTGCTCGAACAGCATCGCGGTGTCGGCATATTCGAAATTGTGCCGCGAATATTCCTGCTCGGCCTGCAGGAACACGTCGCCATAGGTCACCTTCTCCGCGCCCTCGCGGCCGTTGAAGTTGAGGTCGTAGACCCGGTCGACGCCCTGCACATACATCGCGAGCCGCTCGAGCCCGTAGGTGAGCTCGCCCGCGACCGGGGCGCATTCGACGCCGGCAACCTGCTGGAAGTAGGTGAACTGGCTGACCTCCATGCCGTCGCACCAGCATTCCCAGCCGAGCCCCCAGGCCCCCAGCGTCGGGCTTTCCCAATCGTCCTCGACGAAGCGGATGTCATGGATGGCGGAATCGATCCCGATCGCGGCGAGCGACTTCAGGTACAGCTCCTGAAGGTTCGGTGGCGATGGCTTCATGATCACCTGGAACTGGTAGTAGTGCTGCAGGCGGTTGGGGTTCTCGCCGTAGCGACCGTCCTTCGGCCGCCGCGATGGCTGCACATAGGCCGCGTTCCACGGCTTCGGCCCCAGCGCGCGCAGGGTGGTGGCGGGATGGAAAGTGCCGGCGCCCATCTCCATGTCGTAGGGCTGCAGGATGACGCAGCCCTGCTCGGCCCAGAACCGCTGCAAAGCAAGGATGAAGCCCTGGAACGAACGTTCCGGGCGCATGTGGTCAGGCAGAGCGTCCATCGTCAGCACGGGTCTCGCGAGGGGTTGGGAAGCGCGCGGGACCGTATCGGCGGCGGCCAATGGAATCAAGGCGATGCCGGAATTCCGGCACCGCCATTTTGCGGCTTTTGCAGCTGGTTAGCCCGGACGGTACGCGCCGGTCACGGGGTCGCGGCGCAGGGTCTTGATTTCGCTCGCGCGGGTAGCGTCGGCCATGCGGGCGAGCCGCGCCTCTTCCAGCTCCTGGTTGATCCGGACCGCCGTCTTGTACGCCCAGCGGACCACGGCCAGGCTTCCCAAAACGCCTGCGAATGCAATCAGCGCCGGCATTGGTCGATCCTTGTCGTTCACGTCTGTCAGGCCCCCAATGACCGTATTGTCGCCGAACCCCGCCTGCGCCGCAATCGCGCTTTTGGGGACTAAATGGCGCGCTCACAACCGCGTTAGAACCCGAATTTGGCCCAAATCGCCCGGGTTTCCAGCGCGGAAATCAACTCCTCGGGCAATCCGGCGATGCCGTCCAGCTGTGACAGCGACCCCGCCCCCGGCGTCCGGCGGCCGAGCAGGCCGGACAGCAGGCCGCTGGCCGGCGCGATCACCGGCGTCAGCACCTTGTCGCCATAGCGGGCGCGCAGGGTCGCGCGGATGTCACCGACCCCGTCGGCGAGGCCGAGCCCGATCGCGGTCTCGCCCACCCAATATTCGCCGGTGAACAGCACGTCGTCAGGCCCCTTCAGCCGCGCGCCCCGGCTCTGCTTCACCAGCGCAATGAAGACGGCGTGGATCTCGCGCTGGATCGCCTTGAGCCGCGCGACGTCTTCGGGGTTCTCCGGCAGGAACGGATCGAGCATCGCCTTGTGGCTGCCCGACGTATAGAGCCGCCGCTCGACGCCGATCTTCTTGATCAACCCCTCGAGCCCGAAGGTGCCGCCGACCACGCCGATCGAGCCGAGGATCGAGGACGGGTCGCAATAAATCTCATCGCCTGCGCAGGCGATCATGTAGCCGCCGGACGCCGCGACGTCCTCGACGAACACCAGCACCGGCAGCTTCTTCTCGGCGGCGAGTTGGCGGATGCGCAGATAAATCTGACGTGACTGCACAGGTGAGCCGCCGGGCGAATTGATCACCAGCGCCACCGCCTTGGCATTCCGCGTGCCAAAGGCGCGCTCCAGCATCTTGGCGACGCCGGCGAGATTCATGCCCGGGCGCAGCGGCGTCACCGCGCCGATCACGCCCGACAGCCGCACCACCGGCACGA
Organism: Bradyrhizobium semiaridum; assembly: GCF_020329505.1. Classification (GTDB taxonomy): domain Bacteria; phylum Pseudomonadota; class Alphaproteobacteria; order Rhizobiales; family Xanthobacteraceae; genus Bradyrhizobium; species Bradyrhizobium semiaridum. The sequence continues at coordinate 11,444 of NZ_JAGKJJ010000026.1, forward strand.
TCGCCGCGCCGCGCCTGCAGCGTGCAGGAAGTATCCCCTGCAGACGCTCCAGCAGTCCGCCCGAACGCTGCTGCCGATCACTTATTTGTTCACTCATGCACTTACCTCGAATTAACCACTTTTTATCACGCCACTGTCATTGGAGTTCGCGGAACGCGTTTTGCATTCTTCCCGTTGGATGGCTGCAACGACGCGGCGGAGAGGGATATGAAGATCTATCTGCTGATTTTGCTGATCGGTACACTGCTCACGGCCATCCGCTTCACGTCAACGCCGGAACGCCAGTCGGAAACGGCCCCGCAGTAAGCCCGCCCAATCACGGCGCGGGCAGCGAGACTGCCCGCTATGGCCGCGCCAGCGGCAATCCTTCCTTTCCAGCCAGAATCTCCTGCACCCATTTATTGGGCACACCTGGCTTTTCATTGAGCAGCAGCGCGGCATGAAGCCGCGTCGGCGCCCGTCCACCCTTGGTGGCGCGCACCAGAATCCTGATCGCCGGCGACGCCACGTCACCGTGAACCGGCAGGATCTCGAGACTGCCAAAGCCGCGGCCCAGCGCAGCCAGCACCTCGGCAATCCCGTCCGCGCGCCAGATCATCGCCAGCCGACCGTTCGATTTCAGAAGCCGCCGCGCCACGTGGACCCAGCTATGCAGCGTGGTTGCGGTCGCGACATGCGCGCGCTCCCGCACCTGGTCTGGCGAGGCGCGATGCCTGGCGGGATCGTTGAATGGCGGGTTCATCAGCACGACATCGGCGCTGTCAGGGCCAAGGCCAGCGACGGTGAAAGCAGAGGCGTCGGCCTCGACATCGAGCACGATCACGTCGGCCGGGATCGCATTGACTGCGGCATTGTCCCGGGCAAGCTCGGCCAGCGCGGGGTCGATCTCGATCAGCGCAAGCGCGATGCCGCCGACCCGCCGCGCCACTGCCAGGCCTGCCGCGCCGACCCCGGAACCGAGGTCGACGACCCGGTCGCCCGGCTGCGCCGGGGTCGCAGCGGCGAGCAGGATCGCATCATGCCCCGCGCGATGGCCGCTGCGCGGCTGGCGCAGACGCAATTGGCCGCCGAGGAAGCCATCCTCGGTGACATCAGGAGCGAAAGACAGCTTTTTTGACGCGTTCTCGTCACGCGAACGCCGGCCCACGTCGCTTGAAGACGCTCTACTCATCGGCCCGCAATTCGTGGCCGAGGCCCGCGTCGGTCAGCAGCTGGCGGGCCTGCTGGTTGTCGTCGTCATGCACCAGGATCCGCCGCGGCAGCACCCCGAGCGAGCCCTCGATGATGCTCATGTTCTGGTCGAGCACCAGATGGTGGATGTTAGCGCTGTCGAGCAGCGCGCCGATGGCGGAGACCAGCACGATGTCGTTGGTCCGAACCAATTCCCGCAAAATACGCTCTCCTCTGGGCCCGGCTGGCCGGCCGCTGCGACATCTGTCAACAACTTCGTGGTCTTGCCGCTTCACCGCGCAGTTTCTATTGTTATAGCTGAGGATAGTGCGAATTCGGCAAAATTGGAGACCAGCGTGGCGGTTATTGTACCCTTTGAAAGCCCGTCCAATGCTTCGATCGACGGGCTGGTGGGACTTGTCGCCGCCGACATGGAGCGGGTCAACGCGACCATCATCTCGCGGACCGGCTCGGAGGTCACCATGATCCCCGAGGTCGCCAACCATCTGATCTCCTCCGGGGGCAAGCGGCTGCGCCCGATGCTGACCCTGGCGATGGCCCAATTGTCTGACTATTCGGGCGACGGCCATATCAAGCTCGCCGCCGCGGTCGAGTTCATGCACACCGCGACCCTGTTGCATGACGACGTGGTCGACGAGAGCGAGCTGCGCCGCGGCAAGCTCTCGGCGCGGATGCTGTGGGGCAACGAGGCCAGCGTCTTGGTCGGCGACTTCCTGCTCGGCCAGGCGTTCCGGATGATGGTCGAGGTCGGCTCGCTGCGCGCGCTCGACATCCTCTCGGCCGCGGCCGCCACCATCGCAGAGGGCGAGGTGATGCAGCTTGCCGCCGCCAAGAACACCGCGACCACCGAGGACGAGTATCTCGCCGTCATCCGCGGCAAGACCGCCGAGCTGTTCGCGGCGGCCTGCGAGGTCGGCCCGGTGATCGCCAGCCGCCCGAAGGCTGAGCAGACCGCCTGCCGCTCGGTCGGCATGAATCTCGGCATCGCCTTCCAGTTGGTCGACGACGTGCTCGACTATGGCGGCAAGTCCGCCAAGCTCGGCAAGAATGTCGGCGACGATTTCCGCGAGGGCAAGATCACCCTGCCGGTGGTGCTCGCTTTCCGCCGCGGCAACGATACCGAGCGCAAGTTCTGGATCCGCGCGCTGGAACGCGGCGAGATCGGCGCCAGCGACCTCGATCACGCCATCGGGCTGATGACCAAGCACCGCGCGCTGGAGGACACGATCAGCCGCGCCCAGCACTACGGCGCCATGGCCGTCGACGCGCTGGCGCTGTTCCCGCCCTCGCCGATGAAGACGGCGCTGGAGCAGGTGGTGGCGTTCTGTCTCGCGCGGTCGCATTGATCTAGTTGTCGCACAGCACACGCTACTTAGTCCTGTCACCCCGCCAAACGCTTCGCATTTGTCGCTGCAGGAGCGCCGACGGGGGTGAGCGTTGGGTGGGACATTCAAACAGCTTTGCTCGGTGTCATCGCGCGGCTCGACCAGGCGATCCAGTATTCCAGAGACAGTCTTTATTGAGCCGATGGGCCGCAGCGTACTGGATCGCCCGGTCCCGTCTACGCCAAGGCTTCACGAGGCTTGGGGTATGGGCGCGCCGAAGCTTTAGCGGAGGCGGCAAGCCGGGCGATGGCAGTGGTGGTTGGGATATGGCTTCGCATTCTCGCGACATGTCTTGTCCGAGTTTTGCATTTCGTTTCGCCGCTCTTCGAGCAGAGGGCGCAGGGAAAGCCGGGTGCCGATCGCACCCATGGGCCCCGAGCAATGGGTAGAAAGCTCGGGGGTAGGACCACAGGTGTAACCGGAAACAACCCGGCTTTCCCTGCGCGATGGGTTACGGCTTATACGTGCTTACCCCGGCGAGACTGGGCTTGTTTGTCACCGCTTCCGCAAAGACGCTTGCGCGTCTTGCGGGAGGACACCTGCCACCAGGGCGTCCGGCCTGCACGATTTCGCCGTCCGCCTCGCGTGCTGTCGTCACTGACACGCGCGGCGTCCACCGCATCTCACCGCAACACCGTGACGATGCGCAGCGCCCCTCGATCGGGTGAGACGGAGACATTGAACATCTGAGTTGGGGTGCGGGTCAAGAGAAAATTCGGAAAATAAGAACGTCCTCGTCATCCCGGCGCGCGCCACTTGGCGCGAGCCCGGAATGACGGATGATGCTCTACTTCTCCACCGGCACCCAGATCTCGAGCCCGCCATTGCCGGTCGACGGATCGAAATTCTCGTCGTAGCGCTCGAAGTTCGGCGCGTCGGCGACCTTCATGCCGGACTGCGGCAGCCAGCGATTCCAGATCGTGTTGACGGTGCGGCGGATGGTCGAGATGTGGTCCTTGTGGGTGAACACGAGGTATTTCTGCGCCGGGATGCGCACGCGCGCGAATTCGCGCGGCAGGTCGGAGAAGTCGGCGACCTCGACGCCGGCGATGTAGTCGAAGTTGCCGGCGTCGTCGCCGTTGCAGCAGACGCCGAAGGCGACATTGCCGACCCGGCGCGGAATCTCGGCATGCTTGAGGTGAAACTCGTGCCACTGGCTCGGAATGCCGGCACCGCCGCCGCTGCCAAGATCGTAGCGCTCGCCGATGCCGGCGACGAGGAACGCCTTGGCGGTCGCGGTGCGCGGCGGATCGATGTGATCGAGGGCGGTCGAGATCATGGTGATCGGCTCCTGGAGCTTGAGCGTGGCGAGGCAAGTGGTCGCGCGCACCGTTTCGGGCGTGACGCCGAAATGGTCGCGGAACGCGCGGGTGAATGCTTCGTGGGAGCCGTAATCCGCATCCAGCGCGACGTTGAGGATATCGGGCGCACCGGCGGCGAGCTCGCGGGCGGCCTCGCTGAGGCGCCGCGCCCGCACATAGCGCATCACTGAGAACCCGGTTGCCTCTGCGAACGCGCGCACCAGATGAAAGCGCGAGACCCCGGCGACGCCGGCGATCTCGTCGAGCGTCAGCGGCGTGCGAAGATGGCTTTCGATGTACCAGAGCGCCTTCTGGGCTGGGTTCATGGATCACGCTTCCCTTGCAAAGCGGGCGCAGCATGCAGCGCGGCCGCGCGCGGCGCTTGATCGCTCTTGCGGGTCGGCCGTTGAAACTTCGGTTCCGCCGCGCGGAAATCCGGCGCATCGCCGTCGCTGGCAACATGGTCGCAATCGTGCATACTCGCGCTCGCATCGGTCCGACGGCTCCCAAGCTGCCCGATAAACAACACTGAGCCGCGGCCAGAATGTCAGGGAGGACAATGATGCATCACCGACGCCTGAGCCATGCCCTATCCGCAGCACTTGCGGCCCTTGTGACGATCGCCGTCGCAGGCGCCGCCAACGCACAGAAGAAATACGATCAGGGCGCAACCGACACCGAGATCAAGGTCGGCAATATCATGCCCTATTCGGGCCCGGCATCCGCCTATGCCACCATCGGCAAAACCGAGGCGGCCTATTTCAACAAGCTCAACAGCGAAGGCGGCATCAACGGCCGCAAGATCAACTTCATCTCCTATGACGACGCCTACTCACCGCCGAAGATGGTCGAGCAGGCCCGCAAGCTGGTCGAGAGCGACGAGGTCTTGCTGATCTTCAACCCGCTGGGCACGCCGGGCAACACCGCGATCCAGAAATACATGAACGCCAAGAAGGTGCCGCAGCTGTTCGTCTCGACCGGCGCGGCGAAGTGGAACGACCCGAAGAATTTTCCGTGGACCATGGGCTGGCAGCCGAGCTACCAGGTCGAAGCGCGCATCTATGCCAAATACATTTTGCAGAACTATCCGGGCAAGACCATCGGCGTGCTCTACCAGAACGACGATTTCGGCAAGGACTATCTGATCGGCCTGCATGACGGGCTGGGCGACCAGGCCAAGAAGCTGATCGTCGTCGAGACCTCCTACGAGACCGCCTCGCCGACGGTGGATTCGCAGATCGTGCAGATCAAGGGTGCCAACCCCGACATCTTCATCAACATCGCAACGCCGAAATTCGCGGCGCAGGCGATCAAGAAGGTCGCCGAACTCGGCTGGCATCCGGTGCAGTTCCTGACCAACGTCTCGGGCTCGATCGGCGGCGTGATGAAGCCGGCGGGCTATGAGGCGAGCCAGGGCGTGCTCTCCACCGCCTACCTCAAGGATCCCAAGGACGCGGAGTGGAAGAACGATCCAGCCATGAACGAATGGCGCGCCTTCATGGCCAAGTGGTATCCCGAGGGCGACCTCGACGACGCCGCCACCGTGTTCGGCTACGGCGTCGCCAAGGGGCTGGAGCAGGTGCTGCGGCAATGCGGCGACAACCTTACCCGAGAGAACCTGATGAAGCAGGCCGCCAGCCTGAACTTCGAGATCGGCATCTATCTGCCGGGCACGAAGATCAAGACCGGCCCTGACGATTACGCGCCGATCGAGCAGTTGCAGATGATGCGGTTCAAGGGCGAGAGCTGGGAACGGTTCGGCCCGATCATGAGCGGCGAGAAAAGCTCGTAAAGGGCGCGCTGCACAAATTTTTGGAGTTGGTGATGCCCGGCGCAAGGCCGGGCATCCACGTCTTCGACACGATTCACGCGCTACAATTTTCCCGCGCTACACTTGCGCAGCCGGGCATACGAGCGGAACGCGACGCCGTCCTTCAGCGAGCCATGTCCGGTCACCATGATAGCCAGGGACATCCTGCGATCGTAAGGACAACAACAATGAAAATCACCGACGTCCGCGCCCACCACATCCGGATCCCCTATGACGCGGGGCCGGCGAGCTTCCGCCAGGGCGCGTCGGCGATCTCGGCGCTCGACATGGTGCTGGTCGAGGTGTCGACCGATGCCGGCCTGACCGGCTGGGGCGATGCCTTCGCCTATGTCAGCCCGAAGACCAACAGCATGGCGGTCACCGAGATGATCGCGCCGCAGGCGCGCGGGCTCGAAGTGCCGGATGCCGCCGGCATTCCCGCCGTGATGGAGCAGATCCAGCGCAACCTGCATCTGTTCGGCCGCTACGGCATCACGATGTTTGCGATCTCCGCGCTCGACATCGCGCTGTGGGATCTCGCCGGCAAGGTCAAGGGCATGCCGCTGCATCAGCTGATCGGCGGCGCCAAGCGCAGCAAGATCCCGGCCTATGCCAGCCTGCTGCGGATCGGCACGCCGCAGCACATCGCCAGCGAATGCAAGAAGGCGATCAAGCTTGGCTATTCGGCGATCAAGCTGCACGAGACCACGGTCCCCGCCGTCACCGCCGCGCGCGAGGCGATCGGCCCCGGCGTGCCGCTGATGGTCGACATGAACTGTCCGCTGGACGGCCCGGCCGCGATTCAGCCATGCGCAGCCGTCGGTGATCAAGGTCGGCGGCGTCACCGAATTCCTCAAGGTCGCGGTGCTCGCCGACGAGTTCGGCGTCCAGGTGATCCCGCACTCGCCGTATTTCGGACCCGGCTTCCTCGCCACGTTGCATCTGATGGCGGTGCGCGATGCCGGCATGATCGAGGTGTTCTTCATGACGCGCCCCGCCTGCCTGTGGGGCAACCGCATCGACGTCGACGCCAGCGGCCACGTCGCCGTGCCGCAGGGCGAAGGGCTCGGCTATGAGCCGGATCGCGATGTGATGGAGAAGTATCGCGTGGCGTGAGCGACCGACGCCACAACACAAGGGCGCCTCCTCTCCCGCTTGCGGGAGAGGACCTAAGGACGCGGATAGACGCTCCCTACTTCGTTCCCTCCTTCGCGGCCGGCGCGGCGTCCTTCGCTGCCGGCGCGTCGGCTTTCTTCTTCAGATCATCAGCCAGCTTGCCTTGCGCCGCCTGCAAATCCGCGGCGAGCTTTTGCAAAGCCGCGACCGCGTTCTGCAAGTTTGCGATTTGGCGATTGGCCGCGTCGAGCTTCTGCTGATGATCCGTCGTCAGCTTGCCGATCGTCTTCTGCAGGAAATCGACATTGCTCTGCAGGCAGCTGGTGCGCCGCTCCATCGTCTTCTCGACCGTGCAGATCTCGATGCCCGGAACGTCCTGCGCGCGCGCGTGTTCGGCAACTGCGAATGCAGGCAGCACGAGCGCGGCAGCAGCAATACGAGCAATCATCGTCATCCCCCCGTCAGGTGTACCGTTCACAGCTTTGTGCGCGCGATGCTCAAAGCGAGGCAGAGATACCACACTGATACCGCATTCGAGCGGTCTGCTTCGCCTATTACGAGGAACTTCTCGTGGGGACGGGGGCCTTCGGAACTGGTTTGGTTCGATCCCTTTTGGCTCGACCTTGGGCAGTGGAGACAGATCACATGGCGACGCGCGACAAACGGCTGGCGCAATTCGATGGCAATGGCGAACCTTCACCGGAACAGCGAGTCGAAGTGCTTTGTGAGGATCACAGCGGAACGTATCAGTTGCCGTTCGCCTGCCGCTTCGTCAACGGCCAGTGGCGCAATGACACGACCGGCGGCGCGCTCGAGGCCAATGTCATCGCCTGGCGCATGCCGCGCGACAAGCAGGTGATGACCTGAGCACCAGCATGCGCGCCGCTGTTCCAAAACGCGACGCGACCTCTCACGATCTTAAGATTCGGAACGCGGACGGAACGAACCGCGTCCGAATCACTGATCGGGCGCCGTACGCCGTTGTTCACGGCTAGATGTGGCGACCGATCCGATCCGGTGCACCACATACAGAAGCATGACGATCGGCCGCACCCAGCGGCCGACGATAAAGGTTAATTCCTCCGCCGACGACATGACATTCTCCCTGGTGATCATTTCCACGGCGTGGGCGGAGGCACCTTGTCTGTCCACGGCTCGACGTCGACGGTCTGGAAGTCGGCAGGGCTGACGATTTCGAGGTATTCCATGTCCTCGGAATAATCGAACAGGTAATGGGTGATGCCGGGCCGCTGATGCACGACGTCGCCGGCCTGCACCAAGGTCTCCTTGTCCTCGTACATGAAGCGGGCCCAGCCCTTGGTCATGATGACGATCTGGAATTCGCACAGATGCTTGTGCCAGCCGGTCCCCTCCTCGGGCGGCAGTTCGGGGTTGGCCTTGACCAGATGACAGATCACCTGGCCGTTGGTGGCATCGGCAATGCCGAGATCGCGGTACAGGAAGAAGTCGCGCAGACCTCCGCCCTTGAAGTCGGTGTCACCGGGTTTGACGTGGGAGAATTTGCTGACGACGGCGTGTTGATTCATCTGAAGCCTCCACGGTTCTCGTGTTCGCGAGATCGCGGCGCGGCTCGGCGTCCAAATTTTCGGCAGCGTCGCATCGTCGCGGTCACAGCTTGGGAACCGCCATGCGAAATCCTTGCCAGCGGCGCGCCGCTACCGTGGCAGTGCCGCGCCATCAATCGCGACGTCGCGGAAGCATCTGGCGCAGGCCGCGAATTTGCGTTGGGTGATGATGGCCGCGTGCTCCGTCGGAGGCGGTGACGCCGATCGCCGGCGGCATCTCCATTGAGCAAACGCTGCCCGGAGCTTGAGCCGGCGACGCAGGCAGGCCGGCGGCAGGCTGCCTAATATTCGACCTCGAGCTCCTCGACATCGGCCGGCTCGGCCTTCGCCGCCGCGATCCATTCGACCATCTCGGGCATCATCATGATGGTCGTGGCATAGGCTGCGAGCAGCGGCTCGAGCTTCACGTCGTAGGTCAGGAAGCGGGTGACGACGGGGGCGTACATCGCATCCGCCATGGTGCGGCGCGCGCCGAACAGGAACGGCCCGCCCGAGCTGGCCAGGCAGTCGCGCCAGATTGCGCAGACGCGGTCGATATCAGCCTGCGCCCGCGACCAGATCTTAAAGCCGGGAAAATGTCCCCTGAGATTGACAGGCAGCGAGGCGCGCAGCGTCGTGAAGCCGGAATGGATCTCCCCACAAATCGAGCGGCAATGCGCGCGCTGGATCCGGTCCGCCGGCAGCAGCCCGGCCTGCGGCATGATCTCGTTGAGATACTCGGCAATCGCCAGCGTATCCCACACGGTCGCCCCCTCGTGGCGCAGGCACGGCACCAGGATCGAGGACGACAGCAGCAACAGCTCGGCCCGCGCCGACGGATCGTCGGGTGCGGTGACGACCTCCTCGAACTCCAGCCCGGCGAATTTCGCCAGCAACCAGCCGCGCAGCGACCAGGATGAATAGTTCTTGCTGCTGATGGTGAGTGTCGTCGTCGCCATGCCCATGCCTCACGCGTGAACGCCTGCCCGCCTCCTGCGGCCCGCTGACGTGCCCAGGAGCCGGGAGATCGGCCAATTTCGCAGCAAGCCACATGCCAATTTGCCGGGCAGCCCGCCCTCACTCTGGCGTCGATATTGCATAGCAAGGGCCTGCCGGGGGTGGATGCGTATGATGTCGATGCTGTACCAAGCCTACCAGAACCACGCGGATATCACGGCGCCATGGCGGACCGGGGCCGCGGCGGCGCTGAAATACCTCAATCTGCTGCCGCAAAGCACCTCGGGGCGGGCGTTCGGCCGGCTCGCGGCGGCACTCGAGCTGATTTCGCGCTCCACCCTGACTTACGCCCGGCCGGATTACGGCATCGATAGCGTGACCGTCGGCAACCGGGACCTGGAGGTGACCGAGGAGATCGCCTACGCGACGCCGTTCGGCTCGCTGCTGCACTTCAAGAAGATCGACGCGCCGGAGCAGCCGCGGCTGTTGCTGGTGGCGCCGATGTCCGGCCATTTCGCGACGCTGCTGCGCGGCACGGTGAAGACGCTGCTGCAGGACCACGACGTCTACATCACCGACTGGCACAATCCGCGCGACATCCCGCGCGAGGAAGGCCGCTTCGGCCTCGAGGACTACACCGACCACCTGATCGAATTCCTCGGCCAGCTCGGCCCGCGCGCCCACATGGTCGCGATCTGCCAGCCCTCGGTGTCGGCGCTGGCGGCGGCAGCGATCATGTCGGAGGACAACCACCCGGCGCGGCCGGCCTCGCTGACGCTGATGGCCGGGCCGATCGACACCCGGATCCAGCCGACCAAGGTCAACCAGTTCGCCACCAGCAAGCCGATCAAATGGTTCGAGGACAATCTGATCAACTACGTGCCGGTGCAATGCAAGGGCGCGCTGCGCAAGGTCTATCCCGGCTTCGTGCAGCTCACCGCCTTCGTGTCGATGAACCTCGAGCGTCACATCAAGCAGCACATCGAGCTCGCGCGCCATCTGGCCAGCGGCGAGACCGAGAAGGCCGAAGTGATCAAGACCTTCTACGACGAGTATTTCGCCGTGATGGACCTGCCCGCGGAGTTCTACATCGAGACCGTCCGCGACGTGTTCCAGGAACACCTGTTGCCGCAAGGCAGACTGATGCACCGCGGCCGCCCGGTGAACCCGGCCGCGATCCGGCGCATGGGCCTGATGACGGTGGAAGGCGAGAAGGACGACATCTGCTCGATCGGCCAGACGCTGGCGGCGCAGGACCTCTGCACCGGCGTGCGCACCTATCGCAAGGTGCACCACATGCAGGCCGGCGTCGGCCATTACGGCGTGTTCTCCGGCAAGCGCTGGAACAATGAGATCTACCCGCTGCTGCGCGATTTCGTGCATGTGAATTCGTAAAGGGACGGCGGCACTCTTTCTTCGTCATTGCGAAGCCCTGGTAGCCCGGATGAAGCGAAGCGCAGTCCGGGGCCGATGCTCGCCGCGAGAGAGGGGGACCCCGGATTGCGCTGCGCTCCATCCGGGCTACGAAAGACGGCTGGCCACGCCTGTTCCCGCGCAGTAGTGTCTCCGCCACGACGACCCCCGCCCGAAGAATCGTCCAGGGAGAAACCTCCATGCGCGCCGCCTGCCGCACTCTTGCGCTCGCCTTCCTCGCCGCCCTCGCCTTCGCGTCGGCCGCCTCCGCTGCCGAGGTCCATGTCATGATCTCGGGCGGGCTGACCGCGGCCTACAAGGCGCTGGTGCCGGAGTTCGAGCGCAAGACCGGGCACAAGGTGGTTACCGCCTATGGGCCGTCGATGGGCACCACGACCAATGCGATCCCGGTGCGGCTGGAGCGCGGCGAGCCGGCCGACGTGCTGATCATGGTCGGCTATGCGCTGGGCGACCTGATCAAGCAGGGCAAGGTGGTGGCCGACAGCCGCGTCGACCTCGTCAAGTCGCCGATCGGGATCGCGGTCCAATCAGGCACGCCGAAGCCGGACATCTCTTCGGCCGACACCGTCAAGCAGGCGCTGCTGGCGGCGAAGACCATCGCCTATTCCGACAGCGCCAGCGGCGTCTACGTCTCGACCGAGATGTTCGCCAAGCTCGGCATCGCCGACCAGATGAAAGGCAAGGCGCGGATGATCCCGGCGACACCGGTCGGCGAGATCGTGGCGCACGGCGAGGCCGAAATCGGCTTCCAGCAGATCTCCGAGCTGAAGCCGGTCGCCGGCATCGACATCGTCGGCCCGCTGCCGGAGCCGCTGCAGAAGATCACGGTGTTCTCCGCCGGCATCGCCAAGGTCTCGAAGGAGCCGGACGCCGGCAAGGCGCTGATCAGCTTCCTCGCCTCGCCCGACGCCCGCCACGCGCTGGTCAAGAGCGGGCTCGATCCGATTCCATCGGGCGCGACGCATTGATTGCGTCAACTACGCGAGCTCTTGCCCCGTCATCTTGAGGTGCGAGCCTCTTCGGCAAGGCTCGCACCTCAGGATGACGGAGAGAGAGCTGGGACGGGTTCACCAGCTACCGCCAATGATGCGCGCCGTAGGCGAGCAGCAGCACGATCACCATCCCCAGCAGCAGCGTCGTCGACTTCCAGAACAGCACCGGGTTGCGCTCGATCAGCGGGGTCGATGACGTCGCGAGATATTTTGCGTTGGGATTGCGCAGGTCGAACAGGAACTCGGAAAAGCTGTCGTAGCGCTTCAGCGGATTGGGGTGTACGGCGCGCTCCAGCGTGCGGTCGACCCAGATCGGGATGTCGCGGCCGCCATGCGCGGCCGGGCTGTAGACCAGCCGGCTGAAATCCGCCGGGGTGCGGGCGCGCGCGATCTGCGCGCCGTAGGGCAGCCGCCCGGTCAGCATCTGGTAGGTGACGACGCCGAGCGAGAACAGGTCGGAGCGCGGCGTGCCCGGTCCGTCCAGGAAATATTCCGGCGCGGTGTATTGCTGGGTGCCGAGAATCTCCTCGCCGCCCGACGGCGCGGCGTCGGCGACGCCCGCGATCCGGGTCGAGCCGAAATCGATGATCTTCACCGTGCCGGTGCGATCGATCATGATGTTGTCGGGCCTGACATCCTGATGCAGCATCTCCTTGCGGTGGAAGGCCCGCAGTCCCCTCGCGATCTGCTCGGTGATGTCGCGCACCGTCTCCAGCGCCGGAACGGGATGGTCGATCATCCACTGCGTCAGGGTCTGGCCGTCGACATATTCGGTCGCGACATAGAGGAAATTGCGCCGGCGCTGCGGCAGCCAGGGTTTCAGCACATGCGGGCTGTCGATCCGTTTCGCAACCCACTCCTCCATCATGAAGCGCTTCAGATAGGCCGGATCGTCGCGCAGATCGATCGATGGGATCTTGATGGTGACGGTGGTGCCGGAGTCCTCGTCGACCGCGAGATAGATGTGGCTGCGGTGCGAGGCGTGCAGCTCGCGGACGATGCGATAGCCGTCGAAGCGCATGCGCGCCTCGAGCAGCGGCGGCACCGGCAACTCGGTGGGCTGGCCGAACACCTCGCCGGCATCGCCGTCGGGCAGTTCGTCGATGCGGATGATCTGCGCGGTGAGATTGTCCGGGCTGCCGCGCTCGAACGCCTGTCCGACGATCGACCGCGCCGCTTGGTCGAGATCGTCGCCGCCGTCCTGGATGAGCTTGGCGAGCTGGCGCGGCGGGACATGCTCGTAGATCCCGTCGGTGACGAGAAGAAACGTGTCGCCCCGCTCCAGCCGGACATTCTGGTAGTCGATCTCGAGCTGCGGGTTCACGCCGAGCGCGCGGCCGAGGTAGCTCTGCTGCGAGGAGATCACGACGCGATGATCGTTGGTCAATTGCTCGAGGCTGCTGCCGGCGAGGCGGTAGATCCTCGAGTCGCCGACATGAAACAGATGTGCCGTGGTCGACCTGATGACCATGGCGCTCAGCGTGCAGACATAGCCCCTGTCCTTGTCATACGGGTTCTGGCTGCGCCGCGTCTGCGCGTGCAGCCAGGAATTGGTCGCCTCCAGCACGCGCTGCGCCGAGGTCTTCACCGACCAGGATTCCGAGGTGCAGTAATAGTCGGTGAGAAAGCCCTTGACCGCGGATTCGGCCGCGACGCGGCCGACGCTGCTGGATGAGATGCCGTCGGCCAGCACCACCGCGATGCCCTTCAGGCCGAGCAGCGGCTCCTCGGGGATCAGCACGCCGTGGAAATCCTGATTGGCGTCCTTGCGGCCCCTATCAGAGAATTGCCCGACCGATATTTTCAGCGCGCGCGGCATCGCTCGTGTTCATGGCCGATGGATCTCTCCTGAAGGAGAGACCCATCCGCCCGCGCAGATCAAGCCGCGAGCCGCTGGCGCTTCGGTGCCGTCTTCACGTGGGTGGTGTAGAGCGTCAGCCCGGTGAAGGCGAGACCGCCGACGAGGTTGCCGACCACGGTCGGGATCTCGTTCCAGATCAAATAATCCATAATGGTGAAGTGACCGCCGAGCAGGAGGCCGGACGGGAACAGGAACATGTTCACGATCGAATGCTCGAAGGTCATGTAGAAGAACAGCATGATCGGCATCCACATCGCGATCACCTTGCCGCTCACGGTGGTCGAGATCATTGCGCCGACCACGCCGGCCGAGACCATCCAGTTGCACAGCATGCCGCGGATGAACAGCGTCAGCATGCCGGCCGCGCCATGCGCCGCATAGCCGACGGTGCGGCTCTCGCCGATGGTGCCAATCACCTGCCCGACCTTGTCCGGCGGCGAGGAGAAGCCGAAGGTGAACACGATCGACATCATCACCGCGACCGTGAAGGCGCCGGCGAAATTGCCGATGAAGACGAGGCCCCAGTTGCGCAGCACACCGCCCAGCGTGACGCCGGGGCGCTTGTCGATCAAGGCGAGCGGCGCCAGCACGAACACGCCGGTCAAAAGATCGAAGCCGAACAGATAAAGCATGCAGAAGCCGACCGGAAACAGCGCCGCGCCGACGATCGAGACGCCGGTGTTGACGTTGATGGTCACCGCGAAGGCAGCCGCCAGCGCCAGGATCGCGCCCGCCATATAGGCGCGGATCACGGTGTCGCGGGTCGACATGAAGATCTTGGATTCGCCGGCGTCGACCATCTTGGTGACGAATTCTGACGGTGCGAGATAGGCCATTTCGTAAAGTCCCCTTTGCGCAATCGGGCCGCCCCGGCTGCATGCCGGAGTCGACGCAGGTTGGTTGAAATGCTCGTCGGTTCCGGGAACGCATGCCGCGATCACGCCGCCGAGCGGCGGCTACAACACCGGAGCAACAGCCGGTGCGCGATCAGGGCGGGAATCCACAGGCTTCGCGGAGAAATGGTCTCGACGATGGCTCGCTGCGCCCTGGCAGGGCGCGTGATCCCCTCACCTCCGCCAGCACTGGCTTCGGCAATCCGGAGGACGGCAAGTCGTCATTGACTGATGCTGGTAAAAGCAATCGACATGCCAACGCGGCGGACCCGAAAGCCCTTGAAACAATTAGGCTTTGCTATCCGGTCCGGGCGGCGCCGCGAACCGATGGCGTGGATTTATGCAGATTGCACAGATGTCACCCAGCGCGGCCCGCCAAATAACAGGTGTCGTCCTGGCAAAGGCCAGGACCCATTACCCCAGTCGCTTGATGCTGCGCGACGGTGGCGCCGCATCACGCTTTCAATCAAATTCGGTGGTTATGGTCCTGGCTTTCGCCAGGACGACGGGCGGGGAGGAGCTGCGCCCCTACTTCGTCCCGGTGCGGATCGGGGCGTCCTTCAGGCCGTTGTTGTCATAGGCCTTGCGCAGCGTGCCGTTCGTGGTGGCGTCCGTCATGAATTTGCTGGCGAAGGCTGCCGCGAGCGGATGGTTGAGCGGGACCGCGACCGCGGTGACGGTCTGCTTGAAGGTCTCGTCGAGCACACGCGTGCCCGGAATCTTCTTCGCCATTGCGTTGAGCTGGTCGCGCGACAAGGCGAAGGCGTCGATCTCGCCACTCTTCAGCAGATTGAAGATCTCGTCATAGGTCTGATAGCCCGTCACCTTGGCACGTTTGAGGTGCGCGATCGCGCCGCGCATGGTCGTGGTGTTGTTGACGGCGGCGACCTTGACGCCGTCCTGATCGAGCGTCGCAAAGTTCGTGATCGTCGAGCCCGGCTTGACGATGAAGGTCGCGTCCGCAACCTCGTAGATCGGCCCGAATGTCATCCTGATCTCGCGTTCGGGGTCCTTGGGCAGGAAGGTGATGTCCCAGGTGTTCTTGGCCGCGGCGTCGGTGATCTGGCCGGAATTCTGGTGCACGACGTATTCGACGGGCACGCCGAGCTGCGCCGCCATCTCGCGGCCGAGATCGACGGGAACGCCGGCATACCCGTTCTCGGTCCTGGTCGACCAGAACGCGCCGCCCGCCGGGCTGATCGCGATCGCAACCCGGAGCTTTCCGGTCGGCGCGATCTCATCCCTGAGGGCATCGGCATGGGCAGGCATGGCCATCATCATCACTCCGAGAACGAGGCCAGCCAGACGCGACAGTCGAACGGACATCGGACTTCCTCCACGCCGGGTCTTCGGCCCGGCCGTTGCTTGATCCGGTGTCTTGTAGACCAGCCCGGCAGGAGGAACCAGCGGCCAAGCCCCGCATTTGCGAACGGCTGTCCGGCGCAGCGGCGCTTCACATTGCGGTCAGCCCGCCGCGCCGGACAGCACCTCGCGCGCCAGCGCGTAGCTGTTGACGACGACGCCCTCGCCCATCTCGGCAAGCCGAGCGTCCATCCGCGTCATGCCCGAGGCGAATGCCGGCAGCACGTGCTCCATCCACCGTCCGGCGAGCGCGTGCAGGCTCGTCTCGCTGACATTGCCGAGCGCGTAGTCGCGCGGGAAGCCATATTCGAGCGGCACGCACGTGCCGTCCGGCTCGATCACCAGCGGCGAGACCGCATCGCTGATGCGCAGCGGCACTTGCCGGTCCGTGCACGCCATGATCTGGCGCAATCCGCCGCAGGTTGCGACGTCGACCTGGATCGTGAGCTGGCAACCGACGGCACGCTGCAGCCGCAAGCACTCGACCAGCGCGGCAGAGGCCTCGATCTCGTCGGGAACGTCATCGGCGAGGCCGGCTGCACGGCCGGACGCTTCGAGCGGATGAATCTGCAGCAGCTGCGCGCCGCTGGCGAGCGCAAACTCCACCGCCCATTCGATCTGATGCACGTTCCACATCGTCAGCGTGAATACCAGGCCGAGCGTGATGCCGCTGTCACGTACCATCGCAAGCCGATCGCCAAGCCGGCGGAACGCCCCCGCCTGCGCCCGCATCCGGTCGTGATCTTCGGGCATGCCGTCGATGCTGACCGCCAGCTGGTCGAGCAGGCCGGTCACCGCGTTGAGGCGCGAGGGGGTGATCGCAAGCCCGTTCGACACGAGCTGCGTGCGCATGCCTGCCGCCTTGGCCGCCGCCAGCAACCGCGGCAGCGGCTGATACATGAAAGGTTCGCCGCCAGATACCGAGACGACGTCATAGCCGAGCGTCGCCGCCTCACCGAGGACGCGCGTGACGAGCTCCGGCGGAAGCTCGTCACCCGCTTCGGGCGAGGAGTCCGAATAGCAATGCAAACAACGCAGATTACATCGCCTGGTCGGATGTATCTGGACGATCCTTGCGGACCGGATGAAGCCCACGCTAGCGCTCGCGCGCGGAGCCTGCCTGGAAGCCGACGTCGAACCCGTCGACGGGCCCGATTCCCTTCGGGAACACCCACACGCCGGGGATCTTGTCGTGCTTGAGCAGTGTTCCCAGGAATTTCAGCAGGGCATCCGGTTTGACATGCCATGTCCCCCATCCGCCATCGGGATCCGGGATGCCCTTGGGGAAGAATTCGACCAGATTGACGCCGTCGTGCTCGATATCGATGAGTTTGGCCAGGTCCTGCTTCGTCCATCGCTGGGCGAGCAAATCAGATCCACGCAGTTTGTTTCGAGCTGACATCTGATGCCTCCAAGGCTGCTCGGCATGTGAAATAAATTTGCAATGATATCTAAGGAATGGCCGAGTAGCGACATCTTACTATACAACCCAAAATGGTCAACGTTCCATCGCCCTGGCCTCGGAGCCGGGCGCGCGGCATTATGCCCTGCGAAATAATCGCGAAGTGTGATCAGTTCGCTTGCGCAGCCGGCGTCTTGATCTCGCGCGGCAGGATGATCGCGGCCGCGATGGCGAGCAGGCACAGCGCGGCGAACGCGCGCAACATCATGCTGAAGCCGCCCTGGTCATACAGCCACGCAACGAGCCCGACGGAAGCGCCCGCAGCGGTGAAGCCGACGAAGTAGCGCACCGCATAGGCGCGCGAGCGCCATTCCTCGGTGGTGTATTTGCCGACCATCGCATCGTTGACCGTGACCTGGCCGAACGCACCCATCACGATGCCGATCGAGACCAGGATCAGCGGCAAGTTCGACAGGCTGGCAGCGAGATAGAGGAACGGCGCCAGCATGAACGACAGCGGCAGCGCCACTGCCTTTAGCGAATGCCTATCGAGCAGCTTGCCGATCGTGTACTGCGTCATCGCGCCGAACACATAGACAGCGGCCGCGATCACGCCGAGCAGCGCCGGGCTCTTGGTCAGATCGGCGAGACGCTCGGCGAACAGTTTCGGCAGCGCCACCGTCACCGCGTTGAACGTGGTCGAGATCGCGATCACCACGATCAGGAGCGACAGCACCACCCGCCACATGTCTTGCTTGGCGACCCGCGCCTGCGCGGCGGCCTGCTTGCTGCCTTTGCGGTCCTCATGCACCACGGTCATCGCAAAAGCGATGCCGATCAGCACGGTGACCAAGCCGGGCACGATGAACGCCCAACGCCAGCCGAGATACTGGCCGATCACGCCGGTGACCAGTGCCGACGAGGCGACGCCGAGATTGCCCCAGACGCCGTTGATGCCCATCTCGGCGCCGAGCTTCTCGGCATAGGACACGATCATCGCGGTGCCGACCGGATGGTAGATCGAGGCAAAGATGCCGATCGCCAGCAGCGCCGCGCCGAGTTGCAGCGGGCTCGAGACGAAACCGACCGAGATCATCGAGAGCCCAATGCCGATGAAGAAGATCAGCATCATGTGGCGGCGGCTCCAGCGATCGCCGAGCCAGCCGGTGATCAGCGAGCCGGCGCCGAAGGCGACGAAGCCCGGCGTCGCATAGGGCAGGAGTTCCGAATAGGCCATCCCGAGCGCCGGGCCCATGATGATGACGGCGGCGGCGAAGATCAGCATCGAGTAATGATCGATGAAATGGGCACCGTTGACGAAGGTAATCACCCGGCTGGGGCTGTTCATGTGGGCACGTCTCTCACGCGAATCTTCAATTTCCTGAAAATCGGTTATAGGTGCTTGTCCTGACGGGATGTCGCCAATGACTATCGCTGACGCGCCAATCCGCGCCCTTTACGAGCCGCGCCGCGTGACCCGCGACGGCGTGCATATCGTCGCGCGCTCCTATCAAAAGGGCCACCGCCTCGACCTGCACATGCACCGCGAGGCGCAGCTGGTCTATGCCGCCAGGGGCACCATGCAGGTGACGACGCCGAAGGGACGCTGGCTGGTGCCGCCGGACCGGGCCGTGTGGGTCCCGGCCCTGTTCGGCCATGCGATCGACGTGCTCGCCGACATCGAGATGCGCACGCTGTATTTCGAACAGGCCTGGCTCGCCCGCGAGCAGCGCAGCGCCAGCCTCGACAATGAGTTCGTGGTGCGGGTGTCGCCGCTGCTGCATCAGGCGATCCTCGCGCTGTTCGATGCATCGAGCAGCGATGAACGCATCGACCTGTTGATCCGCCTCGTGATGCTGGAGCTGCACCGCGCCGAGGACTCCGCGACCTTCATTCCACTGCCGCAGGAGCCGCGCTGCCGCCGCGCCGCCGACATCGTGCTGGCGGACCCGACCCGCGACCACGAAATTGAAACGCTGGCGCACATGGTGGGCACCTCGGCGCGCACGCTGTCGCGGCTGTTCTCGGCGGAGACACAGCTGTCCTTCAAGAGCTGGTGCCAGCGCGCCCGCATCGCCGCCGCGATCGAGCGGCTGTCGACCGCGGCGAACGTTTCGGTCAAGCAGGTCGCCTCCGAGCTCGGCTATGCCAGCGTACCGGCATTTTCTCATGCGTTCCGGCAGGTGACCGGCAAGACGCCGACCGAGTTCGCGGAAAGACCGTGAACGTTGCGCGACTCGTCATACGCGGGCTTGACCCGCGTATCCATCAATCTTCAAGAAAAGTTCTTGATTTGAGATGGATGGCCGGGTCAAGCCCGGCCATGACGACCTATGATGAGCTGCGACATATTTCCGTACGATCCATGCGCTTGAATCGGCTGCTTCCGGCCTTAAATCCGATATAAGGTCCGGCTTCACTGGATAAGATCCCGCCCATGGCCAACGCCTTCTTCTCCGACCTGCTCTCGACCATCTCCGAACGTGGCCGCACACTGCTTGGCCGGTCGAGCCCCAATAACGACAAGCAGGATGCTTCCGAGCTGGTGGAGTTATGCGAAGCGCTGTTGTCGGGCCGCGGCGAAGCGTCCGGCACCGCCATGGCGCGCGAGGTGCTCGACCGCTACCACCATCTCGATGCGGCCGGCCGCCTCGCCTTCTTCCAGAGCCTGGCCGGCAATTTCGGGCCCGACCGTGCGCGGCTTGCCGAGGCGATCGAAAGCTGGCGCAAGCAGCCGGACGGCGGCGACGCCAGCGAGCTGCATTTCGCATCCGAGCCGCGCCGGCAAGAGCTGATCCGCCGGCTCAATCGCGCGCCGGGCGGCACTGGCGAGCTGGTGTCGATGCGATCCGATCTGCTTTCACTGATGAAGGGCAACAAGGACCTCGCCGCGCTCGACCGCGACGTGGTGCACCTGCTCTCGTCCTGGTTCAACAGGGGATTCCTCGTGCTGCGCAGGATAGACTGGTCGTCGCCGGCCAATATTCTGGAGAAGATCATCCGTTACGAGGCCGTGCACGAGATCCGCGACTGGAACGATCTGCGCCGCCGTATCGATCCGGTCGACCGCCGCTGCTACGCCTTCTTCCATCCTGCACTCGCCGACGAGCCGCTGATCTTCGTCGAGGTCGCGCTGACCGAGGCGATTCCGGGCGCAATCGCGCCGCTGCTCGCCGAGGAGCGCGAGCCTGTGCCGGTCGAGCGCGCCCGCACCGCCGTGTTCTATTCGATCTCCAACACCCAGCGCGGGCTCGGCGGCATCTCCTTCGGCAGCTTCCTGATCAAGCAGGTGGTCGAGGAGCTGCGCCGCGAACTGCCGAAGCTCGACAACTTCGTGACGCTGTCGCCCGTGCCGGGTTTCATGCAGTGGGTGAAGCAGGCCGACGACGTGCCGCTCAGCGAGGATGACCGCCAGCTGCTGGAAGGTCTCGGCAAACCTGACTGGCCTGACAACGCCGAGCTCGCCGCGCAATTGCGCACGGTGCTGGAGCCGCTCGCGGCGTACTACTTCCTGAAGGCGCGCACGCCGAAGGGCCGCCTGATCGATTCGGTGGCGCGCTTCCATCTCGGCAACGGCGCGCGGCTGGAGCGGATCAACTGGCTCGGCGATCTCTCGCCGAAGGGCCTGCGCGAATCCGCCGGCGTCATGGTCAACTACCTCTATCGCCTCGACGACATCGAAAAGAACCACGAAGCCTACGCCAACAATGGCGAGGTGATCGCCTCCAGCGCGGTGAAGAAGCTCCTGAAGGGCGAAGGCCGGCGGCTGCTGGACATGCGGCTGGGTTAAGCCACGGCCCTCTCCCCGTCGTTGCATTAAGGCATGCACACATCTCATTCAGCCGATTTGCCTAAGGCTGCACGGGAGGTGGGAGGGCTCTCTCCCCCCTTGCGGGGGAGAGTTGGAGAGAGGGGTAAGCCACAAACACCGCCCGCGCGGCTTACCCCTCTCCCCAACCCTCCCCCGCAAGGGCAGGGCAATCGCATATGAAGGGCGCTGGATGAGCCGCTGGCTCGCTTCGCCTCTCCCGCTTGCGGGGGAGGCCGGATCGCATCGCAGATGCGATCCGGGTGGGGGCTAGTTCCACAGTATGATCCGTGGAGAGACCCCCACCCCAACCCTCCCCCGCAAGCGGGAGAGGGAGCCGTCCGCCGATGCTGGCGCGCCATCAGAGTTTTCATATGCGATTGCCCTCTCCCGCAAGCGGGAGAGGAACCCAGCCATGGTGCCTTCCTGACTTGTAGGCCGTCGCACCAGATATGCTTCGCGGAGCCTGTCATCGGGCGGCGCTGCGCGCCGACCCGTTGGCTCGCGATGACGATTGGGTGTCTCCCGGCACGTCACGCCGAGACCGACCGCGGCCGCAGCGCCGCCGGAATGTTCGCGGCGAGCCAGGCGGCGATCGCACGCTCGTTGCGGTGGTAGAGCAGGCCGGCCGCGATCACGCCGATACCGATCAGCGACAGCGAGAACGGAAACAGCAGCGAGTCCTTGAAGACGACGTCGGCGAGATGTCCGAGATAGAGGCAGACGCCGAACGCACCGAACACCGCGTAGGCACGCCGCATCAGGATCACCGCAAGTGCGATCAGGACGATATTGAGCAGGCAATACACCGCCCGGCCCAGCTCGGTCGCGCCGTCGGATGCGGTCACGCCGCCCCAGAACGCCATCAGGCCGAACAGATGCAGCCAGAACGCGAAGTCGTCATTGCGGCTGCGATAGTCCACGATCCAGGCGACCGCGAGCACGGCCAGACCGAACCAGATCGACACCGTGCGCCGCAGCGCGAAGTCGGCGTGATCCGTGCCGCTGAACCACGGCGCGAGATCCATCGACATGAACCACAGCGCGACCGCGATGATCGCGACGATGAAGGCAAAGCGGTAGTAGCGAAGCGCGACGATGCCGGCGGCGATGGTCGCGATCTCCATGAAGATCCAGCTGCCCTTCACCCAGACGTAGAAATCCTGCACGGTGCCGGGCTTGCCGAACCTGCCCCACCAGCCGAGCTCGTCCTGAATGCCATAGACCGCGAGCGGCGCCATCGAGACCGCGATCGCGATCAACAGGCCGCCGGGGACGCGCAGACCCTTGCCGTGCCACAGATGGTGACCGGCCAGGCCGAAGGCTGCCGCATAGGCGATTGCGCAGGCGGTGAGCGCGCGGCCGCCCATCTGGGTGAAGGCCAGGGTCGAGAACAGACCCATGGCGCCGATCACGATCAACGCCCCGGCATACCAGAGCACATGCGCAGCATCGAACCTGGCCGGCGGGCTTGCGGCGCCGGGGACGTCCTCGCCAGGTCCCAAAAAGGCCAGCAACCGCTCCAGATCGGTCGCGCTGATGACGCCGGCATTGGCGGCGTCCCGGAGATTTTTGGCTGAATAGGGCATGCGGCCCTCCTCACGATCGGTTCGTGCCTCTCCCGGCAAATCCCGGTCAGGCGTCTCTCCTGCATGAGTATAGCCAAACTTGAACAACGTTCAATAATTTATTGAGCGACGCTCACGATTTTGTGCGAACGCCGCGGTTACCGCCCCGCCCGCCGCTGACCGGGCCGGGTGGCGCGACGGGCTGGAGCCGCCGGCTCCTTTGCATGGGGTTGTTTTCGGCATTTTGGCAGGTCCACCTCACCCCGCCGACGAGAGGCGAACCGAAGCCACGGCCGAACCGATTTCAATCCAGCACTCTAGCCGGCCAGTGCCTTCATCTCCGCATAGAGGTCGGACTTGCCCTCGAATCCGATGCCCGGGAGGTCGGGCATGGTGATGTGGCCGTTCTCGACCCGCACGCCGTCGGGAAAGCCGCCATAGGGCTGGAACAGGTCGGGATAGCTCTCATTGCCGCCGAGCCCGAGGCCGGCGGCGATGTTGAGCGACATCTGGTGGCCACCATGCGGGATGCAGCGCCGCGGCGACCAGCCGTGGGTCTTCAGCACTTCGAGCGTGCGCTGATACTCGCAGAGGCCGTAGGACAGCGCGCAGTCGAACTGCAGCCAGTCGCGATCGGGGCGCATGCCGCCATAGCGGATCAGGTTGCGCGCGTCCTGATGGCTGAACAGGTTTTCGCCGGTCGCCATCGGGCCGGGATAGAACTCGGCGAGCGCGGCCTGCAGCGCATAGTCGAGCGGATCGCCGGCCTCTTCGTACCAGAACAGCGGGTATTCCCGCAGCATCTTCGCATAGGCGATCGCGGTCTCCAGATCGAAGCGGCCGTTGGCGTCGACGGCGAGCTGCGCATCGCGGCCGATCTCCTTCAGCACCGCCTCGATCCGCTCGCGATCCTCGGCAAGCAGCGCGCCGCCGATCTTCATCTTGACGACGTTGTAGCCGCGATCGAGATAGCCGCGCATCTCCTTGCGGAGTGCTGAGAGATCCTTGCCCGGATAGTAATAGCCGCCGGCGGCGTAGACGAACACGCGCGGATCGGCGTTCACGCCGTGACGCTCGGCCAGCAGGCGGAACAGCGGCTTGCCGGCGATCTTCGCCACCGCGTCCCATACCGCCATGTCGATGGTGCCGACCGCGACCGACCGCTCGCCATGTCCGCCCGGCTTCTCGTTCGACATCAGGGTCGACCAGACCTTGTCCG
The DNA here is from genome assembly GCF_020329505.1 of Bradyrhizobium semiaridum. Lineage (GTDB taxonomy): Bacteria > Pseudomonadota > Alphaproteobacteria > Rhizobiales > Xanthobacteraceae > Bradyrhizobium > Bradyrhizobium semiaridum. The sequence goes on from NZ_JAGKJJ010000026.1 coordinate 35,308, forward strand.
GATCGAGATTGTCGCCGGTAGCGTCGAGCAGCGATTTCGGATCGGCCTCGAGCAGCCGCGGCGCGAAGCGCTCGCGGATCAGCCCGCCCTGCCCGTAGCGGCCGTTGGAATTGAAGCCGTAGCCGACCACCCTCTTGCCGTCGCGCACCACGTCGGTGACCACGGCGACCAGGCTCGAGGTCATCTTGCTGAAGTCGATATAGGCGTTGCGGATCGGCGACGAGATCGGTTTGGTGACCTCGCGGACGTCGACGATGCGGACGGACATGGGATTATCGCTCTTTCAGTTGCGCTACGCGTCTTTCCCCACCGTCATTGCGAGCAGCGAAGCGACGAAGCAATCCATTTCTCAGCAAGCGGGGGAATGGATTGCTTCGCTTCGCTCGCAATGACGAAAGAGAAAGGCTCTCAGGATTTCGCCTTATCCCGGAAATAGGGCTCGACCGGGCCGTGCACCTTGATTGTCAGCGGATTGCCGTGGCGGTCCTTGGCATTGCCTGCGGTGACGCGCACCCAGCCTTCGCTGACGCAGTATTCCTCGACATTGGTCTTCTCGATACCCTTGAAGCGGATGCCGACGTCGCGCGCGAGAATGTCCGCGTTGTAGTACGGGCTGTTCGGATCCACCGAGAGGCGGTCCGGCAATTGGTCGTTGGTGTCGTCGCTCATAGCAGCGCCTCGATATCCTTCCTCAATCCTTCCGGCCGGGCGGTCGGCGCGTGCCGCGCCACGACCTTGCCGGACCGATCGACCAGGAACTTGGTGAAATTCCATTTGATCGACGGGCCGAGCAGGCTCGACTTCTCACGTTTCAGATGCTGATACAATGGATGCGCGTTGGCGCCGTTGACGTCGATCTTGGCGAACATCGGGAACGTCACGGCATAATTGGTCTCGCAGAACGCAGCGATCTGTTTTGCATCGCCCGGTTCCTGCGCGCCGAACTGGTTGCAGGGAAAGCCGAGCACGGCAAAGCCGCGCGGCGACAGGCCGGCGTGGAGCTCCTGCAGGCCCTTGTATTGCGGGGTGAAGCCGCAGGCGCTCGCGGTATTGACGATCAGGAGCACCTGTCCCTCGAACCGCTGCAACGGCACATCCTCGCCGGCTAGCGATGTAGCCGAGAAGTCGTAGACCGTCGGCATCATACCCTCCGCATGATCTTGTCGGAAAACCGGTACCCACTTTTCCGGATCATGCGCTAGCTCACCGGGTCGATCGCCGCGGATGGCGTGCCGCCGGCTTCCACCGCTTCGCCCGCGGCCAGGCAGAGATCCTCGCGGTAGCGCGCGGCCACCAGTTGCACGCCGACCGGAATTCGTCCCACCAGACCGGTCGACACGACAAGCCCGGGCAGCCCCATGAACGGGATCGCGATCTGCGGCAGCTGCGCGTGCCAGACCCGCGCGAACGATGCCTCGTCCTTGCGGTCGAGCTGATCGGGGAACGGCAGCTCGGCGGACACCGGCATCAGCAGCACCGGATATTTATCGAGGAAGGTGAACCATTCGCGGGTCAGCGTGGCGCGGCGGGTCAGCGCCTGCGACAGGTCGAACGGATGCACCTTGGCGCGGTTGCCGCGCAGGCAGGCGAGCGCGCCGGGATCACCCTCGCGCTCGGCGGCCGCGAGCTGGGCCTCGTAGCCATCGCCGAGCCAGAGCCGGGTCTGGATTTCGGCCGCCTCGCGCAGCGGCGGCGTGTCCGATATCTCCTCCACGATCCAGCCCGCCGCTTTCAGGCGCTTGCCGGCATCGGCAACGGCGGCGACCACTTCGGGCACCGGATTGAGGCCATCAGGATTGAGGCACATCGCGATCCGCTTGTCCCGCGGCACGCCGACCAGCGGCACCGGCGCGTACCAGGGATCGCGAGGATCGGGCGCGGCCATCGCCGCCAGCGAGATGCGCAGATCATTGATCGTCCGCGCCAGCGGGCCGGAGACCGCGCTGATCTGCGGGCCGATCGGCCGCTCCGGCAGCGCCGCGTTGAAGGCCGGCAGGCGGCCCATGCTCGGCCGCAGACCGTGCACGCCGCAGGCATAGGCCGGATAGCGGATCGAGCCGGCGATGTCGGTGCCATGGGCGATGTGGCCGATGCCGGCCGCGACCGCGGCACCCGCGCCGCCCGACGAGCCGCCGGGCGTGATGGCGGGATCGCGCGGGTTCTTGGTGTCGCCGTGGATGAGGTTGGTGGTGAACCAGCGATAGGAGAAGGCCGGGCAGTTGGTGCGGCCGAGCAGCACCGCGCCGGCCTTGCGCAGATTGGCGACCACCGGGTTGTCCGCCTTCGCGATCACGTCGCGCTGCAGCTTCAGCCCGTTGGTGGTGGCATAGCCCTCCTGGTCGACATTGACCTTGATGGTGACGGGAACACCGGCGAGCGGCCCGACCTCGTCGCCGCGCGCAATCGCCGCATCGACGGACGCGGCCTGCGCCAGCACGTCGTCCGGCCGGTGATCGACCACCGCATTGATCTTCGGGTTGACCGCATCGAGCCGGTCAAGCCCCGCCTGCGCCGCCTCCTTCGCCGAAACCTTCTTTGATTTGATGAGGCCGGCGAGCTCAGTCGCCGACAGACGCCAAAGATCCTGCATGTGCTGCTGCTCCGTGTGACCGAGGCGTTTTAGCCCCCTGCGGAGCGCAAGGCCAGCGGCCTGCTGCCGGGCAGTTCAGCGGACGTGGGCGATATAATAGGCGAGATCCGCGATCTGCTCCTTGGCGATCGGCTGCATCACGTCGGCCATGGTGCCATCATAGCCGTGGCGGCTGTTGTCCTTGTATTCGGCGAGCGTCTTGGCGAGGTAGTCTTCGCGCTGGTTGGCGATGCGCGGGACGTTTTCCTTCCCGGAATAATCGGTGTTGTGACAGGAGTTGCAGCGGTTCTGCTGCGCCAGCGCCTGCCCCTTCGCCATCCGCGCCGGATCGCCGGCATCCGCCGGCGGCGCGGGCTTCGGCAGCGTGGCGATGAAGTCCGAAAAAGCGCGCAGATCGTCGTCGGTCAAGGGCTTCGCCATCTCGTTCATCGGCTCGAAGACGCGCAGCTTCTCGCGGAACATGAAGAGCTGGATCAGCGCATAGGGCGCCTGCTGGCCGCCGAGCGAAGGCGTGTTCTCGGTCTCCGACGTGCCGCGTTCGCCATGGCAGGCCAAGCACGCGGCGGCGCGCTCCTGGATGGATTCGGCGTTGGATGGGACAGCGATGGAGGCGAATACCAGGACCGCGGTGATGGTTTTGTACATTGGCACTCCCAACATATTCCGTCATCGCGAGGAGCCCGCGACAAAATTGCAGAGCAATTTTGCGCTGAAGCGACGAAGCAATCCACTTCTCCGCAAGTGGAGGAATGGATTGCTTCGCTCGCAATGAGGGTGTCCAAGTTACTTCTGTTACTGGCCGGCGACCTTCGGCTTGCCGTAGCTGACGCGGTAGACCGCGCCGTTCCAGTCGTCGGAGACCAGCATCGAGCCGTCCTTGAGCAGCATCACGTCGACCGGGCGGCCGACATATTTGTTGTCCTCGAGGAAGCCCGTCATGAACGGCTCCATCGATTTCACGGTGCCGTCCTTGTTCAGCTTGACGACGACGACGTCGCCGCCCTGCTTCTGCGACTTGTTCCAGGAGCCGTGGCGCGCGATGAAGATCGCGTTCCTGTAGCTCTTCGGGAACATGCTGCCGGTGTAGAAGCGCATGCCGAGCGCCGCGGTATGCGGACCCATCAGACCGACCGGCGCGGTGTAGTCCTTGCAGTTCTTGCCCCAGCCGAGCTCCTGATCGATGATGTTGCCCTGGTAGCAGTACGGCGCACCGAAATCCTCGCCGGCCTTGGTGACGCGGTTGAGCTCGTCCTCCGGCACCGTCTCCGACAGCCAGTCGCGGCCGTTGTCGGTGAAGTACATCTGCTTGGTCTCGGGATTCCAGTCGAAGCCGACCGTATTGCGCACGCCGAGCGCGTAGACCTCGGCGCCGGAGCCGTCGAGATTCATGCGGCGGATCTGGCCATGGTCGGCGTCGTGCAGCACGTTGTTGCCGGGCTGGCCGACCGGAACGTAGAGCTTGCCGTCGGGGCCGATGGCGATGAACTTCCAGCCATGGGCCTCGTCCTTCGGCAGCTTGTCGTAGATGACGGTCGGCTTCGGCGGGTTGTCGAGATTGTCCTCGATCTTGTCGATCTTGGAGACCTTCGACAGTTCGGCGATGTAGAGCGTGCCGTCCTTGAAGGCGACGCCGTTCGGACGATAGAGGCCGGAGGCGATCACCTTGACCGAGCGTTTGCCGTCCTTGTTGACGATGGCATAGACCTTGTCGACGAGACGGCTGCCGACGAACACCGTGCCCTTGTCGCCGAGCGCCAGCGAACGCGCATTGGCCATGCCGGCGGCATAGACCTCGACGTTGAAGCCCGCCGGCACCTTGAGCTTGGCGAGCGGCAGCTTGTCGGCGGACGCCGGCAGCGGCGGCGGCGCAACCGGCGCGAGCTTGGCCGCGGCCTCATTGTCCGGACGCCCGATCAGCGGCGAGCCCGGCGGCAGCGGCTGCGCGGCGGGCGCAGCGCCGGAGGCCGGCGGCGCGGCTGGCTGCTGCGCGGCAGCCCCGAACGTGAGAGCCCCAAAGACAGCGCCAGCCAGCAACAGGCTGCGCGGCGCCAACGAATGATCTGTCATGCTGTTTCTCCCCTGGTGGAAGCTGCTCTTCCTTTGCGCCGATCGCTCAACCGGCGCGGGCAGCCTTCCCGTCCGTACTCTTGCGAGTTTGTCCGGACAAATGCAATCGGAAACGTGAGATGGCGCCGCACGCAACGTTTGCACGGCGCGGCTTTTCTGTGCGGGTCAATGCCTGGTGATCGAGTGGTCCGGACGATCGAGAATGGCTTCGGTGAACGGGAACTCGAGCACGATTTCGCCCTCGTCATCGGTCACCTCGATGACGGCGCTGAGCAGTGCACCGTCGGCGCCCTCGGTCTTCAGCAGCTCGCGAATCATGGCCCGCGCCATCTCCCAGGCGCGATCGGGATCGCGCAGGATCTCGCCATCGGGATCGGAGATCAGTTCGTCGCCGATCCTTGTGTTGAAGAAATAGCGTGGCATCGGCTGAAACTCGGCTCAGTTGGGTGCGCCGCGCTGACGCAGGCGCAAATCGTCTCCAGGACCTTGGGAGGAGGCACACCGGCCCCAGCCCGCCCCCAACATCACTATTCGCCGGACCGCGAACAACAGGAAAAAGGTCTGATGCCACGGGCTTTTGAGGCAAAGCCGCGCACAACTGCGTGAGTACTCCCGCAGCGACGTATCGCAACGCAACATGTACTGGTGCAACGCAACGTTGCCAAAAATTTAAGTGGCGAACTTTTCCATCCGCAGTAGTTTAATCCGCAGGGCGGAAGTCGTCCGGTTGCAATGGGAGAAACCAAAATGGCCTGGAAAGCACCGAAGATCGTCGAAGTGTCGGTCGGCATGGAAATCAACATGTATATGTGCGCCACCCGCAAGTAAGCGGTCGCGCCCCACATACACGTTTAGCGTTTTAGCGCAGGTGGACGGTCCGGGCGTGAGGCCTCCCGACTAAGGGAGCGCTGATTCATGCCGGACCTCCACCTCGTCGTTTTTTGGATTCGATCAAGAATTCTCCGGGGGACGGATCATGCTTCGCGTCGTCGTCCTCGGCGCCGCAGCGGGCGGCGGTGTTCCGCAGTGGAACTGCGGTTGCAGGGTGTGCAGGACAGCCCGAAGCGACCATCCGGAATTGCAGAGCACGCAAGCTTCGATCGCGGTCAGCGCCGACGGCGCGCACTGGTTCCTGGTCAACGCCTCTCCCGACCTGCGCCAGCAGCTGATCGCCGCGCCGCAATTACATCCGAAGTCCGGCGCGCTGCGCCACACGCCGATCGCCGGCGTCATCCTCACCAATGGGGAGATCGATGCCGTGGCGGGGCTGCTGTCGATGCGCGAGGGCTCGCCGTTCACGATTTACGCGCATGAGCGCGTGCTGGCGATCCTGCGCACCAACAGCATCTTCAACGTGCTGAGCGAAAAGAATGTCGGGCGACAGCCGATCGCGGTCGGCCAAGCCTTCGAGCCCACCCTGTCCGACGGCACGCCGTCAGGCCTCGAAGTGCTGCCGTTCGAGGTTCCCGGCAAGGGTGCCTGGTATCTCGAGGGTCAGGCGCATCCGGCAGGCGCCGACGGCGTCGGCGATACGCTGGGCCTGCGTATTGCGGATAAGGCCAGCGGCAAATATTTCTACTTCCTGGCCGCCTGCGCGCGGGTCACCGACGACCTGAAGGCGCGGATCAAGGGCGCGCCGCTGGTGTTCTTCGACGGCACGGTGTGGCGCGACGACGAGCTCGTCGTGGCCGGGCTCGGCCACAAGACCGGCCAGAGCATGGGACACATCTCGATGTCGGGCGATCACGGCGCGATCCAGAGCCTCGCCGGCCTCGACATCGGACGAAAAGTGTTTTTGCATATCAACAACTCCAACCCGGCGCTGCTTGGGACCTCGGCCGAGCGCAAGGCTCTGGAACAGGCGGGCTGGCAAATTCCCGCCGACGGAACGGAGATCGTGCTGTGAATGTGGTGCCTACCAATACGATGACCGCGCTCTCGATCGGCAAGGGCATCACGCTCGACAGCGCCGAGGCGATGGAATCCGTGCTGCGCCAGATCGGCGCGACGCGCTATCACAGCCTGCATCCGTTCCACCGCCTGCTGCACGGCGGCAAGCTGAACAAGGGGCAGGTACAGGCCTGGGCACTGAACCGCTATTATTATCAGAGCACGATCCCGCTGAAGGACGCGACGGTGATCTCGCGCTTCCGCGACCGCAATACGCGCATCGAGTGGCGCCATCGCATCGAGGATCATGACGGCGATCTCGGCACCGAGGGCGGCATCGAGCGCTGGCTCAAGCTGACCGAGGGCCTCGGCCTCGACACCGCCTATGTGGAATCCACCGAAGGCATCCTGCCGGCGACGCGTTTCGCGGTGGAGGCCTATGTGCATTTCTGCCGCGACCGCACGCCGCTGGAGGCGATCGCCTCCTCGCTGACCGAATTGTTCGCGCCGAACCTGCACGAGGAACGCATCTCGGGGATGCTGAAGCACTACGATTTCGTTAATCCCGACATCATGAGCTATTTCAGCCGCCGCCTGACCCAGGCGCCGCGCGATGCCGGCTTTGCGCTCGACTACGTCAAGCAGCACGCCAAGACGCAAGCGGAGCGCGAGGCGGTCTGCAATGCGCTGATCTTCAAGACCAATGTGCTGTGGGTGCAGCTCGACGCGCTGTACCACGCCTATGTCGACGGCCACATTCCGCCCGGCGCCTTCGTGCCGAAAACGAGCTAGGAACGACACATGGCCAGCCGCAACATCAGCGTCAGCGAGACCAGTCGGCCGAAGCTGCCGCGCCACGCCAAGCTGAAATTCGACGAGACGCGGCAGGTCTGGGTGATCCTGGCGCCGGAGCGCGTGCTGGCGCCGGACGAAATCGCGGTCGAGGTGCTGCAGCTTTGCGACGGCGTGCGCAGCGTCGCGCAGATGGTCGACACGCTGGCGGAAAAATACGCCGCACCGCGCGAGGCGATCGCGACCGACGTGGTCGCGATGCTGCAGGACCTCGCCGACAAGGGCTTTCTCACCGAAGTGCGCGAGAGCACGGCATGAGTGACACGCTCGCCGACAACAAGACATCCACAGGCCCGAGCGACGGGCTCGCCGTGCTGGAGAGCCGCCGCTCGGCGGCGGAGACCTACGGCATCCCGCTCGCGGTGCTGCTCGAGGTCACCCATCGCTGCCCGCTGCAATGCCCCTATTGCTCCAACCCGGTCGAGCTCGACCGCGGCTCGACCGAGCTGACCACGGAGGAATGGAAGAGGGTGCTGAGCGAGCTGGCCGAGCTCGGCGTGCTGCAGGTCCATTTCTCCGGCGGCGAGCCAACCGCGCGCAAGGACATCGTCGAGCTGGTGCAGCACGCGAGCGACGTCGGGCTGTATTCCAACCTGATCACCTCGGCCGTGCTGCTGACCAAGGACAAGCTGTCCGCGCTCGCCGATGCCGGCCTCAGCCATGTGCAGATCAGCTTCCAGGGCAACGAGCCTGTCGTCGCCGACCGCGTCGCCGGCCTGAAGGACGCGCATCGCAAGAAGCTCGAGGTCGCCAGATGGACGCGCGAGCTCGAGCTGCCGCTGACGGTAAACGCGGTGATGCACCGGCAGAACCTGCACCAGCTTTCCGACATCATCCAGATGGCGGTCGACCTCGACGCCGACCGGCTCGAGGTCGCCAATGTGCAGTATTACGGCTGGGCGCTGAAGAATCGCGCCGCGCTGATGCCGACCATTGAGCAGATCGAGGAGACCAGCCGCATCGTCGAGGAGGCGCAGCTACGCCTGAAGGGCACACTCGCGATCGACTATGTGGTGCCGGACTATTACGCGCTGCGGCCGAAGAAATGCATGGGCGGCTGGGGCCGCCAGTTCTTCAACATCTCGCCGGCCGGCAAGGTGCTGCCCTGCCACGCCGCCGAGAGCATCACCGGGCTGGAGTTCGAGTCGGTGCGCTCGAACCATTCGATCGCCTGGATCTGGCAGAACTCGGAGGCCTTCAACCGCTATCGCGGCACCGGCTGGATGCCGGAGCCGTGCAAGTCCTGCGAATTCCGCGAGGTCGATTACGGCGGCTGCCGCTGCCAGGCCTATGCGCTGACCGGCGATGCCGGCAACACCGATCCGGCCTGCGCGCTGTCGCCGCGGCATGAACAGATCTTCAAGCAGGCCGAGCAGGAATCGGCAGGCAGCCAGAGCCGCTTCCTCTATCGCAACTTTGCCGGCGGCACGCTGGAGACGGACGAACGCAATGGCGCCTGACGCCGATGCCGGAAAGGCCGCCAAACGCGCCGATCCGTTCGCACCTCTGACATCGGAATGGCTCGATGTCGGCGACGGCCACGATCTCCATGTCGAGAGCGTCGGCCGCGAGGGCGGCGTTCCCGCGGTCTATCTGCATGGCGGGCCGGGCAGCGGCTGCCAGCCCGACCATCGCCGGCTGTTCGATCCCGAGCGATTTCACGCCGTGCTGTTCGACCAGCGCGGCTGTGGCCGCAGCCGGCCGAAAGGCAGCCGGCAGAGCAACACGACCGCGCACCTGATCGCCGATATGGAGAAGATCCGGGCGCGCTTCGGCTTTGAGCGCTGGATGGTGGTCGGCGGCTCCTGGGGCGCGACGCTCGCCCTGGCCTATGCGCAGGCGCATCCCGACCGCGTCAGCGGCCTCGTGCTGCGCGCGACCTTCCTTGGCACGCGCGAGGAGTTGGAAGACGTCTTTCTTCGCACCCTGCCGCGGTTCTATCCCGCGCTTTACGAGGATTTCCTCGACGTCCTGCCGGAGCATGAGCGCGCCGCGCCGCTCGATGCCTATTACCGTCGCATCCTCGATTCGAATATCGACGTGCATGGCCGCGCGGCGCGCGCTTGGCACGACACCGAGCGCGCGCTGTCGGAGCACACGCCGAAGCAGACGCGGCTCGACCCCCTGAAGGCATCGGGCGTCCTGCCCTCGACGCCGTTCATGGAAGCACATTATTTCGCCAATGACTGCTTCATGCGGCCGAACCAGCTGATGGACGAGGCCGGCAAGCTCGCCGGCATTCCCGGCATCATGGTGCAGGGCCGCTACGACCTGCTCTGCCCGCCCGCGACCTCGCACGCCCTCGCCGCGCGCTGGTCGGGCAGCGAGGTGCGCATTGTCGACGGCGCCGGCCACATCCTCTACGACCCCGGCATCCGCAACGCCGTGATGAAGGCGATCGCCGACCTCGCGAAGGGCTAGGAATCGGACTCCACGCGCCGGCGGAGTCCAGGCCAGCGCCTTGGCCGCCCCTCGATCGTCATCTCATCCTGTCTCCGCAACTGCACGACCAGGATCTCAACGTCCGCATTGTCCGGGCGGACAGCCGTGGGGCCGCGCTGGCGCAGCCGGCCGCGGCGGCGGCGCGGCCATCCGCGGCGGCGGTGCTGCCATGCGAGGCGGCGGCGCGGCGCGCTGCATCTGCTGCACCATCGGCCGCGGCGGCGGAGCTGCGTGCGGGACCGGCGCCGGACGCGGCGGCATGGCAACCGGACGCGGCGGCAACGCTGCCGCACGCGGCGGCGGCGCGGCGACGCGCGGTGGCGGAGCAGCAACACGCGGCGGCGGCGGTGGACGCGCGATCACCGGTGGGATCGCAGCGGCACGCGCGGGTGGCGGTGCAGGTCGCGCCGCCGGTGCCGGCCTTCCAGGAGCTGCGCGTATCGCCGGCGGCGGTGCGGCGGGAGTTGGCGCCGTCGCGGCGTGAGGGAGCGGCGTCCTGCCGGGCGTCCGCGCGGCGGCCGCTGGCGGAGGTGCCGGCGGCGCGCCCGGCCGGGTAACGGGAGCCGGTTGAGCATTCGCGGGCGCCACGGCTGCGGCGGGCCTGCCCGGTCCGGCCTGTCCGGGCAGGGCCGGCCTGGCGCCCGGCTGCGGAGCGTTAGGCGGCGCGGTCGCAGCCTGCGGCAGCGGCGGTGCATTCCTGCCACCCGGCAGCGCGTGGCCATCCGGCGCACCGGGAGCATTCGGTGCGACCGCCGCGCCTGGTGCCGCACCCGGCAACGCGGGCCGGCCGCCCGGGCCCGGGCCGGGCTGACCGCCCGGCGCCGGAGCGAGGTTCGCGCGCTGCAAGGCGGCCGGCGGCAATGACGGCGCCCGCGAGATTGGAGCTCCGGGGACCGCCGGCCTCACCCCGGCGGCGCTGAGCTGCGCCGGCGTGGGGTTCGGATTGTTGATGACATTGTTGATGATCGTGGTGTTGTGGATGTTGTTGAACACGATGTTGTTCGGCGGCGGCGCAACATAGCGAGGCGCGGCGATATAGGCCGGCATTGCGACGAACAGCGGCGTCGGCAGCACGTACAGGCCGATCGGGGGCGGCGGTGGCGGCAGCACCACGAAGTCCGGCGGCGGTGGCGGCAGGAAGAACACCGGCGGCGGCGGAGGCGGCTCGAAAGCGAACACCGGGTCGCTGTAGTAGAGCACCGGACGATCGACATAGACGATCTCATCGGGCGGCGGCGGCGGCACGTCGTAATCGAGCGCGGCGAATTGCGGCGGCGGCTCCAGCGCGGCCGAGAGATAGGCAAGGCGCCGCCGCGCATCGGCCGCATGCGGCCCGCGCGGATAGCGGTTGAGATAGGACCAGTAGGCATCCGGCGTGTCGGCATTGTAGGTGCGCCGCCAGGTGATAGCCTCGCGCCGCGCCGCCACGATCGCGCGCACGCGCTTGGCGAGCGGATCGTTCGGATAGGCCTGCAGGTATTCCTCGTAGCCCTGCAGCGTGTCGCGCTCCAGTGCCGCCGCGTAGGCATCCTGCGCCGAGAAATCGCGGATCGGCTTGCTGCGTAGACCCGCATCGACCTGCTCCGGCGGCGCGTCCGGCTTGCGCTCGAAGAACATGAAGGGCGCGTCGACCTTTTGCGCATCCCACGGGACCTGCGCGCCCTTGGTCATCTCGTTGACGCGCAGCCGAACGCGGTCGAACACATCGGGCAGGCTGAGGCCACCGGCGCGGATCATCTCGGCCAGCGCCTGCGCATAGGGGCCATAGGGCGGCGCGCCGTCGGGCGCGACGGTGCCCGGCGCAGAGCTGAACGCGATCAGCATCTTCGGGTCGGGATCGACCAGCGCGAGGCCGCCGGCGAGCGGCTGGCCCTCCTTCACAAACGGATTGCTGCGCGCCGCATCGAGCACGACCACGCCCGCCTTGAGCGGCAGCGCCGAGAGCTGATGGATGTAGTCGGACATTCGGATGGCCTCGACCGGCACGTCGGTGTCGCGCGCAATCTTTGCATCGACCGGCACGAAATAGTTCTCGCCGGTGAGCTGCACGCCGTAGCCGGCGAGATAGACGAAGGCGACCGTGTTGGGACCTGCCTCCTGCACCTTCTGGACGAAATCGCGGAACGATTTACGCAGCGTCTCACCGTCGAGATCGCGTGCGCCGATCACGTCGAAGCCGGCCGCCTGCAAGGTCTGCGCGATCAGCCCGGCATCGTTGGCAGCGGTCTGCAGCGCACCGGCTTCATACGCGCCGTTGCCGACCACGAGCGCAAGCCGCTTCTCCAGGTCCTGCGCATGCGCGGGCAGCGACGCGAGCGACACAAGGCCGATGAATAGTGCCCAGAGAATTCGCGCCATGACGGCTGTCCTTTTCTTCCCAGACATTGGCGAGTTGAATGGAAATGCTTGTTCCGTGAACCCGCGCTGAACAACAGCGCAGCAATTGTGGCAATCCTTGGTCTGACCGGTCGCGTGCCCCCGGGAACCCGCTTCCCTGCTGCACTCCCTTCGGCGATATTGCGTCGATAAAAAAACAGGCAAAAAGGAGCACTCGATGCCGATCGCCGGACAAGGCATGCTGATGACATCGATGGATGTCGATCCCTTACACGAGGCTGAATTCAACCGTTGGTACGACCGCGAGCACATCGAGGAGCGAGTCGCGATCGACGGCTTCCTCGAAGCGCGGCGCTACGTCGCCCATGACGGCAAGCCGAAATATCTCGGCCTGTACTCGACCGAAACCTTCGACGTGCTCGACAGCCCCGCCTATCGCACGGCGCTCGCCAACCAGACCGAATGGTCGAAGGCCAATATCGCGCGCTTTGAGAACATGATCCGCGCGGTCGCGCGCATCACGATCAGCCGCGGCACCGGACGGGGCGCCGCGCTCGGCCTCATCCGGCTGCGTCCACCTGCCGACGGCGCTGACAAGCTCCGCGCTGCGTTGCGGGAGCAGCTCGATCCGGCGACGCAGGACGGCATCATCTCGATGCACCTGCTCGAGAACGATCCTGCCCTGTCGAAGCCGCTCACGGCGGATGCGGCACAGGCCGATCCCGGCGCCGGCGACTGGTTCGTGCTGATCGACGCCACCGATGTCGGCGTCGTGCCCGACGCCATGGCGCGCATCACCAATAATGCCGCGCTGAAACCGCTCGTGATCACCAGCGGCGTCTATCGGCTGCTGTGGGACCTCGCGAAGAGCGATATTCCGCGCAGATGAGTGCGATGCGGCGACGCATTCATGCTGCACCGCCGCATGGGGCTTTGCGAGATTAACGCCAAACGCAAATCAGCCACGCGAAAGCTGTAGGTCGGACAATTTTGCCTTTGCGTTCTCTGGAACGGCTCTAATAAGATAAGCCTATGATCCAATTCAAAAACCAAAACAACGTCGCGTGAGCGCTCGTCAACGATAAGGCCGCGCGGTGAGGCATTTCGCGCGGGTCAAAGGTAGGAATGAAACCGACTGACATCTCGGCGCCGGATTACTTTCATAAAGTAGTCGATTGCCAATGGGCCTGTCCCGCACACACTCCCGTTCCCGAGTACATCCGGTTGATTGCTGAGGGGCGTTACAGCGACGCCTACATGATCAATTGGAAGTCGAACGTGTTTCCGGGAATCCTGGGACGCACCTGCGATCGTCCGTGCGAGCCGGCCTGCCGCCGCGGGCGCGTCGAGGACAATCCGGTCGCGATCTGCCGCCTCAAACGCGTCGCCGCCGACTTCAAGGACGACATTAGCCAGCGCCTGCCGCGGCCTGCGGCGAAGAACGGCAAGCGCATCGCGCTGGTCGGCGGCGGCCCCGCCTCGCTCGCGGTGGCGCGCGATCTGGCGCCGCTCGGCTATCACTGCACCGTGTTCGACGGCGATCCCAAGGCCGGCGGCATGATGCGCAGCCAGATCCCGAAATTCCGCCTGCCCGACAGCGTGATCGACGAGGAGACCGGCTACATCCTCGGCCTCGGCGTCGAGTTCAAGGGCGGCCAGCGCATCGACAGTCTCAAGCAGCTGCTGGCCGAGAACTACGACGCGATCTTCGTCGGCTCGGGCGCGCCGCGCGGCCGCGAGCTCGACATTCCCGGCCGCACTTTCAAGCATGTCGCCGGCAAGCTGATCGGCGTCACCTTCCAGAAGGTGAAGGCGGAATACGACGCCAAGGGCCGCCGCAACCTGGTGCCCTCGGGCGAGCCCGACGAGACCGTGCCCTGCGACGACGTGCTGGTTGCGGTCGGCCAGGAGAACGCATTCCCCTGGATCGAGGCCGATTGCGGCATCGAGTTCGACAAGTGGCACATGCCGAAGGTCGATCCCAAGACGTTCGTCTCGACCAATCCGAAGGTGTTCTTCGGCGGCGACGCGGCGTTCGGGCCGAAGAACATCATCTGGGCAGTAGCGCACGGTCACGACGCCGCGCTTTCCATCCACAAGATGATTTCCGGCGAGGACATCAACGAGCGCCCGCTGCCGGAGGTGCACGTCTCCTCGCAGAAGATGGGCATCCACGAGTGGAGCTACGACAACGACATCTCCGCCGACAAGCGCTTCAAGGTGCCGCATCGCGACAAGGTGATCGCGCTGAAGGACATCCGCGCCGAGGTCGAGCTCGGCTACGACGTCAAACTCGCGCTCGGCGAGGCGCAGCGCTGCCTGAACTGCGACGTGCAGACGGTGTTCTCCGCCCCGCTCTGCATCGAATGCGACGCCTGCGTCGACATCTGCCCGATGGACTGCATCACCTTCACCGAGAACGGCGAAGAGGATGATTTGCGGCAGCGCCTGAAGGCGCCCTCGCCGCATCACGACCAGGCGCTCTACGTCTCCGGCGACCTCAAGACCGGCCGCGTCATGGTCAAGGACGAGGACGTCTGCCTGCATTGCGGGCTGTGTGCCGAGCGCTGCCCGACCGGCGCTTGGGACATGCAGAAGTATCTCATCGATATGGTTCACGCAGGATCAACATGTCAGTCCAAAGCCCGATCAGCAGCGTAAACGACTTCGTCGTCCGCTTCGCCAACGTCAACGGCTCGGGCTCGGCCTCCGCCAACGAGCTGTTCGCCCGTTCCATCCTGCGCCACGGCGTGCCGGTGTCGCCGCGCAACATCTTTCCGTCCAACATCCAGGGGCTGCCGACCTGGTACGAGGTGCGCGTCACCGAGGACGGCCATCTCGGCGCCCGCGGCGGCGTCGACATGATGGTGGCGATGAATCCGCAGACCTGGGACAAGGACGTCGCCTCGATCGAGCCCGGCGGCTACCTGTTCTACGATTCGACCAAACCGATGCCGTCGTCGAAATTCCGCGATGACATCACCGTGATCGGCGTGCCGCTGACCGCGATCACCAACTCGACCTACAGCGATCCCAGGCAGCGCCAGCTGTTCAAGAACATCATCTATCTCGGCGCGCTCTGCGCGCTGCTCGACATGGATCCGAAGCTGGTCGAGCAGCTGATCGGCGAGCAGTACAAGGGCAAGGAGAAGCTGCTCTCCTCCAACGTCCATGCGCTGCATCTCGGCCGCGACTGGGCGCTGCAGAATCTGAAGTGCCCGCTGGGATTGCGGGTGAGGAAGGCCGACAAGGTCGGCGACCGCATCTTCATCGAGGGCAACAGCGCGGCCGCGCTCGGCGCGGTCTATGGCGGCGCCACGGTGTGCGCCTGGTATCCGATCACGCCGTCATCGTCGGTGGCCGAGGCCTTCACCAGCCATTGCAAGAAGTACCGGCACGATGCCGAGACCGGAAAGGCGAAATACGCCATCGTGCAGGGCGAGGACGAGCTCGCCTCGATCGGCATCGTGATCGGCGCCTCCTGGAACGGTGCCCGCGCCTTCACGGCGACCTCGGGCCCGGGCATCTCGCTGATGACCGAATTCATCGGCCTGTCTTATTTTGCCGAGATCCCGGCCGTGATCATGAACATCCAGCGCGCCGGCCCCTCGACCGGCATGCCGACCCGCACCCAGCAATGCGACGTGATCGCCTGCGCCTATGCTTCACATGGCGATACCAAGCATGTGCTGCTGTTTCCGGAGGATCCGGCCGAAGCCTTCGAGTTCGCCGCGCACGCTTTCGATCTCGCCGAGCGGCTGCAGACCACGATCTTCCTGATGCTCGATCTCGACATCGGCATGAATCACCGGCTGTGCCGCCCGCTGAAGTGGGACGATGCCCGGCAGTATGACCGCGGCAAGGTGATGACCGCGGAGATGCTGGAGGAGGGCCGCGACTTCGGCCGCTACCTCGACGTCGACGGCGACGGCATCCCCTTCCGCACCTATCCCGGCACCCATCCGACCAAGGGATCCTATTTCACCCGCGGCACCTCGCGCGACCGCTACGCGCGCTATTCGGAGGAAGGCGCGGTCTACGCCGACAACATGCAGCGCCTGGTGCGCAAGTTCGAGACCGCGCAGGACATGGTGCCGCGGCCGCTGCAGGCCAATGCGGCGAAGCCGACCAAATACGGCGTGATCTATTTCGGCTCGACATCGCCGGCGATGGACGAGGCGATTGGCATCCTGGAAGCACGCGGCCACCAGCTCGACCGGCTGCGAATCCGCGCCTTCCCGTTCCACTCCAGCGTGGCGAGCTTCATCGCCGACCATGATTTCGTTTACGTGGTCGAGCAGAACCGCGACGCGCAACTGCGCCAATTGATCGTCAACGAAAACGGCATCGATCCCGTCCGCCTGGTGCCGATCCTGCACTATGACGGCACCCCGATCACCGCGCGCTTCATCGCCAACTCCATCGGCGACCACCAGGACCATCTCAAGGTCACTCCTCTCCGCAAGGCCGTGTCATGACCTACATCGCAAAGCCGAAGTTTCACCATCCCGGCCTGAGGAAGAACGAGCTGGGCTATACCCATCGCGACTACGAGGGGAAGATCTCGACGCTGTGCGCCGGCTGCGGCCACGATTCGATCACCGCCTCGATCATCGAGGCCTGCTACGAGCTCTCGATCGAGCCGCACCGGGTCGCGAAGATCTCCGGGATCGGCTGCTCGTCGAAGACGCCGGACTATTTCCTCGGCAATTCGCACGGCTTCAACTCGGTGCACGGCCGCATGCCGTCGGTGCTGACCGGCGCCAACCTCGCCAACCGCGACCTGATCTATCTCGGCGTCTCCGGCGACGGCGACTCAGCCTCGATCGGCTTCGGCCAGTTCGCGCATTCGATCCGGCGCGGCGTCAACATGACCTATATCGTCGAGAACAACGGCGTCTACGGCCTGACCAAGGGCCAGTTCTCGGCGACCGCCGACCGCGGCTCGAAGTCCAAGAAGGGCGTCACCAACACCGACAACGCGATCGACCTGGTCGCGATCGCGCTGCAACTCGGCGCCACCTTCGTGGCGCGCTCGTTCTCCGGCGACAAGACCCAGCTGGTGCCGCTGATTGCGGCTGCGATCCGCCACAAGGGCGCCTCGTTCATCGACGTGATCAGCCCGTGCATCGCCTTCAACAACCACGCCGGCTCGACCAAGAGCTTCGACTATGTCCGCGAGCACAATGACGCGGTGAACCGGCTCGACGTGCTGGTCGGACGCGAGCCGATCAGCGTCGACTACGCGCCGGGCACGGTGCAGGTTGTCGAACAGCATGACGGCACCCGCCTTGCGCTGCGTAAGCTGGATGCCGACTACGATCCGCATGATCGGCTGGGAGCACAGACCTTCCTGCAGAAGCACGCTGCCAAGGGCCAGATCGTCACCGGGCTGCTCTATGTCGATCCCGAGGCCGAGGACCTGCACACCCATCTCGACACCGTCGAGACGCCGCTCAACGCGCTGGACGAAAAGGCGCTGTGCCCCGGCTCAGCCGTGCTGGACAAGATCAACGCCAGCCTGCGGTGATCGCAGCGCGGCCGCGTGGTAACGTGACGGATGGTCGCGCTCCGGCCGGCCAGACAACAAACGCTACTTGTCGCTCAGGACGTCGCCGAACAGCGCCCATGACTTGCCGTCGAACCGCGCCATCTGGATCTGGCGGATCGGCGTCACATTGCCGGGCTCGGTCTGCACCTTGATGCCCGGCAGCAGCATCGGCAGTTCGAGCGCCTTCAAATTGGTCGCCTGCTTGATGATGTTGTCCCGGCTGTAATCGCCGTTGCAGTTCTTCAGCACCGCCGTCATGACCTGTGCGACCGTATAGCCCTGCACGTTGAAGAGATCGCCCGCGCTGGCGTTGGGCTGATACTTCTTCATCCAGGCGGAAAATTCCTTCTGGCCGGGATCATCGGCCCAGCGCGGATCGGTCGGGTCCTTCAGGTAGAGCCCGGTCACGACGCCGACGACATTCTCGAGGCCGGCGGGCTCGAGCACCGCGGAAACGGAGTTGGAGACGGTCGGCAGGATGGTCAGCGGCTTCCAGCCCATGCTCGCCGCCTTGCGCAGCGCCTGCGCCGCGAATTTCGGCGTCGCTTCGGCGAAGAACACGTCCGCGCCGGACTCGCGCATCGTCACCATCTGGGAGTCGATGGTCGGATCTGCGGTCTGATACGTGGTTTCCGCCACGATCTGGCCGACATGCTCGCCGAGCCCATCCTTGAAGCCTTTCAGATAATCCTTGCCGGCGTCCTCGTTCGGCGTGATCACCGCGATCTTCGCATTGGGCTTGGTCATCAGGATGTATTTTGCGTAGAGCCTGCCTTCCAGCTCGTAGGTCGGATTGAAGCCGACCGTCCACGGGAAGTGCTTGGGATCGTTCCAGCGCGTCGCGCCGGACGAGACGAACAGCTGCGGCACCTTCTTGATGTTGAGATACTTCTGCACGGCGATGTTGGGCGCGGTACCGACCGAGCTGAACATCGCGAGCACCTCATCCTGCTCGACCAGCTTGCGGGTCTGCTCGACCGTCTTCGACGGCGAATAGGCATCGTCGAGCGTGTCGAACTCGACCTTGCGGCCGTTGATGCCGCCCTGATCGTTCAACATCTGGAAATACGCGGATTCGGCGCGCGCGATGGTGCCGTAGGCGGACGCCGGCCCGCTATACGGCGCGGTGTTTCCGATCTTGATCGAAGTTTCGGCGGCGATAGACGGAGAGATCGCGAGGGCCGCGAACGCGGCAACGGCGAGCGAGCCCGCCAGGGACGTGCGAGTTGACAAGAGCGTATCCTTTTCTTGGTCTTGTTGACGGCGCGCACCATATCAATCGCGCCTGCGCAGGCAATCGCCAAGAACTTGCACGCGCCGGCAATCGCGTTCGGGATCCGAACATGGCGCGACCGATGTCAGCGGAACGTTGTCGGGATGTTCGCGATGTGGACCTTCGCCGGGCACGAAGGTTCGTTGCGCAAGAACTTCATTCCGCAAGGCGGTCAGCCTTGCATGGACTGCAACGCAGTCGCGCGCTCAGGCGGCCGCTGCCGCGGCAACGCGCGGACTGACGACGTATTCCTTCAGTACCTTGTCCGAGCCGTCGACTTCGGTCAGCACGACGTCATAGGACCACAGATCGGCAAGATGCTGCAGCACCCGCCGCGTATCGGTCTCGTTGAGCTGGGCGTCCTTCACCGTGGTGTGACGCAGCATCAACCGGCGGTCGCCGTCCAGATCGACATCGATCACCTCGATATTGGCGTCGACGAAACCGACATCGTATTGCCGCGCCAGTTCGCGCCTGACCCGGCGGTAGCCGCGCTCGTCATGGATCGCATCGACCCGGATCCCCGCGCTGTCCGCGGGATCGTCGTGCAGATGGAACAGCCGGAAGCGCCGGATCAGCGCCGGGCTGAGGAACTGGCTGATGAAGCTTTCGTCGCGGTAATTGGCCCAGATCTCGCGCAGCACGCCTTCGACGTCACCCTTGCCGGCGATGTCGGGGAACCACTCGCGGTCCTCGTCCTCCGGAGCGCTCACGATGCGCTCGATGTCCTGCATCATCGCAAAGCCGAGTGCGTACGGGTTGAAGCCGGAGAAGCGGCGATCGTCGAATTCGGGCTGGAACACCACGTTGGTGTGCGATTGCAGGAATTCTAGGAAATTGCCATCGGTGATGCGGCCCTGCTGGTGCAGGCGATTCATGATCCGGTAATGCACGTAGGTCGCCGTGCCCTCGTTCATCACCTTGGTCTGGCCCTGCGGGTAAAAGTACTGCGCGATGTGGCGCACGATGCGGATCAGCTCGCGCTGCCAGGGCGCCAGCCGCGGCGCGGTCTTCTCCAGGAAATAAAGGATGTTCTCCTGTGGCAGGCCGAGCAGCGCGCGACGGCGCTCGGCGGTGAGGCTGGCCTTGGTCTTGGTCTTGACGTTCGGCACCGTCCGCCACAGATCGTTGAAGACGCTCTCCTCATGCTGCCGGCGCTGCCCGGCGCGCTTCTCCTCGTCACGCAGATCGAGCATCTTCTTGCCGGGATAACGGTCGACGCCATGCGACATCAGCGCGTGCGCGGCATCGAGCGTGCGCTCCACCGCCTCGCTGCCGTGGCGATCCTCGCAGGCGGCGATGTAGCCCTTGGCGAATTCCAGATAGTCGAGGATGCCGTCGGCGTCGGTCCACTGCTTGAACAGATAGTTGTTCTTGAAGAAGTGATTGTGCCCGAACGCCGCGTGCGCGATCACCAGCGTCTGCATCGTCGCGGTGTTCTCCTCCATCAGGTAGGAAATGCACGGCGAGGAGTTGATCACAATCTCATAGGCGAGGCCCATCAGGCCCTTCCGATAGGAGGCCTCCTGGAAGGCGAACTGCTTGCCGAACGACCAGTGCTTGTAGAACAGCGGCATGCCGACCGAGGAATAGGCGTCCAGCATCTGCTCGGCGGTGATCACCTCGATCTGGTTCGGATAGACGTCGAGCCCGAGTTCCTTGTGCGCGATCTCCTCGCAGGCGTCGTGAATCCGCTGCAGGATCTGGAAATCCCAGTCGGCGCCCTCGAACAGGCGTTCGCCGGAAGAACTCATTACGGAACCCTCTCCTGCTGGCTGCGGCGCTTGAACAGATCCTGGAACACCGGGAAGATCTCGCCGCGCTCGCTGACCTTGCGCATCGACAGCGGCGCGCCCTCGTTGCGCAGGCGCTCGTACAGCGTCCACAGCGAGGAGTCCGGCATGTCGAAGGTGTAGTTGGCGGCCTCGCCCACCTCGAGATAGGCGAAGAACTGGCAGACCGGCAGGATATTGGTGGTCAGCAGCTGGCCCGTCAGGCCGCTGTCCGACGTCATGTTGTCGCCGTCCGAGGCCTGGGCGGCGTAGATGTTCCAGTCGGCCGGGCGGAAACGGGTGCGGACG
Organism: Bradyrhizobium semiaridum; assembly: GCF_020329505.1. Classification (GTDB taxonomy): domain Bacteria; phylum Pseudomonadota; class Alphaproteobacteria; order Rhizobiales; family Xanthobacteraceae; genus Bradyrhizobium; species Bradyrhizobium semiaridum. Next base: position 56,391 of record NZ_JAGKJJ010000026.1, read on the forward strand.
ATCTCGTTCATCGCGACCAGCGCGCTCGATACCAGGGTGCCCCCGGAGGCCGGACCGTGGAAGAACGTATCCTCATCGACCTCCTCGGCACGGTCGGTGTGGCGGATGAACACGATCTCGACGTGCTTGTAGCGCCGTTTCAGGAATACGTAGAGCAGCATGTAGAACCGCTTGGCGAGGTCCTTCATGTGCTCGGACATCGATCCCGAAACGTCCATCAAACAGAACATCACGGCCTGCGCGACCGGCTTCGGCACGGTTTCGAAGCGGCGGTAGCGGATGTCGATCGGATCGATATACGGGATGCGCTTGACCTTGGCCACCAGCGCTTCGAGCTGCGCCATGAGCTCGCGCCGGCGCGCCGCGTCGTCGCATTCGGCAATCTCGGCCTCGAGCGCTTCGATCTCGTCCTTGCGCGGCCGGCGCAGCGCCACGCGTCGCGCCAGCGCGCGGCTCACCGTACGGCTGATCGATATATTGGCCGGAGAGCCGGACGTTGAATATCCGGCGCGCTGGATGCCTTCGCTTTCGGTCTCCGCGAGCTTGCGCTTGGCCAGGTCGGGCAGTTCGAGGTCATCGAGGAACAGGTCGACGAACTCGTCGCGGCTGAGCACGAAGCGGAAGGCGTCCTCGCTGTCGCCCTCCCCCGCTCCCGATCCCTTGCCACCGCTCTGGCTCGGTCGCGGCAGGTAATCGCCTTCGACGAACTTCTTGTTGCCGGGCAGCACCATGTCGCGCGTACCGCCCTCGCGCCGGAACCGCGGCTCATCCATGCCGTCCAGCGGGATCGTCACCTCGCCGCCCTCCAGGACATCCTTGATGTCCCGGTCCTGCGACGATTTCTTCACGGCTCCCTGGACCAGCGCCTTGGCCCGCCGCAGGAAACGCTGGCGGTTCTCCAGGCTCTTGCTACCCGGATTGAGCCGCCGATCGACGATATGCATGACCACGTTGCATCTGCCTCACGCCGTGATGCGACCGGAAGCGGTCGCATCATCATTCTTGTTTGGGACGGAGCAAGGAAAGCCGGCCCTCCGGATCCTGCTGCTAACCAGCCTGCTTCACCCGCATATACCATTCGACCAGACGGCGGACCTGGCGCTCGGTGTAACCGCGCTCCACCATCCGTGCGACGAACTCGCCGTGCTTCTTTTCGGTCTCGCCGTCCTTCTTCGAACCGAACGAGATCACCGGAAGCAGATCCTCGACCTGTGAGAATATCCGCTTCTCGATCACGTCGCGAACCTTTTCGTAGGACGTCCAACTCGGGTTCTTGCCGTTATTGTGGGCCCGCGAGCGCAGCGAGAACTTGACGACCTCGTTGCGGAAGTCCTTCGGGTTGGCGATGCCGGCCGGCTTCTCGATCTTGGTCAGCTCCTGGTTCAGCAGTTCGCGGTTCATCAGCTGGCCGGTGTCGGGATCCTTGAAGTCCTGGTCCTCGATCCAGGCGTCGGCGTAGTCGACATAGCGGTCGAACAGGTTCTGGCCGTAGTCGGCGTAGGATTCCAGATAGGCCTTCTGGATCTCGTTGCCGATGAACTCGGCATAGCGCGGCGCGAGGTCGGCCTTGATGAACTCGAGATAGCGCTTCTCGACCTCGTCAGGCAGCTGCTCGCGGCGGATCGCCTGCTCCAGCACGTACATCAGATGCACCGCGTCGGCGCCGACCTCGGTGGTGTCGTGGTTGAAGGTCGAGGCCAGCACCTTGAAGGCGAAGCGGGTCGACACGCCGTCCATGCCTTCGTCGACGCCGGCCGCGTCCTTGTACTCCTGCACGCTGCGCGCCTTCGGATCGGACTCCTTCAGGCTCTCGCCGTCGTAGACCCGCATCTTGGCGAACAGCGTCGAGTTCTCATGCTTGCGCAGCCGCGACATCACCGTGAAGCGTGCCAGCGTCTCCAGCGTGGCCGGCGCGCAAGGAGCAGCGGCGAGCTCGGAGCTCTGGATCAGCTTCTCGTAGATCTTCTGCTCTTCGGTGACGCGCAGGCAGTACGGGACCTTGATGACGCAGATGCGGTCGATGAAGGCCTCGTTGTTCTTGTTGGTCTTGAAGCTCTGCCACTCCGCCTCGTTGGAGTGCGCGAGGATGATGCCGGTGAAGGGGATCGCGCCGATGTTCTCGGTGCCGATGTAATTGCCTTCCTGCGTCGCGGTCAGCAGCGGGTGCAGCATCTTGATCGGCGCCTTGAACATCTCGACGAACTCGAGCACGCCCTGGTTGGCGCGGTTGAGGCCGCCGGAATAGCTGTAAGCGTCGGGATCGTTCTGGGCGTAGGTCTCCAGCTTGCGGATGTCGACCTTGCCGACCAGCGAGGAGATGTCCTGGTTGTTCTCATCGCCGGGCTCGGTCTTGGCGACCGCGATCTGGCGCAGCCGGGAGGGCTGGATGCGCGCGACGCGGAATTGCGAGATGTCGCCGCCGAACGCCTCGAGCCGCTTGTAGGCCCAGGGCGACATCAGCCCGCTGAGCCGGCGGCGCGGGATGCCGTACTTCTCCTCGATCATCGGACCGAGTTGCTCGGGATCGAACAGGCCGAGCGGCGACTCGAACACCGGCGACAGCTCGTCGCCGGCTTTGAGCACGTAGATCGGATGAACTTCCATCAGCGCCTTGATGCGCTCGGCGAGCGACGACTTGCCGCCGCCGACCGGCCCGAGCAGATACAGGATCTGCTTGCGCTCCTCGAGGCCCTGCGCGGCGTGGCGGAAGAAGCCGACGATGCGCTCGATCGTATCCTCCATGCCGTGGAAGCCGGCGAAGGCCGGATACGATCTGATCGTGCGGTTCAAAAAGATACGGCCAAGGCGTGGGTCCTTGGCCGTGTCGATCATGTGGGGCTCACCGATTGCCGCCAATAACCGCTCGGCCGCATTTGCATATCGCATCGGATCACTTCGACACGACTCCAGATACTCAGCCATCGACATGTCGGTTTGGCTTCGTGCTTCAAACGACCTGGCGAAGGCGTTGAACAAAGAATCGTTGTACATGATCCCTCTCTCCACGATATGTATCGCCGCACGACTGACACGAGTCGTAACCAGAGCGTCCAAGGATCGAATCAGCGTCGGCACGCTCGGTCTATTGGACACTCGACCGACTCACTTCGGCAATGCACGGCGTGTGCAGCCACCGCCTTATCAACAGGCAGGAAGCTAAATAGTTCATCAATACCCCCCTGTTTTTGGCCGTTGTCGCACTCTCGCAACATCCGTGGTTTAACGGGTCCGGCCTCGACAAGTGGACATCCGAACGGGGCAACTTCCCTGCCGGCGATCAACGTTGGGCTCCCTGAAAAGGTGTGACTGTCCGGCGGTGGCGTCAAGATGCGGCGCCGGCGACGTAGATGAACAAACAGTCAGACACCGTTGAACGTGCCTCGGTATCGCCGCGACTAAGGCAGCGAGCCCCCGCGCAGTTCCGCGCGGTATTTTCGCCGCGCATCTTGGTGATGCGCCGCTAGCCCCTGTTATTCCCGAGACCCGGGCCATGAAGCTGTTGTCCCGTATCATCCTCGCATTTGCGGCATGCGCCGTCGCGACGTTCGCCGCCTAGGCCCCCAGGATGCCGCCGACAAGGCCAAGGCTGCCGCCTTCGACAAAAGGATGTTCGCCGGCCCCGTGCGCGAGAAAACCTATACCTGCTTCGTGCGGCGCTACGACGCCAATCACCTCGCGCAGCACTCGAAGCAGAAGGTCAGCGCGATGAAGCTCCTCGTCGAGGCCGAAACCGTGGCGGAGGACAAGACCGTCAACTATTGCTTCAGCACCGGCGTCAAATTGCGCGGCCGCGCCGGCGATTTCGACTCCGTGGGCTCCTGCAATCACGCCCTCGCGAGCGAGCGGGGCCGCAAGCTGCGCTACGAATGCAGCGTCGATTGTGAAGGTGGTGACATCACTGTGGCGCTGTCGAAGGATGATAAATCCGCGATCGTCCGCATTGGCCGTATCGTGGTCTCCGAACGCGGCAGGCCGGATGGCGCTACGCCGGAGAAGCCCTTTCCGGCAACGGCGACGACAATATCTTTCGCGTCGATCGCGCCGACAGCAGCGAATGCGCCGAGCTGGTGACCGATCGTGCGGAACTCGCCGCGCCCAGCCACAAGTGATACGCTTTCGACCGACGACCGATCGGCACCAGTAGCGGAGAACGCCATGGATCGACGCAGCATCCTGTGGGGCGCGCAAAACATCGGCCTGAAGGACCTGCTTCCCAGCTTCATCAGCGCCGACCGGAGCGGCGTGTCCGCCTCGCCGAGCTGGAATCGCAGGGCTACCTCTATCTGCGGCCGTGACCGCACCACCACGCAGCCCACACCGCGTCATAAAAATGTTCAGAGATCGGGCTCTCCTCGGCTGGCAAACCCCGCGGGATCGAACTGATGTGAATGGCGTTATCCCTTGGGAATGCTGATATTCCGCCCCGGGCACCCTCCAGGTTGACAATCCGCTCCCGCCCCCGAAAGCTGCCCGGGAACCCAAAAATCGACCTCGATCAAACGAGAACAGGCTCCCATGAACCCCGTCAAAGCACTCGAAAATCACGGCCAGGCGGTCTGGCTGGACTTCCTGGCCCGCGGCTTCGTCGCCAAGGGCGATTTGAAGCGGCTGATCGAGACCGACGGCGTCAAAGGCGTGACGTCCAACCCCTCGATTTTCGAGAAGGCGATCGGCAGTTCGGATGAATATGACGGCGCGATCGGCAGGGCCCTCAAGACCGGCGACCGCTCGGTCGCCGACCTGTTCGAGCAGCTCGCGGTCGAGGACATCCAGCACGCCGCCGACGTACTGCGCCCGGTCTACGACCACAGCCATGGCGGCGATGGCTTTGTCAGCCTCGAAGTGTCGCCTTACCTCGCGATGGACACCAAGGGCACGATCGCCGAGGCCGAGCGGCTGTGGAAGGACGTGCATCGCAAGAATTTGATGGTCAAGGTGCCCGCGACGCCGGAAGGCCTGCCCGCGATCGAGCAGCTAATCGGCGAAGGCATCAGCATCAACATCACCTTGCTGTTCTCGCAGAAGGTCTACCGCCAGGTCGCGGAGGCCTACCTGAAGGGGCTGGAGAAATACGTCGCCAAGGGCGGCGATCCCGCCCATGTCGCGAGCGTCGCCAGCTTCTTCGTCAGCCGGATCGACTCAGCGGTCGACAAGCAGCTCGACGAGAAGATCGCCCGGGCGAACGATCCGTCCGAGAAGGAGCGGCTCGCCGCGCTGAAGGGCAAGGTCGCGATCGCCAACGCCAAGCTCGCCTACCAGGACTACAAGCGCCTGTTCGCGGGCGCGCGCTGGGACAAGCTCAAGGCCAGGGGCGCCAAGCCGCAGCGGCTGCTGTGGGCCTCGACCGGCACCAAGAACAAGGACTACAGCGACGTGCTCTATGTCGAGGAGCTGATCGGCCCCGACACCGTCAACACCATGCCGCCGGCCACCCTCGACGCCTTCCGCGACCACGGCAAGCTGCGCGACAGTCTCGAGGAGAACGTCGCGGACGCCCGTCACGTGCTCGAGGAGCTGGAGAAATCCGGCATCTCGCTGGACGCCATCACCGATGAGCTGGTCAAGGATGGCGTCAAGCTGTTCGCCGACGCGGCCGACAAGCTCTATGGCGCGGTCGCCCACAAGCGCGCGACTTCGCTCGGCGGCGGCATCGACCAGCAGAAGCTGGCACTCGGCGCCAGCATCGAGAAGGCGGTCGAGGCGAGCACCGAGGAGTGGCGCGCCTCCGCAAAAATCCGCCGGCTCTGGCAGAAGGACAAGACCGTCTGGACCGGCGATGACGAGAACAAATGGCTGGGCTGGCTGACCAGCCCCGCTGCGGCCAATGTGGCCGACTACGAGGATTTCGCACAGCGCGTGAAGGGGCAGAATTTCACCGACGCCGTGGTGCTCGGCATGGGCGGATCGAGCCTCGGGCCGGAAGTGCTGGCCGAGACCTTCCCGCACCGATCGGGCTTCCCGCGGTTGCATGTGCTCGACTCCACCGATCCGGCCCAGGTGCGCGCGATGGAGGAGTATGTCGACATCTCCAGGACGCTGTTCATCGTCTCGTCGAAATCCGGCGGCACCACCGAGCCGAACGTGATGAAGGACTACTTCTTCGACCGGGTCGCGAAGGCGATTGGCAAGGACAAGGCCGGCCACCGCTTCATCGCGGTGACCGATCCTGGCTCCTCCTTGCAGAAGGTCGCGATCAAGCAGGGCTTTGCCCGCATCTTCTATGGCGATCCGGCGATCGGCGGCCGCTACTCGGTGCTGTCGCCGTTCGGCCTGGTGCCGGCAGCCGCGGCGGGGATCGATGTCCGCAGCCTGCTCGGCCATGCGCTGTCGATGGTGCGCTCCTGCGGCGCCGACGTGCCACCGCACGAGAACCCCGGCGTGCAGCTCGGCCTAGCGATGGGCATCGCCGGGCTCGAGGGCCGCGACAAGGTGACGATATCAGCCTCACCCGACGTCGCCGATTTCGGCGCCTGGGCCGAGCAGCTGATCGCGGAATCCACCGGCAAGGACGGCAAGGGCCTGATCCCGATCGAGGGCGAGACGATCGGTGACCCCGCCGTTTACGGCAACGACCGCTTCTTCATCGACCTGCGCACCGAGAGCGAGCACGATGCGGCGCATGAGGCAAAGCTCGCCGCGCTGGAGGCCGCGGGCCATCCGGTGGTGCGCATCGTGCTGAAGTCGATCGACCATATCGGCCAGGAATTCTTCCGCTTCGAGATCGCGACCGCGGTCGCAGGCTCCATCCTCGGCATCAACCCGTTCAACCAGCCGGACGTCGAGGCCGCCAAGATCAAGACCCGCGAGCTGACCGCCGCCTTCGAGAAGACCGGGTCGCTGCCGGCGGAGCAGCCGGTGGTGTCGGCGGACGAGGTCGAGCTCTACACCGATGCGCAGAACGCCGAGGAGCTGCGCAAGGCCGGCGCCAATGGCGATCTCAACTCCTGGATCAAGGCGCATCTGTCGCGCTCCGGCCGCGGCGACTACGTCGCCCTGCTCGCCTATATCGAGCGCGACGGCGACACGATCGACGCCATGCAGGCGATGCGGCTGAGAGTGCGTGACGCCAAACACCTTGCGACCTGCGCCGAGTTCGGCCCGCGCTTCCTGCACTCGACCGGACAGGCCTACAAGGGCGGTCCGGATAGCGGCGTGTTCCTGCAAGTGACGACCGACGATCCCCAGGATCTCGCCGTGCCCGGCCAGAAGGCCAGCTTCGGCGTGATCAAGGCGGCGCAGGCGCGCGGCGATTTCGATGTGCTGACCGAGCGCGGCCGGCGGGCGTTGCGCGTGCATCTCAAGGGCGACCTCGCCTCCGGATTGGCAGCGCTCGACGCTGCGATCTCGGCTGCACTGAACTGAACGGAGGGAGGACAATGCAACTCGGCATGATCGGCCTCGGGCGGATGGGCGGCAACATCGTCCGCCGCCTGATCGCTCACGGACACACCGCCGTCGTCTACGACAAGGATCCCAAGGCCGTCACCGCGCTGGTCGCCGACAACGCCGCGGGCTCTTCCTCGCTGGAGGATTTCGTCGCCAAGCTGGAGACGCCGCGCACCGCCTGGGTGATGCTGCCGGCCGGCAAGATCACCGAAGCCACGATCGATGCACTGGCGAAGCTGATGCAGCCCGGCGACGTCATCATCGACGGCGGCAATACCTTCTGGCAGGACGACGTCCGCCGCGGCAAGACGCTCAGGGAGCGCGGGCTGCACTATGTCGATGTCGGCACCAGCGGCGGCATCTGGGGCATCGAGCGCGGCTACTGCATGATGATCGGCGGCGACAAGGCCGTGGTCGACCGGCTCGACCCGATCTTCAAGGCGCTGGCGCCCGGCATCGGCGACATCCCGCGCACGCCCGGCCGCGAGGGCCGCGATCCGCGCATCGAGCAGGGCTACATCCATGCCGGCCCGATCGGGGCCGGCCACTTCGTCAAGATGATCCACAACGGCATCGAATACGGCTTGATGCAGGCCTATGCCGAAGGGTTCGACATCCTGAAGAACGCCAATATCGAGGCGCTGCCGGCGGAGCATCGCTTCGACCTCGACGTCGCCGACATCGCCGAGGTGTGGCGGCGCGGCAGCGTGATCCCGTCCTGGCTGCTCGACCTCACCGCGACGGCGCTCGCCGAGAACCAGACGCTCGACAATTACTCGGGCTTCGTCGAGGATTCCGGCGAAGGCCGCTGGACCGTCAACGCCGCGGTCGACGAGGCCGTGCCGGCCGAGGTGCTGACGGCCGCGCTCTACACGCGCTTCCGCTCGCGCAAGGACCATACCTTCGCCGAGAAAATCCTCTCTGCGATGCGCGCAGGCTTCGGCGGCCACAAGGAGCCGCCGAAGAAGGCTTAACGAAACCCGGAAGGTCCCGTGCAAAAGAAACCCGATCCCTGCTCCTTCATCATCTTCGGCGCCACCGGCGACCTGACGCACCGCCTGGTAATTCCGGCGCTCTACAATCTGGCCGCCGGCAATCTGCTGCCCGACAAATTCTGCGTGGTCGGCATCGCCCGCAAGGGCATGTCGAGCGAACAGATGAAGGACAGCCTGCTGCAGGGGCTGCGCAAGTTCGCGACCCGCCCCTTGGACGAGGCGGTCGTCGCGCGGTTGTTCGAATGTGTCACGGCAATCGAGGCCGATCCGAGCAATCCGGCATCGTTCGACGCCATGAACGAGCGGCTCGAGAAGATCGAGACGGCGCGCGGCACCGGCGGCAACCGGCTGTTCTATCTCGCGACCCCGCCGAGCGCCTTCCTGCCGATCAGCCGGGAGCTCGGCCGCACCGGCATGCTGCAGGAGAACGGCGTCTGGCGGCGGCTGGTGGTGGAGAAACCGTTCGGCACCGATCTGGCATCGGCCAGGGCGCTGAACGCCGCGCTGCTGAAGCTGATGGACGAGCACCAGATCTATCGGATCGATCATTACCTCGGCAAGGAAACGGTCCAGAACATCCTGGTGCTGCGCTTTGCCAACGGCATGTTCGAGCCGATCTGGAATCGCAACCACATCGACCACATCCAGATCACGGTCGACGAGAAGCTCGGCGTCGGTCATCGCGGCAGCTTCTACGACGCCACCGGCGCGCTGCGCGACATGGTGCCGAACCATCTGTTCCAGCTGCTGTCGCTGGTGGCGATGGAGCCGCCGGCGCGCTTCGATGCCCATGCGGTGCGTTCGGAAAAGGCCGAGGTGCTGAGCGCGATCCAGACCCAGAGCGAGCAGGAGGCGCTGAACAATTCAGTCCGCGGCCAGTATCGTGCCGGCAAGGTCGGTGACACCGAGATCGACGATTATCTGAAGATCCCCGAGGTCAGGCCGAACAGCTCGACCGAGACCTATGCGGCCCTGAAGCTGACCATCGACAATTGGCGCTGGGCCGGCGTGCCGTTCTATTTGCGCACCGGCAAGGCGCTCACCTCCAAGCGAACCGAGATCGCGATCAAGTTCAAGCGCGCGCCGTTTGCCATGTTCCGCGACACGCCGGTCGACCGGCTGTCGCAGAATTTCCTGATCATCTCGACCGAGCCGACCGAGGGCATCGAGCTGCAGTTCAACACCAAGGTGCCGGGCCCGACCATCAACATCGACGGCGTTGAGATGAAGTTCCGCTACAAGGACTACTTCAACGCCGAACCGTCGACCGGTTACGAGACGCTGATCTATGACTGCATGATCGGCGACAACATCCTGTTCCAGCGCGCCGACAGCGTCGAGGCCGGCTGGCAGGCGGTGCAGCCCTTCCTCGACGCGTGGAAGAACGCGGGCGGCCGTGGCCTGCAGCCCTACAAGGCCGGCAGCGAAGGCCCCGAGGCGGCCAACGCCCTGCTGACGCGCGACGGCCGCAGCTGGCGGAAACTCGGCTGACCATGGCCGCGAGCCACGAGCGCAAGATCATCACCGTCGCCGATCCGGCGGCGCTGGCGAAGACCGCGGCCGAACGGCTGATCGCGCGGATCGCCGCCAACGAGGCCCGGATCGCAATCTGCCTCACCGGTGGCTCCAACCCGAAGGCGCTGTATCAATTGCTGGCGACGCCGGAATATCGCGGCCGGATTCCGTGGGACCGCGTCGACTGGTTCATCGGCGATGAGCGCCTGGTGCCGCGCAAGGACCCGCTGCACAATATGAGCATGGCGCGCCAGGCCTTCCTCGACCGTTGCGCGCCTGCCGCGAATGTCCACCCTATCGCGACCGACACCGCCGATCTCAACGACCCCGACGTCAGCGCCGCCCTCTACGAGAACGAGCTGATGGCGCTCTACGGCGCCGAACAGCTCGATCCCGCGCGGCCGCTGTTCGATCTGGTGCTGATGGGCGTCGGCCCCGACGGCCACACCGCCTCGCTGTTTCCCGGCTTTCCCGCGGTCGAGGAGACCGCACGCTGGGTGGTCGGCGTGCCCAAGGCCAATGTCGAGCCGTTCGTGCCGCGCGTCACGCTGACGCTGCCGGCGCTTGCCTCCTGCCGCGAGATGCTGTTCGAGATATCCGGCGAGAGCAAGCGCGCGATCCTGACGCGGTTGTTTGCCGGCGAGGACCTGCCGGCGAACCGCGCACGATCGCTGAACGAAACCGTCTGGCTGATCGATCAGCCGGCGCTGCCGGAGGATTTCCGTGGCTGACGGGGATAATCCCTGCGCGCTGGTGGTGATGGGCGTGTCGGGCTCGGGCAAGAGCACCATCGCCGATCACCTCGCGGTCAGGATCGGCTGGCGCTTCGAGGATGGCGACAGCTTTCATCCGCCGAGCAACGTCTCGAAGATGCATTCCGGGCAGCCGCTGACCGATGAGGATCGCTGGCCCTGGCTCAGAGCCATCGCCGCGGAGATCGACCGGACCTGCAAGGCGAGCAAGCGCGCGGTGATTGCCTGCTCGGCCTTGAAGCGCAGCTATCGCGACATCCTGGTGCATGGCCGGCGCGATGTCCGCATCGTCTTCCTCGACGGCTCGCAGGAGCTGATCGCCTCGCGGCTGATCGCACGCAAGGGCCATTTCATGCCGCCGGGGCTGCTCACCAGTCAGTTCGCGACGCTAGAGCGGCCGACGCCGGACGAGCGGGCGATCACCGTCGCCATCGACCGCAGCGTCGAGGCGATCGTCGAAGACATTGTCAGCCAACTGGACCTGGACCGCCCATGACCCGCATCGCCCTTGTCGTCTCCGATGTCGACGGCACGCTCCTGACCAAGGACAAGGTTCTGACCGAGGATGCCAAGGCGGCGGTGCGCCGGCTGCACCAGGCCGACATCGGCTTCACCGTCGTCTCCAGCCGGCCGACGATCGGCATGGGCTTTCTGGTTGCGCCGCTCGCGATCACGCAGCCGATCGGCGCCTTCAACGGCTCTGCGATCGTCGATCCGCAACTCAAGCCGCTGGAGCAGCATCTGATCCCGCCTGCCGTTGCCAAGCGCAGCATCGACCTGTTGCGCGACTACGGCGTCGACATCTGGCTGTTCACCAACGACCGCTGGCTGACGCGAAACCCCGACGGCGAGTACACCGCGCACGAGCAACGCACGATCAAGCACGATCCGACCATCGTGGTGGATTTCGCGCCCTATCTCGATCAGGCCTGCAAGATCGTCGGCGCCAGCTCGGATGCCGCGCTGCTGGAGCGCTGCGAGAAGGAGATGCAGCGGATGGTCGGCAACGATGCCACCGCGGTGCGCTCGCAAACCTATTATCTCGACGTCACTCCGCCCGGCCACGACAAGGGCACCTTCGTCGAGGCGATCGCGAAACGCCTCGGCGTCGCGCTGGAGCATGTCGCAACGATCGGCGACATGCAGAACGACCTTCCGATGTTTGCCAAGAGCGGCGTCTCGTTTGCGATGGGCAATGCCAGCGACGACGTGAAGGCCAGCGCCACGCATATCACCGAAAGCAACGCGCACGACGGCTTCGCGCGCGCGATGGAGACCGTGCTGCAGCTCCGCTGACGCGCGCCCCTTGCCGATCGCCCGCGGGCGGTCTGTGATCTCTGGCACATTCCCGCAGCGCCAATCGAGCCATACTGGCCGTGTGGTCACGTCGCACTGCGTATGCGACAACTTGTCTCATGCCTGACGCTTGGTGCCGCACCGACCGGTTTGCGGTTCCCCGCGACCCATCGAAGGTACCATTTCGCCCGCCGCCAGCCGCCAAGGAGTCTCCAACCACATTTGCGTCAGTGCCGTTCGCATTCCGGAATTTTTTGACGTCGTCCGATCCCGCTTTCTCGAGTCTCGCGGATCGGCTGCCGCGAGACAGAAGGCGTCAACGTTTATTGGAGTCATGTCATGGCCGTTACCGCCAATCTCTCCGCCGGGACCCTCACCGTCACCGGCGACGCCGCCGACAATTCCATCACAACCAGCCGCGACCTCGCAGGGACCATTCAGGTCAATGGCGGCGCCGTGCCGATCGCGGGCGGCCCCTCGACCATCGCAAACACGGCGGCGATCCAGCTGCTCGGTCAGGACGGCAGTGACACCATCACGCTCGACGCCAGCAACGGCGCGCTGCCAAATGTCGTGATCGAAGGCGGCAACGCCAACGACACCGCCGACATCGAAGGCGAGGACACTGCCGAAGTGTTCACCATCGTGCCGAACGGCACGCGTGTTCAACTCAATCGGGTCGGACCCGATCCGCTCTCGGTCGATATCGGCACCACCGAAAACCTGGTCCTGCACGCCAACGGCGGCGACGATACCATCACCGCCGCCAATGGACTCTCGGCGCTGATCTCGCTGACGCTCGACGGCGGCGCCGGCAACGACGTCATCACCGGCGGTGACGGCGCCGATCTGCTGATCGGAGGCACCGGCAACGACACCGTCACAGGCGGCCGCGGCAACGACACCGCGCTGCTCGGCGACGGCGACGACACCTACATCTGGAATCCCGGCGACGGCAGCGACACCGTCGAAGGTCAGGCCGGCACCGATACGCTGCAGTTCAACGGCGCCAATATCGCCGAGAAGATCGACATCTCGGCCAACGGCTCGCGCGTCCGCTTCACCCGCGACGTCGCCAATATCGTGATGGACCTTAACGGCGTCGAGAACATCAACTTCAAGGCGCTGGGCGGCGCCGACCAGATCACGGTCGGCGACCTTACCGTCACCGACGCCCGGCATGTGACCGTCGACCTGCAGGCCAGCGGCGGCGGTGGCGACGGCGCGGCCGATACCGTCACGGTCAACGGCAACGACACTGCAAACCAGATCACCGTCAGCCAGATTGGCGCCAACGTGGTCGTGAGCGGGTTGACGGCCGATGTCACCACCATCGGGCAAGAGGGCGCCAACGACACGCTGGCGATCAATGCGCTCGGCGGCAACGACGCCATCAATGCATCCGCGTTGCCCGCCGGCCAGTTTCACCTCACCATCGACGCCGGGGACGGCGACGACAGCGTTATCGGCAGCAGTGGCGCCGACGTCATCATCGGCGGCAACGGCAATGACACCGTTACCGGCGGCCGCGGCGATGACACGGCACTGCTCGGCGCCGGCAACGACACCTACATCTGGAATCCCGGTGACGGCAGCGACGTCGTCGAGGGCCAGGTCGACACCGATACGCTGCTGTTCAACGGCGCCAATATCAGCGAGAAATTCGACATCGCTGCCAACGGCGCGCGCGTGCGGCTGACCCGCGATGTCGCCAACATCGTGATGGACCTCAACGGCATCGAAAAGATCAGCCTCCATGCCCTGGGCGGCGCCGACACGGTGACGGTCGGCGATCTCTCCGGCACCGATGCGCAGCAGATCGCCGTCGACCTGTCCGCCTCGAACGGCAGCCCCGACGGCGCGCTCGACACCGTGATCGCCAACGGTACCGCCACGGCAGATAGCATCGCCATTACCAATAGCGGCAACGACGTGCTGGTGAACGGCCTCGCCGCGCAAATCGCAGTGCACGGCCAGGATGCGACCGATGTGCTGCAGATCAACGGTCAGGGCAGCGACGATCAGATCATCGCGTCCGGCCTTGCCGCCGGCCTGATCGCGCTCAACATCAATGCCGGCGCCGGTAATGACTTCATCGCCGGCAGCGCCGGTGGCGACACCGTGACCGGCGGACAGGGCAGCGACACCGCTCTGCTCGGCGGTGGCGACGACACCTACGTCTGGAATCCCGGCGACGGCAGCGACATCGTCGAAGGCCAGGGCGGCACCGACACGCTGCAGTTCAACGGTGCCAATATCGCCGAGACGATCGATATCTCAGCCAACGGGTCGCGGGTGCGCTTCACCCGCGACGTCGCGAACATCACGATGGATCTCAACGGCGTGGAGAGGATCGCCTTCCATGCGCTTGGCGGCGCGGACCGCATCACCATTCACGATCTCACCGGCACCAACGCCAATCAGGTTCTGGTCGATCTCGCGGCCACAGCCGGCGGCAACACCGGCGATGGCGCCGCCGACACGGTGACTGTCGAGGGTACGGCCGCCGTCGACCAGATCACCGTGACTCGGAACGGCAGCAGCATCCTGGTGGACGGCCTCGCAGCCGAGGTGTCGGTGTCCGGCCAGGAAGCGGCGAACGACACGCTGACCATCGACGGCTTTGCCGGCGCCGACATCATCGACGCCTCCGCGCTCGGCGCAGGCCAGATCAAGCTCGCGATCGACGGCGGAGCCGACAACGACGTGGTCACCGGCAGCGCCAGCGCCGATACCGTGACGCTCGGCAGCGGCGACGATACCTACGTCTACAAACCGGGCAGCGGCGCCGATGTCATCACCGATTTCATCGCCGGCGCGGGCACCGACGACAAGATCGATCTCAGGCCGTTCGCGAGCCTCGGCATCCATGATCTGTCCGTGGTCCTCGCGCTCGCGGCCCAGGTGGGAGCCGACACGGTCATCAACTTCGGCGGTGGCGATACGCTGACCCTGCTTGGCGTCACCAAGGCCAATCTCAGCGACGACGATTTCATCCTCGGCGGTCCCGGCGTCACCTCGGTCACGACCTCGGGAACCGGCATCACGGCGGGGTCCGGCCTGCTCGGTGCAGGCCAGGTTGTGACCTTCACGATCACCTTCGACGAACCTGCTGTTGTCACCGGCCAACCACGGTTGCTGCTCAACGACGGTGGAATCGCCGTCTTTACCGGTGGAAGCGGCAGCACAACGCTGACCTACAGCTACGCGGTTCAGCCCGGCGAGAACACCGCCGACCTCGCTATCATCGGCACCGATCTCAACGGAGGCACGATAACGGACGGCCTTGGCAAGGACGCGGTACTGTCCGGCGCCATCGTCAATCCGGCCGGCACGCTGCAGATCGACACCATTGCGCCGCACGTGACGGCTGTCAGCGCCATACCGTCGGACGGTCACCAAGGTGTGGGATCGCTCATCACGCTCACGGTCGCCTTCGACGACATCGTCAACGTGGCCGGCGGTATTCCGACCTTGTCGCTGAACGATGGCGGCGCCGCGCATTATGTCAGCGGCAGCGGCACCGGGACGCTGACCTACCAATACACGGTCGCGGCAGGTGAAAACACCGCCGATCTCGCGGTGACCGGCGCGAGCCTCAATGGCGCCACGATCAAGGATGCGGCCGGCAACGACGCCGATCTCGCCGGCGCCGCAGTCAATCCGAGCGGCATCCTGGAGATCGACACGACGGCGCCGCACGTCACCGGCGTCGCCGCCACGCCAGCGGACGGCCATGAGAGCGCCGGATCGGTCATCACGCTCGCGGTCGGCTTCGACGAGATCGTCAATGTGGCCGGCGGCAATCCGCTGCTGACGCTCAACGATGGCGGCGTTGCGCACTATGTCAGCGGCAGCGGCTCGCAGACGCTGCTCTACCAGTACACGGTCGCGTCGGGCGAGAACGCCGCCGATCTCGCCGTGACGGGCTCGAACGCCAACGGTGCGACGATCAAGGATGCGGCCGGCAATGACGCCGATCTGACCGGCGCCGCCGTGAATCCGGCAGGTATCCTGCAGGTCGACACCGTTGCACCGCATCTCACCGACTTCGCCGCGTCGCCGGCAAGCGGCAGCCAGAGCGCCGGATCGCTTGTCACCTTCACCCTCGATTTCGACGAGACGGTGCAGGTCTCCGGCGGAACGCCGACCTTGTCGCTCAACGATGGCGGCATCGCCACCTACGACGCCGCCGCCTCGGCCTTGCTCGGCGACCAGAGCAAGCTGGTGTTCGACTACGTTGTCTCGGCGAACGACGCGCCGACGGCGTCGCTGGCGATCACCGGACTCAACACGCAGGGCGCGGCAGTGACTGACCTTGCCGGCAATCTCGCCGATCTCAGCACTGTCTCGCACGTCTTCGATGCGCTCGCGATCAACCAGAACAGTCCTCCAGCCGGCGGCAACGCCAGCGTGCTTCCGGCGTTCACGATCAACGGCTTCACGCGGCCGGAGCTGCATCTGGATGCGACCGGCCATATCGAGCTCGACGGCGCGGCCGCGGCGTTTGCTGCCCAGTACGGCCTGGAATATCTCTATCTCGGGGTGCCGCCGGGCACACCCTACCCGCCCGTTGATCTGCACTGAGGAAGGGCGGCGGGGCGATCGCCTATGTCGACCGCTGCACCGCGGGCTTCTCGGCTTCGGCCCGCGCCGCGCTGAGATTGTGCGCCGTGTTGATCAGCGCGATGTGGGTCAGCGCCTGGGGGAAATTGCCGGTCTGCCGGCCGGCGGCGGAGTCGAACTCCTCCGCCAGCAGGCCGAGATCGTTGGCGACCGCCACCACCCGATCGAACATGACTTGCGCGTTGTCGACGTCGCCTGCCAGCACATAGGCGTCGGCGAGCCACAGGCTGCACGCCAGGAACGCACCCTCGATCGGCTGGGTCTCGTCCGACACCTCGCGCGGGTCGTGGCGCAGCACGAAGCCGTCGCGCATCATATGCCGTTCGACGGCTTCGATCGTGCCGCGGATGCGCGGATCGGTCGGCTGCAGGAAACCGACCGACGGCAGCAGCAGCAGGCTGGCGTCGAGCAATTTCGAGCCGTAGCTCTCGACAAAGCTGTTCAGCTCCGCGTCGAAGCCCTTCTGGCAGACGTCGCGATGGATCGCCTCGCGCACCACCCGCCATTTGACCAGCGGCGCCTTGTAGCCGAACCGTTCCGCGCTCTTGATGGCACGATCGAACGCAACCCAGCACATCACCTTGGAGAACACGTAATGCCGGGGCATGCCGCGGCGTTCCCAGATGCCATGGTCAGGCTTGTCCCAGACATCGACGAGGTGATTGACGACGGTGCACTCCAGCGACCAGTTCTCCTCGTCGAGCTTCAGCTCGGCCATGCGCGACTGGTGGAAGGCGTCGATCAGTTCGCCATACACATCGAGCTGCAGCTGCGCATGCGCGGCGTTGCCGACGCGCACCGGCTGCGCGCCTTCATAGCCGGGCAGCCATCCGGCCTCCCATTCGAGCAGACGCCGCTGGCCCAGGATGCCGTACATGATCTGCATGTTGGCCGGAGCCCCCGCCGCCGCGCGCAGCAGCCAGTTGTGCCAGGCTACTGCCTCGTCCTTGTAGCCGGAGTTCATCAGCGCCAGCAGCGTGAAGGTGGCGTCGCGCAGCCAGCAGAACCGGTAGTCCCAGTTGCGCGCGCCGCCGAGCTTTTCCGGCAGTGATGTGGTGGGCGCCGCGACGATGCCGCCGGTCGGCCTGAAGGTCAGCGCCTTCAGCGTGATCAGCGAGCGCATCACGAGATCGCGTTGAAAGCCGTCTTCATAGGTCGAGCGGCTACACCATTCCCTCCAGTAGTCCTCGGTGTCCTGCAGCGCCGCCTCGGGATCAATCGGCTTCGGCACCGGGGAATACGAGGCGCCGTAGGTCAGCACGAACGGCACGGTCTCGCCCGCGCCGACCTCGAAGTCAGCGATCGTGGTGAGGTCCTTGCCGCGGGTCTCGATCGGCGTGCGCAGCACGGTCATGTCCTGCCCGGCGATCGCGAGCAGCCCGTCGCCGTCGGGATTTTTCCTCACCCAGGGCACGTCGACGCCGAAGCCGAAGCGCAGCACCAGCTCCATATGCATCCTGACCCGGCCGCTGATGCCGCGCACAAGTCGGACCACATCTGAGGCGTTGCCACGCGGCGGCATGAAGTCGATCAATGCCACGACACCGCCGGCGGTCTCGAACCGCGTCTCCAGGATCAGCGTGTCGTCCCAATAACGGCGCGACGTTGCGGTGATCTCGTCAGCGGGCGCCAGCAGCCAGCGGCCGTTCCGCGCGGTACCGAGCAGCGCCGAAAAGCACGCATCGGAATCGAAGGCCGGCCAGCACAGCCAGTCGATCGAGCCGTCGCGGCCGACCAGCGCCGCGGTCTCGCAATCGCCGATCAGTCCGTAGTCTTCGATGCGCGAGGCCAATTCTGTGCTCCGCCGGCTCAGCCGCCGCGCGACCGTTCGCGGGTCGCGCGCTTGAGGGCCTCGACATCGATCGCCGACGACAAATGCTCCAGCGAGACCGGAAGTCGTCGCTTCCAGTTCGGATGCTCGTAGACGGTGCCGGGAATGTTGGACTGATCGACCAGGCCGAGCAGGTCCTCCATCGACACCACCATCATCCGCGACCGGGTCCGCGCCATGAAGCTCACTACCGAATAGAGGTCGTGACCGTGGATGTCGTGGCGGCGCAGCACCTCGTCGAGCTGGCCGAGCGCGTGCCAGCGTCCCTCATCGGTCTCGCCGGGATCGATCCCGAGCGCACGCTTGGTCTTGAGGTCGCTGAACGAGCGCCAGCCGGCATAGGTCGACAGGTCATGGGTGTTGAAGGTGACGAGCGCGTCGGCAAGGTAATGGTCGGCATTGTAGAACACGCCCTGGCCGTCATGCTCGAACATCATCACCAGATAGGACCAGATGCCCCAGCCGTTCATCTGCTCTCGAAAGCCTTCGGGCACGGTGCCGAGATCTTCGCCGATCACGACGCAACGGCTTGCGACACTCTCCTGCGCGGTGACCGCCAGCAGCGCGTCGAACGGCATCAGCACATAGGCGCCGTTGGCGGGTCCGAAGCCGCGCGGCACGAGATACAGCCGCTTCAGCCCGAAAGCATGATCGAGCCTGATTGCGCCGGCATGGCGCATCGAGGCGCGCAGCATCTGTCTGAACGGCTTGAACAAGCGCAGCTCGAGGCCGGCGGCGTTGAAGCCGGCAAGCCCCCAGTCCTGCCCCGCGGTGTTGAGCGGATCCGGCGGCGCGCCGACGCCGAGCTGGCGCGAGATCGCGGTCTGTTCGTTCCAGGCATCGAACCCATCGGACTGCACACCGACGGCGACGTCGAGATAAAGCCCGACCCGCATGCCGAGCTTGTGCGCGAACGCCTGACAGGCGGCGAGCTGGCGGTCCGCGGTCCATTGCACGAATTCCACGAACTCGACCTCGGCGGCGGTCTCGCGCGCCCGGCGCAGCCTGGCGCAGGCCACATCGTCCGGCCGCCGCCATTCCTCCGGCCATTCCCACCACGGCGTATTGAGCTGGTGCCGCATCACCTCGAAGCAGGCAAAACGCGATAGCAGCGTGCCTTGCTCGCTGCGATAGGCCTCGAAATCCTGCCAACGGCCGAGGCCGGGATTGGCCTTGAACGCCGCGAACGCGGCGCGCAGCGCGCGCCATTTCAGCGGACCGGCGGCGACGTAGTCGACCATGTCGCGCGAACGCAGCTGCGCCAGCGCACCTTGCGTCTCGGCGTCGATCCGGAACTCGGGAATCTTTTCGACGTCGATATAGAGCGCGTTGAGGAACAGCCGGCTGTTCGGCGAGTACGGGCTGCAGTCGCCGGGCCGGTCGTCGAACAGCGCGTGCAGCGGATTGAGTCCGATGCCGTCGGCGCCGAGATGATGCGCGAAGTCGAGCAGGCCCCGCAAATCGGTGAAGTCGCCGATGCCCCAGTTGCGCGCAGAACGCACGCCGTAGAGCTGGACCGCGATTACCCAGCAGCGGTCGAATTCGCCGCCGAACGCGCTCTCCGGGGCAACGAGCAGCGGCAGCTCCTCGCGCGCGCCAGACGCGTCCGCGACCTGCAAGCGATGCACGCCTTCGGGCAGACCGGGCGGCCATGCCACATTGCGCTCGTGCGCCTCGCCCTGCGCGAGCACGCTTGCGCCGCTCGCAATCTTCCATTGCACCGGAAGCTGGGCAGTTTCCGACAGCGCGGTCGCGGCGGCGCGGCCGGGCCTGACGACCACGGGATGGGCGACGATCCGCCGCGGCGTCTCCGGCGGCAGCGCATCGAGGATCGCCAAGAGCGCCTCAGGGGTTGTCACACGCAGGTGACCGCTGCCGTCGATATACTCAGTCTGGATACCCAGGGTCTTGGCTTTGGCGTAAAGGTCCATGCGGCACGCTGCTGGCTTGCAACGGTATTACGACCCGCTGCTAAATTGTTCAGATACGGGAAAGGGATAGTTGATGGTCAACGCTCTACCCTATCCGGCGTTCCCGCCGGGAACCATTGCCCGGCAAGTGGCTTACTATATGGGTCTGGCGCGCCTCCTTCCCGCTGCCGGGACGGCCTTTGCATCTTGAATGGCGGCATCACCGTGAACAAAACCGCCCGACCTGTCGAGAGTGCCAGCGGCACTTTTCATATCACTGACGTTTACCCGTCGGTCGATGGCGGCCGCTTTCCGGTCAAGCGCATCGTGGGTGAACCGGTCGACGTGTGGGCCGACATCTATCGTGACGGACATGACGTGATAGCGGCCGCGCTGGCGTGGCGTCACGAGGATGGCGGTGAATGGCAACATGCGCCGATGACACTGCACAGCGACGACCGCTGGACCGGCAGTTTCGTGCCCGACCGTCCCGGCCGCTACGCCTATGCGGTCGAGGCCTGGACCGATGAATTCGCCAGCTGGCGGCATCGCTTCGAGCAGAAGCAGAAGCGCGGCACCGGCCACACGCTGGACGCGATCGAAGGCGCCGGCCTGCTGACAAAGGCGCAGGCCGGGGGCCCGGCGGCTGCGGCGGTGATCATCAGGCAGTGCGAGATCTATCTACAGACCGGCGAGGCCGGTGCATTGCTCGCGCCGGAATTGCAGACGGCGATGGCCGGCAGCCAGTTTCGCCGCGACCTGACGCGCTCGCCACTATTTGCGCTGGTCGCCGAGCGGCCGCGGGCGCGCTACAGCACCTGGTATCAGATGTTTCCGCGAAGCCAGGGCAAGGTGGCAGGCGCGCATGCGAGCTTCCGCGATTGCGTCGCGCGGCTGCCCGATATCGCGGCGATGGGCTTCGACGTCGTGCTGCTGGCGCCGATCCACCCGATCGGGCAGCAGCACCGCAAGGGCCGCAACAATGCGGCGATCGCGCAGCCTGGTGATCCCGGCAGCCCCTATGCGATCGGCTCGGCCGAGGGGGGCCACGACGCCGTGCATCCGCAGCTCGGCACGCTCGACGACTTCCGCGCCTTCGTCGCCGCCTGCCATGCCCACGGCATGGAGGTCGCGCTCGACTTCGCGGTCCAATGTTCGCCCGACCACCCCTGGCTGAAGCAGCATCCGGAATGGTTCAGGCGACGCCCGGACGGATCAATGCGCCCGGCCGAGCATCCGCCGCAGCGCTGGGACGACGTCGTCGATCCGGATTTCGGATGTGAGCAAGCCGGCGCGCTGTGGCAGGCGCTGCGCGACGTCGTGCTGTTCTGGGTCGAGCAGGGCGTGAAGATCTTCCGGGTCGACAATCCGCACATCAGGCCGCTGCCGTTCTGGGAATGGCTGATCCGGGAGGTGCAGCGCCACGACGCGGAAGTCTTGTTCCTGGCGGAAGCCTTCGCACGGCCGAAGCTGATGAAGGGGCTCGCCAAGCTGGGCTTCTCGCAATCCTACAGCTATTTCACCTGGCGCACCCAGCGCTTCGAGCTCGAGCAGTATCTCGGCGAGTTGATCGGCTATCCCGAGCGTGACTTCTTTCGGCCGAATTTCTTCGTCAACACGCCGGACATCCTGCCCTTCCATCTGCAGGGCGGCACACCCTGGATGTTCAAGTCGCGTCTCGCTCTGGCGGCGACGCTGTCGAGCAGTTACGGTATCTATAGTGGCTTCGAGCTGTTGGAGCATGCCCCCATCCCAGGCCGGGAGGAATATGCCGATTCCGAAAAGTACCAGATCAAGGTCCGGGACTGGGACAGGCCCGGGAACATCAAGCCCTATATCGCCGCGCTCAATCGGATCAGGCGCGGCAATTCGGCCCTGCAACAGACGGCCAGTTTGCGCTTTATCGGCATTGAGGACGGCAATTTGATCGGCTTCGTCAAGCAATCGGTCGACCGGAGCAACGTGGTCGCGGCCGTCATCGCCTTGTCGGGCGAGGCGCGCGAGGTCTGGCTTCCGCTCGGCGACGTCGAGATCGGCGATCGTCCGGTCGCGGCCGTGGAGGATCTCGTCAGCGGCGAACGCCACGCACTCGAATGGGGGGGCCTGCGCCTGCGCATCGACCCGGAGCGCGATCCCGCGCTGCTGCTGCGCTGCATGGCCTCGAGGGAGCCGACATGAACGTATTCTCCTCCATCGACATCAAGGAGAAGGTCGCGACCGAGGCCACCGACAAGCTGTGGTACAAGGACGCGATCATCTATCAGCTGCACGTCAAGGCCTTCGCCGACAGCAACAATGACGGCATCGGCGATTTCGCGGGGCTGACCGAGAAGCTCGGCTATTTGCAGGACCTCGGCGTGACCACGCTGTGGCTGCTGCCGTTCTACCCCTCGCCCGGCCGCGACGACGGCTACGACATCGCCGACTACGGCGACATCAATCCCGATTTCGGGACGATGAAGGATTTCAAGCGCTTCATCCAGGAAGCCAAGAAGCGCGGCCTGCGCGTCATCACCGAGCTCGTCGTCAACCACACCTCGGACCAGCACGCCTGGTTCAAGCGCGCCCGCCGCAGCCCGCCGAATTCGAGCGCGCGAAGCTGGTACGTCTGGAGCGACACCGACCAGAAATATCTCGATACCCGCATCATCTTCACCGACACGGAGAAGTCGAACTGGACCTGGGATCCGGAAGCCGGCCAGTTCTACTGGCACCGCTTCTTCTCGCACCAGCCGGATTTGAATTTCGACAATCCCCGCGTGGTGCGGGCCATCGTGCAGGTGATGAAGCGCTGGCTCGACACCGGCGTCGACGGTTTCCGGCTCGATGCCATTCCCTATCTGTGCGAGCGCGACGGCACCAACAACGAGAACCTGCCGGAGACGCATGCCATCATCAAGCGGCTGCGCCAGGAGCTTGACGCCTACGCCAAGGACAAGGTGCTGCTCGCCGAGGCCAATCAATGGCCGGAGGATGTGCAGGAATATTTCGGCCATGGCGACGAGTGCCACATGGCCTATCACTTCCCGCTGATGCCGCGCATCTACATGGCAATCGCCCAGGAGGACCGCTTCCCGATCACCGACATTCTGCGCCAGACGCCGGATATTCCGCCGGCCTGCCAATGGGCGCTGTTCCTGCGCAATCACGACGAGCTGACGCTGGAAATGGTCACCGACGTCGAGCGCGATTATCTGTGGTCGACCTACGCCAACGACCCGCGCGCCCGCATCAATGTCGGCATCCGCCGCCGCCTTGCCCCGCTGATGGACAATGACCGGCGCAAGATCGAGCTGATGAACTCGCTGTTGCTGTCGTTCCCGGGCACGCCGATCATCTATTACGGCGACGAGATCGGCATGGGCGACAACATCTATCTCGGCGACCGCAACGGCGTGCGTACGCCGATGCAATGGTCGCCGGACCGCAACGGCGGCTTTTCGCGCGCCGATCCCGCGCGGCTGTATGCCCCGATGATCATGGATCCGGTCTACGGCTACGAGGCCGTCAATGTCGAGGCGCAGTCGCGCAGCCTGTCGTCGCTGCTGTCTGCGACCAAGCGGCTGATCGCGGTGCGCAAGTCGACGCTCGCATTCGGGCGCGGCACCATGACCTTCATCCGCCCGGAGAACCGCTCGGTGCTGGCCTATGTCAGGCAGTACAATGGCGAGGTCATCCTGTGCGTCGCCAACCTGTCGCGCTCGGCGCAGGCCACCCAGCTCGACCTGTCGGCCTTCAAGGACCGCATTCCGCTCGAGATGCTGGGACGCACGCGCTTCCCGGCGATCGGCGAACTGCCCTACATGATCACGCTGGCGCCCTACGGCTTCTACTGGTTCCAGCTGCAGGAGCGCGACAAGTCCGAGCCGGTGACGCCGCGCGCGGTGCCGGAGTTCGAGACGCTGGTGGTGCCGCTCAATTCCACCTGGACCTCGCTGGCGCGCGAGCGCGGCGTGTTCGAGCGCGACGTGCTGCCCGGCCATCTCGCACGCACGCGCTGGTATCCGGAGCATTCCGCCAAGGCGATCCAGCCGACACTGGTGTCCGCGATCCCGTTCTGCGATATCGGCGACAACCGGCCCTGGCTGATCTTCTTCGAATCCACCGAGCGCGGCACCACCAGCCGCTACGTGCTGCCGATGCAGATCGAGTGGGTGCGCTTCGATCGCGAGCGCTACAACCCGCGCGCCTTCGCCGCCGTGCGCCAGGGCGCCCGCGAGGGCACGCTGCTCGATGTCGCGACCGACCAGATCTTCACCGGGCTGTTCCTGCGCAATCTGCGGGAGAACCTCGTGGTCGACGAAAGCGAGCAAGGCCTCAAGCTCGAGTTCAAGCCGACCAGCCGCTTTGCCGACAGACCCGTGCGCCAGCCCGAGCGCATCCGCGTGTTCGAGAACGATCAGCCGCATTCGACCGCGCTGGTCGACAACGACTACGTCACCAAGATCTACCGGAAGCTCGAGGTCGGCATCAATCCGGAGATCGAGATCTGCCGTTTCCTCACCGAAGTGGTGAACTTTCCCAACAGCCCGGCCCTGCTCGGCACCGCCGAGCTGGTCGAGGGCGACAAGCGCAGCGCGATCGCGGTGCTGCACGCCATGGTGGTCAACCAGGGCGATCTCTGGACGGTGGCGGCCTCGCACCTCGATCGTCTGGTCGAGAAGCAGCGGCTGCTCGCAGCGAGCGAGCAGGCGGCGGAGAACGTCGATGAGGCCGGCTATTTGCGCCATCTGGCGCAAGCCGGCAAGCGCCTCGCTGAGTTGCACATCGCGCTCGCCAGCAACCGCGACCTGCCGGATTTTGCGCCTGAGCCGACCCGGCCCGAGGACCTGCAGCGCTGGAACGACGAGATCATGGCGCGCGCCGAGCGCGTGTTCGACTCGCTGAAGCAGCGCCGCGACAGCATGAAGGACGGCGACCGGCTGCTCGCCGACGAGCTGCTGGGCCGGCACGACATGCTGCCGGAACGGCTCAAGGCGCTGCTGCCGCGCGAGACCGACGGCTTCAACATCCGCCACCACGGCGATCTCCATCTCGGCCAGTTCCTGATCGTCAAGGACGACATCTTCATCATCGATTTCGATGGCGGGCCGGGCCGCACCATCGCCGAGCGGCGACGCAAGGCACCGGCCGCGCGCGACGTCGCGGGCCTGCTGCGCTCGATCGACTATGCCGCGAGCGCGGCGCTGGAACGCACGCTCAAGGTCGCCCCCGACGAGAGCGGCAGGTTGAGCCTTGCGTTGGCCGAATGGCGCGACCAGGCCGCGGATACGTTCCTGGCGGCCTATCGCGAAGCCATGGCCGGCCAGCGGCTGTGGCCCGCCGACGCCAAAACGGCCGAGCGCCTGCTCAGCCTGTTCCTGATCGAGAAGGCGTTCTACGAGGTCGAATATGAACTCGCCAACCGGCCGGATTGGCTGCGCGTGCCGCTGACCGGCCTGCTGAGGATCCTGGCGCAACAGCCGCATGAGGTTGCATGAGCAAGCTGCCCGCCGAGGCCTATGCGATCATCGAAGGCCGCCACTCCGATCCCTTCCATTATCTCGGCCTCCACACCGAGGGCGACCGCAACGTCGTGCGCGCCTTCCTGCCGGATGCCAGCGACGTCGAGGCGATCGGCGAACACGGCGAGGCGGCGCCGCTCGCCCGGATCCACGACGCCGGCCTGTTCGCGGGTCCGCTGCCGAACGGCTCCAAGCGCTATCAGCTCCGCGCCCGCTTCGGCGACAATGTCGTCGAGCTCGAGGACGCTTACCGCTTCCCGCCGATCCTCAGCGACTTCGATCTCTATCTGCTCGGCGAAGGCACCCATCAGCGGCTCTACGACACGCTCGGCGCGCATCCGATGACGCTCGACGGCGTCGACGGCGTCGGCTTCGTGGTGCTGGCGCCGAACGCGCGGCGCGTCAGCGTGGTCGGCGACTTCAATTTCTGGGACGGCAGGCGGCATCCGATGCGGGTGCGCGGCGTCGGCTACTGGGAGCTGTTCATCCCGCGCGCCCGCGTCGGCGACCATTACAAGTTCGAGGTCATCGGACGGAACGGCCAGCATCTGCCGCTGAAATCGGACCCGATGGCATTCGCCGCCGAGGTCCGCCCCAAGACCGCGTCGATCGTGATCGATGAGCGCAACATTCCGCACCCGCGCCCGGCGCCCGATCGCGTCAACGCGCTGAGCTCGCCGATGTCGATCTACGAGGTCCATCTCGGTTCATGGCGGCGCAAGGGCCAGAATGAATGGCTGACCTATCGCGAGATGGCGGAACAGCTTCCGGCCTATGCCCGCGACATGGGCTTCACCCATATCGAATTCCTGCCGATCTCGGAGCATCCGTTCGACGGCTCCTGGGGCTACCAGCCGACTGGCATGTTCGCGCCGACCAGCCGCTTCGGCTCGCCCGAGGATTTCGCCGCCCTCGTCGATGCGTGCCATCGCAAAGGTCTCGGCGTGCTGCTCGACTGGGTGCCGGGGCATTTCCCCGACGATCCGCATGGCCTCGGCCATTTCGACGGCACAGCGCTGTACGAGCACGCCAACCCGTTGCAGGGCCGCCATCTCGACTGGGGCACGCTGATCTACAACTACGGGCGCACCGAGGTCACAAACTTCCTCGTGTCGAACGCATTGTTCTGGCTCGACCGCTACGGCATCGACGGCCTGCGCGTCGATGCCGTCGCCTCCATGCTCTACCTCGACTACAGCCGCCCCTCGGGCGGCTGGATCCCGAACAAATATGGCGGCCGGGAAAACATCGAGGCGATCGACTTCCTGCGCCGCTTCAACACCGAGGTGTTCGCGCGCTTTCCGCAGGCGACGACTGCGGCAGAAGAATCCACCGCATGGCCGCAGGTGTCGCGGCCGGTCGAATATGGCGGGCTCGGCTTCGGCTACAAGTGGAACATGGGCTGGATGCACGACACGCTGAAATATATCGGCAAGGATCCGATCCATCGCAAATATCATCACGGCGACATCCTGTTCGGCCTGCACTACGCGTTCTCGGAAAACTTCATCCTGCCGCTGTCGCATGACGAGGTCGTGCACGGCAAGCGCTCGATCCTCGGGCGGATGCCCGGCGACAACTGGCAGCGCTTTGCCAATCTGCGCGTCTACTACAGCTTCATGTTCGGACATCCCGGCAAGAAACTGATGTTCATGGGCTGCGAGTTCGGCCAGGAGCGCGAGTGGAACCACGACTATTCGATCGATTGGCACTTGCTTGATCAGCCGCAGCACAGCGCCATCCAGAACCTGGTCCGCGATCTCAACCGTCTCTATCGCGCGGTGCCGGCGCTGCACGAGCTCGACTGCGACCAGGCCGGCTTCGACTGGGTGATCACCGACGACGCTGCCAACAACGTGTTCGCGTGGCTACGCAAGGGCAACGATGCCCGCGCGCGCTGCCTGGTGGTCGCGAACTTCTCGCCCAACGTCTATCGCGACTATCGCGTCCGCGTGCCGTTCGCGGGCAAGTGGCACGAGGTGCTCAATTCGGACTCTACGCATTACGGCGGCACCAATGTCGGCAATGCCGGCGAGATCCGCGCTGCCGAGGGTGCAACACCGGAGCTCAGTCTCACGATTCCGCCGTTGGCCGCGATCTTCCTCGTACCGGAAAGCTGAGCCATGCGACTGACCGGGGGAACGTCCGCACGGCTTGGTGCAAGCTGGGACGGCAGGGGCACCAATTTTGCGCTGTTCTCGG
Organism: Bradyrhizobium semiaridum; assembly: GCF_020329505.1. Taxonomy (GTDB): domain Bacteria; phylum Pseudomonadota; class Alphaproteobacteria; order Rhizobiales; family Xanthobacteraceae; genus Bradyrhizobium; species Bradyrhizobium semiaridum. The sequence goes on from NZ_JAGKJJ010000026.1 coordinate 84,408, forward strand.
CCAATGCCGAGAAGGTCGAGCTGTGCCTGTTCGACGGCCAGGGCCGCCGCGAGCTCGAGCGGATCGAGCTGCCGGAGCGCACCGAGGACGTCTGGCACTGCTATCTCAACGACGTCTCGCCGGGCCAGCTCTACGGCTATCGCGTCTACGGCCCCTACGCGCCGGAGCGCGGCCATCGCTTCAACCCGAACAAGCTGCTGCTCGATCCCTATGCCAAGCGGCTCGCCGGCCGGCTGGTGTGGAGCGACGCGCATTTCGGCTACCGTACCGGCAGCGCACGCGAGGATCTCTCCTTCGACCGGCGCGACAACGCCCGCGGCATGCCGAAAGCGGTGGTCGTCGACGAGAGCTTCAACTGGGGCCGACGCGAGATTCGGCCGCAGATTCCGTGGGAGGACACCATTATCTACGAGGCGCACGTCAAGGGCCTGACCCAGAAGCGCGAGGACGTGCCGCCGAACCTGCGCGGCACCTATGGCGGGCTGTCGTCGCCCGCGATGATCAGCCACCTCAAGCGGCTCGGCGTCACCACCGTCGAGTTATTGCCGATCCACGGCCTGGTCGACGACCGCATCCTGGTCGAGAAGAAGCTGTCGAACTACTGGGGCTACAACACCATCGCATTCTTCGCACCGGAGGCGCGCTACGCCCAGGACAATGCGCTCGACTCCTTCCGTACCACGGTGGCGCGGCTGCACGACGCCGGCATCGAGGTGATGCTCGACGTCGTCTACAACCACACCGCCGAGGGCAACCATATGGGCCCGACGCTGTGCTTCCGCGGCATCGACAACGCCTCCTACTACTGGCTGAACCGCGAGAATCCGCGCTTCTACGACGACTTCACCGGCTGCGGCAGCTCGGTCAACCTCACCCATCCGCGCGTGCTGCAGATGGTGATGGACTCGCTGCGCTACTGGGTCGAGGTCTGCCATGTCGACGGCTTCCGCTTCGATCTCGCCACCACGCTGGCGCGCGGGGCGAACGGCTTCGATCGCGGCCATGCATTCCTCACCGCGGTGCGCCAGGACCCGGTGCTGGCCAATGTGAAGATGGTCGCCGAGCCCTGGGATCTCGGCCTCGGCGGCTACCAGGTCGGCGCGTTTCCCTCGCAATGGTCGGAATGGAACGACCGCTACCGCAGCGCGATGCGGCGCTACTGGAGCGGCGAAGGCAATCTGACCGGCGAAATCTCGAGCCGGATGACCGCCTCGTCCGACCTGTTTCATCACGACAATCGCGCGACCCGCGCCAGCATCAACCATATCACGGTGCACGACGGTTTCACGCTGGCCGATCTGTTCAGCTACAACCAGAAGCACAATGAGGCCAATGGCGAGGACAATCGCGACGGCTCCAACGACAATCACAGCAACAATTGCGGCCATGAGGGACCGACCGACGATCCCGCCATCGTCGCGCTGCGCCGCCAGTTGCGGAAGAACGCGCTCGCCTGCCTGTTGCTGGCGCAGGGCACGCCGCTGATCCTCGCCGGCGACGAGGTCGCCAACACCCAGGGCGGCAACAACAACGCCTATTGCCAGGACAACGAGACCGGCTGGATCGGCTGGGAGAACCTCGGCACCGACGACGACGCCATCGATTTCGTCGCCCACCTCACCGCGCTGCGCCGGCGCTTCGGCCAGATTCACTGCCAGCGCTGGCTCGACGGCCGCCGCACCGACGGCAGCTATGGCGTGCTGTGGCTGACGCCGTCGGCGGAGGAGATGAAGGAATCCGACTGGAAGTTCCCGGAGAGCAGGTTTCTGGCCTATGTTCTGGGGCCGGTGGAACCAGGCCAGGCGCCGATCTTTATCGTGCTGAATGCCGCACCGCAGGAGATCGCGTTCAAGATGCCGAAAATGCCCGAATATAGGAGCTGGCAGCAGGTGCTGAACACGACCGAGACGGTGCAGACGTCTGGGCAATTCGCTTCCGCCGCCGAGACCAAGGCCCCGCCGCGCTCGGTGCTGGCCTTTGCGGGCGCCGCATGAATGCGCAGCATTTCGGACCGGAGCTGACTGCCGACGGAGCGCGCTTCCGGCTGTGGGCGCCGGCGGCCAAGAGGGTCGACCTGCTGCTCGACAAGCCGCATACGCGAAGTCGCGATGCGCATGCGCTGACGCGTGATGCGGCCGGATGGTACGTCGCCGAGATTCCCGGTGCGCGCGCCGGCACCCGTTACAAATTTCGCATCGATGACGAGGTCGATGTCCCCGATCCGGCCGCCGCTTTCCAGCCGGACGACGTGTTCGGCCCCAGCGAGGTGATCGACCACTCCGCGTTCAAGTGGCGCGCGACGGAGTGGCGCGGGCGGCCCTGGCATGAGGCCGTCGTGCTCGAGGCGCATGTCGGCACCTTCACGCCGGAAGGCACCTATCGCGCCATGATCGACAAGCTCGATCATCTGGTGGCGACCGGCATCACCGCGCTGGAGCTGATGCCGCTCGCGGACTTCGCCGGCAAGCGCAACTGGGGCTATGACGGCGTGCTGTGGTATGCGCCGGACAGCGCCTATGGCCGCCCCGACGACCTCAAGACCCTGATCGACGAAGCCCATCTGCGCGGGCTGATGGTGATGCTCGACGTGGTCTACAACCATTTCGGCCCCGACGGGAATTACCTCGGCCGCTACGCGCCGTCCTTCTTCACCGACGCGCAGACACCATGGGGCAGCGCGATCGATTACCGCGTACCGGAAGTGCGCGCCTTTGCAATCGGCAGCGTGCTGAGCTGGCTGCGCGATTATCGCTTCGACGGGCTGCGCTTCGATGCGGTGAACATGATCGTCGAGGCCGGCGACGTCGCCGTGGTGCATGACTTCAGCAAGGCAGCGGGACGTCTCGCCACCGAGACCGGCCGGCACATCAACCTCGTGCTTGAGAACGGCGACAACCTCGCAAGACTGCTCGACGCCTCGGAGGAGCCGCCGCAGGGCAAGTTCCGCGGCCAATGGAACGACGACTATCACCACGTCTGGCACGTGTCGCTGACCGGCGAGACGCAGGGCTATTACGGCGACTATCAGCGCGCGCCGAAGCAGGACCTCGTCCGCGCACTGTCATCCGGCTATGTCTACCAGGGCGAGGTCTCGGCATTCTGGGGCAACAAGCCTCGCGGCGAGCCGAGCGGCGCGCTGTCGCCGACCTGCTTCATCAACTTCCTGCAAAACCACGACCAGATCGGCAACCGCCCGCTCGGCGACCGGCTCGTCAGCATCGCCAAGCCGGAAGCGGTCGAAGCCGCGCTCGCGGTCACCCTGCTCGCGCCGACGATACCGATGCTGTTCATGGGCGAGGAATGGAGCGCGACCGAGCCCTTTCCATTCTTCTGCGATTTCAAGGGCGACCTCGCCGATGCCGTGCGCAAGGGACGGCGCCAGGAATTCGCCTGGGCCTACGCCAAATATGGCGACGAGATTCCCGATCCGCTCGACAAGACGACCATGCAATCCGCCGTGCTGGACTGGACAGCGCTTGGCCGCGATCCCGGCCGGGGGCGGCTGGCGCTGGTCCGCGACCTGCTCACAGTTCGTCGGCGCGAGATCATGCCACGGCTGGCAGGAGCGCGTTTCGGCGATGCCATCGTCGCCGACGATCTGCTGACCGCTCACTGGCAAATGGGCGACGGCAGCACGCTGCGGCTCACGGCCAACCTGTCGGACCGCGCGATCTCGGACGCGCCGGAGCCGAAGGGAACTGCGATCTGGGGCGGCGCGTTGTCGGGGCACCTCCCCGCCTGGGCCGTGCGCTGGAACATCGGATAGAATGATGCCTCTCGCGATCCCGATCGCGACCTACCGCCTGCAACTGACTGCCGATTTCGACTTCGATGCTGCCGCCGCCGTGGCGCCGTATCTGAAGGCGCTCGGCATCAGCCACGTCTATGCCTCGCCCTTCACCAAGGCCCGCAAGGGCTCGACGCATGGCTACGACGTCGTCGACCATACCAAGTTCAATCCCGAGCTCGGCGGCGAGGAAGGCTTTTCCCGTTTCAGCGAAGCGCTGAAGCGTAATGATCTCGGCCTGATCCTGGATTTCGTACCGAACCATGTCGGCGTGCACTTTGCCGACAATCCGTGGTGGCTCGACATGCTGGAATGGGGACCGGCCTCGCCGCATGCCGCCTCCTTCGACATCGACTGGGACCAGCTGCCCTATCGGGCCCGCGGCGGCGTGCTGCTGCCGATCCTCGGCGCATCGTACGGCCAGGCGCTCGAGCGCGGCGAAATCGAGCTGCGTTACGACGAGGGCGAAGGCAGTTTTTCGGCCTGGTATTACGAGCATCGGCTGCCGATCGCGCCGGAACGCTATGGCGAGGTGCTGCGGACCATCGTCCGCGAGGCCGTTGCGGAGGACAGCGCCGCCGGCCGCGCCATGCTCGCGCTGGCCGCACGCTATCGCGGGCTGCGCCATCCGAACCGTGCCGAGGCGCCGGCCTTCAAGGCGGAGCTGCGCGCGATCGCCGGCGGTTCCGACATCATCGCGCGCGGGCTCGACGCCTATCGCGCCGGCGAGGATCGCCCCAGTCAGACGCTGGCGCTGCATCATCTCTTGGAGCGCCAGCACTACAAGCTCGGCCACTGGCGGCTCGCCTCCAGCGACATCAACTACCGCCGCTTCTTCGACATCAACACGCTGGCGGGCCTGCGCGTCGAGGACGCCGCCACCTTCGAGGCCAGCCACAGCCTGGTGAAGCGGCTGATCGCGGAGGACCGGCTGCAGGGCCTGCGGCTCGACCACATCGACGGCCTGCGCGATCCCGCGCAATATTTCCACCGGCTGCGCCGCCTGATCCGCTCCGCGCAAGGGGCCAAGGCGCGGCCGTTCTACATGGTGATCGAGAAGATCCTCGGCGAGGACGAGAAGCTGCCGGCGTTCAGCGGTGTCCATGGCACCACCGGCTATGAATGGATGAACGCGATCAGCCAGGTGCTGGTCGACGGTGCCGGCCTCGATCCGCTCGGCGAGGTGTGGCGGCAGATCAGCAGCCAGTCGCCGGCGCTGGCGCCGGTGCTGCGCGAAGCCAAGCGCCGAGTGCTGGAGACGCTGCTGACGAGCGAGTTCACCGTGCTGGCGCGCCTCCTGGCGCGCATCGCCAACGGCCACTACTCGACCCGCGACTTCTCGGCCGACAGCCTGCGCCAGGCGCTCGAACTCTACGTGCTGCATTTCCCGGTCTACCGCACCTATCTCACCTCCTCCACACCGAGCACGCACGACCGCGCGCTGATCGATCAGACCATCGCACGCGCCCGCGCCGACTGGTTCGCCGCCGATGACGGCATTTTCGACTTCCTGCGTGATGCCCTGACCATGGACCTGCTCAAGCCCGGGCGTCCGCCGCATAGCGCGCCGCGCGTGCGCCGATTTGCGCTGAAGGTGCAGCAGTTCACCGGACCGATGATGGCAAAGTCGCTGGAGGACACCACCTTCTACCGCTATCACCGCCTGCTGGCGCTGAGCGAGGTCGGCGGCGATCCGGCGGCGAACGCGCTGCCCGCCGATCGCTTCCACGCGATGATGAAAGCCCGCGCGCGCGACTGGCCGCACGGCATGACCTCGACCGCGACCCACGACACCAAGCGTGGCGAGGACGCCCGCACCCGCATCATGGCGCTGGCGGAAATCCCCGGCGAATGGACCAGCGCGGTGGCGCGCTGGAAGGTGCTGAATGCGCCGCATCTCGTGCTCGACGGCGAGCTGCGCGCGCCGTCGGCGACGTTCGAATACATGCTGTATCAGGCCCTGCTCGGCGCCTGGGAGCCTGACGACAAGGACTTCGTTGCACGCATCCAGGCCTACGCGCTGAAGGCGGCGCGCGAGGGCAAGCAGGAGACCAGCTGGCTCAACCCGCACGAGTCCTATGAAGCCGGCGTCAAAATCTTCATTGCGCGCATCCTCGACCGCGCCACCTCGCCCGAATTCATCGACTCGCTGCAGACGCTGGCGCAGCGCACCGCGCTGCTCGGCGCGCTGAATTCGCTGAGCCAGATCACGCTGAAGGCGACCATGCCGGGCGTGCCGGATTTCTATCAGGGCACCGAACTGTGGGATTTCTCGCTGGTCGACCCCGACAATCGCCGTCCGGTCGATTTCGCCGGACGTGCCGCGGCGCTGGCAGCGCTCGAGACGCTGGATTGGGATGCCCTGGCGCAGGACTGGCGCGACGGCCGGTTGAAATTCGCCTGGACGCGGCATCTCTTGCGGCTGCGCAACGAGATGAGCGATGTGTTCACCAGCGGCGTCTACGAGCCGCTTGCGGTGAGCGGGCCGCACCGCGACCACGTCATCGCCTTCGCGCGGCGCCACGGCCGCGACGCGGCCATCGTCGCGGTGGCACGATTCCTTGCTCCGTTCACACAGGGCGGGCGCGCATGGCCGCGGCCCGAGGCGTTCGAGGGAACAATCGAGTTGCCGGGATATGTGATGTCGGACGGTAAGGACAGGATTGAGCTCTCCGCGCTGTTCGAGCATCTGCCGGTCGCGGTGCTGAAAGCAAAGGCCCGCGCAACGGCGAAGCGACCAGCAAAGCGGAGCCGCGCGCTGGACCGTGCCTGATCAACGCTTGGTCAGCAGCAGCTGCCCGCGCTTCTGGATCGCGGCCTGCGCGGCCTCGGCGAAGCCCTGCAGCAGCCAAGGCAGCGTCACCTCGACACGGACGAAGGCGTCCTCGACATCGACATGTCCGGCCGCCACCTGCCCCAGCGCACGGACCCGAAAGTCCATCCGGTTGTCGTTCCAGAGCTCCTCGTCGACGCTGACCACCGGCAGACTGGCCGTCGCGCGCGACAGGCCAGTCTTGAGGCGACGCATCGCCTCGTCGCGGCCGAGGCTGTGCGGGATCGAAACAATAAGTGGCGCGGACATCGCACAAAACTCCTGCTTGGATTTGCCAGATGTAGTTCCGTTCCAAGCCAAACGGAAGAACCAGGCAGTTTATCGCGCCGCCAAATCCGGAACCTTCGCAGTGGCGGGATGTTTTCTTTCCCGAAGGGCAGAAATGAGACAGGCCCGCGGGCTGAGGAGACCTCGAGATGTCAATTGGAACGATCATTCTCATCATTCTGGTTATCGCGCTGCTCGGCGGCTTCAGCGGCATCGGCGGCGGACCATTCTACGGCACCGGCTATTATGGCGGCGGCGGATTGGGTCTCGTCATCGTGATCCTGCTGATTCTGCTGCTGATGGGCAGGATCTAGACACCCGAATCCATTGGGTGGGCAAAGACGCGAAGCGCCCACCCGCAAAGCCCCGCCGCGGCGTTGGATACCCCGCTTTCGCGGGGTATGACGAGGCGGGGAGCGCCACCCGCCTCACGCAATCACGACACCGCTGCCAGCTTCTTCATCGCCGCCTTGATCGACGCAGCGGCATCCTCATAGCCGTCCCACGCCTTGCTCTTCGCCAGCAGCGCCGGCACGGTGCGCACGGTGTACTTCTTCGGATCGAGATCGCCGCGCACCTGCGTCCAGGTCAGCGGCATCGACACGGTGGCACCGGAACGCGCGCGCGGCGACAGCGCGGCAACCGCGGTCGACATCCGGTCGTTGCGCAGATAGTCGAGGAAGATCTTTCCCCGGCGCTTGGCCTTCGACATGTTGATCAGATAGCGCTCGGGGTCGTCCTGCTCCATCCACTGGCAAACGGCCTGCGCGAACGCCTTGGCTTCCTTCCACGTCACCTTGTCCCTTGCGCCCGATAGCAGCGGCGTCACGACGTGAAGGCCCTTGCCACCAGTGGTCTTGCAGAAGCTTTCCAAACCGACCGCGGTGAGCCGCTGGCGCATCTCCTTGGCGGCCTCGATCACGTCGGCGAAGGCAACGTCGGGCGCCGGGTCGAGATCGAACACCAGCCGGCCCGGCGTGTCGTAGGCATCGGGTGCACAATTCCAGGGATGCAGCTCGAGCCCGCCGAGCTGCGCGACCGCCGCCAGGCCCTCGACCTGATCGATCTGCAGATAGGGTTTGCGGTCGCCCGAGACCTTTGCAAGCTTCAGCAGCTTTGACGTGCCGGCCATCGCGTGGCGCTGGAAGAAGGTCTCGCCCTTGATGCCGTCGGGCGCGCGCACGATCGAGCATGGCCGGCCCTTGAGGTAGCCGATCATCCATTCCCCAACCGCCTCGAAATAGTTCCCAAGGTCGAGCTTGGTCACCGCCGCGCCGTCGCCGGCATCGGGCCACAGCGCCTTGTCGGGATGCGAGATGACGACCCCCATCACCTCGCTGGATGCCTTTCCCGCGCCCTTCCTTGCCGCGCTCGTCTTTGCGATGCCCTTGGCCATCGGCCTCACCACCCTGGTTGCGACCGGCGTCTCGGCCTCCACCTCGCGCGCCGGCTTGTCCTGACGCAGACCCTTGAACGCGGCCTGGCGGATGTTGCCGGCGCCGGTCCAGCCGCCGAACTCGATCTCGGCGACCAGCTCCGGTTTCAGCCAGTGCACGTCGCGGGTCTTCTTCGGCGGGTTCTTGCCGCCGAACGGGCTTTTGTCCGCCGCCGCCGCCTTCAGCGCCGGCATGATGCGGCGGACGGTATCGGCGCCGAAGCCGGTGCCGACGATACCGACAAAGGCAAGATGATCGCCGCGATAGACGCCCGCCATCAGCGAGCGGAATTTGCCGCCAGTGGTCTTCCAGCCGCCGATCACCACTTCATGCCCGGCGCGGATCTTTGCTTTCGTCCAGTCGTCGGAGCGGCCCGCGCGATAGGCGCCGTCGAGCCGCTTCGAGACGATGCCTTCGAGCTTGAGCTTGCGCGCGGACGCCAGCACGGCGTCGCCGCTGTCCTCGAAATGCTCGACATAGCGGATCAGGAAGTTCTTGCCCTTGCGCGCCTCGAGCAGCTGTTTCAGCCGCGCCTTGCGCTCGCGCAGCGGCAGCGGCCGCAGATCGTTGGTGCCCTCGAACAGCAGATCGAACGCGTAGAAGATCAGGCTGTCGGTCTTGCCGTCCGACAGCGCGGCCTGCAGGGTCGAAAAATGCGGCGTGCCGTTCTTGTCGAGCGCGACGATCTCGCCGTCGATCAGGACGTCCGGCAGGCTGCTCGCCTCTTTCGCGATCGCGGCGAACTTGCCGGTCCAGTCGAGGCCCTTGCGGGTCTTGAGCACGGCATCGCCGTCTTCGACACGCAGCTGCACGCGGTAGCCGTCGAACTTGATCTCGTGGCACCAGCCTGCGGCATTGGGCGGGCTCTCGACCGCAGTGCAGAGTTGCGGTGAGACGAAGTCAGGCATCTCCGAGACGTGCTTCGGCTTCGCTGCCGGGCGCGCCTTAAGCTGCGCTTTGGGCGACGGTGCCTTCATCTTTGCGCGCGCGTCGGCGGCCATGCCATGGTTGGATTGCCAGACCGCGTCGGCTTTCGCCTTGCCGTTGCCCTTGGCGAGCATGAACGGCTTCGGTGCCTTCCCCTTGCCGGCTGCGATCTGTTGCATCGAGCGGCCGGACGCGACCGAACGGTCTTCCCCGAGGATGTCCTCGCCGTGGCCATCGACGGCGTATTCGTCGCGGTGCTTGATCAGCAGCCAGTTGGTGCGCTTGCCGCCGTTGCGGTCGTTCCGCATCCGCACCAGCACCCAGCTGCCGTGCAGCTTCTCGCCCTCCAGCGTGAATTTCAGGTCGCCCTTCTTGAAGCCACGCTCGGGATCGTCTGATACCCAGAAGCCGCGATCCCACAGCTGCACTGTGCCGCCGCCATATTGCCCCTCGGGAATCGTGCCCTCGAAATCGCCGTAGTCGAGCGGGTGATCCTCCACCTCGACCGCCAGCCGCTTGTCGTGCGGATCGAGCGAGGGCCCGCGCGTCACCGCCCATGACTTGAAGACGCCGTCGAACTCGAGCCGCAAATCGTAATGCAACCGGGTCGCATCGTGCTTCTGAATGACAAAACGCCGCTGCTCCGCCGGCGCGACCTTGACCTCGCCCGACGGCTCGCTGGTCTTCTCGAAATCGCGCTTCTTACGATAGGTAGACAGGTTTCTCAGCGGCACGTCATCCTCGGCACAAACGACGGCCGCCGCCCGCGCGGCCATTCAGGAACCAAAACCCACGGTATCCGTTCAAGTTCCAAACTCAAGCTGTTTGGAGACGATCATGGCCGCTCCCCGCGCCTACTGGAAAGGCACGCTCAAACTCTCGCTGGTGTCGTGCCCGGTGGCGCTCTATCCGGCCTCGACCGCGGTCGAGAAGACCCGCTTCCACATGATCAACCGCGAGACCGGCAACCGGCTGAAGCAGCAGATGGTCGATGCCGAGACCGGCGACATCGTCGAGGGCGACCAGAAGGGCCGCGGCTATGAGGTCAGCAAGGGCAAATATGTCGAGATCGAGAAGGACGAGCTCGAGGCCGTGCAGATCGAGAGCAACCACACCATCGACATCGATTCCTTCGTGCCCGAGGGCGAGATCGACAAGCGCTATCTCGACCATCCCTATTACATCCGGCCCGACGGCAAGGCCGGCACCGACGCCTTCGCCGTGATCCGCGACGCCATGAAGGACCAGGACCGCGTCGCGCTGGCCCGCATCGTCCTGACCAACCGTGAGCACGTGATCGCGATCGAGCCGCTCGACAAGGGCCTGCTCGGCACCACGCTTCGGTATCCCTACGAATTGCGCGATGCCGACGATTATTTCGACGACATCAAGAGCCCGAAAGTGACGAAAGACATGATCGAACTCGCCGGCCACATCCTCGATAGCAAGGCCGCGCATTTCGATCCGTCCAAGTTCAAGGACGAGTACGAGACCGCGCTCAAGGCGCTGGTCCGCCGCAAGGCCGCCGGCAAGCCGATCAAGGCTGCCGAGCGCGAGGAGAAGCCGAGCAACGTGGTCAACCTGATGGACGCGCTGAAGCAGAGCCTGAAGGGCGGCCGGGGTGGCGCGCGGCGTTCAGGCTCCACCGCACGCCGCCAGACGGCGCACCGCCGTCCGGCAAAGAAGGCTCACCGGTCGAGCGCGCGGCGGCGAAAAGCGGGGTGACACAAGGTCGTCCGCCATGGCCGGGCTTGATCCCCGGCCATCCACCTGTTTCCCTGCGCCGGCACGAAGACGTGGATGCCCGGGTCAAGCCCGGGCATGACGAGTGGGGTATGTGGAGGCTTACCGCTTCTTCGAACTCTTGCGCTTCTTCGACGTCTTCCGCTTCTTCGACGCCTTCTTCGACTTCTTCGGCACCTTCCTGCCCTTGGCGCGGGCCTCCGACAGGCCGATGGCGATCGCCTGCTTGCGGCTCTTCACCTTCTTCTTGGAGCGGCCGCTGCGCAGGGTGCCGGCCTTGCGCTTCTTCATCGCACGCCCGACGTCGCCTGATGCCTTCCGCGAATACTTTCTTGCCATAGTTTCCTCTCCCGGTAAGGAAAACTAATCCTTGCCGGGAATGAAGGTTCCAGTACGACCGTTGCCCGCATGAGCCGACGGGTCGCGCGAACGCAAGCCCCGCCGCGATCTACGTGACAAACCCGGATGTCGCTTCGCTCATCGGGCTACATGCTGCGCACAGCCAAAACCTGGAAAACAACCCCATGCAAAGGAGCTGGGGGCAGCGGTGGCGGACCAGACCGCTTGACATGTCGGGCAACTCAGGGGTAATATTCTAATATTCCGAACTAATGCAGACAATCCGCCAGGCCTCAAGCCTGAGCAAGCCACAAGACCGCGCCTAGTCCGCTGCGCGCAGGCGGTAGCCGATGCCGGTCTCAGTCAGCACGAATTGCGGGCGCTCGGGATCGGCCTCGATCTTCTGGCGGAGCTGGCGCACATAGACGCGCAGATATTGCGCGTCGGTCAGTTCGTCCCACAGCTCCTTCAGCAGGAAGCGATGGGTCAGCACCTTGCCGGCGTGTTGCACCAGCACACGCAGCAAGTCGTATTCCTTCGGCGACAGCTTGATGTCCTTGTCGCCGACCTTGACGATCCGCCGGACCAGATCGACCGAGAGATCGCCGGAGCGGAACACCGGCCGCTCGCCCTGCACCTGCAGCTGGTGCCGCAGCGCAGCGCGCAGTCGCGCCAAAAGTTCGTCCATGCCGAACGGTTTTGTCAGATAGTCGTCGGCGCCGAGGTCGAGCGCCTGCACCTTGCCGGCCTCGTCGCCGCGGCTCGACAGCACCACGATCGGGACGCTCTCGTTGCGGCCGCGGATCATGCGCAGGAGATCGTGGCCCTGGATGTCGGGCAGGCCGAGATCGAGGATGATCAGCGCCGGCCCTTCGGCCAGCATCTCCAGCGCGATCTTGCCGCTGGAGGCCTCGAGGATGTCGTAGCCCTGCGTGCTCAACCCCATCCGCAGCAGCTTGCGGATCGGCGGCTCGTCGTCGATGACCAGGACCTTGATGGGTGTCGCATTCATGCAGCAGTGTCCAGCGCGTTGGTGTCGGCCGTGACCGGCAGCCGGATGGTGATGACGGCGCCTCTGCGGTCGGAGCGGTTGGCCGCCGAGATCGTGCCGCGCATCGCCTCGATGAAGCCGCGCGAGATCGCAAGGCCGAGGCCGGTGCCGGGACGGACATGATCGCCCTTCTCGGCGCGATAGAACTTGTCGAACACGCTGTCCAGGTCGGCCAGCGGAATGCCGTTGCCCTCATCCATGATCTGCAGTGTGACGGCGTCGCGATCACGGGCACTGCGGATCGAGATCGTGGTGTCGGGCGGCGCGTATTTCGCGGCATTATCGAGCAGGTTGAACAGCACCTGCTCGAACAGAACGGCGTCGAGCTCGAGCATCGGCAGGTCGGCGGCGAGATCCAGCGACACCTTGTGATGAACCAGAATCTTGGCGGCGCGGCGCAGCGCGCTGCCGACGATCTCGCTGACATCGTGCGGCGCGGTGTTGGGCACGATCGCGCCGGATTCCAGCTTGGTCATGTCGAGCAGATTGGCGATGAAGCGATTCAATCGTTCCGATTCGTCGATCACGGTGGCGAGCAGCTCGCGCTTCTGCGCATCGGTCAGGTTGGCGCCGAGATCGCGCAAGGTCGAGGCCGAGCCGAGCACCGAGGCGAGCGGCGTCTTGAGATCGTGCGAGATCGAGGTCAAGAGCGCGCCGCGCAGCCGGTCGGACTCCACCGTGCGCTTGACGTGGTCCATGTCCTCGACCAGCAGCACGCGCTCGATCGCGAGCGCGCCCTGATCGACCAGCGCATCGAGCAGCCGGCGCTGGTCCGGCGTCAACAGCGGCCCGGTGCGGTCGTCGTCGATGCCGATCACGCCGATCAGGCCGCGGCCGGTGCGCATCGGCAGGAACAGCCGCTTGCCCCCTGGCAAGGTGTCCGAGCCGCGGCCGGCGGGCCGGTCGTTGCCCCAGGCCCAGTTGGCGGCGGCGAGATCGGCCTGGTCGAGCTGGTCTTCCGGCGGATAGCCGCTCTTGACGGTCAGCATCCCGTCCTCCGGCAGCAACAGCACCACCCGCACCTTGAGCATCAGGGCGATCTGATAGGCGGTCGCCCACAGCACGTCGTCCAGCGTCGCGGTGCCGGCAAGCTTGCGGCTGAACGCATAGAGCGATTCGGTGGTGCGGACGCGGCCGATCGCGGTATCGGCCTGGGTGCGCACCCGCGCCGCGATGTTGGAGACCAAAAGCGCGATCAGCATGAAGAAAAAGAACGCCGCGACATTGGTCGGATCGGTGATGGTGAAGGTATAGACCGGCGGCAGGAAGAAGAAGTTGTAGCACAGCGAGGCGGCGACGCTGGACAGCAGTGACGGCCCCAGGCCGTAACGCGCCGCTGCGACGACCACCGCGGTGAGGAACACGAGGTCGACGTTCTCGATGCCGAAGAATGGCTGAATCAGTTTTGCGGCGCCGAGCCCGACCGCAGCAAACAGCAGCGCCATCAGATAGGGCCGCGAATTGAACGGCTCCTGCCGCTGCGCGGTCTGCACCCCGGCCTTGCCGACCGGCTGCTCGTCGCCCGCGATCACGTTGACGCTGATATTGCCGGCGCGCCGCACCAGGTCGTGCACCACCGAGCCGTGCCGCAGCTCGAACCAGCGCGAGCGGGTCGACTTGCCGATGATGATCTGGGTGACGTTATTGGCTTGCGCGAAATTGATAACGTCGTCGGCGATGCGCCGGCCGACGCCGGGAATGGTCAGCGCCTCGCCGCCGAGCGCTTCAGCGAGCCGCATGGTGTCGGCAAGGCGGTCGCGCTGCTCGTCGCTGAGCTGCAGGCTGCGCCGCGTCTCGATACTGAGGGCGGTCCATTGCGCATGCAGCCGGTCGGCCAGCCGCTTGGTGTAACGGACGAGGCCGGCCGCGCGCGGGTCCTCGCTGACGCAGACCAGAATGCGCTCGCCCGCCGCCCAGGGGCCGGCGATCGCATTGGCCTGCATGTGATTGAGCAGTTGCTCGTCGACCCGCTCGGCGGTCCGGCGCAGCGCCAGCTCGCGCAGCGCGGTCAGATTGCCGGGCGAGAAATAGTGCTCCAGAGCCCGCTCGGCGTGGCGGGGTACATAGACCTTGCCTTCCCTCAGCCGCTGGATCAGATCGTCGGGCGTGAGGTCGATCAGCTCGATGGCGTCGGCGCGATCGATCACCGAATCCGGTACGGTTTCGCGCACCCGCACATGGGTGATCTGCGCGACTACGTCGTTGAGGCTCTCGATGTGCTGGATGTTGATCGCGGTGTAGACGTCGATGCCGTTCGACAGCAATTCCTCGACGTCGAGATAGCGCTTGGGGTGCCGGCTGCCCGGCGCGTTGGTATGGGCGAGCTCGTCGACCAGCGCAAGCTGCGGACGCCGCGCGATCAGGGCGTCGAGGTCCATCTCCTCGAGGGTCTGGTCGCGATAGTTGAGCCGCTTGCGCGGCACCACTTCGAGGCCCTTCACCAACGCCTCGGTCTCCGCCCGGCCGTGGGTCTCGACGACGCCGATCACGACGCCCACGCCCGCCTTGAGGCGGGCGTGGGCGCTTTGCAGCATCTCGTAAGTCTTGCCGACCCCGGGAGCGGCGCCGATGAAAATCTTCAGCCGTCCCGAACGGTCGGTCTCCCGGCGCGCTGCCTCGAGCAGCGCATCCGGCGAGGGTCGTTTTTCAGGGTCGCGGCGCTGACTGGCCATACCGCAATATAATCATCCTGCGAGAGGCGGCCTACTCCCCTATTTCGTGTTCGCCGCATCCAGCGCCAGGTTGAGCGCAAGAACGTTGACGCGTGGCTCGCCGAGCACGCCGGCGAAGCGGCCCTTGGTGTTCTCGGTCACCAACTGGCGGACGGCGTCCTCCGACATGCTGCGCGCCCTGGCGACCCGCGGCACCTGGAACAGCGCGGCCCCCGGCGAGATATCGGGATCGAGCCCGCTGGCGGAGGTGGTGACCAGATCGACCGGCACCGGCGCGTTCGGGTTCTCGGCCTTCAGTTTCTCGACATCGCCCTTGAGGCGGTCGGCCAGCGCCTTGCTGGTCGGGCCGAGGTTGGAGCCGCCCGAATTGGCCGCGTTGTAGGGCGCCGGCACGGTCTTGGTGGAATCGTTCGGATCCGGCGCCAGCGTCGCCGACGGCCGGCCGTGGAAGTACTTGTCCTCCTTGAACTCCTGTCCGATCAGGGCGGAGCCGATCACCTTGCCGTCCTTCTCGATCAGGCTGCCCTGCGCCTGCCGCGGGAAGATGACACCGGCGATGCCGGTGGTGGCGAGCGGATAGGCCAGGCCCGTGATCGCAGTCAGCAGGACCAGGACCAGGATGGCGGGACGGATTTCTTTCAACATGACAGGTCTCCGAAATATTCTTCGTCATTGCGAGGAGCGAAGCGACGAAGCAATCCATGCTTCAGCACGTGGAGAAATGGATTGCTTCGCTACGCTCACAATGACGGTTGCACGCGGTTAAGCCAGGCCCAGGGCGGCGACGGCGAGGTCGATCGCCTTGATGCCGATGAACGGAATGATGATGCCGCCGAGGCCGTAGATCATCAGGTTGCGGCCGAGCAGCGCACCGGCCCCGATCGCGCGATACCTGACGCCCTTCAGCGCCAGCGGGATCAGCGCGATGATGATCAGCGCGTTGAAGATGATTGCCGACAGGATCGCGCTCTGCGGGCTGGCGAGATGCATCACGTTCAGCACCCCGAGCTGCGGATAGAACGCGAGGAACATCGCCGGGATGATCGCGAAATACTTGGCGACGTCGTTGGCGATCGAGAACGTGGTCAGTGCGCCGCGGGTCATCAGCAGCTGCTTGCCGATCTCGACCACCTCGATCAGCTTGGTCGGGTTGGAATCGAGGTCGACCATGTTGCCGGCCTCGCGGGCGGCCTGGGTGCCGGTGTTCATGGCGACGCCGACATCGGCCTGGGCGAGCGCCGGCGCGTCGTTGGTGCCGTCGCCGCACATCGCCACCAGCTTGCCCTTGGCCTGCTCGTCGCGGATCAGCTTGAGCTTGTCCTCGGGGGTGGCCTGCGCCAGGAAGTCGTCGACGCCGGCTTCCGCGGCGATTGCGGCCGCGGTCATCGGGTTGTCGCCGGTGATCATCACGGTGCGGATGCCCATGCGGCGCAGCTCGGCAAAGCGCTCGCGGATGCCGCCCTTGACGACGTCCTTGAGGTGCACGACGCCGAGCAGCTTGCCGTCCTTGGCCACGGCGAGCGGCGTGCCGCCGGCCTTGGCGATTTCGTCGGCGATCGCCTGGATCTCGCGTGCCTCCGGGCTGGTATTGGTCGCGACCGAGCGAACCGTGTTGCCCGAGGCGACGGTGCGGGACCCTCCGCCCTCGACATGGCTGAGGATCGCATCCACCGCGCCCTTGCGCACTGACGAGGTGCCGGCATCGATGCCGCTCATGCGGGTCTGCGCGGTGAACGGCACGAAGGTCGCCGCGAGCTCGTGCATGTCGCGGCCGCGCAGGCCGTATTTCTCCTTGGCCAGCACAACGATCGAACGGCCTTCCGGCGTCTCGTCGGCCAGCGAGGCGAGCTGGGCGGCGTCCGCCAGCTCCTGCTCGGTGACGCCGCGGATCGGCCGGAACGCGGTCGCCTGGCGATTGCCCAGGGTAATGGTGCCGGTCTTGTCAAGCAGCAGCGTGTCGACGTCGCCGGCGGCTTCCACCGCGCGGCCGGACATCGCCAGCACGTTGAAGCGCACCAGGCGGTCCATGCCGGCGATGCCGATCGCCGACAGCAGCGCGCCGATCGTGGTCGGGATCAGCGTGACGAACAGCGCCACCAGCAACACGACCGAGATCGAGCCGCCGGCGTATGCCGCGTAGCTCGGGATCGTCACCGTCGCGAACACGAAGATGATGGTGAGGCCGGCGAGCAGGATGTTGAGCGCGATCTCGTTCGGCGTTTTCTGCCGCTCGGCGCCCTCCACCAGCTTGATCATGCGGTCGATGAAGGTCGAGCCCTGCGCTGCAGTGATGCGCACCCGGATCCAGTCCGACAGCACTTGCGTGCCGCCGGTGACCGCCGAACGGTCACCGCCGGATTCGCGGATCACCGGCGCGGACTCGCCGGTGATGGCGGCCTCGTTGACCGAGGCGACGCCCTCGATCACCTCGCCGTCGGACGGGATGTTGTCGCCGGCCTCGACGAGGACGATGTCGCCGACCTTCAGCGACGTGCCCGGCACCATCCGGTAGGTCCGGTCGGTGCCGGTGAGCAGCTTGGCCTGGCTTTCGGTACGGGTCTTCCTCAGCGACTCCGCCTGTGCCTTGCCGCGGCCCTCGGCGACGGCTTCGGCGAAATTGGCGAACAGCACCGTGAACCAGAGCCAGAGGATGATCTGGAAGGTGAAGCCGAGGCTCGCACCGCCGGTGACGAGATCGCGAACGAAAATCACTGTGGTCAACGCGGCCACCACCTCGACGACGAACATCACGGGGTTCTTCGCCATCAGCCGCGGGTCGAGCTTGACGACCGCCGATTTGATCGCAGGCACCAGGATCTTCGGGTCGAGCATGGTCGACACCGTCACCTGCTTCTGCAGTTTCATGGTTTCCATGGATGTCACTCCGGACAAATTTCGATCAGAACAGGGTGTTGGCGTTGCTGGCGAGTTGCTCGACGATCGGTCCGAGCGCCAGTGCCGGGAAGAAGGTCAGACCGCCGATGATCAGGATGACGCCGACGACGAGGCCGACGAACAGGCCGCCGGTGGTCGGCAGCGTGCCGGCCGACGGCGGGATCGACTTCTTCCCGGCCAGCGAACCGGCCATCGCCATCGCCGGCACGATCATGAAGAAGCGGCCGACGAACATCGAGGAGGCGAGCGTCAGATTGTAGAAGAAGGTGTTGCCGGTGAGGCCTGCGAATGCCGAGCCGTTGTTGCCGGTCGCCGACGTAAAGGCGTAGAGCACCTCGGTGAAGCCGTGCGGGCCGGCATTGGCCATCGATGCCACCGCCGACGGCAGCACCACCGCGACGGCTGTCCAGCCGAGATACATCAGCGGCAGCACCAGGATCGCGAGCATCGCCATCTTGACCTCGCGGGCCTCGATCTTCTTGCCGACATATTCCGGGGTGCGGCCGACCATCAGGCCGGCGACGAAGATCGCCAGCACGACGAACAGCAGCATGCCGTAAAGACCGGCGCCGACGCCGCCGACGATGATCTCGCCGAGCTGCATGTTGATCAGCGGAATCATGCCGCCGAACGCGGTGAAGCTGTCATGCATGGCGTTGACCGCGCCGCAGGACGCCGCGGTGGTGATGACGGCGAACAGCGAGGACGCGACGATGCCGAAGCGCACCTCCTTGCCCTCCATGTTGCCGGCGGTCAGCCCGAGTGCCTGCAGCGTCGAAGTGCCGCCCGCTTCCGCCCAGTAGGTGATCGCGACGCCGGCAATGAAGAGCACGCCCATCACGGCGAGGATCGCCCAGCCCTGGCGCTCGTTGCCGACCATGCGGCCGAACACGTTGGTGAGCGCGGCGCCGAGCACGAAGATCGAGATCATCTGCACGAAATTCGACAGCGCGGTCGGGTTCTCGAACGGATGCGCGGCGTTGGCGTTGAAGTAGCCGCCGCCATTGGTGCCGAGCATCTTGATCGCGACCTGCGAGGCCACCGGGCCGAGCGCGATGGTCTGCTTGCCGCCCTCGAGCGTGGTGGCGTCGACATAGGCGCCGAGCGTCTGCGGCATGCCCTGCGAGACCAGGAACAGCGCGTAGACGATGCAGATCGGCAGCAGCACGTAGAGCGTGCAGCGGGTGACGTCGACCCAGAAATTGCCGATGGTGCGCACCGACGAGCGCGAGAAGCCGCGGATCAGCGCCACCGCGAGCGCGATGCCGGTCGCGGCCGACAGGAAGTTCTGATGGGTCAAGCCGAGCATCTGGACCAGATAGGACAGCGTGCTTTCGCCGCCGTAGTTCTGCCAGTTGGTGTTGGTGATGAAGGAGATCGCGGTGTTGAACGAGAGATCCTCGGCGACCGCGCCCTGGCCGGCCGGATTGAACGGCAGCAGCGCCTGCAACCGCATCAGTCCGTAGATGATGAAGAAGCCGCCGACATGGAACAGCAGCATGGCGACCGCGTAGGTCAGCCAGTGCTGCTCGCGCCGCTCGTCGACGCCGCCGACCCAGTAGATGCCGCGCTCCACCGGGCGCAGCACCGGGGAGAGGAAGGTGCGCTCGCCGTTGAAGACGCGGGTCATGTACCAGCCGAGCGGTTTGACCAGCGCGACCACGATGGCGCAATAGAGAATAATCTGAATCCAGCCGATGACGGTCATCGCGTCAAACCTTTCGAATGGGGGCGTAGCGCAGCAACGACGCGAGTACACCGAGCAACAGCCCGGTGAGCACCGCGTCGGCGACAAGGATCTGGCAAAGCGCAAGCATGGCCACCGCCTTCTTGTTTGAGCATGATCTCCGCGCAAACGCGTTCCGCGTTTGTCGCGAGGGAAAACCGCTTCACACTTTTCCGGATCATCCTCAGAATCGTTCGGGGCGCAGCAATGCGTAGGTGAGGTAGAACAGCAGGCCGAGCGAGACGAGGCCGGCGAGCGAGTAGTCGAAGATCATCGCCGCCTCCCCTTACAGCCGTTCGCAGGCATAGGCGTAGCCGATGCCGGCCGCGAAGAAGCCGATTGCGAGCGCCGCCATGACAATGTCCATCATGAGAAACTCCTGTGCGTCACAGGGCGCGGCTCGCCGCATGAATGCCACCGCGCCGGATGGGGGTGAGGTGCCATCCGCGGCATAGGTTTTCGAGATGGGGCGAATGAAGACGTTATAGGAATCCTATAAAGGTCCGCAGGCCGCAGGCCCCGCCGCGGCGTCACGCAACGATACGGCGCTCACGCCGGCTCTATTGCACGCCGTAGCGCCGAAAATCGTCGTCGATACTGCCCTGGATCGCCCTGGCCGCCGCGATATCGGTATTGCCGCCGGTCCTGTTGCCCTGCTTCAGCCTGGCAAGTCCGCGCCCGTAGAGAGCGCTCGCCAGTTTCGGATCGAACCGGAGCGCGGAACTATAGTCGTCGATCGCGGCAGCGAACTGGCCGGTCTTCAGATAGACCAAGCCGCGCGAGTCATAGGTCGCGGCATTGCCGGGGCCGGATTGCAGCGCCTTGTTGCAATCCTCCAGCGCCGCCTGCAGCGCGCCGAGGATCGCCCGGGCCCAGCAGCGTCCGTTCCAGACGCCTTGCAGGCCCGGCTCGAGGCGGATCGCCGCATCGTAGTCCTGCGCGGCGCGATCATAGTCGTTCTTCTTCAGATAGGCCGCAGCGCGGTTGGCGAAGGCTTCGCCGTAGTTGGGGTTGAGCTTGATGGCCTGGTCGAAGGCCTCGGTCGCCCGATCATAGTCGCGCTTCCTGAGGTAGGCCACGCCGCGGTTGTTGAACGGCTTGACGTAATTCGGATTGAGTTCGATCGACTGATCGAAATCCCGGATCGCCCGGTCATAGTCGCGCTTGGCCGCATAGGCGTTGCCGCGATTGTTGTAGGCGGTCGCAAGCGCGGTCGTCGACAGGTCCTGGCGTCCATCGATCAGTGCGGTGCAGCCGCTGATGCGCGCATCCGGCGACGCACGATCGGCGCCGCTGCACAATGCGATGCTCCGGAGATAACCGGCCTTTGCAGGCGGGGTCTGCGCAACCGCCGGCGACCCGAGCAGCAGCGAGGCGACAAGCGGCACGCAGCCAATGGCACAGGTCGTGACACGGATCGTCATATCGGCCCCGGATTTGCGAGGGCGCAGTCGCCGATCTTTCGCAAGTTGCCGTTCAAGGCCCTGCCTGACCCGGGAATGGCCTGCGCTCAAGAAACGATCTAGCACCCCCGGCAAATCTGCGGATTGTACCTCTGATCGAGGTCCAGAGGAGGCTGCTGCGCCGCGCGCGGGATGTACTTTCTCGGAGACTTGCCCTTGCCCTCCTCGATGAGGGTCGCAAACTTCGTGGTGCCGTCATCCGATATTTCGATGTGCGGCGTGGTGCCGCGAATGCCCATCGTCGCCACCGGCGTGTCGACCTTCATGTCGCCGGTCTTGGCGATGTTGCCGGCGACGAAGGTGAAGGTGCCCTTGGTCAGCTTGAGCAGGCTCGAATTCTGCGTCCCATTCGGGTCGTACACGAACTCGCTCATCACCATGCGGGCGTTGCTTGCCAGGTTGAACGAGGTGCCGTCGGTGAAGTTGATCGCGATGCGGCCATCGGCCTCGGTGCGCACCACATCGCCGAGATAGACGAGGTCGCCGACCTTGCTCTGAGCTGACTTGGCGGCGAGGCCGACCTGAACGACCGCGCTCGGGTGCTCGATCGTGGCCGAACCGGTGACGGCAACGACCTTGCCGATCAGCTTCGGCGCCTCCTGTACGGCACGTTGCACCGTATCGTCCTGCGCCCGCGCAATACCGGGACCTGCGAGCGCCAGCACGACACCCGCAATCAATGAGCCAATCAAATGTGCGCGCATGATCCCCTCCTGTTGAGAAGATCTTGTCGTGTCGCAGCCCGATGGTTGATTGGACCCCCGAGCCGGGACCGCAGGACCTTGAATAGACATCTACGCCAATCGTGCCAGGCCGGCTGGTGCAGACAGGCCGCCCCGGAGGCTGGCGAATTTCGGATAAAAATAAGATGTGGACAATTTACCAGCAAATTATACTATAAATTTCCAGGAACCGCACCGCCCAAAATGACAGCAACCCTGTCATGCCGGGTGCAAGGCTCCTGCTACTGGAAGTTAGTTTTCGCTATCGAATTTAGGTTCAATCAAGACATTTCGGCGGGCAAGCCTACGGCTGCCGGCACGAGGAGATTGTGACCTCGTGGCAACGGCACGCCAGACCAAGAAAACTGCGGCCCCACGCTCCGCCTGACTTGCCTAACGGGCGAGAAGCCAATGTTCGTTGCGTCCGGCGTAGGGTTCGGGGACGCATGCATGGCCGATACTGGCCAGCTGCCCCAACTGATCGGCTACATTCAAAGCGCGACCGGCAGCAGCACCCTCAGGCGCGCGAACGGCACTGCCGTTCAAGTCTCGGCTGGCGCTCTTGTTTGCGAGGGCGACGTCGTCGAGACCGCGGCCGACGGCCGGATCGAAATCCACTTCATCGACGGCACCGTGCTCAACCTGGCCGGTGACAGCCGCGCAGAGCTCAGTGAATTTGCGCCCGATTCCATCTACGCGCCGCGATCGGCCGTGTTCGTGATCCCGCGCGGCATCTTCGCCTTCACCGGCGGCGAGCTGGCAAGATCGGGCGCACTGGCCGTGGACACGCCGGTCGGCCGCATCCGCAGCCGGGCTGCGGCCGGCGGCTTCGGCATGCTGTCGCTCACGGCGCTGGTGTTCTCGCTGTTGCAGGAAGCCCGTGCGGCCGACCCGGACGTCACTTTCCTGGATGACGACCGCATCACCTACAAGGACCTCCATCACGGCGTGTTCGAGCTCGTCACCAAGGAGGCGGTCCCCAAGCACATCATTGTCGAGGACCCCGGTGAGACGGTCGTCATCGTCAAGCGCGGCTCCTCGACCAGCGTCAACCAGCTCACCAATACGCCCGCGCGCATGGAGGAGTTGCGGGCGATCCAGCAGGCAACGCTCGGCAATTGGGAGAAGGGATGGAGCCCCAAGGGCTCCGGCTCGACCCCGCTCGACAAGTCTCAGCTGCTGCAGCCGATCAATTTCGACCCGACCGACCCGCTGCCAGTGCAGAATACGCTCTCGCCGCTGCCGGATTTCATCATCCCGCCCAATCAGATCATGCCGCCGCAGCCGCCGATTTTGAGCCTCGGCGCGGGACCCACCCAAGTCGATACCAGCATATTCGACATGTTCGCGACGACGAGCGGGACCTTCTCCGCCAGTACCAGCAATGGCGGCGAGCTGATTTTCGGCATCGGCGGAGGCGTTGCTGACAACGAGGTGGTGGACAATCGGCAATACGACATGTCGGCGGTCGGTACGTTCGGCACGTTCTATCTCAACAGCAAGACCGGCGCCTACACCTTCGTCCCGAACGACGACGCGATCAATGCGTTGAAGGCCAACACGACGCAGAGCTTTGTGATCACGGTGTCGGACGGCAAGCTCTCGTCCAGCCAGGTCTTCAACATTCCGATCGTCGGCGCCAATGACGCCGCCCACATCTCCGGGACCACCGCCGGCGCGGTGGTCGGCGCGGTCGGCGTCACCGATGCCTCGCCCGGCCTGTTGATCGCGAGCGGCACCCTCACCGACGTCGACGTCGACGATCCCGCCAACACCTTCACGGCGATCACCACACCGAAGAAGAGCGCGGGCGGCTACGGCACGTTCACGATGACCACGGACGGCGTGTGGACCTACACGCTCGACAACGCCGACAGCGCCGTGCAGGCGCTCAGGGTCGGCGACACGCTGACCGACAGTTTTACCGTGACCACGATCGGCGGCACCCCGCAGCTGATCTCGATCACCATCCACGGCCCGCTGATCGGGGCGTCGGGACCAGGCCCGGTGCTGGCCCTGAGCGAGACGCATCTGACGGCAACGGCGCTCGATGACAACCTCGCCGGCTCCGCGCCGGACGGCGCGCTGACGACCACATCGGCCGACTTCTCCGGCGCATTCACGTCGGCGCCGGGCGCGGACGGCACCACGATCAGCTACGCGCTGACCATCACCGGCGGCGATGGCAGCGCATCTGGCCTGGTCGATTCGCATACCGGCCTCGCCGACGTGCTGATTCTGAAGGGCAACACCATCGAAGGCCAGGTCGCCAACGGCCTGCTGGCGTTCACCATCACGGTCGATCCGGCGACCGGGATCGTGACCTTCACGGAGTACCGGGCGGTGCGGCAGCCGCTGGACACTGCCTCGGATGGCCACGAAGGCGTGTCGCTGCCCGCCGGATTGGTCCAGCTGGTCGCGACGGTCACGGACCAGAACGGCGAGTTCCAGAGCGCGACCCTCGACCTTGGCAGCCAGCTGATCATCGTCGACGACACCCCAAGTATCGCGCCGACCGGCAGCGCGCCCTCGCTGACGCTGAGCGAGACCCATCTGCCGGCAACCGCGCTCGACGACAGCATCGCCGGATCGGTGCCGGACGTGGCGCGGATGGCGACGTCGGCCGACTTCGCCGTCGCGTTCACCTCGGTGCAGGGTGCGGACGCCGCGACGATCGGCTACGCGCTGACCATCGCCGGCGGCGACGGCGTCGCGTCTGGCCTGGTCGATTCGCATACCGGTCTCGCCGACGTGCTGGTCCTCAGCGGCAACACCATCGAGGGCCGTGTCGGCAACGCCAGCGGCGCGCTGGCATTCAGCATCACGCTCGATGCAGCGACCGGGCTCGTGACCTTCATCGCCTACCGCGCGGTGATGCAGCCCTTCGGCACCAGTCCGGATGGCGGCGAAGGCGTGTCGCTGACATCAGGACTTGTGACCCTGGTGGCTACCATTGCGGACCTCGACGGCGACATCCGGACCGCGAGCCTCGATCTCGGCAGCCGGCTGATCATCGCAGACGACGGCCCCAGCATCTCGGCGACGGGAACGGCTCCGTCGCTGATCCTGAGCGAGACGTCGCTCGCTGCGGCCGCGCAGACCGCCACAGCGGGCGATTTCTCGACGGCGTTCACCTCGGTGCAGGGCGCCGACGGCGCAACGATCGGCTACGCGCTGGCGGTTGCCGGCGGCAACGGCACCGCCTCGGGCCTGATCGACGCACAGAGCGGCCTTGCCGACGTGCTGGTGCAGAGCGGCAACACCATCGAGGGCCGCGTCGGCGGCATCGACGGCACGCTGGCCTTCGCCATCGCGCTCGATCCGGTGACCGGGCTCGTCACCTTCACCGCCTATCGCGCGGTAAAGCAGCCGGCCGGCAGCGAAGGCAAGTCGCTGACATCAGGCATCATCAGCCTGATCGCAACGATCACCGACAAGGACGGCGACTTCCGCACGGCGAGCATCGATCTCGCCAGCCGGCTGACCATCACCGACGCCGGCCCGACCATCGGGACCACGGGAACGGCGCCGTCGCTGACGCTGAGCGAGACGCATCTGACGGGGACCGAGCGCAACGACGGCATCGCTGGCTCGGCGCCGGACCTGGCGCTGACGGCGATTTCGGCCGACTTCTCCACCGCGTTCACCTCGACCAGCGACGCCGATAGCGCGACGATCGGCTATGCGCTCGCGATCGCCGGCGGCAACGGCACCGCCTCGGGTCTGATCGACGCCCACACCGGCCTCGCCGACGTGCTGGTCCTCAACGGCAACACCATCGAAGGCCGCGTCGGCAGCGCAGAGGGCATGCTGGCATTCGCCATTGCGCTCAACCCGGTGACCGGCCTTGTGACTTTCACCGAATACCGCGCGGTGAAGCAGCCGCTCGGCACCAATCCGGACACCGGCGAAGGCCTTTCGCTGACCGCCAACATCGTCTTCCTGATCGCAAAGATCACCGACACGGACGGCGACTTCCAGACCACGAGCATCGATCTCGGCAGCCGGCTCTCCATCACCGATGACGGCCCGACCGTCGGCACGACCGGGACGGCGCCGTCGCTGACGCTGAGCGAGACGCACCTGACGGCAACGGCGCTCAACGACAACATCGGCGGCTCGGCGCCGAATGCGGCGCTGACGACCACCTCCGGCAACTTCGCGTCGGCATTCACATCGGTTCAAGGTGCCGACAGCGCAACGATCGTCTGCGCCCTGACCATCACCGGCGGCAACGGCGCCGCATCCGGCCTGATCGACTCCCACACGGGCCTCGCCGACGTGCTGGTCCTGAACGGCAACACCGTCGAGGGCCATGTCGGCAGCAGCAGCGGCGCGCTGGCGTTCACCATCGCAATCGATCCGGTGACCGGGCTTGTGACCTTCACGGAATATCGTGCGGTGAAGCAATCCCTCGCCACCAACCCGGACAGCGGCGAAGGCAAGTCGCTGACCGCGGGCATCGTCAGCCTGGTCGCGACCATCACCGACAAGGACGGCGATTTCCGCCGCGCCAGCATCGATCTCGCCAGCCGGCTGACCATCACCGACGACGGCCCGACCATCGGCACGACCGGAACAGCACCATCGCTGATCCTGAGCGAGACCCATCTGACCGCGACGATTCAGAACGACAACATCGCCGGCTCGGCGCCGGACGCGGCGCTGACGGCGACCTCAGCCAGTTTCGCATCGGCCTTCACTTCGACCCAGGGCGCTGACGGCGCGACGATCGGCTACGCGTTGTCGATCACCGGCGGCAACGGCACCGCCTCGGGCCTGATCGACTCGCACACCGGCCTCGCGGACGTGCTGGTCCTGAACGGCAACACCATCGAGGGCCGCGTCGGATCGACCGGTGGCACGCTGGCGTTCACCATCGCGCTCAACCCTGTCACCGGGCTCGTCACCTTCACCGAGTACCGGGCGGTAAAGCAGCCCTCGGGCACCAGCCCGGACAATGGCGAAGGCCTCGCGCTGACATCAGGCATCGTCAGCCTGGTCGCAACCATCACCGACACCGACGGCGACTTCCAGAAGGCGAGCCTCGATCTCGGCAGCCGGCTGACCATCACCGACGACGGCCCGACCATCGCAACGACCGGAACGGCACCGTCGCTGACGCTGAGCGAGACGCATCTGACCGCGACCGCGCTGGACGACAATATCGGCGGCACCGCGCCGAACGCGGCGTTGACGGCGATTTCGGCCAGTTTCGCGACGGCGTTCAGCTCGGTCCAGGGCGCGGACAGCGCGACGATCGGCTACGCACTGTCGATCACCGGCGGCAACGGCGCTGCGTCGGGCCTGGTCGATTCGCACACCGGCCTCGCCGATGTGCTGGTTCTGAACGGCAACACCATCGAGGGCCATGTCGGCACCACCACCGGCACGCTGGCCTTCACCATCGCGGTGAATCCCGTGAGCGGGCTGGTGACCTTCACCGAGTATCGCGCGGTGAAGCAAGCGCTCGGCACCGATCCGGACAGCGGCGAAGGCAAGTCGCTGACATCTGGCATCGTCAATCTGGTTGCAAAGATCACGGACAAGGACGGCGACTTCCAGACTGCCAGCATCGACCTCGGCAAGCAGCTGACCATCACCGACGATGGCCCGACGATCGGAGGGTTCGATCACGTCGCCCTCCCC
>NZ_JAGKJJ010000027.1 GCF_020329505.1 Bradyrhizobium semiaridum
AAGTTGCAGGACATGGCGATGAAGGCGAGGGCGCCGATCATCGGCCTCTATGACGCCGGCGGCGCGCGCATCCAGGAGGGCGTAGCCGCCTTGGCGGGCTATTCCTACGTGTTCCGCCGCAACGTCATCGCCTCGGGCGTGATCCCGCAGATCTCCGTCATCATGGGCCCCTGCGCCGGCGGCGACGTCTATTCGCCCGCGATGACCGACTTCATCTTCATGGTGAAGAACACCAGCTACATGTTCGTCACCGGCCCCGACGTGGTGAAGACCGTCACCAACGAGGTGGTGACCGCCGAAGAACTCGGCGGCGCCTCGGTGCACGCGACGCGCTCCTCGATCGCCGACGGCGCCTTCGAGAACGACGTCGATGCGCTGTTGCAGATGCGCCGGCTGATCGACTTCCTGCCGTCGAACAATTCCGACGGCGTGCCGGAATGGCCGAGCTTCGATTCGATCGAGCGCGTCGACAATTCGCTCGATACCCTGATCCCCGACAATCCGAACAAGCCCTACGACATGAAGGAACTGATCCTGAAGGTCGTCGACGAGGGCGACTTCTTCGAGATATCGGAGACGTTTGCCAAGAACATCATCACCGGCTTCGGCCGCATCGCGGGCCGCACCGTCGGCTTCGTCGCCAACCAGCCGATGGTGCTGGCCGGCGTGCTCGACAGTGACGCCTCACGCAAGGCCGCGTGCTTCGTGCGCTTCTGTGACGCCTTCAACATCCCGATCGTCACCTTCGTCGACGTGCCGGGCTTCCTGCCGGGCACCGCGCAGGAATATGGCGGCCTGATCAAGCACGGCGCCAAACTGCTGTTCGCCTACTCGCAGTGCACGGTGCCGCTCGTCACCATCATCACCCGCAAGGCCTATGGCGGCGCCTTCGACGTCATGGCGTCGAAGGAAATCGGCGCCGACATGAACTACGCCTGGCCGACTGCTCAGATCGCGGTGATGGGCGCCAAGGGCGCGGTGGAGATCATCTTCCGCAGCGACATCGGCGACCCCGACAAGATCGCCGCGCGCACCAAGGAATATGAAGACCGCTTCCTGTCCCCCTTCATCGCCGCCGAGCGCGGCTATATCGACGATGTCATCATGCCGCACTCGACGCGCCGCCGCATTGCTCGGGCGTTGGCGATGCTGCGCGACAAGCATGTCGAGATGTCCGTGAAGAAGCACGATAATTTGCCGCTGTGATGATGTTCAAACGAATCCTGATCGCCAACCGCGGCGAGATCGCCTGCCGGGTCATCAAGACTGCGCGCCGTATGGGCATTGAGACGGTCGCCGTCTATTCCGAGGCCGACCGCGACGCGCTGCATGTCGAGATGGCCGACGAGGCCGTGCTGATCGGCCCGCCCGCGGCCGCCGAAAGCTACCTTCAGATCGACAAAATCGTCGAGGCCTGCCGCAAGACCGGCGCCCAGGCGGTGCATCCCGGCTACGGCTTCCTGTCCGAGCGTGAGGCGTTTCCGCGCGCCCTGGAAGCCGCCGGCGTCGTGTTCATCGGCCCGAACCCCGGCGCGATCGCCGCGATGGGCGACAAGATCGAATCCAAGAAGGCGGCCGCCAAAGCCAAAGTCTCGACCGTCCCGGGCCATCTCGGCGTCATCGAGGACGACAAGCACGCGGTACAGATCGCCGAGGAGATCGGCTATCCCGTGATGATCAAGGCCTCGGCCGGCGGCGGCGGCAAGGGCATGCGCATCGCGCATTCCAAGTCCGAGGTCGCCGAAGGCTTTAATCTGGCGAAGGCCGAAGCGAAGTCGTCGTTCGGCGACGACCGCGTCTTCATCGAGAAGTTCATCGTCGATCCCAGGCACATCGAGATCCAGGTGCTCGGCGACAAGCATGGCAACGTGATCTATCTCGGCGAGCGCGAATGCTCGATTCAGCGCCGCAACCAGAAAGTCATCGAGGAAGCGCCGTCGCCGCTGCTCGACGAGACGACCCGCCGCAAGATGGGCGAGCAGGCGGTCGCGCTGGCCAAGGCGGTGAACTACGATTCGGCGGGCACCGTCGAATTCGTCGCCGGCCAGGACAAGAGCTTCTATTTCCTGGAGATGAACACCCGCCTGCAGGTCGAGCATCCCGTCACCGAACTGATCACCGGCATCGACCTCGTCGAGCAGATGATCCGCGTCGCCGCCGGCGAGAAGCTCGCGATTGCGCAGAAGGACGTGACGCTGACCGGCTGGGCGGTGGAATCCCGCGTCTATGCCGAGGATCCGTTCCGCAACTTCCTGCCGTCGATCGGACGGCTGGTGAAGTACCGTCCGCCGGCGGAGGCCAGCCATGACGGCGTCACCATCCGCAACGACACCGGTGTGCAGGAGGGCGGCGAGATCTCGATCCATTACGATCCGATGATCGCCAAGCTCGTCACCCACGCGCCGTCGCGCGCGGCGGCGATCGAGGCGCAGGCGACCGCGCTCGATGCGTTCTACGTCGACGGCATCAGGCACAACATCCCGTTCCTGTCGGCGCTGATGAATCACCCGCGCTGGCGCGAGGGCCGACTCTCGACCGGATTCATCGCCGAAGAGTTCCCGAAGGGATTTTCCGCACGACCCCCCGAGGGTGAGATTGCGCGGAGGCTCGCCGCGGTCGGTGCCGCGATCGATCACGTGCTGGGCGAGCGCAAGCGGCAGATCTCCGGCCAGATGGGCGGCCGCGTCGTGCAGCGCGAACGCCGCCGCGCGGTGTGGCTCGATCGCGACGAGATCGCGCTCGATGTCGCGCGCGAGGCCGATGCCATCGCGGTGCGCTTCGTCGGCACCGACGGGCTGCCGGGCAACCCGCACAATCTCGTCTCGAGCTGGGTGCCCGGCGATCCGGTCTGGCAGGGTACTATCGACGGCAATTACGTCGCGTTGCAGGTCCGCGCGATCAGCAACGGCTTCCGCCTTGCGCATCAGGGTTTTGAGGTCCCGGTCTATGTCTTCACCGAGACCGAGGCAACCTCGGCGCGGCTGATGCCGGTGGTCTCGGCCGCCGACACCGGCAAGAAGCTGCTGTGTCCGATGCCGGGCCTCGTGGTCTCGATCGCGGTGGCCGAAGGCCAGGAGGTCAAGGCCGGCGAGACGCTGGCCGTGGTCGAAGCCATGAAGATGCAGAACGTGCTG
The DNA here is from genome assembly GCF_020329505.1 of Bradyrhizobium semiaridum. GTDB lineage: Bacteria > Pseudomonadota > Alphaproteobacteria > Rhizobiales > Xanthobacteraceae > Bradyrhizobium > Bradyrhizobium semiaridum. The sequence continues at coordinate 3,135 of NZ_JAGKJJ010000027.1, forward strand.
CGCGCCGAGCGCGACGGCACGGTGAAGAAGATTCATGCCGCTCCGGGTGCGACACTTGCCGTGGACGCGCTGATCCTGGAGTTTACGTAGATCCACCACTGCTCGCCCGCACTGCGATGAGTGGCAGATTGTGGTGGGCGGCCGACCAGAGCACTATATCGAATACATTGCGCTGCCGTGTACCCAAATAGAAAACGAGCTGTCGTTCGGGCAGGCCCAGCTGATGCCTTCAAAAGCCTCTGACGGTAGCCGCAGCGGTCGCGGAGTCGGTCCTTCGTCGACAAGGATTGCGTTCGTGGGCTCTCTCCGGCCGTAGCTCGAACGTTGCTCTTCATCACGGTTATGTGCAACGGATTAGGCGTCTCTGGTCCAATGTAAGTGTCGAGCTGCGGCACATAACCCATCGTCCAAAGATAAGCCGTCTGATCATAGAGCAGGAGCGCGGTCCCGCGCAGCACGGGATAGTCGCCATCGCGAAAAAGCTTGGTCTGGCCGCCCGTCGATCGAATTCGTACGCCGATGACGTTGGTCTCCTTCGGCGCCGCTTCGATAAAGGCGTTCCACTCTTCGTCGTTGAAGTAGGTCTGCCCGTGAATGAACAGCTCGTTGGGCGGGCTGCCATGCGTCTCGGCGTAGGTATTCAGCACCAGAGCGAGCAGATTCTTCGCCGCGGGCGCCTTGAGATGAAACTCGTAATCGCCGGTCTTCCACGGTCCATTGGCGCCGCGGAATACGACACCGTCCCTCATTGAGAAACATCTGCGCTGCGCAGCAGGCATGCCCGTCGGGGGCGTTCGGCAAGCTCTTGTAGACCATGCCAATGTAGCATACCCCCGCTCGAACGGCAGCTAACCGCCACGGCGGGCTGCGTCTTGTAGTAGAGCCCGATTGCGAGATTCCAGGCGACCGTCGCAGCGTCCTGTGTCTTGCGCAGCGGGTAACCGGCCTTGTTGAGGAAAGCGTCGGGCGCGATCGTCGTCTCACGAACCAGTTGCGTCGGCGCGATCGCCGGGAATCGGCGCTTCACAACCGAAGAGTTGGTGCGTGAGTTTTCGGTCCGCTTCCCGGTGAGCTGGCGTTATCTGGTCCGCAATATGCGTCAGGGGGGAAAGGGGCCGGCCGCCCGTATAGCGCCGCGTCGCGCATCGCCACGATGCTGCTGCGGCTGGCCAATCAAGGGCAGATCGAGCGCCGCAAATACGTCGTGCGCCATCGTTGGGAAACCCGTGGGTAAGGACCTGGCAAAGCTAGTCGTCCAGCGTAGGAACTATGCCCGCTGCCGGCGCTTGACGGGTCCAACCGCGAGCGGCAGGGATTGGATGGCCGACAAAGACGAGGCAAAGGCCAGGGAACCGGGGCTCGCAAAAGCCATAGGGCTCGGCATCATCACTGGGGCAGCCGATGACGATCCTTCCGCCATAGGCACGTACGCCAGCGCCGGAGCGCAGTTCGGAACGCAAATCCTATGGATGGCGCCTGTCGCCCTGCCGATGATGTTCACAGTCGTTTATCTATCCTCCAAGCTCGGGCAAGTTTCTGGCCGGGGACTCTTCCAAGTCATTCGGGACTTCTATCCGCGTTGGCTGCTCTGGGCGGTGCTGGTCGGGGTAATGATCGGCAACACGATCGAGGCTGCCGCCGACCTCGGCGGGATGGCCGCCGCACTTGGGATTTTCATTCCACTACCTATACCCTTGATCGTCGGCGTGGTGGCTACCGGGCTGCTGGCGCTTCAGGTGCTCGGATCCTATGCGACCATCCGCTCGGTCTTTCGCTGGCTTGCTCTGGCCTTGCTCGCCTATGTCGCTGCGGCTCTACTGGCGCGGCCAAGTCCTGGCCTGGTCCTGATCGGCACGCTAGTTCCGTCGGTGCGCTTTGACCGCGACTTCCTAGCGATTGTCGTTGCGATCATCGGAACATCGTTGTCAGCTTATATCTACACTTGGGAATCCAATCAGCAGGTCGAGGAAAAGATCGAGGAAGGCAAGACGAGGCTTTCGCAGCGGATCGGAGCATCGAAAGCCGAACTTGCGCGCAGCCGCCGCGATGTCCTGATCGGCATGACATTCTCCAATGCCGTTATGTATTTCATCATCATGTCGACAGGGGCCACGCTTCACGCGCAGGGGCAAACCAATATCGAGACGGCCGCGCAGGCGGCTGAGGCATTGCGGCCCCTCGCCGGCGCGGGCGCAAGCGTGCTGTTCACAGTCGGAATCATTGGCGTCGGCTTTCTTGCGGTGCCGGTGATGACCGCGGGGGCGGCCTACGATTTGGCGCAGGCGTTCGGTTGGAGAGCCAGCCTTCACGCCCGTCCTGGCGAAGCACCGAGGTTCTACTGGGCCATTGCCGGGCTGACCGCGATCGCGGTCATGCTGAACTTCCTTGGCTTCAATCCGATGCGGACCCTCGTCTGGTCCGGGATCGTCCAGGGACTCTCCACGCCACCGCTCCTGCTGCTGATCATGTTGATGACCAACAGCCGCAAGATCATGGGCGACAAGGTGAACACACCGTGGATGAACGTTCTTGGATGGATTACCACTGGTGCCGTGTTTTCGGCGAGCCTTGGGCTCGTCGCGACGTGGCTCCTCTAAGCGATTTGATGAAAAATCGGAACCGCGCTAGGGTCAAAGTATTGAATTATAGCGGCTGGCCTCCATCGCGCCATCATCGGAGCACCTGAATGCTCCCGCAAGAGCTCAAAATAGCGCTGTTCTTTTCCGGGATCATTGCTTCCGCATGTTTCGGCGCAGCGACCGTTGCAGCTCGATTCCTCTAAGCACGGCAACGCAGTTATGCAGAGTGCGAAGTTGATAGCGTCTGCTGTCCGAGCCGAGTTCCAGCGAGCTCAAGCAGAAATTGTCGCGCACTCAACTATCTCCTTTTGCGCGACCGGCCACTCTTCGCCTTCGAGGGGAAAATCCAGTACGCGATAAAGGTTTGCTGCGACAGGCTCGGCGACAACCGGACGCCAAGCATCTGTCCCTTCATTGCGGAGCTTGAGATAGATCGTCGTCGGCATGGTCCGGGCTCGTCTCAGGTACTTCAATTTGGCGGCGCCTTTTATATCATGCCAAACCTTGGGATGCCGCCTTATGGCCCTGCTCGGACCTCGTGCAATGTCCGCTGCTGCGCCGCTGTTGCAGGTAGGCAGACATGCGGGATTTAATGAGTACACGCCCTAGGACACTTGATGCCGCCTGATTTCTCCGACCATCATGTCCAGCGCCGCGATGTGCTCAACGCTCAACGGCCGCTGAACGAGGCTGGCGGCCCATCCTTCCGGGATGGCGTCCAGCACGCGGTTAAGTGCCTCTTCGCGTGGGGTTGCGGCAAGCCAAATCTGGACCTCACGGTCGTCAGTCGTCACGCGGACCAGATGGACTTCGGTAGCTCGCTGCATAACCGTAAAACTATGCCTGAGCAGATTGTTTCTAACCCAAGAGCGTGGTGCATCGCCGGGACCTTCGTCCGTTGGTGTTGTCCAAATGTCGCACCGCCTGCAGGCGGCTCGGGGCTAGGCGTCCGCGCCTTCGAGCGCAGCTTTTGTGAGCGGCCTAAGTGAAGTCACGGCGTTCCCTCTCAGCCTTGTTGACCGCCTTGAGCCGTTCTCGGATGTAGTTAGAAACGTCTCCGATCTCAGCCCGTAGGGCCGACTCCGAGATACCCTGGCCTTTCGCAGCCTCGATCATGCGCTGGGCCAACTCAGCCACATCTTGTGACGCGCCCACATTCCGATACTGCTCCGCAGCATGAATGCTGTTCTCGATCCAGAAATCGACGAACTCGCGGGTTGTGCTCACAGTGCTTCCTTAAGAGCTAATGACTGCGAGCGTTAGCGCCAGAGAGTGAACAGAGCAAGAGTGGAGCGCGACCTTCTCGGGATCGGCATAAAAGGGCGGTCGGTGGCGAACTTCATCGGCGGATTCCATCGCGGCGTTGCGCGGCATAAATGTGCGGCGTGTGGATCTGGCTCTCGGCCGGCGGCGCGCTTCTCGGCCGCGCGCTGCGAGAGGATCGTGGTCACGGCCCGCGCGCGCGCCAGTTCCTTCGTGAGCGCCTTGCGGTCTCCGCCTAAGATCGGCATCGGATGGCGTTTGGGTGCCATGACGCCCAGCGGCGGCACAGCGACTTCTCGCCGAGCACGCCAAGTTTTTCACGGTTGAAATGAGTGTCGAGGCTCGGATCGTGTGCGAGCTCGAGTGGGAGGATGATGAGGCCGCCAACTGAGACGGCCTTACTCCTCGGTCGCCAACGTGAGCGGCGAGCGCAGCCATTCAGCCATGCTAGCGCCCGCTTCGGCCTGCCGGGCTAGTTCCAACAGCGCTTCTCCTTGGATGCCAGGCGCCAACGCTGCGGCTTGCTTACGCAATTGCTCGGCTCGCTTGAGAAGTCGGTCTTCCAGAGTAGCTGTCTGGGCAATGCGTCGCCGACGCTTCTTCTTCGGTTCCATGTGGCCTTCCCCTATCCGTTCCCCGCCCGGAACAGGGAATTAAAGGCGTGAGGTCCACGTAAGGTTCCAAAGCTCTGGTTAGTTCTTAGGCTGCTCCCGAATCGCACTTTCGACTTCCTCGGCCAACATGCGGTGATGTGCGGCTAGCTTGGCAAAGAGGGCCTTTTTCATCGCGTTGGTCGCGAGCTTGCTGATCAGTTCGCACTCTGCCGCCTCGATCCGAAGCTTCTCCAGGTGCGCTTTCATATCCTGCATGGCCGTACCCTCTCAGAGGTTCCGGGAACTCATTGAGAGGGAACCCGGGCGCCGCGTCAATCGGGCGCTGTCCTAGTTAGGACACCCGTAGCCGGGAATCGGGACACTCCGCAATCACCCGCGCCGGCCTCCCCACCAGGGTAGACGGCCGGCAACGGGCTTAGGTCGACACGTCCCGTGCTGAGTGAGAGTAGGCCGACCTGGGTTCGTCGTAACACTGACGGAGCGCGGCAGACATCCGCAATTACGGGGCCGGGAAAAGGTGGCAATCAACGACTGGCGTGCTAACGATGCTCTGGGGTCACGCCCCGACATCAAAGGAAGGCCTTGGCCCCGGCTTCGCGCTGGGGCCTTTTTCCTTTGGCCGGCGCTCCAGGCCACGGCCGAGCCTGATGAACAATTTCAGGCGGCGACCGACCGATCCTCCTTGGCTTCGCCACGCGCGACGATCTTGAGGGCGTCGTCGGGCAGCGGGCGCTGCAGGGCCTTTGCTTCATCCCATTGCGCGCGCATCCAGACGTCGCGCTCTTCATCGGTCGTCAGGATCACGGGCATCGCCTTCGGATGAATCGGCGCGACGACTGCGTTCGGCGGATAGCCCCTCCTGTCTCGCGGAGCCAAACTGCATCCGGTCGATGCGTTTCCCAAAGGGCCACCGTCCTGTTCAACGTGATCGCGAAATTGTAATCAGACAGTGATTCGCAGAGATGAGCGGTCGGGAGAGGACGATAGCTTCCTCGTGAAAAAGACCGGGAAAACCTGAGCCGCCGCCGGAGTGATGAAGAAGAGCTCCGCGGGTCGTGCGATTACGCAAGCACGATCTTGTACGATTCACTTGCGGGCAGCGTATAGAGGCGTTCTGATTGTCAGTTGATAGGCGGGCTTCGGCGACCAGATGATTTCTGTTGTAACGCCAAACAGCCGATTGTCGTTTTCGTCCATCCGATCGAGATCGAACCGCACGATGGGTTGGGTGAAGGACTGGATGGGCGTGAGGGTTAGAAACTGCGCACCTTCGAACGACTGCACGCCCAAACGGCCGGTGAACTTCCAGTTGTTGGACCATTGATAGTATCCGCCGACATAGGCAATCGTGTTCGGGCCGATCCTTCCCAGCGCGCTGCCGACGTCGGTTTGCGTGTATTGGACGCCGCTGAGGATTCCTCTGGTCTCGTCAGAATTGAGCGCATAGTCAAATTCTAGGATGTTGTTGAAGGAGGTTGCGCCCAGCGGTCCGTTGGGAATCGACTGTGTGATGGTGGATTGCACTGTCACCGTAGGAAAGCTCCCTCCATTCTGCTCATAAAGGTCCGCCTGGAAGCCGATGCTCCAGTTTGTGATTTGAAAGGACGAAAATCCGCTGCTTCCGAAGTTCGTCGAACTGCCGGAGACGCCGGCATAGAGCGAGACGCTTTCGGTGACATCGACCGTCAGCGGAAAATCCATATTGAGGGATTTCGCTGTTGGCAGGCCGACCGGAAAGGTGACGCCGCCCGGTCTCGCAAGCGTCTGTGTATTGAACAGCGTTGGATGTCCAAAGCCGAACGCGAGCGATCCTGCTGGGACCTGCGCGTAGATCGTTCTTAGGTCGAGGTAGATCGACGGCACCGACGCATTGGCAACGCCATCATCATCATTTGCAAAGGCCTTGGCAACCGGGACGATGAGCATCGCGCTCAATGCAGCCCTCAAGGTTGATCCGAGAGCTGGGAGCGCTGTGCTGTGACGTGACGGCGGGTTCAAGGCGAAACCTTCCCTAGGTGCGGCTGCCATTGGGTCGGGAGGCGGGCCGATCGTTCGCGACTTGTCCGTTCCTCGACCTCGCCCGAAACTCCCGCGGGGTGCAGCCGGATATCCGGCGGAAAGCGCGTGTGAAGTGGGCGGGGTCGGCATAGCCCGACGAGAACGCCACGTCGATGATCTTGACCTCGGTGCCGCCCAGCAGCCTGGCCGCATTGTCGAAGCGAGCCTGCTCGAGGAGGCCCGAATATGTCAGCCCAGCGAGTGAAAGCCTCCGTTGCAGACTCCTGGTGCTCACTCCCATCATCTCGGCCGCCTGCATGATCGTAAGGCCTCCTTGATCAAGGTAGGAGGGCAAGCTTAGCTTCAATGCGCTGACGACATCCTTGCCGAATGACTGCGGCGCATGATCGGACGGCGCCGGCCGAAAGTCATTTGCGGTATTTGCAAGACTGAGGAGCTCGATCGGAACTTCGATCCATGAGGCCTTTTGACCGGATATGAAGCGCGTGTTCGGCCAATGCGACTGGACCTCAGGGCTCGGCACATAGAGCGCTTCAAACGCAATCACTCTTGGAGACCAACTCGCTCCGGCGAACTGACGGACGATGTGCAGGACGAATATATGCTGAAGCCACTGGGATATCTCGAGATGGGAAATGCCCTCCGTTCCAATGAGCTTGCTGCAAATCCTCAAATTCTCGCCGCTTGGCTCGAGCCAAAGCTGGAGGATTGTATCTTCGCACGGTGCCCAGCGGCATATTTGCTGCAGGGCAACCAGTAGGGTTGGTGCATGGCGCACTCGCGTCTGCATAGCTTCGCTCAAATGTTCGAACGAGAGCCGTTGGGCTGCACGAAAGGCAATTTCCGAGAGGCCCTGTTTTTGCTGAGCCGCGGTCGCGAACCGGACGGCCGGCAGCAAAGGTATGTAATGATCCGCTTTTTCTTCAAATGACGTCGGAAGTTGAAATTTGGCGAGAAGTGCTGCCGTGGGGCCGCCTATCTCAGAATGAAGCTCGGCGAATGGAATCAAAAATTGACAACGGGTCAATGGGATGACGGTCATTACTACCTGCCCAGAAGTTTTGCCGCGATCGTAGCTTAGCAGGCCGGAACCCTTCCTGCGTCGTCTTAATTGCGCAGCCAGGGGCGAGGACGCGTTCGACCAATTCCGCTTGGGACAAGTTTTGGCGGCTGATGGCCAGATCGGTGCCCGCAGTTGCTCTATCCTGAAGCGTCGTTTCTCTTGCAGGAGCACGGGCTTCACGCCTCAGCCAACCGATGAAAGCTGTCCGATTGCCTTCAACCCAGGCGGTCCGCGCAGTCATTGCCGCGTCGCTGCGACACGGTGACGCAACTCTGGATAGCACCGCTCGCGCCCTCAAGATCAGCTCGCGCACGCTACAGCGTCACCTTGGTCGCATGGGCACCAGCCACAGCGAAATGCTCGCGGAAGTTCGCTTGAACATCGCTTGTCGCTTGCTCGTCGACTCAGGCAAGCCACTGTCGGAAATCGCGAAATTCGTCGGCTACAGCAACGCTAGCAGCTTTAGCCGTACTTTCGTGCGTTTGATGAAAATTCAACCCATCATTTACAGGCAACTTGCCGATAGGCAGAGCCGAGCGAGCCATCGCAAGAGGCCTCACGCCGCTGGGCAATGACAATTCCGATCATTGGCGCGAAATGGCAAGACGCACGATTTGAATTGGCGCGAAATGCTTAGCGAAGCTGATTGCCGAAATTGCGCTCCCCCAAAGGAATAACAAACATGACCCTTCGCTCAGCTCTGTTGGTATTTTGCGTCGCCGGATTGATTGCCGCTCCCCATAAGGCGCTTTCCCAGTCTGCACCGGAGAGCAAACCACACGTACCGCTTGAGAAGTCGATCGGTCAGGCAAAGCCGGAAGTCGTGCCATCGCTCTTCGTCCTCAACTCGCGCGGTGCGAGCTTGAAGGACGGGAAGCTCGTGCTGACGGGGGTTTCGCCGAATGCGATCGTGTTCGCCGATCGGCCCGTGAGGGCAGCCGGTCACGATCTCACGTCGCGAATTGTCGAGGATTGGGGCAATGGCAGTGATAGCTTCGCGAAAGATCCTCCAAACGCCACTGTGTCCGAGTTCAGGAAAGACGGGTCATCAGTAGCCGACGCCGTCGTCGTCCTGAAATCGCCCAAGCTCGACGGCGACAGGCTGACCTTCGATGTCGATACGCTCGAAGGTGACCTTGCGGGAGCCGATGGACCGGCGTCGATCTTTATCGACATTATTGGTCGTCCATTCACGCCGCTGTCCTTTGCCGGCGTTGCCCGCCGCACCGCCTGGCGAGGTGCTTACTACCGCGGCGCTGCAGTCGCGGGTGCGGCCGCCCTTGGAGCTGCGGCAGCCTATCCTTATTACGCCCCGCGATGCGGATACTATCCGTATCCGCCTTGTTACTGAGCAACGCGACCGCCGAGTCACAGCCGCCGGTCCCACAGGTGGAAGGTCGGCTGGCTTAAGCCGGAGCTCACAGGAGGGGATCAATGAGACGAACCGCCATAATTGCAGCATCGCTGATCATCGCCGGCATTCAGTCAGCGCATGCGCAGACGGACCTGAGCGCCTACGCCAATGCCGAAGGTTATCTGGATGTTCAGAAGCTGACATGCGCGCAACTCGCCGGAACGTGGCAGGGAGACGCCGATCTTCTCACTGCCTGGTACAGCGGTTGGTACAACGGCCTCGCGCGCAAGCATTACCTCGACATCAAGAAGTCCCGCGAGGCCGAGCACGAAGTGATCCAACATTGCAAGGCGCATCCCGACCAGCTCATCATCGAGGCGATCGCAGTGGTCTTCAAGGATATGAGAGCCGCGCTTGGGATCAGGATGCAGCCGTAACTGCGAGATCGGACACCTTTCACGGCAGGAGCAGCCTGACGATTACTTGAAGACCATTCGATTTGAACACAGGGAGAAGAGCAATGGAGATCACTCGTCGCAATCTTACCCTTGGCGGAATGGGTCTGCTCACTGGAGCGGCGATCGGTCAACCGGCCGTCGCCCAAGATGGTTCTTTTCTGGGAATCGGTCAGGGCTTGGAGGAGTTCTGGCTCGCGAGCGACGCCTACATATTCGGCTATCCGCTGGTGACGATGGAGATGACCCGCCGCGTTCTCACCAACGTCGCCGAACCCATAGGAACGAAGGCGCCGATGGGGCAGATCATCAAGATGCGCCAATATCCGGATGCCTCATTCAAGGACGTCACGGCACCGAACGCGGACACGCTCTACACCACGTCCTTCTTCGACGTCGGGAAAGAACCGTGGGTCCTCAGCATCCCGGACATGAAAGGGCGCTATTTCCTGATGCCCATGCTGGATGGCTGGACGACGGTGTTCCAGGTGCCGGGAAAGCGCACCACCGGCACCGGCGCACAGACCTATGCCATCACCGGGCCCGGCTGGAAAGGCACGCTGCCGGACGGCGTGAAGGAGTACAAATCACCCACCAGCATCGTGTGGCTGCTCGGCCGCATCTATTGCACCGGAACGCCGGATGACTATGCCGCCGTCCACAAGCTGCAGGACGAGTGCAAGCTCGTTCCGCTCAGTGCCTACGGCAAGCCGTACACGCCGCCTCCGGGAAAGGTCGATGCGTCGATCGACATGAAGACGGCTGTCCGCGAACAGGTCAATCGCATGGACGCGGTGTCATATTTCAAGCTGCTCTGCGAGCTCATGAAAACCAACCCGCCATACGCGGCAGACGCGGCCCAGCTGGCCAAATTTGCCCGCATCGGCATCGTGCCCGGGCGGGACTTCGACGAGACCAAGCTGAAGGCGGACTTCCTGAAGCGCGTCCCGGAGGTGTCGTTCGACAGGATCATGCTCCAGTTCAAGGTTAACAAGGCCATCAAGGACGAGAACGGCTTTGCGTTCACGACGAAAACCGGAATCTACGGCACCGACTACCTGATGCGGGCCCTGGTGACCGCGATCGGACTTGGCGCCAACCGCCCGCAGGATGCGGTCTACCCGACCTCGCAAAAGGATGCGGATGACCGCAAGTACAATGGTGCGAATAAGTATGTCATGCGGTTTCCGAAAGGCCACCTGCCTCCGGCCGAGGGATTCTGGTCGCTCACGATGTACGACAGCAGCTACTTCTTTGTGAACAATCCGCTCAACCGATATTCGATCAGTGCGCGGGAAAACCTGAAGGAAAATCCGGACGGCTCGACCGATCTCTACATTCAGAAGGACTCGCCCGGCAAAGACAAGGAGTCCAACTGGCTTCCCGCGCCCGAGGGAGATTTCATACTCATGCTGCGCATGTATTGGCCGCAGGAGACCGATCCTTCGATCATCAACGGCACGTGGACGGTTCCTGCCGCCAAGAGGGTCGAGGCTTGAGAAGCTTGATTCATGCCGGCTCCGCGGGGACGGCATGAATCAACGTGTTTCAATTTGCGGTCGCGAGTCGTGCGCTCGAGGGAGCCGTACAGATCGTTCTGCGATGTGTCAAAGGTGGGGTGGGTACGACATGCGGCTTGGTGATTTTTGCAGGAGGCGGCAACCAAACGGGCGAGGCCACGCGCTCAGAGATGTCGGCATCGCCCTGACAATGGTCATAGCGTCAATGTCCTCTGAAGCTGCCCGTGCCGACGAGGGGGGCGTCTCATACTGGCTTCCCGGCCGCTTCGGCAGCCTCGCTGCGACCCCGCAGGTCCCCGGCTGGTCGATGGCGGAGGTCTACTATCACACCAGCGTGAGTGCATTCGGCAATGCTGCGGCCGCCAGGGAAATCCATGTCGGCAGAATCCCTGCCGCGGCAAACGTCGATCTGAACCTGCATCTGAACGCACAGGCGGATCTCATCCTTCTCAATCCCACTTATACGTTCGCAACGCCGGTGCTGGGTGGCCAGCTTGCCATCGGCGTGACCGGACTGTTCGGGCGGTCGAGCGCGGATCTTGCGGGGACACTGACTGCGGCCGTCGGTCCGCTGGCGGCAACTCGCATCGGCAGCTTCGGCGATTCGGTCACGTCGGTCGGCGACCTCTACCCGCAGGCGACGCTGAAGTGGAACGCCGGCGTGCACAATTTCATGACCTATGTGACGGGAGACGTTCCGGTCGGGGCATACAGTCCGAGCAGCCTTGCCAATCTCGGCATCGGTCACGCCGCCATCGACGCCGGCGGCGGCTACACCTACCTCAACACGCAGGCGGGCTATGAATTTTCTGCAGTCGCAGGCTTCACCTACAATTTCAAGAATCAGGATACGCAGTACCAGAACGGGATCGACTTCCATCTGGATTGGGACGCCTCCCAGTTTCTGTCAAAGCAGGTTTTCGTTGGCCTCGTTGGATATGCCTATCAGCAGGTCACCGATGATTTCGGCCAGCATCCCGTCCTGGGAGGCTTCCGGTCGCGCGTGCTGGGCGTTGGTCCGCAGATCGGCTTTCTGTTTCCTGTGGGCGACATGCAGGGTTATCTGAATCTCAAAGGGTACGGAGAATTTGCAGCAGAGAATCGCCCGGCCGGCTGGAATTCCTGGTTGACGTTCTCGATCTCTCCGATGGCGCCGACCAGCACCGTGACGCCGACCCAACGGATCGTAACGAAATAGCGGCGCCGCTGGCGTCTCTGCCTGGTTCAGGTCGCGAATGCCCGGCCCGATTGGTTTCGGCCGCGCTAACCCGAGAGTCGAGTCGATGTTCCCGGACACGCCGTCGGTCAGTCAGCTCTCTCACGTGATTTCTCAAGCTGCTGCACCCGCATTTCTGCTCGGCGCATTGGCGGCCTTTATCGCGGTGCTGATTTCTCGCCAGAACAGGATCATCGACAGATCAATCTACCTGAGCCAGATTTCCGATCGGGATCAGGCGAGATGCCGGCTCAAGGCTGACCTGCCGCGTCTGGTTCGGCGCGCCGCCATGATCAATCGTGCGATCTTCTGGTCCATCATGGGAAGCATCTCGATCAGCGTTGTCATCGTCGTCGGCTTTGTGAGTGCGTTCCTTCACATCCAACACGAGCGAGGCGTTGCCATCCTCTTCATTGTTTCGCTGGCGGCCTTCATCGCATCACTGGTGGATTTCGCGCGAGAGGTCCGAATTGCCCTGAGCGAGTTTGACCACTACGGCTGATCTCGGCCTGGTCCTCATCTAAGCAAACATAGAGCACGATCCTGGCGTGGAGGACATCGCGCGCGCAACCGTACAACGTTCCCCCGGATGAGCGTAAATGCGCTCGCCACCACGGGCACTGCGTATGCGTAAGATTGGATGAAGTATCGTAGATTGGCTGGGTGCGGGGAAAAGCGCTCCAGTCATCTTTGACGCTAGCTTTGGTTTCAGCTCCACCTGGCCTGCTCGGCTTGGCGTATACGATTGTTGCCGTTACCCAATTGCGGATCCGGGCGAACACGCGAGCATTGAGACTGGCCGCTTCGGCCCTTCTTTGGTCAACGAGTTACTTGAACTTGCTCCGAACCGTTCTAATTCATTGTATAGCCGAACCGAGCTTCGGCTAGTTGGAGCACGATAAAGAAGCAGCGCGCGGAGCGCTTAAGAAGTTGAGGAAAGGGACATGAAAGCTTGCATTCGTCGCGGCGGCAATGCTCCTCATTGGATCGGTTGCCTCTGCTTCCGCCGCCCATTGGCATCACCGTGGTTGGGGCGTCCAGGAATTGTGCCCGGACTTGCTCTCGGATTGTTCGCCGGAACACTGGCGGCTGCCACAGCACCCCGAGCTTGGCGGAGCATCTGACCTCCCCCGCACATGCGCGCGCGGACTCTGTAGTTCAAAGGGAACCCAGTTGACCGGCCAATACATCCGGGGATGGCTCCGATGCCGGTGCGCCCGGAACGGTACCGACGCATAGCACGTTGAGTGAGCATGTACTGGCAATGAGGACACTGTCTGCGCCCCTTCGGATCATCCTATCCCTGCGGCTAAGCAATCTACCCTCAAGTCGTTACCCCAATTTGAGATGGTTGCTGGTCCGGACTTTTGACCTGACCAGAGACACCGCGCCTACGATACGATAACAGCATTGAAAATGCGCTCGCTTGCGATCGTTCGCGACAAAGGCCGTTTTCACCCGACTGGTCACTCGAGATATTTCAACATTCCGTTCCGTGAGCGTAAAGATGCCGCTTACCCCAGGGCTCGCGAGCTGCCCTACGCGTAAGATTGGATGAGATATCGAAGGTTTGGTTGGTGTGGGGAAAGGCGCCCCCCGCTACCAATTCTGCGATTTTGCACGCCAATCTGCGATTTCCTGCGATTTTGTACCCTGACGGTAAACGATCCAAAGCCGCAGGCGCGCATGCCAGGCCGAGGTCGGCTCCAAGCTTCGCGCCTTGGGCTGCCTGCTGCGGCATCGTCAGCACCGCGCGTTTATTGCCCAGCCGTTGGATCTCGGTTTTCGCCGCGCCAACAGACGTCACCTTATCGGATTCTACGCACACCTGGTCGGCTTCTGCGGATGAGCCGTCCTGGGGTGACGGTCATGCAAGAACTCCGCGAGAGAATTCGCGACGGCTCCCTCGTCGACCGCCGCGGCGAACAGACGTTCTTGCGCATCGCGCGGAAGGTCCGCCCAAATCTTCAGCGCAGCGTGCCCGAGCAGAGTGGTGAACCGGCTTTCATCCGCAGGCGACAACTCCAGGCTGGATGAGGCGTCCCGCGGCAAGATGGATCGTTGACCGGAAGTCAGATCTTCCGCCCCGGCGCGCGGCACTGAATTGCCGGCGGCCTGACGTTCTCCCTCCAGAGCAAGCCTGCCATCGCCCACGACTTGTGCGACGATTTGTTTGACCGTTCCCACGGCAGTGTTCTTGACACCCATCGCAATTCTCCTCGGTCACTAAGTGCCCTTGGCGCTCTTGCCGCCAACCGTGTCGTACTCCGCGCCGCGTATGCAACCGATAAGGGCGCTTGGTCGTTCCTGCTGGCGCGCCGGCAATTTTCGATCCGCCCTGGTGCGGCCGAAGGATGACTGTCTTGCCGTACAGCCGCTTGATCGCATCATGGCGCGAAAGAAGCGAGTTGCAGCCACTGCAGGACGATAATCGTAGGAGCGCTTTGGATCTCGTTACGTTTCATCAGATCGATGGCTCGGCTAATCGGGCAGCGGATGACCTCAATATCTTCGCCTTCGTGCGATGCGCCAGCGCGCATCGGCGCTGCGGCAGCATCGACACGTGCGAGGAAAAGCGTCATGACCTCATCAGTTAACGCTGGCGCCGGCAAGAAGTCGAATAGCCGCGTCATGGACAACGGCGTGAGCCCGATCTCTTCGATGCACTCGCGTCGCGCGGCCGCTTCGGGTGTCTCGCCGGGGTCGACCCGGCCGGCCACGATCTCGATCATCTCGCCGCGTCCCGTCGCGAGATGACCACCGATCCGGAATTGACGGGTCAGAACGAGTTCATCGCGCTCCGGATCGAGCGCCAGAACGCCAACGACGCGCCCGGAACGCAGCACGTCGCGTTCGAACGTCGTGCCCGCTTCGGTCGTTGGCCGCTCCGTAACGACGAAACGATGGTAGTCGCGGTAGCCGCGACCGATCAGCTGTGGAGGAGATACAGTGATCGATCGCGGCTCGCGGTCGCCGCGGCCAGCGCCGACTAGCTCTCGCAGTATCACGGCTGGCCGGCCAGGGTCAGCTGTGCCCGCCTGCGTCGTGCCGAAGCGGCCGAAGGGCGTGCGCTCGCCAGAGCGGGAGCAGGAGTTGCCATGCGAAGCGAGAAGTAGGCGATTGTTGCCTGTAGACCCTCCTGCAACCCGACACGAGGCCGCCAGCCAAGTAATCGCTCCGCGGTTTCAATAACGGGTTTCCGCCGTTTGGGATCATCTTCCGGAAGAGACTCGAATCGCAGCGGTGACGCCGATCGCGTATATGCAAGCACCGCCCGTGCAATGGCCTCGATGGTGATCTCCTGGGGATTGCCGAGGTTGCACGGCCCGGTGATCGTCGGCGGACTCTCCATCAGCAGCTCGAGGCCCCTGAGGAGATCGTCGATAAAGCAAAAGCTTCTCGTCTGACTACCTTCACCGTAGATCGTGATCGGTTCTCCGCGCAGCGCCTGAACGATGAAGTTGGAGACCACGCGCCCGTCGTTCTCGAGCATGCGAGGTCCATACGTGTTGAAGATGCGGGCGACCTTCACTTCGACGCCGTGCATCCGTTGATAGTCGAACATCAACGTCTCCGCCGCGCGCTTGCCTTCGTCGTAGCAGGCGCGAGGGCCGATCATGTTGACATGGCCGACATAAGTTTCCGGTTGTGGATGAACCTCGGGATCACCGTAGACTTCGCTGGTCGAGGCTTGCAGGACCCGCGCGCCCTTTTGCCGGGCCAGCTCGAGCACGTTCATGGTTCCTATGACACATGTCTTCATTGTCCCGATCGGGTCGCGCTGGTAGTGCCGCGGAGAAGCCGGACACGCCAGGCTGTAGATCTGGTCGATGTCTCCCGCGATGTTCAGCGGGGCGCGCACGTCGTGCTGGATGAAGTCGAATCTGGGATGATTGAGAAGCGGTCTGATGTTGTCGAGCGTTCCGGTAAAGAGATTGTCGACACAGATCACGCGGTTGCCGCGTCGCAAGAGCACGTCACAGAGGTGCGATCCGATGAAGCCGGCGCCGCCCGTGATCACCACGGCACGCGGGGGCCGAGTACCTGGGATATGCGCTTGGTACGTCATTGATCCTCCTTAGATCTCTGCGGCTTGTCGGGTACGCGCGGCTGGCCGATCGACCTGTCTCGGCCGACGCTGCGCAATCGCCTCCTGGACATAGGATTCGAGCTGGCATGCCCGATGCGTGGGCGTGTGCTCGGCCAGAATGCGCCGGCGCGCTCTTGCGCCGATCGATCGGCGACGGTCGTCCGGCATGTCGCGCAGGATCTCAATAACGTCGCGACTGTCGTCGACGAGCAATACTTCGGTCTGTGGCTCCAGGATCGTCTCGATCCCCGGCCAGCGGTCCGAGATGATCGGCGTTCCGCAAGCGGCCGCCTCGAACAGCCGTACGCTGGGCGAAAAGCCGAGCGCGCGCATATCCGCCCGCGTGACGTTTAGTGTGAAGCGTTGCTCGGAGTAGAAAGCCGGGTGCCGGGAGGGAGCCAGATGATCGATCCGTGTGACATTTTCCGGCCACGTCATCTCGGGATATTGCGAGCCGGCGACGACGAACTGCGACTTCGGCATGGTATGAGCAGGAGCGACCAAGAATCGCTCGACCGATGGCTGACGGTCATGGCTGTAAGTTCCGAGATAACCCATTTCCCATTTGGGTTCTCCTTGCTGGCCCTTGTAGAGGCCGATGTCGGCGCTGCAATGGAGCACACGTGCGAGAGGGCTGCCATATTCTGTCTCGACGACCTTTGGCACGGGTCCGCCCGCGAACGACAGATAAAGATCAAATCGCGGAATGAGCGCCGCGGAAAGATATGGCAAGCCTCGATCGAGGCCTGCGAGTGTGACAGGCGTGTCAATATCGTAGAAGGCCGTTATGCCTCGTGCGTTGGTGGTCACCCAATCGGCGACTGCGACGCCATCTGGAACGTATGATCCGACGATCACGACGTCGGCGGCGCTGACGAGCTTGCCGAACCGGAGCGCGAGGTCCGGCAGTGATTGGTAGAGCTCCACCGACCAGATCGATGGCTTGGCGAGGTCGCGATTTTCGCGGTACCACGGCATGTCCCTTTCCAGGAAAGTCACGCGATGGTCGCGCTGCGCCAAGGCTTCGATCAGGGCGCGGTAGGTGGTCGCGTGACCGTTACCCCAGGAAGAGGTGACCGATAGTCCGATGACGACAATGCTGAGAGTCATTCCGCTGCCTCGATTCTCGTCGCTCTTTCCGCGAACAGGGTGTTGAACTGCCGTGCACGTTGCCGATAGGTGTGATGCGCAAGGATCCTGGCTCTTGCGCGTGAGGCGATCGTGCGCGCCATTTCGTGTGTCAGCGCATCCAGATGCTCGGCCACCGCAGCGCCGCTCGATGCAACCAGCACCTCGCGGCCAGGCTCCAGGAAGGCGTCGATGCCCTCCCAGTCGTCGGTAATCAGGCATGCCCCGGCGCCTGCGGCTTCGAAAACGCGCGTCGGCGGCGAAAAGCCGTAGCGCGCCATGCTCTCGCGATTGACGTTCAGCGTTGCGAGGCCGGAGCCGAAGAATGCGTTGTGATCGCCCGTGCCGACGTGACCGACGCAGCGGACATTGGCGGGCGTGTCCTTGCTGTCCCAGCCCGATCCGCCGAGCACGAACTGCCGTGACGGCATGGTGCGCGCCACCTCGAGGAAGAAGCTGTCGATGCGCTGCTCACGGTCTGGCAAGCGGTTCGCCAGCAGGCCGAGATCGCAGGCAAACCTCGGAGACGCCGGCGCGGGGAAATGCGTCGATGTGTCCAGCGCGTTGTAGATCGGAACGCAATCGCGCGCACCCGCGGAGCGGTAGGCGGCCACAACGGGGTCACCGCCGCCATAGGTGAGAACAAGGTCGTAGCGTGAGATCACCCTGCGCAGATGATGGCGCGGTTGCTGCGACATCGCATCGAGGGTCGCCGGTGCGTCGACATCCCAGTAGATGCGGAGGGCGCGCGACGGGATCTCGACGGCGGCATTCTCCAGTTCCTCATCGAAGAGGCCGACGCCGCTCGCCTTGACCAGGATGTCGGCGGATTGAGCGGCAGTCTCCAGCGAACGCTGCCATCCGTCGGACGTCGGCGGATAGACCACAACCTTGGCCCAGGGTGGATCGGCAATATCGCGATGCTGCTGACGCTGGAAAGCGTCGGGCTCGAAAAAAGCAATATCATGGCCGAGAGCTGCGAGCTCCTTGAGCATGCCACGGTAGTAGGTGGCGGCGCCATTCCAATAGGAGGAGACCAGGCTGGAGCCGAAGAAGCAGATCTTCATGCGAGCGCTCCTTCCTGCCGCGGTCGCGCCGTTTGCCGCCGAGACCCGCGGACATGATCGACAATGTCGAGCAGCTGAAGGACGCGATGGCGACACGTATGCCGTTCGGCAATCGCATCAAGGCCGGCCTTCGCCGTTGCGCTTGCAAGCTCCGGATCGCGCCGAAGCCGATTGAGGGCCGTCTGCATCTGATCGCCGTCGGCCGCTCTCAGGTAAGTGCCTTCCGGAAACAGGTTCTCGACGTCGCTCCACGGCGCCGACACAATTGGAATGCCGCAGGCCAGTGCCTCGAACATTCGGATGGTCGGTATCCCCGGGAGCGCCTGCACGTAGGGACCGCGTGGTACATGGACCGTTGCGCGTGCGGCGGCGAACGCCGCGGGTGCCCGATGGGCCGGCAACCAGCCACAATAGTCGATCCCGGCGGCCTCGATCACGCGCAATGCTGCGCTCGAATAGCGCACGCCGTGAATTTCACCGTGCAATCCGAGTTGTGACACCGGAGCAATCAGGAATTCGATGAGCTCGGCTGCCCGCTCGCCATCGCCCCAGTTTCCGATCCAGACCACGTCGTTCCGTCGCCAGATGTGCGGCATCGGTCGATAAAGGCTGGTGTCCGCGGCCTCGTGCCAGGTGAAAGCGCGATTCGCCCAGCCGAGTTTGAGGTATATCTCCCGCAGCACCTCGCCGAAGGCGAGCACGCCATCGAAGCCGGAGAGGTCGAAGCGGGCGAGTTCCTGGGGGGCAGTGATCGCGCGGTGATGGGTATCGTGAAACAGCAGCGTGTATTCGCCTGATAGGACGCGATGTCGACCGATCGCCTTGACGAGCTCAGGGGGATTCCACTCGTGGACGATGACCAAGCCGGCGTCGTCAAGCGCGGCTTCGAAATCGAAGCCGGGTTGGTATTGCCTGATATCGATTCCGGGCAGCAGGGCGGTGACTTCCTGAAACGCCTGTTCGCCTCCATCGCGGAGCGCGTTGAGCCGGCTCCAGCCATCGGCCGGTTCGTAGACGACGACGTCATGCCCGAGGGCATCGAGCTCGCGCGCGATGCCCCGGAGAAAATGGGCATTGCCATTGTTCCAGCACGAGGTGAACGCATGATAGAACAAGACGCATTTCATGCCGTCATCTCCAGAGCAGGCGCGGGCAGTTGGGGAGTGCGAGCCGTCGGCAGGGTGGCGTAGAGATCGTGATAGGCACTGGCCATTTGCGTCAACGAGTAGCGCCGCGACCGCTCCTGTGCGGCGTGCTGAAGCTGTACGCGCCGATCATAGTCGGCGCAGAGCCCGCGAATCGTGCGATTGAGCTCACGCTTGTCCGCTGGATCGACGAACAGGGCAGCGTCGTCCCACAGTTCGCGAAATGTCGGAATGTCCGATAGAACCAGCGCGCAACCGGCAGACGCCGCTTCGAGCACTGCAAGGCCAAACGGCTCATAGAGCGCCATGCTGACGAAGATTGCGGCTTGCCTCATGCGGACCTGCAGCGCGTCATGATCGAGTGACCCGAGCCAGACCGGGCCGGGCGGGACGTGCTCTGAGGTTGGGCCGGCCATCAGTACAGGCCATTCCAACCCACGCGCGAGCTCGGCAATGGCGGAGAGGTTCTTGGCACGGTCCCACAGCCGGCCTGCAGCCAGCAGAAAGGCACGTTTCGACGTGGGCAGCGAAACAGGCAATGTACCGTTCCAGATCACGACGCCCGGCGCGCTCGGGTGGTGGAGATCGTGGATGGCATGCTGAAATTCTCGGCTGGGGCTTACCCAGTTGTTTGCCGCATTGAGGCCTTCCCGGGTTGCCCTGGTGTAGTGTTGCCACGCCGGATCGTTGAGCCAAGCCGTGTCGTTACATGCGCGCGCCCACGAATTCACGCAGGAATGCGCGACCACGATCACTGGCGCCATCCAACCGAACGACGCTTCGCGGAAGCTGTTGAGATGAATGACGTCGGGACGGATCCGCGATTCGAGGCCGGCAAGAACCCGTCTGGCATTTGGCACGTCGGTTCCGCCCGGGTCTTGCCACTCCAGGGCGAGATCGGTCTCGATCAGCTGGATACGAAAATCGCGCAACATGCCGCGCTGCTCGGCGCTCGGAGGCGGTCCCATCGTGACGAGATGGACATCCGCGCCCATGCTGACCAATGCCGTGGCAAGCGTGCACGAAAAGCTCCAGACACCCCCGACGGCGTCGGTTGTCATCATGACCGTGAGGCGCGAAGTCCGGGTCATGGCGCAACCTGCAGCTCAAGTGCGGCGAGCGGGATTGGACGCTCGTCCTGGACGTCGCTGAACTGATCGAACATCGCGAGATAATGCTGGTGCGCCCGCTCCCAGGCGAAGTCGTCCGGCTCGCCCCAAAGCTTCCGGTAGTCCGGCGAGCCCGGATAAGGATAGATCGGGACGGGATCGTTGGCCCAGACGCCGGCATCCTGCATCTGGCACCGCCAGCGCTGCACGACCGGATCATCGTCTTCAGGCATCTCGATCAGATTGGCCTGAACGAACGGAACGTGCCTGCGCGCCTCGACCAGCCGGGCCGCCAGCTCGTCCGTCGTCATCTTGCAGTTCTTGGCCAGCGCCTCGCGGCCTTCCGGTGTCAGGCTCTCCACGCCAGCTTCGATCGATACGCAACCGGCGCGGCCGAGCAGCGCCAGCATGTCGGGCTTCCAGAGGTCGATTCGGGTCTGGATGCCGAATTTGATGCGGCGGGCGCTCAGCCCATGGAGGAGTTCGGCGTTCGGCAGGAAAATCTCGTCGATGAAGTAGAGATACTCGACGTTGTGCCTCCGCAGACCGTCGATCTCCTCGAGAATTGCCGCTGCTGGACGCCGGCGATAGGCGTTGCGGAAATTCTCCTTGGCGCAGAACGTGCAGTTGTAGGGGCAACCTCGCGAGGCTTCGACTTCGGCACCGGGTCCGGTCGGCTCCGCCTCGAAGCGGTGATGATGGTGGTGGTGGCGCCGGACCGTCTCGGCCGGCCATCGCAGCGCGGGTTGGTCCTTGAAGGGCACGGCCTGCGGTCCACCGTTGACCCGAACCGTCCTGCCATCGCGGAAGCAGAGCCCGGCAAAATCGCGCTCGCCATTGGCCAGGCGCAACAAGGCCAGCTCGCATTCGCCCATCACCACGAAATCGACGCCGAGCTTGCGCAGCGCCGTGCTCGGTGTCGTCGATCCGTGCGGACCAACAGCGACCAGCGTTGGCGCCAGACCGAACAGTGAGAGCAGGAGCTCCTGCGGGATGCGCAACTCAGGTGGCGCACAGCGCCAGAACAGATACGTCGGCGCGGTGGTGACCGCGATCAGATCAGGCTTGAAACCGCGGAGCTCGGCCTCGATGTCGTCGTGAGAAAGGTCGAACATGTGCGCGTCGAGCAGCAGCGTCGGATGTCCGGCTTCGCGCAGATAGTGTGCCGAGACGCCGAACTCGATCGGCAAGTGAGGCTGGCGGCACCCGAAATAAATGCTGCCGTCGAAGTTCCAGTTCGGATTGATCAGAGCGACACGGGTCATGCCGAGGCTCCCTTGTGTACGACAGATGGCCCGAACCGGCCGTCGAGCCAGGCATGCAGCGACTGCAGGCCCTCGCGCAGCGGGACTTTTGGCGTCCAGTCCAACAACCCGGCGAGCGCGCTGGTATCTGTGACGTACCAGGGCTGGTCGCCGGGCCGCCAGTCGGCAAGCCCGTATCGCACCTCACGGCCGGTTAGGCGCGTGATCTCATCGATCAGCTCGAGCAGGCTCACCGCATTCGAGGAGCCGCCACCGAGGTTGAACACACGGCCACGGGTGAGCGCGATCCGGTCGAGCGCCGACAGCCAGGCCTCGGCAGCATCGTTGACATGCAGGGCGTCGCGCACCTGATATCCGTCGCCGTAGATTGTCAGGGCTCGGTTCTCGATCGCGCTCCTGAGGAAATGTGCGATCCAGCCCTGATCTTCGGTGCCGAACTGCCGAGGCCCGTAAATGCAGCTCATTCGCATCACGACAGTCTGCAACCCGAACACCCGGGCATAGTCATGGACATACTGATCGGCCGTGCCCTTGGAGCAGCCATACGGACTATAAAAGTCGAGCGGCATGTCCTCAGAGATGCCTCGAGCAAGGCCGTCGGCGATCGGCACGTAGCGCCTGTCCGCGCGGGTAACGCCGGTCTCTTCGCCCAACCGGCCGTAGACCTTGTTCGTCGAGGCGAACAGGACGGGCGCCGCCGGATTGTGCAGGCGGACGGCCTCGAGCACGTTGAGGGTCCCGCGCGCGTTGGTCTCGAAATCGGCTGCAGGATCGGACAGGCTGTCGGTAACGGCTACCTGCGCCGCCAGATGTAGCACGGCGCTCGCATCCCGAACGGCATCGATGACGGGAATGGGATCGCGAATATCGGCGACGACGATCTCGACCCGTCCACCATGTCTCGACTTGAGCCAATGCGCGTTTTCGCGAACGCCCGTGCGGGCGAGACTATCGAAGACGGTGACGGAGTCGCCGCGCGCCGCAAGGCGGTCGGCAAGGTTGCAGCCGATAAAGCCGCAGCCGCCGGTCACCAACACGGGTCTGTTCTGTCCTGCGTCCATCATGCCACCAGACCTCGGCGTGACAGTTCCTCGGCAGCCCGCTCGGCGTGGTCGTCGGCGATCTGGTCGGCAAGGTAGCCGGCGAGTTCGTCAAGGCCGTCCTCGAACGCGACATTCGGTGCGAAACGCAGCCCGGCAGCGGCCTTGCCGATATCGGCGAAGCAATGACGGATATCGCCGACGCGATACTTTCCGGTAATCTCGGGCGCGATGTCAGTTCGCCCCATGACCTCGGCGAGGCTCTGTGCCACGGACAGGATAGTTCGGCTCTGACCTGAGCCGACGTTGAAGACCTCGGATGCGTGGCTCGATTCCAGCGCAAGATGGCAGGCTCGTGCCACGTCGCTGACGTGGACGAAGTCGCGGCGTTGCAGGCCGTCCTCGAACACCAACGGCGGCCTGTTGTTCAGCAGTCTCGCGGCGAAGATTGCTAGAACCCCCGTATAGGGATTGGACAGAGCCTGGCGCGGGCCAAACACGTTGAAGAAGCGGAGCGCGACGGTCGGAATGCCGTAAGCCTTTCCGGTGATCAGGCACATCCGTTCCTGAGCATATTTGTTCAGCGCATAGATCGAGCTGAGGCACGGTGGCTTGGATTCGGGAGTTGGCACCGGATCCAAGATCCGGCCCGAGCCGTCTCGCAGCTCCCAGTCGCCGTCGCGGAGCTGATCGATTGAACGGTCGCCGGCGCCATCTGCGCCATGATCGAGGCCTCGATATAATCCTTCGCCGTATACGCTCATTGAGGAGGCGACGACCAGGCGCTCCACGCGGTGGCGCGACAGGGCCTGAAGCAATTGCGCCGTACCGAGCTCGTTGGTTCTGACATAGGAAGCGATGTCGTACATGCTCTGACCGACTCCCACCGACGAGGCCAGATGCAGCACCTTGTCCACGCCGCGCAGCGCGCGCTCAATGGCCAGCTCATCCGTGATGTCGCCGACCATGAGGTCCGCGTCCTTGTTCAGGTAGGATGGGCGTTCGCCGTCCGGTCCATGGACTTGCGGCGATAGATTGTCTAGCAACCGCACCTCGTAGCCCGCGGCAAGGAGCGCGTCGGCAGCATGCGAACCGATAAACCCTGCACCGCCGGTAATCAAAACACGAGTCATGCGCCGCTCCTCTCCGTGCGAGATACGGCCAGACCGGTGCCTGGCCGAGATGAGAGTGGAAGCGCGCTACGAAGATGGTCGATCGACCGCGCGCCAATCACATTTGGAAGAAAGACGCCGGCGGAGGAATGTTCGTTCCTGCGAAATGTACAAACGATAATTCGTCTAACCTGGATCAATAACCTGGGTGAAGTGCAGTGGCGCGCGGACTAGAACGGCGTGCCTTGCGTCCCAACGGGCAGGACGAGATGGCGTGCAACGGTCGCCGCGATGTCCGAGAAGCCGTTTCGCTTGCCGATGGCTCCGGCTCGGTCCCTCACGCGTACGAGGATTGGCACCTGTTCGCGCGTATGGTCTGTTCCGCTCCAGGTGGGATCACAGCCGTGATCGGCAGTTATAATCAGCAGGTCGTCCGCCTGCAGGCGCGATAGCAATTCGGGGACGCGACGGTCGAACTGCTCGAGCGCGGCCGCATATCCGGCGATATCACGCCGATGGCCGTAGAGAGTGTCGAAATCGATGAAATTTGCGAACAGCAGCCCGCCGTCTGCGAGCTCGTCGATCGCATCCAGGGTGCAGTCGAACAGTGCATCGTTGCCGTCGCCGCGCCTGTTGCGGCCGGTGCCGCGATGCGAAAAAATGTCGTCGATCTTGCCGATCGAAACGATATCGCGGCCGTCATCGGCGGCATAGTCGAGGATCGTCTGCCCGGGAGGCGGGACGGAGAAATCGCGACGGTGTCCGGTTCGCCTGAAGTTCGTAGCTGCCGAACCGATGAAGGGGCGGGCGATGACGCGGCCGATATTGAGCGGGTCGACCAGGCGGCGGGCAACTGCGCACACGGAGTAGAGCCGTTCCAGCCCAAATGTTCGTTCATGGGCGGCAATTTGGAATACGCTGTCGGCAGAAGTGTAGCAGATCGGCTCCCCGCTCCGCATGTGGCGTTCACCAAGCTCGCTGATGATCGCCGTGCCGGAGGCGTGACAGTTCCCGATGATGCCGTGAATTCCGGTTTCGCCGCAGAGCCGCTCGACGAGGTCATTCGGGAAGCATGGTGTAGTTTTCGGGAAGTAGCCCCACTCGAATGGGACCGGCACACCGGCGATCTCCCAGTGCCCTGAGGGGGTGTCCTTGCCTTTCGAAAGCTCGCTGGCGCAACCGAACACGGCTTGCGAGTGGACCGGGCCGCCGAGGGCCGGCGGAACACGGCCCGTGGCAAGGCGGCAGGCCTCACCAAGCCCCAAGGCGACGAGGTGCGGGATTGCGAGCGGACCTTTGCGGCGCCCGTTATCGGCCGCACCACGGGCGCACGCTTCTGCGATGTGGCCGACCGTATCGGCTCCGCGATCACCATAGAGCTCCGCGTCGGGGCCGCCGCCGATGCCGACCGAATCCATCACTAGGATCAAAGCGCGCATAAAGGCTTGCTTTCCGGTTCAAGGAAGGCCGGCGACGGTACCGCGCCGGTTCGCACGCAGTAGCGCTCGATCATTTGAGCGCAGAAATCGGCGAATTCGTTCGCATCCAAGGGAGGGCTCGTGTGGTGCGGTGCGATGCCGCGATGTTCTGGCGTGAAGCAGAATGTCAGCGTTACGTCGAATTCGGCGAGCGCGTCCATCTGGCGATCGAACCAGGCGAGCGCATCAGGGCGGAAGCTGTCGGCCCACGACAGACCGGTCCGCAGATGCCTCACGCCGAGCCGACGCATCCAATCTGCTGCATCCTGCAGCCGGTGGTCCTCGTAGTGAAACCACTGACACAGGCCCATGGAGGGCGCGCATCGCCCATAGAGCTCGAGAGCCTGCTTGGGCGATCCATCCTCGCGCAGCAGGCCCATGTGGAAATGCCTGTAGTAGGAGGAGCCCTCCGCTTCCCTGTGCCGGGTGGTCGCTTCCCAGGTCGAGGGCAGGTCGTAGAGGCTGTACCAGTGAATGCGCGGCGCGCGGCCGATCAGGAGTTCGGCGGTGCGTTCAAGGCCCCATGCCTGAACCTGTTCGGCGCCGAACGACGATACGCCGACCTCCGTCACCCAGACGGGAAGCGCGACTTCAGCCTGAATTTCGGCGAGCTTGCTCGGCCACTGATCGATCTGCCAGAGATTCCAGTCCAGTGGGAAGCCGTGCACCGCCACCGCGTCGACGTGATCCAGCACACCGTGCGCCTGCATGGTGCGCATGAAGCCGGGATCGATTGGGGACATTCCGCCGAGAACCCGCGGCAGCGTGGGATGCGCGCTGCGAATGGCCTTGCCTGCAGCGATGGCCAGCTCTGCAAATCTCGCCCAATCCGGATCGAGCAGGATGTCCCAATGCGACTTGTTGTTCGGCTCGTTCCAAATCTTGGCTGCTTCGATCATCGTGCGGCAATCTCAACTGGAAGGGTGGATTTTGCGGCCTCGCGCTGTGCCAGCCGCTTGCACAGATAGACCTCATCTTCGGGATGAGCGATGATCGAAAAGCCGGAACTTCGCAGCATGGCCTCCACGCAGGCGCGGTTCGGCACCCACCAGTTGGTCGGGTCTTCGGCATATTTATGCTCAATGAAGTGCAGCTTGGGATAGCCGGGCGAATCGAACTGGTCGGTGGTCCAGAAATCGTAATCATTGTCGATGTGGTCGACCCCGCTGTCGCCACGCTGCATGGACTGGAACAGCAGCAGGTCGGCCGCGACGTGCTCATGGATCAGGTCGAGCGCGAGCAGAGGATGGCGCAGGTGATACAGCACCCCCATGAAGATAACCAGGTCGAACCTCTCGCGGAGCTGTCCGATATCGTATGCCGAGAGCCTGCGGAATTCGATATCGAGGCCGGTCACCTCGGCGGCAAACCGCGCCTGCGCCAGGTATTCCTCGTCGGTATCGAGTCCGAGCACGCGGGCGGCGCCGCGGCGCTTCATTTCCAGCGCGTAGAATCCTGCATTGCAGCCGATGTCGAGAACGGTCTTGCCCTCGAGATTGTCGGGGATGACCTCTGCGAACCGACGCCACTTCACACGCGGATAGTCTCCGAGGAAATGCGACGGAGCGGTGCTGATCCCGTTGAGGTCGAGATTGTGAAACCACGGTCCAAGTGCATCGACCCGCTGTCGAATTTCGTCTCTGGAGAGCGTGGCACTCGTCATGCGTTTCCTCGTCTGTTGGTGCCTAAGGATGAAAAGGTGGCCGGCCATGCCCAGCGGCTTCGATGGCACCGTCAGAAAGCAGCGCCATCGCCGTGCGGTAGCCATTGACAGTGCCGACGTCGACATAGGCATCGCCAGCTTTCACCCCGACGCCGCGGCCGCCGGCCGCGATGTAGGCGTTCACCAACGTCCCGAAATACTCGTCGCGACGATCGCGCAGCGCCCACAATTGCCGCAGGTCGCGAAAGCCTGCCGCCGACATTCGGAAGGCTCCCCATATCCAGTTGGTCGTTGCATCGGGCCGCTTGACCTGGATTTCCTGCACCTGCTCGCCTTCGAGCATCACCGCATCGAAGAACTCGGGGTGTTCGACCGGGAACAGAAGGAACGAGAGATCGACTTCGGGCAGTTCACGCAGGGCAGTCTTGGGGAACCATATCGTGTCCGGCAGGCCCACCAGGACATTTTCATGATCCCCGACGACGGTGCTCGCCCGGAAGACGGCGTCACATAGCCCGGATGCATCCGGCTGGACCACGTAGGCGAGCTGAGCAGTGTGGTAGTGATCGCCAAAATATTCGAGGATATCGGATTTCCCCGGCGAGATGACGAAGCAGATCTTGTCGGCGCCGCCAAGGATCAGCCGTTCAACCAGATATTCCGCCACTGCGCAGGGACGATCCGCTCCGTTGTCATGTCGGCTACCGACCGGCAACAGTTCCTTGGAAAACGCCAGCGGCTGGATACGGCTGCCACGGCCAGCGGCCGGCACGATGCCCCACATGTCAGGCCTCCACCGTCATGGATTGGTCGATGTCGCGTCGCGCGGCCTGCTCCAGCAAAACGACCAGCTCGCGTGCGCGCCGCTCCGATGAGTGTTGGGTCAGGACGCGTTCGCGGGCGCGCCGCGCCATGCGCTGCAACTCGGAATCATTCATGTCGAGCGCTGCGAGCACGTCCTCGGTGCCATGTCCCAGCAACATTTCGTCGCCCGGCGTCAGAAATTCGTCGATGCCGGCCCAGGCGTCGCTGATGAGGGGCACGCCGCAAGCCGCAGCTTCAAACAGCCGCCCGGACGGACACCAGCCCATCTCCCTCATCGCAAAGCGCGTGACGTTGAGCGTGAGGCGCGAGGATGCAAAGAATGGCGGGTGCTCCGCTGGGGGAAGATGACGAACGAAGAAGACATTCGGCGACCATGGGAAACTGTCGGGATACTGCGCGCCGCCGATCAGGAAGCGCAAATCCTGTCTCTTGCGGGCGGGAGCGACGAACAAATCCTCGAGCGCCCGTTGACGATCCTCGGAATACGTCCCGAGATACGACAGGGCCGCGCGATAGTGCGGTTGAGGAGCGGCTGGGTGATGCACGTCGCCGTCAACGTGACCGTAAAGCGGGCGAACCTTTTGAGCCCCCAATCTTTGTCGGAATTCACCCGATATCTGCGGGCCGCCGGTGAAGCTCAGCACGAGCTTGAAATCCCGCAGGCCGGACGCCCCGATGTAGGAAACAGGCTGGCCTGCCTTGAGCTTGGCCATGGTGATTGGGGTGTCCAGATCATAAAAGACAGGAAGCGCGTGCCCGCCTTGGAGTATCAGGTCGGTCGCCGCGATGGCATCAGGACAATAGGAGGTGACGATCGCGGCGTCGGCATCCGCCACATCAGCACGCGCGCGATCCTCGATGTCAGACCAGGACAAGTACAGCTGGAGGCGGCCGCCGGGGAGCTCGAACATGTCCCGGGTTGCCGCGTAGTAGGGCACATCGCGTTCATAGAACACGACGCTGTGACCAAGGCGGGCGAGATGCTTGCACAAACCGCGCCACAGCGTGGCATGACCGTTGCCCCATGACGACGAGATCGTCAGGCCGAAGATCACGATCTTCACGCTGCCACCTCATCGTTGCTGCAGGTGACTTGAACGCCGGCTTCGTCGAGCCATAACGTGTGAATGCTGGCCGGACCGACCTCGATGGAGAGAAATTCGTCTAGCGATAGGCCCTTGTAGTGAAGCAACGCCGCCCGGATTGGCTCGGCGTGACTGATCAGAGCGATGGTCGTCGCGGTGGGATCGCGATGCAATCGTTCAAGATATGCGATCACTCGCCTTTGCAGCGCGCTCATGCTCTCGCCGCCCGGCGGGCGGCTACTGCCGCGTTGTGCATTCCATCGCGACCAGGCCGGATCCGTCTGAAGATCCGCAAACCGCCGGCCGGTCCATTCACCATAGTCGATTTCGTCGATCTCGGAGGCGATCTGCACCGGCAAGCCAAGCATGCGCCCCAGAATACTGGCAGATTGCCGGGTACGAAGTTGCGGGCTTGATCGGATGACATCCGGTCGTGGATCCAACAGTTCGGCACAGTGCGCCATCTGCCGACGTCCCGATGTGTCGAGCGATACGCCCGCCATCCTGCCGCAGAGAAACTGCCCAAGCTGCGGGTGATGGCCATGCCGGATCAGGTGAATGGTTCTTGCCATCAGTTAAGTCCGTCGTCGATGAAGGCGCGGGTGCGCCGACGGGCCTCGTCGTCGGTGAACTGTTGTGGAGGTGATTTCATGAAATAGCTCGACGGGCCGGTCAGGGCGCCGCCGATCCCGCGGTCGATCGCGAGCTTGGCGCAGCGGACGGCATCAATCACGACTCCCGCGGAGTTCGGTGAATCCCAGACCTCGAGCTTGACTTCGGCCGATAGCGGAACTCCGCCGAAGGTCGTTCCCTCCAGGCGGATGAAGGCGAGCTTGCGGTCGGTCAGCCACGGAACGTGATCGCTGGGGCCGACATGAACATTGTCGGGGTCCATTGGTACGTCGAATTGACTGGTGACCGCCTGCGTCTTCGAGATCTTCTTGGATGCGAGACGATCGCGCTCCAACATATTCTTGAAGTCGGTATTGCCGCCGACATTCAGCTGGTACGTCCGATCGAGCCGGACGCCGCGTTCGCGAAACAGATTGGCAAGGACGCGATGGACGATGGTGGCGCCGACCTGGCTCTTGATATCGTCGCCGATCAATGGGAGGCCAGCCTCCTCGAAACGATGCCTCCAGGATGGATCGGACGCAATAAACACGGGAATGCAATTGACGAATCCGCAGCCCGCGCCGATTGCCTGCTCGGCATACCACTCACCGGCGCGCTGCGAGCCGACCGGCAGATACGACACCAGCACATCGGTCCGCGATTTCATCAGGACATCGACGACATCGACCGGCGGCGTGTCGTCAACGGGGATATCGCTTTCGAGATAGCGGCCGACTCCATCGAGGAGCGGGCCTTTCTGCACGATCACGCCGGTCCGTTCGACGTCGCAGAAGCGGTGGGTGTTGTTTGGTGCGGCCCCGATCGCGTCGGCGACATCGCGACCGACCTTGTTGGTGTTGACGTCGAAGGCGGAGCTGATTTCGATGTCGCTAATGTGATACCCGCCGACGTTTGCATTCATCAGGCCGGGCACCGGTTCATTCGACTTGGCGCTGCGGTAATACGCGAGCCCCTGCACGAGCGAGCTCGCGCAGTTGCCGACTCCAACGATGCCGACGCGGACGCGCCGCCGGTCCTGAAGGCGTGAATGCATCTGCTGTGGTCCTCCGGCATGTGTGCTCTGACGTAAGTACGTCGGCGAACGTGCCGTAGGGTATGTTCGTTCCTGAATGGATCTCGTGGGAGCCGCCAATGTCGCGATTCGTGCCGGATATTTCGAGATTGCTTAACTCAGGATAGTGCACGGCTTCAGTTTGAAGGAACGATGTTCTTCCTGGAAGAAGATGAAGAAGATGCTCGTGGTCAACGATCGCTGGCTAAGAACCAATGCGGCCGAACAGCGTTTGCGCCCTAAGGCCCGACATTGCTCGGATGCCTGATCGGATCCAGACAACGCGCGAGATACGATGATGACGCAAAGCCACACCAAGGCCGGCGAGGCGGAAGCCCACACCACCACCGACCATAACG
The DNA here is from genome assembly GCF_020329505.1 of Bradyrhizobium semiaridum. Lineage (GTDB taxonomy): Bacteria > Pseudomonadota > Alphaproteobacteria > Rhizobiales > Xanthobacteraceae > Bradyrhizobium > Bradyrhizobium semiaridum. Next base: position 34,271 of record NZ_JAGKJJ010000027.1, read on the forward strand.
CAATCCGGAATTGGGCCGAGTCCCGGAACGGCAAGCCGGCAACTGTGGAAGCCACCGAGCAAGACGGCCATGCCGGAATCTTGCGGATCGACTTCGATCCACCGGACGATGCACTCGACCGGATCGGCTGGGATGAGTTCTTCCGCAAATTCGATGAGTCCGAACTTGCTTTCCTGTATCAGGACCGCACCAAGGATGGGAAGACCAGCCGGTTCCACAAGTTCGTCCGGCGCTCCGGCGCCAAATGAGCGATCGTGCCGCTGTGCCATTCGATCCATCTTCCGCCGAGAAGGCCGGACAGGATTGGATCGATGCCATGCGCGCGGGCGAGTTCGAGCGAGCATGGAGGATCAACGATCGCGATTTAGCGCGATTGCGGCGGTCCGGCGTCGACAAGCACAGCGGACCACGGCACATGCAGCGGATCTGGCGCGGCGAAGAGCTGGGCGGCCGGCATGTCCTGGTTCGTTGCTATCATGGCCTCGGCGACACCATTCAATTCATCCGCTTCATGCCGGCGTTGCGCGCAGTCGCGCGTGAAGTCACGGTTTGGTGCCAGCCGGCATTGCTTCCACTTTTGGCTACTGCCGAAGGCATCGATCGTGCCATCCCGCTTCACGATGGCGTACCCGATGTCGAATTCGATGTCGATATCGAGATCATGGAGGTGCCGCACGCGATCAGGGCGCGCCAAGGCCAGATCGCGTTGCAACGGCCTTATCTCAGCCTGCCGCCGGGCGGAGCGGAATTTCAGCGGAGCAGAAGCGGCCGGGTGGCTGTAGGCTTGGTTTGGGAAGTGGGCGCCTGGGACAAGCGGCGCGAAATCCCGGTCGCCGCGCTGCGACGCCTGAGCGGTTCTAGCACCGTGCTGTATTCGCTGCAGCTCGGGCCGGGAGCCGCGATGGCGGAATCGATCGGCGCGCGGGATATCAGCACGGCGGATATTTGCCTGCTGGCCCGGCGGATAGCTCAACTGGATCTGGTCGTCTGCGTCGACACGATGCTCGCGCATCTTGCGGGTGCGCTAGGGCTCGAGGTGTGGGTTCTTCTGCACGCCGACTGCGACTGGCGCTGGCCCGCGCACGGCGAGCGTTCGATATGGTACCCGACCGCGCGTTTGTTTCGTCAGAGCAGGCCGGGCGATTGGACGTCCGTGATCGAAGAAGTGCGCAATGCGCTCGATCAGCGCAACGGGGCGAGTGTGGCCGCGTCGCCGGATCGCGTAGTCGACGGCCTCGGCGCCTCGATATCGTCGCGCGAGGGCAATCGCAGGTAGGCCGGTTTGAACCCCGCCAGACGAACCAGTCCATACCAGTTCGTGATCGTGATGGTCTTCGAATGCCATTCCAGCAGATTGCTGCGCCGGAGTTCCTGGATGGTCCGGTTGGCATGAACAGCCGACATGCTGCAGGCGGCCGCCAGCTCGGATTGGGTGAAGGGTGACGGAATTCTGAAGTCCTTTGCCAAACCCACGGCGCGCAACCGTGTAGCTATTTCGCATAGCAAATGCGCCACACGTTCGAGCGCATCCCGACTGCTCACATTCAGAATCCAATTTCGAGAGCTCGCGGCGTCGGCCAGGATAAGCAGCAGAAGCGCATGCTCGAGGGACGGCGACTGCTCAGCCAACTCCCGGAAGAAGTCACGAGGAACCGACGCGACGACAGCGGGACCGACGGTCACCAGATCATAATCTATCCTGGGATCATAAATCGTGGAGAGGTCTGGAACATCGCCGGGCACGTGAATCGAGATGATCCTGCCGTCGCGACCGTCGGGATCCTGCCAGCAGAGATACCCCTGCAACAATAAATGACAATGCGTGGACAACTCTCCTCTCCGCAGGAGATGATGGCGAGAGCTGCAGTGGCTGATACTGCTCGGCATCCTCGCCAGGAGGTCCAGATGGTCGGACGATAGCTCGCCCAGCGTCGCCAAACGATTGGCAAATCTCGAGAACGGGAATCCTGCTTGCATAGCGCCGCCCGGAGTGGGTCACCGCAGCACTCTAGTCAGTGCCGAGGGATGCATCATTAACTTATGACATGCCGGTAACGAGTGTTGATTGATATTGATCCTACGTCTCGTTCCGTTGCCGGCGGCGCCTCGTGCAGGCCCGCTCGAACGATATTGCCCTCTCGATGAAGTGATCACAGTCGCCGATGATTGCGTCCTGTGGCGGATCGGCTGTGTCTCGCTGCCCTGTAGCTAGTTAACATTGTCGGCAAACATGTTGCGGAAAGCGTTAGCGACCGCGGGCGCTCCGCTCGCGCCTTGCATCAGGGCGATCTCGCCCTGCTGCTCGTGCCGGATGGCGTGCGCCATGATCCGGAGCCTCAGGTCACCGCGGCCGCGCCATTCCTGATCGGCCATTTTGACGGCACCCTTATGGTGGAGCGTCATTAGCCGCACGAACACCCCGTCGAACGCGTCAGATGAGGCGTCGCGCACCTCCCGCAGCTGTAGGGCCGTCAGAAAGCCCGGCATTCGGCTGCGCTCCTCATCCGTGCAGTCCGGCATCGAGGTCTCGAACCAGCTTTGCCACCAGCGCTCGAAGATGCGGTTCTCACCGGCCTGGCTTGCGACCATCAGTCTCGCCAAGGCGCGAAGATGGGGATCGCGGGCGCGCTCGGCACCGAGACGTGCAACCTCGATCCCCTGTGCATGATGCGTCGTCATGTGACGGATGTAGAGTTGATCCGTATCCAGATCGCCGCCGGCCCACGGAAGCTCGTGGCCCGCCGCGCTGGCGAGCGCCGCAGCGGAAAGCCCGATAATGGCAATGACAGCTGCTGTAGCGTAGCCGCGGGCGAATCGCGCATCGCGGGCCGGCACGTCACTCGCCGGCCACCACAGCCAGGCGAACAGCGGATACATTATAGCCGAAGAGGCGTGAACGAGCAGGCCGATCCAATAGGGCTGCTGCAGCGTGAACAGCGGTTGGAAGAATGGGAATAGCGGGACCAGCACGAACCATTCCATCGCAGAGGACAGGACTGCCCATGGCAGTGCCGCGAGCAGGATCTGTATCGGCGTCAGGTATGCGGTCCAACGGCCGAGCAGGCCAAAGAACACGACGGCCCAGGACAAGTCGGCCCATTGGTGGAATGCGATACCAGCGAGGATCGCACCCCATGACGGTTCCATGCCGATCATCCAGTCGCGCGCGGGGACCGCGGCGACTGTCATCCAGTCTACGCCGGCGTCGCGGCCGATCCGCGCTGCGGCCAGTTGGCTGACGATGGTGGAGAAGCTGCTGCTGATCAGGCCGAGCTGCACCGCGGCCAGCCAGCGCGACTTGCAGCTGGCAGTCACCATCGTTCGATCTGCCTCGGCCAGTTCGGCCATCTGCCCATACTGCCTTGGCTTGGGTGCCCCGACGTCAGGATGCGCCGGCCTTGGCGTGCGACAGGACTCTTTGCGCCGCAGCCTTGGCGGCTGCCAAGCCCTTCGGGAAGCCGCTGCGATCCGGATACAGCCGGCGGCGCCCGTTCTGCGGCCGTTGCGCCGTCTCCTGCGCACCGCGATAGTCGAGCAGGGCAATACCGCCGACCATCAGCAAAGCGAGCGCGACATTGTGCTTCTTTGGGTTGTCCCGTCTCATCGCCGACATCAATGCCGCCGCGTCGAGCCCATCGCCAGCAACGCGGCTCCACAGGCCCGCATTGCGGTCGACCGACAGCGACATGATCCCGCTGAAGATCTCCCGCAGCCCGAACGCGCGCACCAGAGTTTCGTCCCCCTGCATGCCGAGCGTCCGCGTGATGCGGCGAGGAGCAAGCAGCTCGAGGGCGCCAAGCCCGATGCTGAACCAGCCGAGCGAGCGCGCCAGACGGTCCGCCGGAGGAACCTGGCGCGGTCCGCTGCGCACGATCTTCGGATCACCTTCGGATCGCATGATGTTGGCAACATAGTACATGGTGTCCGCTCTCGCTTTCGGTTCAGGGCTTCAGCACGACCTTGACGCAACTGTCCTGCTTGTCACGGAACAGCCTGTACATCTCGGGCCCGCGTTCGAGGTCGACGGTATGGGTGATGACGAAGGACGGGTCGATCTCGCCGTCAGCGATGCGGCGCAGCAGATCGTCGGTCCAGCGGTTGACATGGGTCTGGCCGGTGCGGACGGTGAGGCCTTTGTTCATTAGTGCGCCCATTGGAATCTTGTCGGAGAAACCGCTGTAGACGCCCGGGATCGAGATCACGCCGCCGGGTCGACACAGATAGATCATCTCACGCAGCACATGCGGACGATCGCTTTCCAGCATCAGCATCTGCTTGGCGCGATCGAGTATCGTGTCCGGCTGCGACGGCATCACATGGGATTCCGTCCCCGTGGCGTCGATGCATTTCTCTGGACCGCGGCCGTCGGTCAGTTCCTGCAAACGCTCCATCACGCTCTCCGTCTTGAAATCGATGATGGTCGCGCCGCCGGCCTCGGCCATGCTGAGCCGCTCGGGCACGCAATCGATGGCAATCACCTGGTTGGCACCAAGCAGGATGGCACTGCGGATCGCCATCTGTCCGACCGGACCGCAACCCCAGATCGCGACCGTGTCGGTCGGCTCGATATCGCATTGCGCGGCGGCCTGCCAGCCGGTCGGGAAGATGTCGCTGAGAAACAGCAGCTGTTCGTCTGACAGACCATCGGGAACCTTGATGTGCGTTGTGTCGGCGAAGGGGACGCGAAGATATTCCGCCTGGCCGCCCGGATAGCCGCCGGTCAGGTGCGTGTAGCCGAACAATCCTGCCGTGGTATGGCCGAACACCTTCTCGGCGAGATGGCGCTTGCGGTTGGTGGTCTCGCACACCGAGAAATTGCCGCGTTTGCACTGCTCGCATTGGCCGCAGATGATGGTGAAGGGCACCACGATGCGGTCACCCTTCTTCAGCTTGCCATTCATCCCGTCGCCGGTCTCGACGACTTCACCCATCGTCTCATGACCCATAATGTCGCCGGGCAGCATGCCGGGGATGAAGTTGTGGAACAGGTGAAGGTCCGAGCCGCAAATCGCGCAACTCGTGACCCTGATGATGGCGTCGCGCGGATCCTCGATCCGCGGATCAGTGACCTCGTCGCAGCGAATGTCTTCCTTGCCATGCCAAACCAGCGCCTTCATCTCCGCCTCCGGCTCGAATGATGAAAGCCAAGTCGAACGGACGAGGATGGTTGCTAAATGCTGGAGACGTATTGCGCGCGCTGCCTATGCGGACCGATAGGAACAAGCCGGCGCGGCGGCGATTTGAGCGGGCAACGCACCTGGTCGAGGATCGCTCATGCCCACTCCCCGTCAATTCGCCATTGTCACCGGCGCCTCCACCGGCATCGGCCTGGAACTTGCCCGATGCTGTGCTCAGGCGGGCTTTGATCTCCTGATCGCCGCCGACGAGAACGCGATCGAAACGGCAGCTTCAGAGCTGCGCGGCCTTGGTGGGCAGGTGGACGCAGTGCTGACGGATCTCTCGACAATTGAGGGCGTCGATCGCCTCTGCGCCGCCACGCAAGGCCGTCCCGTCGATGCTCTGCTGGCGAACGCCGGCGTCGGTCTCGGCCGCGCGTTCCTGGATCAGGATTTCAACGCCATCCGCCGCGTCATCGACACCAACATCACCGGGACGGTGTATCTGCTCCATCGGATCGGCAACGAAATGCGCCAGCGCGATTTCGGCCGCATCCTCATCACGGGCTCGATCGCCGGCTTCACGCCCGGCAGCTTTCAGGCCGTCTATAACGCCTCTAAGGCGTTCCTGGATTCACTCTCCTTTGCTCTCCGTGAAGAGCTGCGCGACACCCACATCACGGTGACGTGCCTGATGCCCGGCGCGACCGAAACGGAGTTCTTCCGCCGCGCCGACATGATGGATACCAGCGTCGGAACGGCGAAGAAGGACGACGCGGCTGAGGTTGCCAGGGCCGGCTTCGATGCGATGATGAAGGGTGAAGGCGATATCGTTACCGGCCTGAAGAACAAGTTGCAGTCGGCCATCGCGAGTATTACGCCAGCCGGATTATTGGCGAAGCAGCATCGGAAGATGGCGGAGCCAGGGACGGCCAAGCGCTAGAGTGCTGAGATCAAATTTGCCGTTTCTCAGGAGCGGCGAAAAGCGCTGCAGTGCCTTGATGTCTTCGCCATCCAGGACGTTGGTCGTTAGGCTGATGAGCCGGCAGGGGCGGCGGCAGAGATTCTCGGGCACCAGGCGCCGGCGCGACGATCATCTTCATCCTTCGGGCATTTTTCCGCGAGCACCGTGCCGAAACTGCGCCGCGTTGACCAAGCTAGCAGCCCATTTGGCGGGAGGGCGCGATGTGGCGAGACGGCGAGTTCTTCTGGACCTCCGCTTCTGGTTGCCATGTTACTTGGACTTTCTCCCCTTTTGGATCGCCGCAGCGCTTTTACTTGTGCGGAGTAGATGAGGCAGCTTGCCGACCGGACTGCCTGGATGTGTTCGCGTCGCGCTGCGGCCACAGGAGAAGGGACCCCGTGCCTTACACAGGGTCCGCATTATGCTGCTGGCTATCGCCCGCTTTTCGGCGGCACCCTGGTTCCTCCCTGATCGCTGCCCGGACCGGAACCACCCTGACCGGAAGCGTCGGGCTGCATCCCCCTCCGCGACATGCCGGTGGTGCCGGTGTGAACCGAGCCTCTGTCCGGGCGCATGGAGTCTCGCTCCATTCTGTTGGTGCCCGGCTTCTGCATGGTGTCGGTCTGTGGCTGCGGACCGGTGGCCTGGGCGAAAGCCGATCCGCACATCAGGGTCGCCGCCACTGCAATCAATAGCTTCTTCATCGGGTGTCTCCATTGTTGGCAAATTGCAACGAAGGCAAGCAGCGGACGTTCCTTCGTTCACGTAGAGATTGCCTTGGCGACGAGGCACATTCGGCGGCAGGAACAGGCTACGGTTACAGCCGTGGTTCCGCCTTTCGTTGCCGTTGCTAGGGGCATGGATCGATCGACGTTGAGAAACGCGGCTTCCGCGCGTCCCCCGACTACAACCTGAGGCATGCGCGCGGCGATCATGGGGACTTTCGCTTGAGTTAGGGTCGTTGCTCCGCGCGCCGGTTCCAATACGCGCGGTTTCCCATTCGCTTTTGGTCACCAATTGCAGTGCCTGCAGCTGAATGAGCGAGGAACGTCTTGCGGCAGCAATCTGTTGCTTAGTCTGACTTTTGGAGCTTCCCATGACCGACTTTCCCAAACCACCCTATCCTGTTCAAAAGCAATCGATGCCGGGCTCAACCCGTGAGATGAATCCGAGGCCCGACCACGGGGAGGAGAGCTACCGGGGAGCCGGACGACTCGCAGGGAAGAGGGCGATCATTACCGGCGGGGACAGCGGGATTGGACGCGCAGTTGCGATCGCATACGCGCGTGAGGGCGCGGATCTGGTCCTTGCCTATCTCAGCGAGGATGAGGACGCCTCCGAGGTCAAGGCCCTGGTCGAACGCGAGGGGCGCAAGGCGGTTCTGATCCCGGGTGACATTCGTGACCCCGAGCATTGCCGCAAGATCGTTCGTCGAGCCGTCGATGAACTCGGCGGCGTCGATATCCTCGTGAACAATGCCGCGCACCAGGCAACCTTCAAGGATATCGGCGACATCAGCGATGAGGAATGGCAACTCACGTTTGAGACCAATATCCACGCCATGTTCTATCTGAGCAAAGCCGCTGTACCCCACATGAAGCCCGGCAGCGCGATCATCAACACGGCCTCGGTGAATTCCGATATGCCAAATCCCATCCTGCTGGCCTATGCCACGACCAAGGGGGCAATCCAGAACTTCACCGGGGGGCTCGCGCAGATGCTTGCTGAGAAAGGAATTCGGGTCAATGCCGTCGCGCCGGGCCCGATCTGGACTCCGCTCATCCCATCGACGATGCCGGAAGAGGCGGTCAAGACGTTCGGGCAGCAAGTGCCGATGAAGCGGGCGGGGCAGCCTGCTGAACTTGCCACCGCGTACGTCATGCTCGCCGATCCGCTCTCGAGTTACACGTCGGGAACGACGGTGGCGGTGACTGGCGGGAAGCCGTTTATTTAGAATCAAACTGACGAGGCGGCCTGACTCATTTCAGCGTATACAGGAATGCGGTGATGTCGCGCGCATCGTCCTGTGAAATACCTGAGCTTGGCATGGCGTTGCCTGGCAAGAGCTTTTGCGGATCCTCGATCCAGAACGTCATGTTGTCCGGCGAGTTCTGGATAAAGCCCGCAATGTAGGTCCGCGTCGCAATCCGTCGCAAGGAGGGGCCGACATTGCCGTCCGCGTTGGCAATGCCGGGAATCTCGTGACAGCCCCCGCACCCGTACCGCTTCACCAAGTCGGCGCCCCGGCGAGAATTGCCGTTGAAGTTCTCGACACCGAATGCGGAGTGAATGCCGCACGCGAAGGTGGCGCCAAGACCTAGCAAAAGGAGTAAACGAGGCGCCAATAGCGCGTAGCTGGCCATTGGGTGCTCCGATCGTCCGCTCACGGCTTCTGACCCAGACCGAATTTCTTGGTGCTCGACCAGGGATCACTGGTCAAGATCTGTTCGGTCGGAACCTGCTCGATCTCGGGTGACAGCGGCTCCGCGGAGAATGTGCGTCCCCATTGGCGGTTTGGCTCGTTGCTGATCTTGCCGATGTAGGTGACGAGATCCCAGATCACCGTATCCGGGAGCACGGCACCCCAGGCCGGCATGCCGTTCGGTCGTCCCTGGTAGATGGAGAGATAGATGTTCTCCGGTTGCGAGCCGTAGGTGAAGATGTTGTTGCTCAAGGACGGGCCCATGCCACCGCCGCCATTCGCGGCATGACAGCCAACGCAGTTGAAGTTGACAAAATAGGTCATGCCGCGCTGCTCTGCCTGCGGATCGCCCTGCACGGGATTCTTGATCGACGGGTTGTCGGGTTGGGCACCCGGGACCAGAGGGCTGAGGGGAACCCGCATGAAGACGCCAGGACGGCCGTTGCCCACGCTCTGTCCGAAATCCGGGCGAGGAGAGACCGTGGGTGTTTGCGCTTCCTGTGATTGTGGCAGGCTTTGCTGGCCGATCACGGCGTGGCTGCCGGCCAGCAAGAATGCGCCGACTGTGAGGATCATCCGCATCAGCTAACCGCCTCCAGAGGAGGTTTGCGTCTCGACCAGGGGGACGCCGTAGCTGCGCAGCAGCGAGGCGATCTCCGATCGATGCCCGTCGATGAAATTGTTGAGACGATCTCGCAGGCCATGATCGTCTTTGCGCACGCCCATCGAAATCGAAAACTGGAACTGCTGCGGCGCAAATCGTTCACCGTCCTGGATCGGGATAACCACGAGCCCGACAGGAGATTGCCCGGCGAAGTAGCCGCCGAGCGGCCCCCACGCTGCGGCGACATCGATCTCGCCGCTTTCGACCGCTTCGATCAGACGCGCCGGTGGATCGGCCTCCCGATAGTCGCCATAGATCGAGTAGCCGCGCACATTGTCGACGATGCCTTGTTCACCCAGCGCCTCCGCTGGAGGCGAATTGTTTCCGTCATCGCCGATGAGGTGGACCCCGATCCTCAACTGGTGCAGCCTCGGATCGAGCAACGAAGAAAGGTCGAGATGGCGGTCCTGCCGCGTCACGAAGACGTAAGTCGAGCGGTAATAGGGCTTCGTCGTTTCCGCCATTTCGAAATGGTCCGGAACGCCCATCACGACGTCGCATTTCCCGGCTTTGAGCGTGTTGCGGATGAAGCCGCGGCGCTGCGCCCACCAGGTGTAGGAGAGCTGCATCCCGAATTGCTTGGCGATCATGGCGGCGAGCCTGTTCTCGAACCCCTGTTCCGCGCGGTTTGAGAACGGCATGTTGTTCGGGTCGGCACAGACGCGGAACTCGTTGCTCGGCGCCGCGGCGGCGGCGCCGAGCGTGAGGGGCAGGACAACACAGACACACTCAACGAGCCGGCGCATGATTATTGTCCTGACCATTTGCGCCTCCGAGCTTGAAGACTAGCAATTCGCTGCCGCCGGCGGTGTAGAACGGCAAGTCCTGCGTCGCCCCTGCGAAGCCCAGCGCGCCGTTCCGAACTCTGGGATCAACCTCGGCGTTCGCGACGACCCCGGGCCAGCCGCCGACACCGGACAGTATCGCAATATATTGCTGTCCGTCGGAGCCGCGGTATGAGATCGGCTGGCCGATGAAGCCGGAGCCGGCGCGGAACTGCCAGAGCGGATGACCGTCTTTCGCATCGACCGCTTTGAAGAGACGGTCCATGGTGCCGTAGAACGCGACATCCCCGGCGGTGACGAGTGCGCCACTCCACACCGGGAGACGCTCGTGGATCTCCCAGACTTTCTTCCTTGCTATGGGGTCCCAAGCCATGAACTCCCCGCGATAGCCACCGGGCCCGGCATACATGTCGACGTCGGCGCCAACATAGGGCGTGCCAGCGATATAGCCGACCTGCGACGCCTTGAAGTTCATGCAGAGATGCTGATGTGGGACGTAGAGCAGCTTGGTTCGCGGCGACCAAGCAGAGGGTTGCCAATCCTTGGCGCCAGGAGCCGCCGGGCAAATATTCTCGATGGTCTTGCCGAGCAGCGGTGTCTTGTCCTCGTTCGGAATGATCTTCCCCGACTTCAGGTCGACTCCCTTGTAGGAATTGATGAATTCATAGGCGTCGGCGGAAATCACCTCACCCGTGCTGCGGTCCATGACATACATGTAGCCGTTGCGGCCGGGGTGGATCAGCACCTTGCGCGCTTGTCCGTTGAGATCGAGGTCGACCAGGACGTTCTCATTGATCTCGTCATGGTCGAATAAGTCATGGGGATTGAGTTGATACGCCCACTTGGCCCGTCCGGTATCCGCGTCGCGCGCGAAGATCGACGTGCTCCAAAGATTATCGCCGCTGCGCTGGTTGGCGTTCCAGGGGCTCGGGTTGGCGGTTCCGTAGTAGACGAGGTTGAGTTCGGGGTCGTAGGAGATCCAGCCCCACACGGTGCCGCCCCCGACCTGCCAACGGTCCGCCGGCCAGCTCTTCACGCCGAGGTCCTTGCCCCTGAGATTGTCGTAGAACGGTTTGAAGTCGTCGCCGATCAGCACGTCCTTGTCCGGACCGGTAGAGTAGGCACGCCAGAAGATCGCGCCTGTGCTCTCGTCGAGCGCAGTGAGCCAGCCGCGCACCCCCATTTCGCCGCCGCTATTGCCGACCAGAATCTTCCCTTTGACCACGATCGGCGCCATGGTGATGGTCTCGCCCTTGTTGATTTCGCCGAGCTTCGTATGCCAAAGCTCCTTGCCGGTCTTGGCATCGATGGCGACGGTGTGGTTGTCGAGCGTGTTGAGGAAGATCTTGCCGTTGTCGTAGGCGAGGCCGCGGTTGACCACGTCGCAACAGGCGACGCCGGCCGCTGCCGGCTCAGGCTTCGGGGCATACGACCACTTCAGCTCGCCGGTGGTCGCATCCAGCGCGAAGACGCGATTGGGGTAGGGGCCGGCGTAGGGACCGACCACATACATGGTGTTGTCGATCACAAGCGGAGCTGCCTCCTGGCCGCGGTCGGCGCCGATCGAGAAGGTCCAGGCGAGTTGCAGGCGCGATGCGTTGCCCGCATTGATCTGATCGAGATCGCTATAGCGCGTGTTGGCGTAGTCGCGTGCCGCCATCGGCCATTGTCCGGGGTCCTTCATCCGAGTCTGTAGGTCGCTCTGCGCGAAAGAGGATGAGGTCCAGGCGGCGCAAACAATGCTCACCGTTGCGAAGACGCGCCGGTAGTTCCGGTTTAACATAGATGAAGATCTCCACGGCAATGGAGGCCGGCGCCCGCGTCGCATGCCCGGTCACCGACGTACAAACGTTGCGCTTTGGCTTGGTTCCAAAAAGGCCGGTCTGTCCGCTTAGCGCACTACATTTCCTGATACGCCCGCCCCAAGATCGACGGCGATCTGGTCTTCCTTGCCGTTGCACTTCGGATGGCCAAAGCCCGAGGGGCTTTTTCCGTCCGGACCGATATCGTAGATGATCGCATCCTTCATGTTCGGACTGACACCAGCGGGCACGTGGTCGAGGCCGAGCAGATGGCGGACGCGCCAGGCGACATTGTGGTCCGCGCACGAGCTGTCGCCGCTGACGCCAAGCGCGCCGCCGATGCCGTTGCCGTCATAGAGCGCCACCCCGCCACCGAAGACGATCACGCCACCCACTTGCTTGCCGACCATCGGATCATGCTGTGTCCCGAAATCCTCGCTCTTGCCCGCGTAGATCGCATCCGGAATGGGTGGGCTGCTCAACGCTGCACCGAACAGAAAGCCCCCGGGTTGCGCACCGGTGTAGAGATTCGCGGTCGCCATCGCCTTGTCCTTCAAGCTGAATGCGTTGGCGGTGTTGGCCTTCTCGGCGGCGATGGCGCGGCTGCCGGGCCATTGATCGTCGGCCCGGCGCGGCTGCCGGGCCATTGATCGTCGGCCTTGTTGCCGCTGAATGCGACGGCGCAGACGACACCCTGCCGGTTGACCACGGCGGCCCATTCATGGTTGTCGAGCCCGCCATTGCTCGGCCCGCCCGACGGCTTGACGCTTTTCTTCAGGATATCGGCAAGATGGTCGTGGTCGACAGGGCAGGATGCGCCGGCGCCTTGCGATGGGTCTTGTGCAGCGGACTGCGTCGCAAGCAGGAGTCCGGCGATTGAGAGGGCTGATGCCCCTGTCGAGAACTTGTTCACGTATCCTCCGCGGGAGAAGGAGCTGTAGGGATCACCAACCGCGAACGTTCGAATCAAACTGCCGGTTCCTAACCGGTCGGGCGCGCATCGCGGAGTGTGCCGGAGCCGTTTGCCGGCTCGAACGCGGTTAGCCAGCGATAGGCAAAGAACAGGGCGGCGCCGGTATAGAGAATACCCATCGGGACCCACATCAAAATTCCGGCGAGTTGCTGATCCTCCAGCGGCGATAAACCGAAGTCGCCGGCGAGTGCGCCCTGGCTCGGCACCCAGACACGCGTCGACAGCGTCAGCAGGGCACCCAGCACGCCGGAATGCAGAACCGTTACGAAGAGACAGGCGATGCCGATGCCGTCCCGCATCCGCTCGCTGCGTCCTTTCCCGCGCCCGTAGAGCAACACCCACCAGAACAGTAGCGCCGTGGCGAAGAAGCTGAGGTGCTGGAGGCGATGGATCGCAATATTCTCAAGCGCCAGGGCATACAGCGGTGGCGCGTGCCAAATCCATAGAGCCAGTCCGTGCAGAGCGGTTGCGCTGACCGGATGACTGAGGAAGGTCCACAATGTCGCCAGCGGAGCTGTACTCGCGAGACGGCCTGCCGGCCGACAAGACGGCGGCAAGCTCCACAGCAGCGGACCGTTGGTCCGCGCATAGGCGATCAGCGGAGCTGCAACCAGCATCAATAGCTCATGCTCGATCATGTGCGCCGTGAACAGGCGCTCGCCGAGCCAGTGAAGCGGAGAGGTCAGGGCAAGCGCCACGACCAGCCATCCGGCCCAAAATGCCGCCACGCGCCGGTACGTGACGCCGCGCCCGCCGCCGGCGCTCCGCCAAAGCCGCTGCGTTCCGACGTAGAATGCGATGCCCAGCAGATAGAGCGGGCCGAGCAGCCAAGGATCGTAACTCCACAGCGCCGTTGGGTCGGACACGTTTGCCAGCCCGTGTGCCGAAGCGGACGACGGCAGCAGCGCGGGAAGCAACAGGAGACTCAACGCAAGCATGGGCTGATCATGAGCGCGGCAAGAAGCTGATCGGCGATGACAAGCGCAAACAGGACACCTGTGCCAACCCCTAGCCAGGCCATGAATGTTCTCGGACCGCCGCCTGCGATATCGGTCCATTCAGTCCCGGCATGGCGGCGAGTCGCGTATCCGGAGATCACCGTGCCGGCGAGCGATGTGAGCACCAGAAGAATGCTTAGGGCAATGCCGCTCCACCTCGCTTTCTCGCAAGCGAGATGGATGATGGCGTAGACACCCTGCAGATTGGCGGCCCAGGCGAGGGGGCCGAGCGCGACGCCTGCCCAATAGAGCAAGCTGGTCTTGGCTTGGTTGGCGGTCATAGTCTTGGAACCCAATCGAGCAACACATAGAGTGGCAGCCAGGCGATCACGACAAAGTTCCAGTAGAACACGTTGTCGGTCACGTCACTGAAGCGGCGCGGCCTGGCGTGCGACGTGAACATCAGGACGGCGAGCACGATCGTATCGCCCAGGTCGGTCGCAAGATGCGTGGTATGCAGGCCGAGGATCAGCCAGACCACCGATCCGTAGGCGGAGTTGTCCCAGCGGGTGTTGAGATGGGCAAACTCGAAGCCGCGCAGGATCAACAGCACGATGCCGATCAGCGACATGACCACGAGCCAGACGCGCACCTTGTGACGATCCTGCTGATGCGCGGCCCGATTGGCATACTGGTTGGGGATGATGCTGAGCAGGAAGATGATGGTTTCCGCTGTCCCTGGCCAGAGATCGGGCGGTGAAGCGCCGATCGGCCAAGTCGGATTCACGGCATAGAGATAGAGATAGGCGCCGATCGCGATGGCGAAGCCCATGCCTTCCAGCGCCATGAAACTCATCGCGCCCCACCATGGTCCGCTTTGCGGGCCGAAGCCAAAGGTGGGCAGTTCTCCGACCCTGCGGACGATGGTCTGCTTCATTCCTCGTCCTCTTTGCTGCCGGTCGGCCAGAACCAGCCGATCAGGGTGATTGCCATCGGGGGCGTTCCCCACAACACCGCCCACGGCGTGAAGATCGAGCCGATGAAGAAGATCGTCGTCGCGATGGCGGTGAGCAACGGCCAAATGCTTGGTTCCGGTGAGGCCTCGCGGATCTGCGGCTCGGCTTCTGCGAGCGACGTCAACAACACCTCGCGGCGCTCGGCGCTGAGGCCTGCGACGACCGGCAACGTGTCGCCGTCCGCCCATAGCGGTTCGCGATGGGTGACGATCGGAATGCGGTCGAAATTCTGAGGCGGCGGGGGAGATGCCGTCGCCCATTCCAGAGTGGATGCATCCCAAGGATTGTCGTTGGCCGGCGTTCCCTTGCGAAGGCTGTAGATCGCATTCGCGAGTAGAACCGCAAAGCTGAGCGCGAACATCACGGCGCCGACGCTGGACAGTAAATTCAGCCGTTCCCAGCCCATCTCGAGCGTGTAAGTGTAGACCCGCCGGGGCATCCCCATCAGACCGAGGATGTGCATCGGGAAAAACGCGATGTTGAAGCCGAAAAAGGCAAGCCAGAAGTTCCAGCGGCCGAGCCGCTCGCTCAACATCCGGCCGCAGATCTTGGGAAACCAGTAGTAGACCGCTCCGACGAGCGGAAACACGGCGCCCCCGATCAGGACATAATGGAAGTGGGCGACGACGAAATAAGTGTCATGCACCTGGGTGTCGATCGGGACCGACGCCACCATCACGCCGGACAGGCCGCCAATGACGAAGATCACGATAAATCCGAGCACGAACAGCAGCGGCGTCCGGTACACCGGACGGCCGTCCCATAACGTCGCGATCCAGCAGAATATCTGCAGGCCGCTCGGCACGGCGATCAACATGCTCGACGCGGTGAAAAGGCCGGCCGCAAGGTGGGGCAGTCCCGTCACGAACATGTGGTGCACCCAAAGTCCGAACGAGAGAAATCCCGTCGCGATTAGCGACAGAACGATCACGGGATAACCGATCACCGGCCGACGCGCGAAGGTGGCGAGGATCATCGACACCATGCCCGTTGCCGGAATGAAGATGATGTAGACCTCTGGATGGCCGAAGAACCAGAACAGATGCTGCCACAACAGCACGTTGCCGCCTGAGGAAGGGTCGTAGAAACGGGTGCTGACCAGGCGATCCAGGATGAGCGTTGTGGATGCGACCATAATCGACGG
The DNA here is from genome assembly GCF_020329505.1 of Bradyrhizobium semiaridum. Lineage (GTDB taxonomy): Bacteria > Pseudomonadota > Alphaproteobacteria > Rhizobiales > Xanthobacteraceae > Bradyrhizobium > Bradyrhizobium semiaridum. The sequence continues at coordinate 50,096 of NZ_JAGKJJ010000027.1, forward strand.
CATCGCGAACATGACGAGGAACGCTGTTACCAACATCGACCAGACAAAGAGCGGGATGCGGTCAAGCGTCATTCCGGGGGCGCGTTGCTTGAACACGGTGACGATGATCTCGACGGCAACCGCCAGCGCTGCGACTTCCGTGAAGGTGATCATTTGGGCCCAGACGTCGGCGCGCTTGGACGGGTTAAACTGCAGGCTGGAGAGCGGCGTATAGGCAAACCAGCCGACGTCGGGACCCACGTTGAACAGGAAGGAGATCCAAAGGAAGCAGCCGCCGAACAAGAACATCCAGTAACTGAAGGCGTTGAGCCGCGGGAACGCGATGTTGCGTGTTCCGACCATCAATGGCACGAGGTAGACTGCGAAGGCTTCCATGACAGGCACGGCGAACAGGAACATCATCGTCGAGCCGTGCATCGTGAAGACCTGATTGTACAGATCCGGTGAAAGCAGACGGTTTTCGGCGCCAGACAACTGGATGCGCATTAGGATTGCGAGAAGTCCGCCGAGAACCAGGAACGTGAATGCCGTCACGATGTAGCGGCGACCGATGACCTTGTGATCGACTGACATTAGTGCGCCGGTCAGCCCGGGTGGCGTCCGCCAGATGCTTTCCAGTCGTGCTGCTAGTTGCAACCCGTGGAGGGCGTCGTCTCGCACGTCTCTTTGCTCGGCGGCCATGCTCACTTGAGCTGCTCCAGATACTGAATGATCGCGATCAGCTCTCCAGATTGCAATGGCATCCGCGGCATCAGATTGCCGGGCTTGATGTGTTGTGGATCGGCAATCCAGGCGCCCAGCGCCGCTGGCGTCCGCGGCAGCGTGCCGGCGGCTATCGTCGTGCGGCTGCCGATATGGGTCAGATCCGGGCCCAACTGGCCGCCCGCCAGGGTGCCGCGAATGGTGTGACACAGCGCGCATCCGCGGCCGCGAAACAGCTCCTCTCCTTGTTTGGCCAGCGGGGCGGTCGGATTGACTGCACTCTGGTTCTCGTGCTCGCGCCATCGCTCGAACTCGTCGGGACGCAACGCGATCGCCGCGAACGCCATGTGGGCGTGTTGCAAGCCGCAGAATTCAGCGCACTGGCCGCGATAGATGCCGGGGTTCCTGGCCGTAAACTGAATCTCATTGGTTTGCCCGGTGATCAGGTCCATCTTGCCGGTGAGGCTCGGAACCCAGAAGCTGTGGATGACATCAGCGGATTCGAGCTCCACTTTGACCGGCTTGCCCACGGGGATGCGGATTTCGTTTGCCGTAGTGAAGCTGTTGTGTGGACTGTCCGCCTTGTAACGAACTTCCCACCACCATTGATGGCCGATGATCTTGAGCGTCAGGGCGTCCGGATCCTTGGCAAACAGCGAGCGCTGGCCGGCATAGCTCACGAAAGACAGGACGAGCACGATCAATGTGGTGGTGGCGCCGAGGCCGAGAATGACGCGGCCCGCTCGCGCCTCGAATGGAAGACGAAGTTCGAGCGGCGCCTGTCCGATACGCGTTCGCCGCAACAGGCCAACGCCGAGAACGACAATAACGCAGCTCCAAACGATGCCGGAAACTCCGAGAAAGATGATGAACGTGTGCCGGATTTGCTCCGATTGAAGAGCTTGCGGGTCAAGCGCCGACTGCGAGCCGGTACAGGCAACGAGCGGCAACGCGACAAGGAGGAGAAGGCCGGATCGGACCCAGGCAGGCATGGCGACTCGTTGAGCTTGGTTGCTCGTGCCGAACCGCCGGCTCCTACAAAGGTTCCTATGTCAGTCCAACCGCTCGGCGTGCGGTCATACGGGCCAGCCCTTCACCGCAACGATGATCGCAGCATCCGACGCCGCCAGCAGCAGCAACACGAGCACGGTCGCCACGATCGCGCCGGGCTGGGTCATCACCCGGAGCCCTTCGAGCATCGCACGGTCTCCTTCTCGCAGGTATGCGACCCTGCGGCCGGGCTACTCTGAGTCCGGGCCGCAGTGGCCTTATGAAGAACAAGCGTGCTCGCTTACTCCACCGGCTCGACCGCCGCAGGCATCTTCGCAACCGACATCAACGACCGCGCCACCTGGTTCAGCAACTGATCGGCATTCTCCTCCTCTGCCAGTGACTTGGAGAGAAGGCTGACGATGGCGCTGTGGCGAAGTTGCTGGGCGAGATTGCGCGCCGTGGTGTAGCCCGCCATCTCATAGTGCTCGACACGTTGCGCGGCGCCGATCAACGCGAGATCGGCGGCGGCATTTTCCTTCTTTCCGCCTTCGCCCATGATCTCTTCTCCTTCCTCGATCAGGCCCATCATGCCCTTGCAGGGTTTGGGCTTGGCCGACTTGCCGAGAAGCTCGAAGCACTCGTTGATGCGCTCGATCTGGGCTTCGGTCTCGGCGAGATGCTGCTCGAATAGCTCGCGCAGTTGGTCGTAGCGTGCTGCCTGCGCCATCTTCGGAAGTGCCTTCGTCAACTGCTTTTCAGCGTGGAGAATGTCACGAAGCTCGTCGATCAGGAGGTCGCCGAGGCCGGCCTCGTCCTCGGGCGGCGAACTCTCGGTGACGATGGCACTGGCAGGACCCGGCTCGCCAGCCTGGATGGCCGGGGATTCCGTGAATACCCAGTCGCCGCCCTCGTTCCACGGCCCACGGGTATCGATTTCACCATGGTCGCCCGTGCCGGTCGAATCGTTGAAGTACTGGTTGACGAGACCTGGCGTCGGCGCGATACGGCCGATACTGAAGGGCGGCTTGCTCAGGCTTTCGAGCGCCAGCGAGAACGCCTTCATGTGGGTGATCTCACGGGTCATCAGAAACTGGAGAGCGTCCTTGGTGCCGGCATCGTCCGTGAAATTGATCAGCCGCTCATAGACGATCTTGGCGCGCGCCTCGGCGGCGATGTTGTTGCGCAGATCGACGTCCAGTTCGCCAGTGATCTTGAGGTAATCGGCGGTCCAGGCGTTACCTTGTGAATTGAACAGGTTCACTCCGCCGCCCCCGGCGATCGCGATCAGCGGATCGGCCTCGGCGGCCTGGCGATCGAACTTCGAGGGCTTGAGATGCATGCGAGCCAGCGTGCCGACCACTTCCAGATGGCTGAGTTCCTCCGTGCCGATGTCCATGAGAAGGTCCTTGCGGTCCGGATCTTCGCAGTTCAGGCCCTGAATGGAGTATTGCATGGCCGCTGCGAGTTCGCCATTTGCGCCGCCGAATTGCTCGAGGAGCATGTTGCCAAAGCGCGGGTCTGGCTCGTCGACGCGGACGGTGAACATCAGCTTCTTGACGTGGTGATACATGGAGAACCTCGACTTCCTGAGCGGAGAGATCGGTCCGAAACGGCGATGCCGGGTCGTTCGTTCCTATAAGACGTTGCCCGGTCAAGATGGGTGACTATCTGGCGTCGTCTCCGCTCAGCGTGGTGGCAGCCGCTTTGTGTCGACAGCGTAAAGCAGCCTAGGAAGGAGGCCGCGCCGCTTCAGAGTCTCGAGGTTGGAACTGTGCGGAGATGGTTGATCGATTGAGGACCTGGGCAGGTTGCGGGCCAGAAATCCTTTCGGCTCTTGGAACAAAATCGGCTTTGCTGATTCCTTTGCCGCCACCGAAGGATGGCGCCGGGTGCCCAATCAAACTTCGGAAACCTGGGGGCCGGAGGCCAGATTTCGTGTTGAAGAACGTGCCGCGCGCGCTCTGTCGAACGCGAAAGGCGACGAAAGAACCTCGGTTAGATCGCAACCTGGACCTGGACTAAATGTCCGTCCGGTAGTTGCGCCTCCGGGATTTGGACGTATTCGAGCAGCATTTTTGGTGGGATGAATCGCGTGCGAATGGCGGATTTTGACCGGCCATCAAGCGGCCACATCGCGAGTTAGGCTGCCCTTCGGAAAGAAAACAGGACTCCCGCGATAGTGGGCGCGGTGTAGCGCACCGCGCTACCAAAACTATGATCTTGCACGCACATTTGCCTCGCGAGTCCACCGCGAATGATTTACTGGGCGTGCTGTCGGCATCGACCGATACCGCCTCGTCGCTGCTAGCCTTCCCAACTTGCGCTGCGGCTCGTCGGAAGCGGTGCATTCAAGCTTGCTGAAATGAGGCAGCCGCATGGCCAATCCCCCGCGTGGCGGTGGATCGTTATCCTCGTCCAGTTGCTTCAATGCCGCCACGATATCGTCCAGACGGAGCCGGTGCGTGATACCCGGGACCTTGCGAAGAGCCGGGTGAGATTCGACGGCATACATATCCGATGCCCAAGACGACAGAATTACTCGCTTCTCGTCGGTCGACAACTTGGCATCGCGCAGGACATCGTTGGGTGAATCGTAATGAGATACCGGATGGAAAAATGGCTCAACGTTGTTGGCAGTACGATTGGCCTGGCCCATGTTGTGTCTCCTACTGGCTCCTTTCGTCGAGAGACGGGTTGATGTGAGACGAGGTCGGCGGCGGCGGGCTTGCGCCGCCGCCTTCTTGCTTTCAGTTGGTGTTGATCGCGATACGCTTGACGTTGCGGCCCGATTGCTCGGACTTCGGAAGCGTCACGGTGAGAACGCCGTTCTTGAAATCCGCATGGGCCTTGTCTTCCTCGACGCCCTCCAGCGAAATCTGGCGCTCAAACGAACCATAGTAGCGTTCGCTGACGAATTTCGAGTCATCGCTGCGTTCGGCCTTTTTCTCGCCGCGGATCGTGAGAACGCCGTTGGCGATCTCGACCTGAACGTCCTTTTCGCTAAGACCCGGAAGTTCGGCCGAAACCGTGACCGACTTGTCGGTTTCGCTGAGTTCGAGCCGAGGCCAGGCGAATTGGCCCTCCATTAACGGATTGCCAACACGACCGGGTAGTCCGAACCCGCGAAAAACGTCGTCGAAAAGCCGGTTCATCTCACGGTGAAGCGTGAGAAACGGATCGAAAGGCTCCTGGCGGGTCGGCAACTGCTGAGCCTTCGTCCACGGAACAAGATCACGAATACCCATGATATCCTCCTCGTTTCATGAAGCTGGTCGACGCGCGGACGACTGCTGTCTGCGCGACGTGAGCAGGCATCAGGCAGCCTAGGCTGCCTTCTGCGTGATTCGCCCGGCAGAGGCGCCACCGTCGATGGCGATGCGCCGGGGCTTCATGGCCTCGGGGATTTCGCGGACGAGCTCGATCCGAAGCAGGCCGCTGTCGAACGTCGCGGACTTCACCTGGACATAATCGGCAAGGTTGTATTGCCGCTTGAACGGACGAGCTGAAATGCCCTGGTAGAGATATTCGTGCTGGGCCTCGTCGCTCTTGCGGCCTTCAACGGTCAGCACGTTCTGTTCGGCAGTTACAGCGATCTCGTCGAGATGAAAACCAGCCAGCGCCAGCGAGATCTGGTAACGATCTTCACCAAGCCGCTCGATATTGTAGGGCGGATAGTTGTCCTCGATCCTGTGCTGGGTTTCGTCGAGGAGATCGAAAAGGCGGTCGAAACCGATGGTCGAACGCCACAGGGGAGCGAAGTCGTAAGTCCTCATAGCCAAGTCCTCCTAAGAGCAAGATGGATACGAAGGAGCGCAAGACACCAGTCCGGCGCCCTGTTCAGTCCGCCGGACCCAAAGTTGGCGCCCGGCACCGCCACTGGCGGCACAAATCGAATTAGAAGGGTCGAATTCGATTTCAAGAGCATCGGCAAAAAAATTCTGGGATCGATTCCCTTAGTTAATTATCGATTTCCTCAGTTAATTTCGGGGTGCTCTCATGCGGCGAGACCCTGGAGCTAGGCTTCAGCCTCCCCGAGCATTTGCATCCGCCGGTGCCGGTCCTCGGCGGGCATGTTTGAATCGTCAAGCAATTCCTGCAATGCAAAACGACCGGCGTTCGCTCTCAATGAGGAAGCGACGAACAGCATCATTTCGCAGGCGGTGCGAACCACCTGGATGGGGACGCCGAGTCTGTTGCGGTTTGCAAATTCAACAGAGGCACAAGAAAGCCAGTTTGCGCAACGCGGACTGCGCTAGGCTGCCCGCATTGCGTCAGCAATAGGACAGGAATCGGTCAGCTGAAGGCCGGTGAGGCCTTTGTCCGCTCCTGAGGAGCTTGCAGTATGCCCCAGGGCGTGACGCTCGGCGACATGAGCGTATCGATCCTCAGCGTCGGCGCGGGCGCGTTCCAGTTCATCCAGAGCATCGAGTCGAGATATCGGATGGGTGGCAACGGCAGCATGTCGCCGGCCCTCGCTGCGGCCGGTTGCGGCGAACTCTCAATTCCCCAGGCGGCCAGCGACGGCAGCATCAGGACCGCCGCCAGCAAGGCTGTCATTACGTTTCGGATAGCGCGGCCGGTAATGCGCTTTTTGTGCTTCTCCGCACGAGCGGAGCTAATGGTTTGATCTCTGATCATCTCATCCTCCTATCGTTCGAAAACTTACTCATGCGATGATTGCGAAGCTCGAGGCCGGCATGATCCAGTTCAGAACAGCCTCGCTCTTGCGCAACAGAGCTTCGATCTGCGTGCTCATCGTGAATCCCCGTTTTTCGTCGTGTTCGCTGTCTCCTTTCCCCGAAGTGAGGGGAGCGCCCGGCCGACGGCCGGGCGCAAGTCTCGTCAGAAGTCCATCGGCGGCGCAGCGGGCGCGTGTGCCTCTGCCTTCTTGGGCTTGTCGGCCACCAACGCTTCCGTCGTGATCAATAGCGAGGCAATCGAGGCTGCGTCCTGCAACGCCGTCCGGACAACCTTAGCCGGGTCGATCACGCCGGCTTTCACCAGATCCTGGTATTCGCCGGTTGCAGCATTGAAGCCCCAATTGTAGTTGCCGTTCTCGAGCAGCTTGCCGACCACCAGGGAACCGTCCTCCCCGGCATTCTGGACGATCTGCCGAGCCGGCACCTGGATCGCGCGGCGCACGATGTCGACGCCGGCCTTCTGGTCGGCGTTGACCGTCTTGACGCCGTCGAGCGCCTTGAGCGCGCGGAGCAGCGCGACCCCGCCGCCGGGCAGGATGCCCTCCTCGACGGCTGCACGGGTGGCATGGAGCGCGTCGTCAACGCGGTCCTTCTTCTCCTTGACCTCGACCTCGGTGGCGCCGCCGACGCGGATCACGGCGACGCCGCCAGCGAGCTTTGCGAGCCGCTCCTGCAGCTTCTCGCGATCGTAGTCCGAGGTGGTTTCTTCGATCTGCACCTTGATCTGTGCAACGCGGGCTTCGATGTCCTTCCTGGCGCCTGCTCCATTGACAACGGTGGTGTTCTCCTTGTCGATCACCACCTTCTTGGCGCGGCCAAGCATATTGAGCGTGACGTTTTCGAGCTTGATGCCGAGATCCTCGGAGATCGCGGTGCCGCCGGTGAGTATGGCGATGTCCTCAAGCATGGCCTTGCGCCGATCGCCGAAGCCCGGCGCCTTCACAGCCGCAACCTTGAGGCCACCGCGCAGCCTGTTGACGACCAGCGTCGCCAGAGCTTCGCCCTCCACGTCTTCGGCGACAATCAGAAGCGGTTTGCCGGTCTGCACGACGGCCTCCAGCAATGGAAGCATGGTTTGCAGCCCGGACAACTTCTTCTCGTGGATCAGGATGTAGGGGTCCTCAAGCTCGACCTTCATCTTTTCCGAGTTGGTCACGAAATAGGGCGAGACATAGCCGCGATCGAACTGCATGCCTTCGACCACCTCGAGCTCCGTATTGAGGCTCTTGGCTTCCTCGACCGTGATGACGCCCTCGTTGCCGACCTTCTGCATGGCGTCCGCCAAGAACCGGCCAATTTCGGTATCTCCGTTGGCCGAGATCGTCCCGACCTGTGCGATCTCATCGTTGGAGGTGACTTTCTTGGCATGGACCTTCAGGTCATCGACGATGGCCTCCACGGCCAAATCGATGCCCCGCTTGAGGTCCATCGGATTCATGCCCGCCGCGACCGACTTCGTACCTTCCTTAACGATCGCCTGTGCCAACACCGTCGCCGTGGTGGTACCGTCGCCGGCCAGATCATTGGTCTTGGACGCCACCTCGCGAACCATCTGGGCGCCCATGTTCTCGAACTTGTCCTCCAGTTCGATCTCCTTGGCAACGGTCACGCCATCCTTGGTGATGCGGGGCGCGCCGAACGATTTTTCGATCACCACGTTGCGTCCTTTTGGACCGAGCGTGACTTTCACCGCATTCGCCAGCGTGTCCACGCCCCGCAGCATGCGCTCGCGGGCCTCGGTCGAAAACTTCACGTCCTTGGCAGCCATGTTTCAACTCTCCTTTCTCTTCGATGACTGTCAGTCTTTCAGCCGTGTCAGGCCGCCTTCTTCAACCTGCTGCTGTGCTCCACGATACCCAGGAGATCGCTCTCCTTCATGATGAGGAGATCTTGACCGTCGATCTTCACTTCGGTGCCCGACCACTTGCCGAACAAGACTCGGTCGCCGATCTTCACGTCGAGCGGGGCCAATTGGCCTTGCTCATTCCGCGCGCCAGGTCCCGCGGCGATGATCTCGCCTTCCTGCGGCTTCTCCTTTGCGGTGTCGGGAATGATGATGCCGCCGGCAGTCTTCTCCTCGGCATCGATGCGGCGCACGAGCACACGGTCGTGCAATGGACGGAAATGCATGCACATCCTCCTCAACAGTCTAGCGATGTCATTTGACCGGAGCCGGAAACCAGCCCCCGGCGGAAAAACCACCTAGGAACCGGAAAAATTTCGTTCAAGAGGGGCGCGCAAAAATTTTAGCGCTCTTGACGGGAGAGTGCCAGGGCAGCCCTTGAACAGCGCGCGACGGCGACCCAGTTAGGACCCACAAATCTCATAAGCGATTGTCAAAAAAGGAGAAATTATGCCGTCACTGCGCTTGTCGGGCCGGCTCGGGCTGTACCTTGCCCTCGCGTGGCTGCTCTCGCTCGGGACCGCCCTCGCACAGATCCCCGATCTTGGCACCGGCCGTGTACCGAGCTTGGCGCCTCTTGTGAAAGAGGTCACTCCAGCGGTGGTCAACATCTCGGTGCAAGGGAAAGTCCGGGAGGACAATCCGCTCTACCACGACCCCTTATTTCGGGAATTCTTCAACGTTCCGAAGCAACTTGAAAAGGAGATCAATGCAACCGGCTCCGGCGTGATCGTAGATGCGCAAAAGGGGTACGTGCTCACTGCAAGCCACGTCGTCGCGCAAGCCTCGCTGGTCCAGATCAAAACGAAAGACGGAAGAAAGTTCGCAGCGAAACTGTTGGGGCGCGATGCTCCCACCGATGTGGCACTTCTGCAGATCAAGGATCCAATCGGCCTAAAAGCAGTCAAACTCGGTAACAGCGACGCGCTCGAGGTCGGCGACTTCGTCATAGCCATTGGCAACCCCTTCGGGCTTGGCCAAACCGTTACATCAGGTCTTGTTAGCGCTTTGGGACGCACAGGTCTCGTGAAGCAAGGCTACGAGGATTTCATTCAGACCGATGCGGCGATCAACCCTGGCAACTCGGGCGGCGGCTTGATCAATCTGAAAGGCGAATTGATCGGTATCAATACCGCAATCATTTCGCCGGCCGGCGGCAACGTCGGGATCGGTTTCGCTGTGCCCATCAATATGGCGCACAAGGTGATGGATCAGCTGATTGCGACGGGCCGCGTCGATCGCGGCCGTATTGGTGTAGCGCTCGAGGACCTCGAGGCGCCCGCTGCTGGCCATATCGAGGGTGCGCGGATCAAGGAGGTCAGCCCTGGCTCTCCGGCCGAGCGTGCGGGCCTGCGCAGGGGCGACGTGATCCTGAAGGCTAATGGTCTTCCGATCCGGAGCGCGACACAGATGCGCAACCTAATTGGTCTTACTCCGGTCGGCCAGCAAGTCCGTATCATCGTTGAGCGAGACCGCGCGCAGGAAGCTGTGACCGTCGAAGTCGTTCCGCTCACAGGCCAAAAATCGAAACCACGCGGGCCCAGCTAATCACGAGTCAGTCGCGGGTTCGAGGGACGACGGTATTGGACCTGCAAAAGCGACAAACAGGAAAGCTGCTTGGGCACTGGCGCACCCGACGCGATACGAGCGTGTGACCTTTGCCTTCGGAGGGCAACGTTCGGCCGAAGCCGCGAGGCGGCCGGCGCTTTCCCGACGCCTGCGTGCCGGGCAACGGCCCGGCACAATTCATCAGCGACAGCACGGTGCCGAGCGTGTTGCGCACCGGCACCGGTGACCTCGAACTGCTGGCGGGCGGCAACTACACCCAGGACTCGCTTTACGGCGTCTACACCGCCGGCACGCAGGCCACCGCCGCGGTCGATCCGAAGTATCAGCCTTCGCAGATGCTCGGCAATGGGCGACTTGCCGAAGATCAGATGAAGCGGCTCACCGAGGAAGAGAGGAATCGATTGAACGCATTGGTCGTTCAGTCGGATTCCCGATAGCGCTTCTTCTCCAGCCAGGTCTCGGGGGCGCTCAGGCATGGCATGCCGGCAAACACGGCCGGCAAGCCGTCGAGGTCGAGACGGATCGCAGCATAAGACGATGCTGTCTGGAAGATTGCGTTATGCTGTCGAACTCGAAATTGGTGTCACACCGCAGCCGGGTCCCTCAGAACCCAGCCCGAGGGGTGCGTGCCGCCAAAACCTCGAAAACAACCCCATGCAAAGGAGCCGGCGGCTTCGGCGTCCGACAAGCCGCTTGACATGTCGGGCAACTCAGGGGTACTCTTCCAATATTCCGAAATAGCGGGAGAAGGAGTGCGTCACCCTCTCGGTTGCTATTCAACCTGACTTCATCACGGTTTACAGACCCTTCGGGCCATCCTGAGAGGGTGTGAAGCTTTGTCTCACTCCCCCGCTGCCATCGCCCCGCTTGACCGGGCGATCCAGTATTCCAGAGGCAATCGTTATTGAACCGATAGGCCGCAGGGTACTGGATCGCCCGGTCAAGCGGGGCGATGGCAGCGAGAAAGTTGAGCAAACCAACCCGCCACCTTGAGGATGAGACGGCTGCCTAGCTCGCGACGCGGACCCGTTCGCGATGCTCGTCGATTCTCAACCGATCGCTCGCCTGCTCGAAGCTCGTGCAGAGCAGTTCGATCTCTTCCGGAGAAATCGGAGCGCGGTAAAGCCGACAGGTGTATTCCACGCCCCCGCGTCCTTTGGCCGGGCTGCGCTGGGCAAGGAACATGCAGTCCCGGCAGATGCTGGCATTGACGCGCTGATGCGTCGCGTCGAGATGATTGAGGACTTCCCTGAATGAATCGCGCAGCCGGGCACATTCCTCCGCGCCGAGCGCGCTCACGGCGTTCAGCACGTGGTTGATAGGGTCGTGCTGCGCAAGACATTTCTCACCCTGCGCGGTGACGCAAAGCACGACCGAGCGCTTGTCTTCATGCGACGGTTTGCGGATCAGATACGACTTGGCCTCCAGCGTCTTCACGATCTGCGAGGCGGTGGCCCTGGTCGCGCCGATGAATCCGGCCAGCGCGGACGGCGTCCGCGAAAACCGGTTGGCGCGGCTGAGAAACCGCAGAGCCATCCATTCCCGATCGCGCAACCCGTGTCGATTGCCCTCGAAATGCCAGGCTCTTGCTGCCTGGACCAGCAGCTCGATCGCCTCGCGTGCCATCGGCATAACTTACCCCGCTCGAGAAATCCTGACGAAGGCGCGCGCAATCCGCCCTCGGCCGCAGCTCGTGACTTCTTGAGTATGAGTTAAACAGCCGTTGATAAGGTATGAGTCCGCGGCGCGAAAATCCCGTTTCGGGGTGCGCATTGGTGGGTGCAGAGACTGGCTGGCCGGCCATCGCGATATGCGACGCTCGCGACCGCGCCCCCGGCAGGACGGCCGCGTTCCCGCCGAAAGCAGGCCGCAGGCGCTGTCAACGCCCGACGATGAGTCGAAATTCCTCAACCAAAGCCCCTGAACTCGGGTCACCAGCAAACGTCTTCTTCAAGCTACGCGATAACGATAGCTGACTTTATCAAGAAATGCATGATTGGACATTCGTGGTCGCAGCGGCATTCGACCAAGTGATGCACTGGTTGAAGAGTTCTCCACAGGCAACTCGATCGATGCTCCAGCAGCAGCAGTGTGGATCACGCGATCAGTCATGCATCGGAAGATGGATGCGGCGAATACGACAGTTTTGTTAAGCGCGCGTCCGTTGCCTCGTCGAATGCGCTCTTGCCCACTGCTTGAGCATGTGAATCGCGCGCAAGAGCCGCTGCGCGCGCTCGCCCGCGGCTCTGCCCTTCAAAAACAGGGAGTGAACTGCAAGATTGCACGCGATGGTTGCTCGCACGCCGATCCCGCTGACAGGAATCGATCGCCAATTCTGCCGTCAAGTCGCGTCACGTGATGGACGGCACAGTTACTGGTGTCGAACTCTTGCCATGAGACATGCATAGGCCGCGTGGCGAATCACGCCATTCGCACCGGGCCCAATCATCCCGGCGCGCGACAGCAAAGCCCGAAGCCATGCGTTTTTCGCGAGGGGCCATTCGCCGGGTGGCGCTCTTAAGCGCCCTTCAACATGTCCCTGAGCTCGCGAAATGCGTCCGCGCTTGGCGAAGCCGAAGCGTCTTGGCGCATCGCGGTGTAGATCCTGGGCACCATCTCGACCGCATGATCGAGTCCCGAGTCGCGGCCGGATTGGTAACCGCCCATCAGGCGCAGGTCCCTTGTGTCTTCATACTTTGCGATCATGGCGCGCAGCTTGCCGACCAGTTCGCGCTCGTCGGGATCCCAGACGGAATGGGCCAGACGCGAGACGGAGGCGAGGATGTCCACGGCCGGGTAGCGTGCCTGGTCCGCGATATGCCGGCTCAGCACGATATGGCCGTCGAGGGTGCTTCTGATCGTATCGGCGATCGGCTCGTTGTGATCGTCGCCATCGACCAGCACGGAGAAGATACCGGTGATCGTGCCGGTACCTTCCTCGCCCGGGCCGGCGCGCTCGAGCAGGCGCGGCAAATCGGTGAACACCGTCGGCGCGTACCCGCGCGCGACGGCGGGCTCGCCGGCGGCCAGCGCAACCTCGCGGGAAGCATGGGCAAAACGGGTGATCGAATCGACGACGAGCAGTACCGATTCGCCGCGATCGCGGAAATATTCGGCGATGGCCATCGCGGTCTTCGGCGCGAGGCGGCGCATCATCGGGCTTTCGTCGCCAGTCGACACGATGGTGATGGCGCGGTCGCGGCCGTGGCGAACAGATCGATCACGCGGACCCCGGTGCGCAGCGGCTTGTGCACGCGCGCCCGCTTCATCGCCGGAGGAGCTTCCGCCTCCACCGAGACTGCACGCGGGCCGGGAATTAGGGCACCCAAGCCGTCGAGGGGCGCACCGAGCGCGTTGACGACACGCCCCTTCCAGCTCGGATCGGGCGCGAACGACAGCGGCGGCATTCGGAATGCGACCGAGCCGAGGCCGCCGGCGAACTGCCGGTCGAACGGCTTAGCGATGATGCCCTCGCGGTCGATGCGAACCACCTCGCCGATCTGGGCGCGCCCGTCCGACTTCACGCCGATCAGCTCGCCGAGCCGGACAAAGCGCGACAGGCCGGAGACGCGGAAATGCGTCGGTGCGATCTCGGAGATGGCGCCGCTCGCGCTTGCGAGCGGTGTGCTCTGCTGCAGTTCCAGCAGTGCCCATTCGAGTTGCCGGAGGGCGTTCAAGACCATGCCTCCGTCATCGCGTTCGGCAAGTCATCCAGGGAATACGACACCCTATTTGCCAGGCTCGCCGAGCGTCCGGATCGCATTCTGCAGCGAGCTTTCGGTACCCTCCACAAGCGAGTTGGTGCCGTCGAAGGCGCGCGACGCCGAGATCAGGCGCGTCAGCTCGAGCATCGGATTGGCTCCCGATCCCTCGACATAGCTCTGCCGAATGCCGTCCCTGGTGAAGTCGGTGATCGCGGTCGCGGGCCGATCCGGGACTACACCGGAATTGCCGTAACGGTCGAGATTGGCATCGGCGGGAATATTGAACAGGCCAAGTGTGCCGGCCTCGTTGCCGTCCTGGGTGATCGCGCCGCTGCGCGCGATGGTGAGCGGCCCGCCGTTCGGATCGAGCGTGATCTGCGCGCCGCCCTGATCGACCACGGGAAAGCCGGTCAGGGTCTGCAGATCGCCGTTGGGGGCGATCTGCAGGCGGCCGTCGCGCGTGTAGACGGTGCCGTTGGGACCTGCGAACGCCAGCCAGCCCTGTCCGACCACCGCGACATCGAGCGGATTGCCGGTCTGGGTCAGGCTTCCGGCCTCGCGCGAGATGATGTTGTCGCCGGGCGAGGAGAAGGCCACCGGGTTCGTACCGGTGCGGGACAGCACGGTCTCGAACTTCACCACGTCGGTGCGATAGGCCGCGGTGTTCACGTTGGCGACGTTGTTGGCGATCGTCTGCAGCCGCTTCTCGAGCGCGACCTGGGCCGACAGTCCGACATAGAGAGCCGATTGCATGAGCTACCTTCCGAGGCGGATGGACTGGAGTTTCGACAGCATGTCGACATCCATGCCGTTCGTCGTCGTGGCGCCGATCAGCACCAAGGCGGGATTGGTCGAGGTATCGTTGGCGGCCTGGCTCGCGTCCCACATCGCCGCGAAGCGCTGCACGAATTTGGTGACCTTGGCCGGGTCCTGAAAATCGGAGATGTTGATCATCTTCGACAGCATTGCGGCCTGCTTGTCGATATCGGCCGAGCTGACCGTCGCCGACAGGCCGAGCGCGGTCTGCGCGACCTGCGTCAGGGCCTTGTCGGCGAGGATCTGATAGGGCGTCTTGATCGAGGCGGCCTTGCGCGTGAAGTAGAGCGCGAGCCGAACGCCCTCGTTCTGGTCGCCGGCGTTCTGCTCCATCATCTGCTGGACATATTGCGTCGCGGTGCCGGTCGTCGCCGCCGCCGTGTTGGTCGCGTTGCTGCCGAGCTGGGCAAAGTTGAACGCGGCGGCGAATTCGCGGTAGCGCGGGTCGGACAGCTTGTTGGCGAAGCTGTTGCCGTTGGAGATGCCCTCCGTCAGCACCTTTCGCATGAACGCCTTGGCGTAGATCATGTCGCCGAGGCCGTAGGCCTTCATCGCATAGGAGTAAAGACGGTAGTCCTTGAACAGGTCGTCGATGCTCTTCACCTTGCGGATGTTGGCGAGGTAGTAGTCGTTGTCGCGGCTGACGTCGGGCGCCTTCGCGGTGAGCGAAAGCGATTTGCCCATGTCCTTCGATATTCGTGTGTAGTCCGCGATCGTGGATAGCATGGCGCACACCCTTCAACGGCCGTTGCGAGCTGCTGCGAAGCTGCCGCGAGTAGCTTGCGCGGGGCTGGCGGGCGGGAAGCCAGCTTCGCGCAAGCGTCGCCGAATAGATATTTCCGACGGGATTGGCGATGGAGCGGCGCGTTGGGCAGTTTCGTGGGGATTATCATCACGGTCGCGGCACTGCTCGGCGGGTTTGCCGCCATGGGCGGGCACCTCGCCGTGCTCATGCAGCCGTGGGAGTTCGTGATCATCCTCGGCACCGCGGTCGGCACCTTCATCGTGGCCAACCCCTGGAAGGTCGTGGTGGACACCGGGCTTGCGGCGGTCCAGGCCGTGATCGGCGCGATCCCGGGGCAGCGCTATTACCTCGATCTGCTGGGCGCGCTGCACGCCCTGATGCGCGAGCTGCGCGGCAAGGGCCGCAACGAGGTCGAGGCGCATATCGACGATCCATCATCCTCGGAGATCTTCAAGACGTTTCCGAGCGTGCTCGCGGACACGGCGCTGCTGCAGTTCATCTGCGACTACGTCCGCCTGATCATCATGGGCAATGCGCGCACGCACGAGATCGAGGCGCTGATGGACGAGGAGATCCATACCATCGTCAAGAGCAAGCTGACGCCCTATAACGCGCTCGTCGTCGTGTCGGAGGCGCTGCCGGCGCTCGGGATCGTCGCCGCCGTGCTCGGCGTGATCAAGGCCATGGGGGCGCTCGACCAGTCGCCGAAGCTGCTGGGCGGTTTCATCGGCGCCGCGCTGGTCGGCACCTTCGCCGGCATCTTCCTGTCCTACGGCATCATCTCGCCGTTCGCTCTGAAGATAAAGATGACCCGCGAGAAGCGGTGCCGGCCCTACATCATCGTCAAGCAGACGCTGCTTGCGTTCATGAACGGCGCCATGCCGCAGATCGCGGTCGAGCATGGCCGCAAGATGATCGCCAGCACCGAGCGTCCGTCGATCGATGTGGTCGAGAACGAGACGATCGCCGGGCCGAAGGCTGTGGTTGCCGAGGTCGAACCGAAGGTGGCCCGCGCATGATGATGGACGGGATCAGCGCCGAGCAGCAGAAGCGGCTGCCGAACTACCTGCTCGATGCGGCGGGCATATCGATCGACCGCATGCCGATGCTCAATGTGATCTTCGATCGCATGGCAGCGTCGTGCACCGACAGTCTGCAGCCGATGGCGGGCACGCCGTGCTATTTCTCGGTCAGCGGCATCAGCAACGGCCGCGTCGGCGACTTCATCAAGGATTATGAAGGCAACGCGGTGGCCGCGGTGCTCTACGCCGAGCAATGGGACGCCAGGGTCCTGCTCGTGCTCGATCGCGATTTCGTCTTCACGATGGTCGAGGCCCTGTTCGGCTCTGACGGCGCGGAGCCCCCGATCGACGTCGAACGCTCGTTCTCGAACATCGAGCTCCGGGTGGTGCAGACGCTGTTCGAGCGCTTCGCCAAGGCCTTGCAGTCGGCGTTCGCCGCAACCTCCGACGTCACCTTCCGGCTTGAGCGGATCGAGACCGCGATGGCATCGCTCGCGATCGGCCGCAGCGGCAATATGTCGATCTGCGCCAATATCATGCTGCAGGCGCTGTACCGCGGCGGGCAGATGTTCCTCATCATCCCGCATTCGGCGCTCAATCCGCTGCGGCAAAAGCTGGCGCATGTCGTGGTCAGCGACGGCCGCGCCGCCGATCCGAACTGGCGCGAGCAGATGGAGACCGAGGTTCAGCGCACCGAGGTGACGCTGAACGCCGTGCTCGACGAGCGAGTGCTGTCGCTCGGGGATGTGGCGCAGTTCCGTGTCGGGCAGGTGATCGAGCTCAACGCCACGCCGCGCACGCTGGCCAGGCTCGAGAACAACAACCAGGTGCTGTTCTGGTGCCAGATCGGCCAGCTCGATGGTTATTACGCCATGCAGGTCTCGGATCCCGTCGATCAGAAGCGCGAGTTTGTCGATGATATCCTATCTCGTTGATGCCGTTCTTCTCATTGCGCTGGCCTTCACCAGCATGCGGGTGACCCGGATGCACCGGGAGCTGGCGCGGCTGCGCAGCTACCAGGGCGAGTTTTCGACCATCGTCCAGGAGACGGCGGGCGCCTTCGACACCGTCATCAAGGCGGCGCACGATTCGACGGCCAATCTCGGGCGGCTTGCCAATGTGCTCAGCAGCAAGATCGACCAGGCCCATGAGGCGATTACGGCGCTGGATGCGCGGCGGCCGCCATTCTCGCAGGGGTCCAAGAGTGGTGAGGCGGAGCAGGCATGACGCCGCTGCGGCCAGGCGCCGCGAGCATCAAGGGCTAGTGGTGTGCAGGCGCGGGATTTGCCTGCGACGCGCGCTCCGGGGACGAAATTTTCAAGAGGCAACACCAAATGGCGCAAACTTTCGATTATGAGCCGTCTGCCAGCCGGGCAGCCGGGTCCGACGAGGCCCACATCGACACCTCTTCGCTGGAAAAGCTGGCGGAGATCGCGGCGCGGACGGCCGAGGAGGCCGGCAAGTTCGCCAATGTCGACGCGATTCTGCGCATCCCCGTCACGGTGCAGGTGGTTCTCGGCGCCGCGACGATGCCGGTCGCCAATCTGATGAAGCTCGGCCGCGGCGCCGTGGTGCCGCTCGATCACAGGGTCGGCGAGCCCGTCGACGTCGTGGTGAACGGCAGGGTCGTTGCCCGCGGCGAAGTCGTCGTGGTCGAGGAGGACAATTCCCGGTTCGGCGTCTCGCTCACGGAAATCGTCGGACCGCTGGGCGGTCACGGTGAAACCTGACCGTGGCGGAACAGATGGGCATCGCAGCTCCCGCCAAACAGCGAGGCGTCGCCACGCTGGGCGGAACCGAGAAGGTCGCCGCGCTGCTGCTCGCGATGGGGCGGCAGGCTGCCGCGAGCGTCCTGCAGCAGTTCGAGCCGGAGGAGATCCGGGTCGTCACCAAGGCGGCCGCGGAGCTGCGCCCGATCACCGCGCACGAGCTTGAATCGATCGTCGAGGAATTCGCCCAGCAGTTCTCGATGGGGGCGAATATTCTCGGTTCGCTCGGGGGACTCGAGGCGGTGCTCGGCGACGTGCTGCCGCCGGAGCAGGTCTCGCAAATCATGTCGGACCTGCTCGGCAATTCGTCGAAGTCGGTTTGGGACCGCGTGTCGTCGGTCTCGGAAAACTCGCTCGCCAGCTATCTGTCGAAGGAGCACCCGCAAACCGCGGCGGTGATTCTCTCCAAGGTGAAGCCGGCGTGCGCCGCGAAGGTTATGAGCCAGCTGCCGTCGAGCCTGCGCAACGAGCTGATGCGGCGCGTCCTGAGCCTGAAGCCGATCGTCGACGACGCGATAAGGATCGTCGAGAAGACGCTGCACGAGGACCTGACGCTGAATTTCGCCCGCAACCTCGGCGCGGATACCTATGCGCGGGTCGCCGACATCATCAACAAGATGGAGCGCGGCCACATCGAGGACATGCTGAAGAGCCTGTCGGAGAAGCGACCGAAATCGGCCGAGGTGCTGAAGGAACTGCTGTTCACCTTCGACGACGTGGTCAACCTCTCGCCGAAGGCGCGCACCATGATCTTCGACCAGGTGCCGTCGGACCGCATCATCATTGCGCTGAAGGGGACCGACAAGAGGTTCCGGGAGCTGATCCTGTCCTCGGTGGCGTCGCGGGTGCGGCGTGTCGTCGAGCACGAACTGGCGCTCGGCGAGCCGTCGAACCAGCGCGACGTGCTGGAGGCGCGGCGCGTGATCACCGACCTTGCGCTCGAGCTCGCGGAGCGCGGCGAGATCGAGCTCAATCCCGACCAGGAGGATGAGCTGGTCTTTCGCTGACCGCTGAACAGCATGGCAGACACGTCCGACAAGGAGAGCAAAACCGAGCAGCCGACCGAGAAGAAGATCCGCGACGCCGTCGAGCAGGGCAAGATCCCGGTGTCTCGGGAGGCCTCCATCTTCGCCTCGATGGCTGCGTTGATGGTGATCCAGGCGTTCCTGATCGGGCAGGGCGTGCAGCAGCTCGTGCCGCCCCTTAAGGGACTGCTTGATGATCCCGGCGGCTTCCGCCTGAGCACGGGGGCCGATGCGCAACACCTGCTCTCCGTCGTCGGATTGCAGGCGATGCGCTTCCTGGTTCCGCTCATCGTCGTGCTGATCGTGTTCGGGCTCGCGGCCTCGCTGCTGCAGAACGCGCCGCGTCTCGTACTGGAGCGGATCCAGCCCGACTTCTCCCGCATATCGCCCGTACAGGGCTGGAGCCGGCTCTTCGGCGCCCAGGGCCTGATGGAGTTCGGCAAGTCGGTGTTCAAGCTGGTCTCCGTGAGCCTGGTGGTCGGCTTCGTCTTGCGGTCGTCGGAAGCGCGGGCCTTCGAGGCGATGTACACCGATCCGGTGGCGTTGCCCGAGATGATCCTGACCATCGCGATGCGGATCGTCTCGGCGACCTGCATCGCAACCATCGTGCTGGTGGCGATCGATCTGGCCTGGGCCCGCTTCCACTGGCGGCGCGAGCTGCGCATGACGCGGCAGGAAATCAAGGACGAGCACAAGCAAGCGGAAGGCGATCCGCTGATCAAGGCGCGGCTGCGGTCGCTGGCGCGCGATCGCTCCCGCCAGCGCATGATCGCCGCCGCATCGCGCGCGTCGCTGGTGATCGCGAACCCGACGCATTTTGCGGTGGCCTTGCGCTATCAGCGCGAGGAGAATTCCGCGCCGCTGGTGCTTGCCAAGGGCGCCGATGCGATCGCCCTCAAGATCCGTGCGGTTGCCGAGGAGAACCGGATTCCGGTGATCGAGAACAAGGTGTTGGCGCGAGCACTTTACGAAGCGGTCCAGGTCGATCAGGTGATCCCATCGGAGTTCTTCCGGCCGGTGGCCGAGATCATCTACTTCCTGCAATCCAAGAAGTCGCCGCAAGGCGCGAAGGTACAATGACGCGCCCGGCACGACAGCCTGAGAAAAGCTTCGGGCTCTATGGTCCTCCCGCATAGCCAAGATTGGATTTGCCGTGGGACCGCTCTATCTGTTCGACCTTGCTTCGTCGCAAGCCCGCTGGCTGGAGCTGCGCCAGTCGACGATCGCGGCAAATGTCGCCAATGCCAACACGCCGGGTTTCAAGGCGCGCGACGTCGAGCCGTTCAACAAGGTTCTCGACGGCATGCCGGTCCGCCTGGCAACCACATCGCCGGCGCATCTGCAATTGAGCGCGAGCGAAACCGATACGCGTGCCACCGCCAAGAAGGATAGCTGGGAAGTGGTGCACTCCGGCAATTCGGTGAGCCTCGAGCAGGAAATGGTCAAGGGCGGCGAGGTGAACCGCGACTACTCCATGAACTCGGCGATCGTGCGGTCGTTTCACCGCATGCTGCTGTCCGGTCTGAAAGCCTGAGGTGCGCTGATGCTTGATTCCCTACAGGCATCGCTGTCGGTCGCGAGCTCCGGCCTCGAAGCGCAGTCGACGCGGATGCGCATCGTGTCGGAGAACCTCGCCAACGCCAATGCGACGGGACGTGTGGCCGGTGCTGATCCGTACCAGCGCAAGACCGTGACCTTCGATGCCGAAATGGACCGTGCCGCGGGCGCCCAGCTCGTGAAGGTCAAGGAAGTCGGCACCGACAGTACGCCGTTCCGGGTCGAGTACGACCCCGGTCATCCGGCGGCCGACAAGGCCGGGTACGTCAAGCTGCCCAACGTCAACATGATGATCGAAATGGCCGACATGCGCGAGGTCAACCGGTCCTATGAAGCCAACCTTCAGGTGGTGAAGCAGGTGCGATCGATGCTCAGCATGACCATCGATCTGTTGAGGAGCTGACGATGCTTGAAGCGATTTCGTCGACTGCGATCTCCGCGGGGCCGGCGGCGGCCCGCGCGGCCGAGACGGACATAACGACGCCGACAGCAAGCGCGGTTCAGCCGAGCGGCGATCTCGGCTTCGATTCCGTGCTCAAGCAGGTGACGACGGATGCCATCGGAACGCTCAAGGCCGGCGAAGCCGCGTCGAT
>NZ_JAGKJJ010000028.1 GCF_020329505.1 Bradyrhizobium semiaridum
GGCGGCCCGGCGATTGGGGAGCGGATCCGGGTGGTCGCCCCCCGCGACAAGCTGCATCTTTTTACGGCGGATGGCCGCAAGCGCGTCGGGAAATAACCGATCGGGAAGAATTTAGCCTCATGTTGCAGGCGTTTAGGCTGGTTTCGGGGCGGCTTGAACGCTATCCAGAACACCCCATATTGCTCACTGACCGGCGGGCCAAGACGGCCCGCCGGTTGCATGGGGCGCCGCAAGGGCCCCTCAAAGTCGCTTCGAGAGGACTTTGTAATGTCTCGTGTTCCATCGTTGTCCAGTCCGTTCCTTCTGGGATTCGACGAAATCGAGCGTGCGCTCGATCGGGTCGTGAAGGGCGCCGACGGCTATCCTCCCTACAACATCGAGCGGTTCGACCGGTCCAACGGCCAGCCCGAGCGGCTGCGCATCACGCTGGCGGTAGCAGGTTTTACCCGTGACCAACTCGATGTGACCATTGAGGAAAATCAGCTCGTCATCCGCGGCCGTCAGCAGGACGATAAGGCTCGGCAGTACATCCATCGCGGCATTGCCGCGCGCCACTTCCAGCGCACCTTCGTGCTGGCGGAGGGGATGCAGGTGCTGGGCGCGGACCTGAAGAACGGGCTGTTGTCGATCGACCTGGCCAGGCCGGAACCTGAACGGGTCATTAAGACAATCGCTATCAATGAACACGAATAATAGAAACCTGGAGCGGACTCGACCGCTTGTCTGACTGAGGAGTCGAGACCATGAGTGAAGCAAACGTCATGTTCCAATCCGACAGCGTCACGCCGGAAGCGCTGGCGCATTTGGGCGAGGGCCATATCGCCTATGTGAAGCAGGTCCGTTCCGAGGATGTGCCGGATCTCTTCCCGCAAGCCCCGAACCTTGCGCCGGGCCTGAAGCTGTTCGCGCTGCACGCCGCCGACGGCACGCCGATCATGCTGACCGACAGCCGCGAGGCCGCGATCGCGAACGCCTGGAGCAACGAGTTGCAGGCCGTCAGCGTCCATTAGACGCCGGCTGAATTCAGCATCCACGAGTTCAAATGCGCGGGCATGCCTCGACGAGGCGGCCCGCGCATTTTTAATGCGATGACGTCCTTATTGCGGTGAAGCCGATGTCAGCTTCGGCCCCATGCTGAGCTGAACCTCGGCGGGCACATTGTAGTCGCGCATCAGCATGCGGTTGTTGCGGAGCCCGCACGCTTCCCGCTGCACCACGAACATCCAGAGCGCGTGGCCGGCTTCCTTGACCAGCAGGCGCCGAGCCTGTTGTGTCGGCGCCGGTGCTTCTCCGTGCGGATGGGCGGCATCGAACTCGCGCAGTCTAGCAAGAGCTTGTTCCAGCGCGCGCCCCATGCGTCCGAGCGCAGAGGCTCTCTCTTCGACGAGCTCATAGGCGAGAACGTCGACGGGAACGCGATCGAGACGAAAATCGCGGAACATCCGTGATCCCTGGTTCGCACGCGCAATGTTGCGCATACCCCTCTTCTGGCGTCGCCGGCCGGTTGTCAACACACGTTCAAGCCAGCTGCGCGCGGATGTCCGGCTTCGGCACCTTGCCGACCTTGGAGCGCGGCAGATCGTTCCAGACGTCGATCTGCTTCCGCGTTCTTGTCGGATAATCGATGAAACGCATGGTCGGCACCAGACTAGACTGCGGGTGACGGGGGCTAGCGCGTCACCCGCAGCGAAGCGTTTTCGAGCGAAGTCGATACCGGATCGCGTGACGAAAACGCCTCAAACGAAAATCTTTGACTTCGATTTCATCTTCACTCGAGCTCAGTCGTGCACTGTCAGGATCGGCTTGCCGACGAGGCCGAAACTGCGCAACTGCCCGAGCAGCTCGCGGTGGCCGAACGCCTGGCAGCCGGACGCAAAGCCCACGCGCTTCGGCGGCTGTTGCAGCAGGGCGACCGCGGCATAGGCCTGCAGCATGCCGGTCTGCTTGTAATTGCTGTTGCCGTAAATGACGCAGTGCGCGCGGCCCAGCGGACCGGAGGCATGTACCGAATCCATCGACTTGTTGACGCGCGGGTTCTCGCGCGGCGGCATGGTGTTCATCACGCCGGCGGCGGTCTGCGCCAGCGCGGCGTAGCGATCGTCCGGGTTCATGTCCTTGGTCGCCTCCAGCGCAGCGGCGACGATCTGCGGCACGCCGAGCATCAGCGCGCGATTGAACACGCCGCCCAGCACCTTGACGTTGGCCACGCGCGGATCGTGCTTGAACCACACCGGGTGCGAGGTGCCGCCCCAGGGCAGCGCCAGCGCCAGCTCGTGCTGGCCGGGGATGGCGAGGTTGTAGAGGCCGGCATCGGGCTGATGCTCGACGTACTTGTTCTGCTCCAAATAGTACGCCTTGGCCATCGCGGCATTGACCAGGATGGTCTGCGTCGAGGCGATGGTCGGGCTGCCGCCCCAGAACACGGCGATGTCAAGCGTGTCGAGGCCGGGCGTCTCCAGGCACAGCTGCGCCGCGATCTCGCCGGTGGTGTACATCTGCGCGATCCCCGGCGCCAGCAACAGGCCGGCATTGGCGAACCTCGCGCCAAATTCCTGGTCGAGCGTGATCAGCCAGTCCTGCTCGCCGGTCGTGTCGGTGTAATGGCACCTGGCAGCCAGGCAGGCCTGCACCACCTCGCCGCCGAACCTGGCGAAGGGGCCGACGGTGTTGAGCACCACCGAGGCACCCTTGAACAATTCGGTCAGCGCGGCCACGGTGTGCGGCACTGCCACCACCTCGTAGTCGGCGGTCTCGATGCCGGCCACGTTCGACTTCATCGCGGCGTTGAGCTTCTCGGCGCTGCGGCCGGCGGCGATGAAGGGGACGTTGTACTCGCGCAGATATTCGCAGACCAGCCGGCCGGTGTAGCCGGACGCGCCATAGACGATGACGGGCTTCTTCTCGCTCATTGCAATCCTCCGAAATCGATTCCTGGTGCGCGCTGCTACATGCCCATACCGCCGTCGACCGGCAGGCCGATGCCGGTGATGAAGCGGGCATCGTTCGAGCACAGGAACACTGCGGCATCGGCGATGTCGCCGACCTCGGCGAGCTTGCCGAGCGGCGTCTGCTCCACCACCGAGCCGACGGCGGCATTGACGTCGGGCGCGAGACCGATCTTCACGATGTCATTGGCGAGCTGCATGCCCATGTCGGTCGGAATCAGCCCGGGATAGATGCAGTTGACGCGCACGCCGTAGCCGAGCTTGCCGGCTTCCATCGCCGCGACCCGCGTCATGCGGTCGACCGCGGATTTGGTGCCGGAGTAAACGGCGATGCTCGGGAAGGCGATGGTTGCTGCGACCGAGGCGATGTTGACGATCGCGCCGCCCTTGCCTGCCGGCCCGCCCGGCCGCATCGCGCGGAAGGCGTGCTTCATGCCGAGCACGGTGCCGACGATATTGACGTCGCACATCCGCCGCGCGTCCTCGGCCTTGATCTCGCTGACCAGCGAGGTGATCTCGATGCCGGCATTGTTGATCAGGATGTCATAGCCGCCGAGCGTTTCGACCGTCGCGGCGACGGCCCGTTCCCACTGCGCGTCGTCGGTGACGTCGAGCTTTGCAAAACCGGTCTTGACGCCGGCCTTCGCGATCTCGGCAGCGGTGGTCTTGCCGGCATCGTCGAGGATGTCGCCGATCATGATCGCGGCGCCGGATTGCGCCAGCGCCTGGGCGATCGCCGCGCCAATTCCCCGGGCGCCGCCGGTGACCAGGGCTTTCCTGCCTTCAAGGCTCTTCCCACGCATGACGTCATCCTCCCTTTGCTGGTGTTTGGCTGGTGCTGGCGATGGGGCAGCAGGTGCCGGCGGGCTGCCGCGCTCTTGCCGCCAGGCAACCGAATTCGGCAGCGGCGGAGCGCAGCATCGGCGCCCCAGCGATCACGTCTCCTCCCTGGCTGATAGATTGGTCAGCCGTCTTGACGGTTGTCCAAATTTCTTGAGCCGAGCCTCGTCCAGGAACTTGACACTTGTCAAGCCAAAATTTGACAAGTGTCAAAGAGGGTGGTTGTGAAGGATGGAGCGCGCCGCGACCGGCGCGCTATAAGTCGATGCGGCGACGGACGGAGGGAAGGCACGAGATGGCGCGGCAAGCGACAGGAGCGGCCCGAGTGGCCGCGGCGGCCGAAACGCTGCGCGACGAGAAATTCAACGCGCGGCGGATCGAACTTGCGGAAGCCGCGCTCGAGACCCTCGGCGAGCTCGGCTTCGCGCGCACCAGCCTGCGCGAGATCGCGCAGAATTCCGCGTTCACGCACGGCGTGTTTCACTACTACTTCAGCGACAAGCTCGACCTGATCTGCTGCTGCGTGCGCCACTACAAGGCGAAATGCGTGACACGCTACGACGAGGTGGTGGCGTCTGCGCAGGACCGTGAGCAGTTGATGGAAGGCTTCCTCGCCAAGCTTGCCGCGACGCTCAAGACCGAAGCGCACATGCACCGGCTCTGGTACGACCTGCGCTCGCAGGCGATGTTCGAGGCCGCCTTCCGCAAAGATGTGCTTGAGATCGACAAGAGTCTCGAAGCCATGATCTGGCGCATCGCCTCGCGCTACGCCGAGCTCGGCAACAAGCGCCCGGCATCGTCACCGGCCGCGCTGTACGCGCTGTTCGACGGCCTGTTCCAAAGCGCACTGCTCAGGCATCTCGCCGACGACGAGAAGGCGATCCCCGACCTGCTCGACGAAGTCCGCCGGCTGCTGCCGACGATCTGCTGAACGATTTCGATCGACAACGAAGACATCGTAGCCCGGATGAAGCGCAGCGCAATCCGGGATTCGCGCCAGCTGCAAGACCTCCCCGGATTACGCTTTCGCTCCATCCCGGCTCCGAAGTGAGGCTATCGGACAACGCGTCGCCGTGCACCGGCTCGTGACGAGCGGGCTATACGCTGATGACAGACGGGCGAATGAAAGCTTACGCCGCGCTCGCCGGCGGCAGCGCCAGCACCGAGTAGATCGCCTGTGCGTCGCGGGAGGCGCGCAGCTTCTTGGCGACGTCCTGGTCGCGCAGCAGGCGGGCGATGCGCGCCAGCGCCTTGAGGTGGTCGGCGCCGGCGCCCTCGGGCGCCAGCAACAGGAAGATCAGGTCGACCGGCTGGCCGTCCATCGCCTCGAAATCGATCGGTCGATCGAGACGGGCGAACAGGCCGAACAACTTCTCCAGCTTGGGCAGCTTGCCGTGCGGAATGGCGACGCCGTAGCCGACCGCCGTGGTGCCGAGCTTCTCGCGCTGCAGCAGCACCTCGAACACCGCGCGCTCGTTCTGGCCGGTCAGCGCCGAGGCACGCGCGGCAAGTTCCTGCAGCGCCTGCTTCTTGCTGATGACCTTCAAAGCCGGGAGAATCGCCTCGGGTGCGACCAAATCGGTAATCGGCATTGGGACGTTCCGAGGTGAATGAGACCGTCAGGTTGCGAAATAGGCTTTACAGCGGCGGCGTCAAGAAGATGAGGCGGGATGCGGGCTTAGCCCGGGTCCATCTGGCAGGGCTTCTACTCCAACGCATCGGCGGTGCCAACACCGGCAAGACCCTGTTCCGCCCCTTATTGCTTGGGGCGGCGGACCATAAGCAGGGCTGGCTTCCGACGTCAATGCCATCCGCCATATATCCTCAGGGGGTCACCGATGGGGGGTCGACCCAGCCCACATTGCCGTCCGTACGGCGGTAAATGATGTTCACCCGGCCGCTGCCGCCATGCTGGAACACCAGGCAGGAAGCGCCGCTCAAATCCAGCTCCATGACGGCCTCGCTGACCGACAGCCGCTTCAGCGCCGTGGTTGCCTCGGCAATGATCACCGGGCTGTATTCGGTAACTTCGTCCTCGTTCTCGGGCGCCTCGATGACGTAGCTTGGCGCATCGAGCCCGACACCGTTGAGCTCGGCAAGCGCGGCGGTCGCTGCATAGGCCTTGCGGGCCGAGCGGTCCTTCAGCCGGCTCTTGTAGCGGCGCAGACGCTTCTCGATCATCAGCAGCGCCGCATCGGCGCTGGCATAGGCATCGGTCGCATTGGACTCGGCTTCCAGCGTGATGCCGGAATCCAGATGCAGCGCGCAATCGGTCCGGAAGCCGAAGCCATCCTTGCTCAGCGTGATGTGACCGGAATAGTTGCCATCAAAATACTTTCGCAGGACCTCGTCGGTGCGCTCGCTGACGCGCGCCCGAAGCGCCTCGCCGATGCTGATGCTCTTTCCCGAGATTCGAAGGGTCATTTGATGCCTCGATTGCTGGATACCTCGATCACTCTCTTGCCGGAGCATGATGGTTTCTGAATTTCCGCCAACCTTCCTTTCCGGGTCATGCTGCACAAGGCGAAGATTGAGACTATCGCGATTTGAGGCGAACGCAACGACAGCCTGATCCTGCCGGGATGTCGGCAGGATCATCCTCAAGGGGGTACTTAAACTGCGGCGGTGTCGCGGGACCGGTCGGATGAAGAGGCAGGGGACGAAAGGGCATTGCCGAGCATGCTCTGTTTGTCGCGGCGGCGCTGCACCGAAGACGGGATCCGCATCGCCTCGCGGTACTTCGCGACGGTGCGGCGGGCAATATCAATGCCGGACGCGCGCAAACGTTCCACGATCGTGTCGTCGGACAGGATCGCGGTCGGCGCCTCGGCATCGATCAGCTGCTTGATGTGGTGACGCACCGCTTCGGCCGAATGCGCCTCGCCGCCATCGGCCGAGGCGATCGAGGCGGTGAAGAAATACTTCAATTCAAAACTGCCGCGGTTGGTCGCCATGTATTTGTTCGCGGTCACGCGCGACACCGTCGATTCGTGCATCTGGATGGCGTCCGCCACCGCCTTCAGATTGAGCGGCCGCAAATGCGCGACGCCATGGGTGAAGAAGCCGTCCTGCTGGCGCACGATCTCGGTTGCAACTTTGAGGATGGTGCGGGCGCGCTGATCGAGCGCGCGCACCAGCCAGGTCGCGTTCTGCAGGCAGTCGGTGAAGTACGACTTGTCGCCGTCCTTGCGGATCGTCTTCGACAGTTCGGTGTAGTAGGTCTGGTTCACCAGGACGCGCGGCAGAGTGTCGCTGTTCAGCTCGACATGCCAGCCGCCGTCCGGACCGGGCCGCACATAGACGTCGGGCACCATGGTCTGGGCGCGCGCGGTGCTGAACTTCAACCCCGGCTTCGGATCGAGCCTGCGGATCTCCGCGATCATGTCGGTGATGTCTTCGTCGTCGACGCCGCAGAGCTTTCGCAAGCCCGCGATGTCGCGCTTGGCGAGCAGGTCGAGATGCTCGACCAGCGCCTGCATCGCGGGATCGTAGCGGTCGAGCTCGCGCAGCTGGATCGCCAGGCACTCGCTGAGGTTACGCGCGCAGACGCCGGGCGGATCGAATTTCTGCAGCATCGCGACGACCTCGTCGACAGCGGCCTGCGACGCGCCGAGCCGCTCGGCGGCCTGGCCGAGATCGGCCGGCAGGTAGCCGGCGTCATCGACCAGGTCGATCAGATATTGGCCGATCATGCGCTGCGCCGGCGCAGAGAACGCCACCGCGAGCTGCTCGGCGAGGTGATCAGCCAGCGTCACCTCGGCGGCGACGAAGGCCTCGAGATTGTACTCGTCGTCGCTGGAAGCGCCGCCGCCCCATTCGGTGTAGACGGAAGGCGGCGCGTCCTGCGCGGCATGCGCGGCCGCCTCAGCCGGCTCCTCGGTGAAGACGTTGTCGAGGCGAGTGTCGAGCGTCTGCTCGATCTCGGCACGGCTGCCGAGGTCGCGGTTCAGCCACTCCTCCTGGCCCGGCTCGAACCCGCTATCGCCCGTGGAACCGCCGGCCATGTCGCCATGGTCGTCGCCATCGCCGCCCGATCCATCAGACTCCGCGTAATCCGCCCGCTCCGCGACGTGCTCGCCTGCCACGGGCGGTTCCGGGCCGTCGGCGGCCCGCTCCAGCAGCGGATTGCGCTCGAGTTCCTCCTCGACAAAGGTCGACAGATCAAGGTTCGACAGCTGCAGCAGCTTGATCGCCTGCATCAGCTGCGGCGTCATGACCAGCGATTGCGACTGGCGGAACTCTAGTCTCTGCGTCAGCGCCATGGAGGCAAGATCGACCCTAAAAGTTGGCTCGATTCTTGCTTATCCTAGTCCAGCACAGTTGTATATGGCTTGACGGAACAGAAAGTTGCGCTAGAGGCGGAACTCTTCGCCAAGGTAAAGACGCCGCACGTCCGGATCGTTGACGATCTCCTCCGGACTGCCTTCCGTCAAGATCTCGCCGGCATAGACGATATACGCACGGTCGGTGAGGCCGAGCGTCTCGCGAACGTTGTGGTCGGTGATCAGCACGCCGATGCCGCGATTGGTGAGATGGCGAACCAGATCCTGGATGTCACCCACCGCAATCGGGTCGATGCCGGCGAACGGCTCGTCGAGCAGCATGTAATTCGGGCGCGTCGCCAGCGCCCGGGCGATTTCGACGCGACGGCGCTCGCCGCCTGAGAGCGCGATCGAAGGGCTCTTGCGCAGGCGCGTGATATTGAACTCGTCGAGCAGCGAATCGAGCTCATGCTCGCGCTTCTTCTTCGAGGGCTCGACGACCTCGAGCACCGCGCGGATATTCTGCTCGACGGACAGGCCGCGGAAGATCGACGCTTCCTGCGGCAAATAGCCGATACCGAGGCGCGCGCGCTGGTACATCGGCAGCCGGGTGACGTCGTGGCCGTCAAGCTCGATCGCACCGCGATCGGCCTTGATCAGGCCGGTGATCATGTAGAACACGGTGGTCTTGCCGGCACCGTTCGGCCCCAGCAGGCCGACCGCCTCGCCGCGGCGGACATAGATGCTGACGCCGCGCACCACTTGGCGGCTGCCAAAACTCTTTTCCACGCTATGCACAGCCAGATAGCCCGGCCGCCCGATCAGCTGCGGGGCGGCAGCACCGTTGCCCTTCGCCCGTCTCGGGCGCGCCGGCGCCGGGGCGGGCGCCGGTTGCGGCCGCAGCTCGACGCCGGCAACCGGGGCAGCGGCGCGCGCCATCGGCGGCGCATCCCGCACCGGGCTTGCCAGCATATCGCCGAACGAATCGTCGAGCGCGGTGATGTCGTCATGCGCGCGTGCAAAGCCGTGACCGCGTTTCGCAGGGCGCCGTCGGAACATGCCGAGAAAATCCACCATCCCTGCTTCGCTTCAACCTCTCACGGCCTTCTGCGCGACCAGCGCGAAGCGCGTTTGCGCAAGAAACCATGCTCAAACAATGACGCAAGGCGCGATGACCGCGCCTTGAAATGAGTGGATGCCCCGGCCCGGCCAGCGTCACGATCCCCCTCGGGTCCGTCCCGGACCGTTGCTGTAGATACAGTCTCACCCTGCGCGCTTCAACCTCGCGGTCGCATGTTATTGTCTAACATATTGATTTATTGAGAGTTACCTTGACTTTCCCTGGGCCGGCAAAGGCGCTGCGCTGGCCGACGGGCCGCAATCCTGTCCGCCACCGCCTGTCGTCGCCGTCACCTTGCCCGTCCCGCTCTCGGAGTCCACGCGCGAAACGCCGGTGGTCATGTCGACCCGCAGGCGGTCGCCGCGCAGCACACTGTTGCACTGCGTCAGCACCACCTGAACGCCACCGCCGCCGAGCACCGTGATCAGATTGGCCTTGGCGTCGAAGATCGCGATCTCGCCGGTGACGGTCTGGTCCCTCTGGGTGACGACGACGCTGCCCTTGGCTTCCAGCCGCTTGATCGAAGACGCGCCGCCCGGGCCGGGCGGGGCCGCTTGTGTCGGACCGGATTGCGTCGGAGCCGCTTGTGTCGGCGCACCCACTGGTCCCTTGGCTTGCTTGTTGCTGCCGGCCGGTGCGGACGGTTGCGCAGACTTGTCCTTATCCTCGTAGAACACCACCAGGACCTTGGAGGTCATCGTGGTGTCGCCCTGCACCACCTTCACATTGCCGGAGAAGGTGGCCTCCTTCTTCTTGTCGCGCATTTCGAGAACGGCGGCTTCGATCCGGACCGGCTGGTCGCGGTTCTGAACAAAGCCCTGCATCGCGTTGGGCACCGACCCTGCGCTCTGTCCATAGACCTGCTCGAAGGTGATCGGCGCGAACACGACGGCGGCGATCGCGCAAGCCCGCGACAGCAGCATCGTCATTGTCCGTCGTCTGATCATGTTACGCCGCCACAGTTGAACCGCCGTCGTTACTTCGGCTTGCCCGCACCCGGAATCAGCGAGGGAAGCGCCGGGCTTCCGCCTGGCGCGGCCGCCGTTCCGCAGCCACCGCTGCCGCCTTGTCCGCTCTTGTCGGTCTGGATGAACAGACCCTGCACCTTGCCGTTGTCGGACTCGACGCGCGAGACGCCCGTGGTCATGTCGACCAGCAGACGGTCGCCGCGCAGCACGTTCTGGCACTGCGTCAGCACCACCTGCGCGCCGCCACCGCCGATCATCGTGATCAGGTTGGTCTTGGTGTCGAAGATCGCGGTCTCGCCGGTGACGACCTGATCCTTCTGGGTGACGACGACGTTGCCCTTCGCCTCCAGCCGCTTGATCGAGGACGCGCCGCCCGGACCGGGCTTCGCCGACTGCATCGGGGCGCCCTTCGCGCCCTTTGCACCCTTCGCGGGCACCGCCGGCTGAGAGGATTTGTCTTCGTAGAACACGTCGAGCGACTTCGAGGTCATCGTGGTGTCGCCTTGCACGACCTTCACGTTGCCGGCGAAGGTCGCCTCCTTCTTCTTGTCACGCATCTCGAGCGTGGCGGCCTCGATCTGGATCGGCTGGTCGCGATTCTGCGAAAAACCCTGCATGGCGTTGGGAACGCCGCTCATCTTGCTCTGCGCGGACGCAGCGCTTGCGCCGAACAGCGCGAGCATGAAGGCAGCGATTGCGATGCAGGGAAAACGTCTCATGAAAAAAATCATCTCGGGTTGGCGGATTTGCGCGCCTTTTGCGGCGGCGGAGGTGGCGCGGGCTCGGCCGGATGGCTGATCGGGGTGTCGCCGAGCTTGTCCAGGTTCATCACCACATTGCCTTCGAAGCGCACCAGCTCGCCGCTGTTGAAGATCCTGAGCTTGTCGGCGGTCAGCGTGCCGTCGAGCAGCTTGACGTCGACATGCTCGTCCGACGACACGTTGCCCTTGTTGATGTCGACGAACGCCTGGGTCATCTTGGCTTCATAGCCGGTCGACGACTGCAGGAAGATGTCCTGGCGCAAATCGAGCAATTGCTTCTTGTTGTCGAAGAAGCCGGTGCGCGCATCCATCATCACCGTCGACTGGTCCTCCATCGCCACCTTGGCGCGGATCGTCTTCAGCTCGACATGATCAGGATCGGTGACGTCCTGGATCGCGGCCTTGGCCCACATCTCGTAGGGTCGCCCGTCGTTGGAGAAGCCGGCGAGGTGTGGCGATTCCATCGTGATCTTGGTGCCCGACACCACGAGATTGTCCATCTCCAGCGGCACGTTGGGCATCAGGGCACGGAACGGGTTGACCACCGAGACGAACACGATTGCGGCCAGCGACAGCACGACGGCCGCCGGCACCGCAATGCGCAAGATCCGCACCATGCGGCTGTGGCGCGCGGCGGCGGCAAAGCGCGCCTCGAGGCCTGCGACATAGGCTGGATTCTGAACCGAACTCACACGTGCTCCAGAGGCGCGAAATCGGCGCCTATTCTACCCGGAGCTGTCCAAATGTGCAGCCCGGACCTCGCGTCGCGCCCCATGCGTCCCCCCAAAGGACCTCGGGCGCGACCACGCGTGAACAGTTTGGCCGAAACGGGGCGAAAATGCCCTCCCGCGACCGAAATCGCCCCAAGGTCACGAACCCGATGTCATGAATGGGCGAAGATGTCCTCGGCCTCCCAGCCGCCGAGATCCAGCCTGGCGCGGGTGGGCAGGAAGTCGAAGCAGGCCTTCGCCAGCTCCGTCCGGCCCTCGCGCACCAGCATGGCGTCGAGCCGCTCGCGCAGCGCATGCAGATGCAGCACGTCGGAGGCGGCGTAGGCGAGCTGGGCCTCGCTGAGGCCCGATGAGCCCCAGTCGCTCGACTGCTGCTGCTTGGAGAGCTCGATGTTCAGGACCTCGCGCACCAGGTCCTTCAGCCCGTGGCGGTCGGTATAGGTGCGCGACAGCCGCGAGGCGATCTTGGTGCAATAGACCGGCGTCGTCATCACGCCGAAGGTGTTGTAGAGCACTGCGACGTCGAAGCGGGCGTAATGGAAGATCTTGGTGACCTTGGGATTGGCCAGCAGCGCCTTCAGGTTCGGCGCGTCGGTGTGGCCCTGCGGAATCTGGATCACATCGGCGGTGCCGTCGCCATTCGACATCTGCACCACGCAGAGCCGGTCGCGATGCGGATTGAGCCCCATGGTCTCGGTATCGATCGCAACCGAATCGGAGTAGCGGGACAGGTCGGGCAGGTCGCCGCGATGCAGGCGGATGGTCATGAAGTACGGCCTCGGGTCTTGGTCGATTCGACGCGAGACACTAGCCTTCAAATGCCCCCGATGCGAGCGGATAGGCGTATTTTCGGGCCGAGAACCGGGTTTTCGCGGCCCTGTCACCCGCGTCGAGGCACAACGGCAATCGGCGCGAATCCGGCGATTTTCAGACGAGAGTTGCGCATCGATACGCGTTTTTGCACCCCACGGCCGATGACATCCGGCACAGGCCGCCTTATGTGATGGCGGCAGCCCCACGCCCCTCATCCGCGAAACAAGAGTCTCATGTCCGAGCAGACCATCGCCGCGCCGATCGCCGACCCGGAAGAGCGCGGCTTCTCGCGCTACCAGTCGTTCCTGGTGGCGCTGCTTGCGCTCACCCAGTTTACGCTGATCATCGACTTCATCATCATGTCGCCGCTCGGCGCCATCCTGATGCCGGCGCTCAACATCACGGCCGGGCAGTTCGGCGTCGCGGTGTCGGCCTATGCGTTCGCGGCCGGGATTTCCGGCATCCTTGCCGCCGGCTTTGCCGACCGTTTCGACCGCAAGCGGCTGCTGCTGTTCTTCTACGTCGGCTTCACGATCGGCACCGGACTATGCGCGCTGGCGCAGGATTTCCACGTGCTCCTGCTCGGGAGGATCGTGACCGGGCTGTTCGCCGGCGTGATCGGATCCGTCGTGCTCGCGATCGTCGCCGATCTGTTCCCGCTGCATCTGCGCGGCCGCGTCATGGGCTTCGTGCAGACCGCGTTCGCCGCGAGCCAGGTGCTTGGCGTTCCCGCCGGCCTGTTTCTCGCCAACCACTGGAATTGGCACATCTGCTTCGTGGCCATCGTCGGCCTCTCGATCGCGGTGATGTCGGCCATCGCGCTGGTGATGCAGCCGGTCGACGCGCATCTGAAGCTGCAGCACGACAGCAATCCGTTCCAGCACCTGATCTCGACCGTCACCCAGCCGCGCTACACGCTGGCCTTCATGGTGACGACGCTGCTGGCGACCGGCGGCTTCATGCTGATGCCGTTCGGCAGCGCCTTCACCGTGCACAATCTCGGCATCGACATCGTGCATTTGCCGACGATCTATCTGGTCACCGGCCTGTTCGCCATCGCGCTCGGACCGCTGGTCGGGCGCGCCAGCGACGCGTTCGGCAAATATCCGACCTTCGTGTTCGGCAGCGCGGTGTCGGTCATCATGGTGCTGATCTACACCCATCTCGGCCACGTCTCGCTCGTCACCGCGATCGTGGTCAATGTGCTGATGTTCGTCGGCATCTTCTCGCGCATGATCCCGTCGCAGGCGCTCATGACGGCGATTCCCGACGCCAGCCAGCGCGGCGCGTTCAACGCGGTGTCATCGTCCGTGCAGCAGCTCTCCGGCGGCCTCGGCTCGGTGGTGGCGGCCGCGATCGTCGCGGAGAATCCGGACGGCTCGCTGCTGCATTTCGACTGGATCGGCTACGTCGTGGTGGCGACCTCGATCATTTCAGTTACCGCGATGTACTTCGTGCAGAGGCAGGTCGCACGACGGAGCGGGAGGCGCATCGTCTGACCCGCCGGCCGCACTGGAGGTATTAGAATCGATCAGCCGTTCAGCAGCGCCGCCATCCGATCGCGATCGATGATGTTGGGATCCGGCGGCAATGTCTGGCCATCGAGTTCGGCCAGCTTCGCGGCGACGCGTGGTCTGGCAATGACGTCCTGCGGAAGCGCAAGGCACATTGCGATCTCGATCACCCCGCGGAGCACGTCGGCGTCTTCGCCCGCGGCGGCGAGCAACCTGGCCGTCACCGGATTCGGCGCCGGCATCGGAAGTCCCTGCTCCAGCGCATTCATCTCGGCGATGCGCGCGCGGTCGGCGGCGATCTGGTTTCGATAGAACGGAGCGACCTGGCGTTCGGTCTCCGCGTCGTACTCCCGCGCGAACGCTTGCGGATCGTTGATGTGCCGACGCGCAACGTCGCGGAGCACCTGGGCCTGCAGCAGACCGACGCTCAAGCCACGCCCCGCGGACGGGTTGGTACACGCCCATGCATCACCTACGACAGCAAAGCCGGTGATGACCGGCTGGCCATCGACCATGAGCCGCCGATAGCGGTCGAGAACTCCGGTCAGCAGGAGGACGGGAGTGATCGGCTCTCCGTCGAGCCAGTGCGCCTGCCGCGCGCATGCCGAGACGACGCGATGGAACGCCGCCGTGTCACGCAAGCCCCGCATCGCCTTGTTTTTCGACGAGGTGTACAGGGTGACCGACCATGTGTCGTTGTCGCCATCCAGCGTCAGGATCGAGAACAGACCCATCGGAGTCAGCGCGCGCCCGATCCTGCGCGGCCGCTGCTGCCCCGAAAAATAGCGCGTGAAGTAGACGAAGTTGCTGTCCTCCGCTTCCTCGATCGGGCGGCGGCCTCCCGCACCAGCGATCCATTCGCAGGCGGGACTGCGCCGCCCCATCGCGTCGATGACGAGATCGCCGCGAATCTCCTCGCCGGCCGTCGTGCGCACGCCTGAAACGTGCGGCACCCCGGCGACGGCCGACGCGCCCGTGATCAATTCGCGGACCTTGGTCCCCCGACGGATGGTCACATTGGGTGCCGCTTGCGCCATGCTCGCGACGGCCCACTCAATGATTGGCCTCCGGCCGGTGACGCACCGTAACGCCTCGTCGGTCGGGCGTGGCGCCCGATCCGTTATGCCGGGAGGCAAGTTGTCGAGATAGTCCACCCAGACACAGCCGGCCCGAAGCAGGCCATCGGTCAATCCCGGTAGTTCCCGATCGCTGATCATCCGGAAGAGCGAAACGAGATTGTGGGGCTGCCTGAACTGGGCAACGCCGGGTCGTTCCCAGACGTCCCACCCCTCGACCGAGGCTGCGGGTCGGTCGGCATGATCGGCTTCCAGAACGGTGACGCTGTGACCGTCACGGCCTAGCATCGCCGCCGCACACAACCCGATCACGCCACCACCGCAAATGAGAATCCTGCTCATCGCTTCCTCCCGGTTGTTCGGTGGCGCACGCGGAAGACATGTGAAGTCGTCGTGGAGCCGGAACTGCTCAGGAAATAGGTCGACCCGACGAACCGGAGGTTCAGAGCTGAGATCTGGATTCGGCATTCCCGCCGCGCCGGCGGCGGGCCACGGCGTCGCCGCCCCTACGAAGGCTGAGCAATTTCAATCGCTTGAAAGGGAGTGGTGCCCAGGAAAGGACTCGAACCTTCACGGCCGTGAAGCCACTGGCACCTGAAGCCAGCGCGTCTACCAATTCCGCCACCTGGGCACGTGGAAGCGCTCTGTAAGGATCGGTGACGCGCTTGTCAAATTCGCGATTGAGAAATCAAATACCCTGTACAGGATAAGTCCGATGGCGTATCGCCAGACGGCTAACTCCCGTTAATAACTCTCGATTTCGGCAGGAATGGACGCCATGGCATCGAACCTGGACACCACAGTCACGGTCTTCGGCGGATCGGGTTTCCTGGGGCGGAACGTGGTCCGGGCGCTGTGCAAGCGCGATTACCGCGTCCGAGTCGCGGTGCGGCGGCCTGAGCTGGCCTTCCATTTGCAACCGCTCGGCCGGGTCGGCCAGATCCATGCCGTCCAGGCCAATGTGCGCTACCCGGCCTCGGTCGAGGCGGCGCTGCGCGATTCGCGGGTCGCCATCAATCTGGTGGGCATCCTGGCCCAGGGCGGCGGGCAGACCTTCGACGCCGTGCAGGTGAAGGGCGCCGAGACGATCGCCAAAGCGGCGGCCAGCTCCGGCGCCCGGATGGTCCATGTTTCGGCGATTGGCGCCGACGCCAATTCGTCGTCCGCCTATTTCCGCGCCAAGGCCGCCGGCGAGCAGGCGGTGCTGGCGGCAACGCCCGAGGCCACGATCATCCGGCCGTCGCTGATGTTCGGTCCGGAGGACCAGTTCACCAACCGCTTTGCCGCGCTGGCCCGCTTCTCGCCGGTGCTGCCGCTGGTCGGCGGCGGGGTCAACACGGTGCAGCCGGCCTATGTCGGCGACGTCGCACGCGTCGTGGCCGACGCCGTCGACGGCAACACCAAGGCCGGTGCGGCTTACGAGCTCGGCGGGCCGGAAGTGCTGACCATGCGCGAGGTGATGGAAATCATCCTCAAAATCACCGAGCGCGACCGCGTGCTGGCGCCGCTGCCGTTCGGCCTCGCCAGGCTCCAGTCCTATTTCCTGCAATTCGCGCCGGGCGTGTTCAAGCTGACGCCGGACCAGGTCGAGATGCTGCGCACGAACAATGTGGTGTCCGAAGCCGCGACGGCCGCCGGCCTGACATTCGCAGGCCTCGGCATCACCCCGGACTCGATGGAAGCCATCGTCCCGCAATATCTCTGGCGCTACCGCGCCGCGGGCCAGTTCCAGAGGAAGAGCGCGTAGGCCGCCACGAAGGCGCTGCGCTCCCTCGCCCCGTTCTTACGGGGAGAGAGTTGGAGTGAGGGGCTGCCTCCGCAAACTCGATGCATAGCAATGCGTGGTGAGTCTCCCTCACCCGGATCGCATTCCGCTTCGCTGCATGCGCTCCGGCCTCTCCCCGCAAGCGGGCGAGGCAAGGGCGCTGCCGCGCTCTTACCGGCCCATCGCCAGCGCGATCAGGCCGAGGGTGCCGACAATCACGCGCCACCACGCGAAGAACGTGAAGCCGCGGCGGGTGACGAAGTTGAGGAAGGCACGCACCACGATCATTGCGGTGATGAACGACACCACGAAGCCGACCGCGATGACGCTGAGATTGTCGGTCGTGAAGTCGGCGCGATTCTTGTAGAAATCATAGGCGAACGCGCCGACCATGGTCGGGATCGCGAGGAAGAACGAGAACTCCGCCGCCGAGCGCTTGTCGGCACCGAGCAGCATCGCCGCGACGATGCTGGCGCCGGAGCGCGACACGCCCGGGATCATCGCCAGGCACTGCGCGACGCCGATCCACAGATACATCAGAAGTGGGAACCGGGTCGCATCGTCCTCATAAACCTTGAGCTGGAGCTGATCGACCCACAAGAGGACGGCGCCGCCGACGATCAGCGTGAAGCAGACCACCCACGGATTGAACAGGAATTCCTTGATATATTTGCCGGCGATCAGGCCGATGATGACGGCGGGCAGGAATGCCACCAGCACGCCGATCACGAAGCGGCGGTCGTCGGGATTGGTGAACATGCCGAGCGCGACGCGCCACAATTTGACGAAATAGAGCGCGAGGATGGCGAGGATCGCGCCGAGCTGAATCAGGATTGCAAAACTCTTCCAGAAGTTGCCTTCGCCGAGATTGAAGAAGCGCTCCGCAAGCAGCAGGTGGCCCGTCGAAGACACCGGCAGGAACTCGGTGACGCCTTCGACGATGCCGAGAATCACCGCCCGCAGCATATCCGTCATCATGTGGCCTGCCCCTGTGTGGAAACCGCGGTCCTTCTGACCTATCCGGCCATCTGCTGCAATCGCAAAAAAACGGCAAAGAGGTGGTTGCCTCACCGATTTGCTGCGCTATAGCGTTTTTGTGACCCGCACCCTGCGTGCGGACGGCTACCGGTTCGCGCGATGACGCGACATAGAGACGATCGGGCTCGCTGCCCCAGGTTCAGGCCTCGCACAGGTTGATGGTTTCTTAAGCGCGCGAAACTACCAAGGGATTCATGTACACGCTGTATCACCATCCGTTCTGTCCGCATTCGCGATTCATCCGCCTCGTGCTCGGCGAGTATGGTCTCGATCTTCGCCTTGTGGAGGAGCGGGTCTGGGATCGGCGCGAGGCCTATCTGGCGCTCAATCCGGCGGCCACCACGCCGGTGCTGATCGCCGAAGGATTTCCGCCGGTCCCACAGGCCGCCATCATCGCCGAATATCTCGACGAGGCGCACGGCCTCGATGCCGGCGAGCGCCGGCTGCTGCCGACCTCGAGCGCCGAGCGCGTCGAGGTGCGCCGCCTGATGGCGTGGTTCAACGAAAAATTCTTCGAGGAGGCCTCCAATCCGCTGGTGACCGAGCGGATCTACAAGCGCTTCATGAGCGAGGACAATGGCGGCGGCCCGCCGGCCCCGGACGTGATGCGCGCGGCCAAGGTCAATGTGCGCTATCATCTGAGCTATATCGGCTGGCTGGCGAAGACGCGGAACTATCTCGCCGGCGACCGCCTGACCTACGCGGATCTCGCCGCCGCGGCGCATCTCTCGGCGATCGACTATCTGGGCGATGTGCCATGGGGCGAGGACGACGCGGCAAAGGCGTGGTACGCGCGGGTGAAGTCCCGCCCGTCGTTCCGCCCGCTGCTCAGCGAATGGCTGGCGGGGGTGCCGGCGTCACGCACCTATGTGGACCTCGACTTCTGAGCGCGGCGGCCAAGCTCTCTCCCCCCGATCTCAAGGCCGCGCTGATCCGCGAGGCGCGCGCACTCGGCTTCGACAGCATCGGCATCACCTCGCCCGACTCGACGCGCGAGGCCGGAAATTATTTCCTACAATTCCTCGGCAGCGGCGGCCATGGCGACATGGACTGGCTCGCGTCTAACCCCGAGCGCCGCACCGATCCGCGCGCGCTGTGGAGTGGCGTCCGCTCGATCATCATGCTCGGCGTCAATTACGGACCCGACGAGGACCCGCTCGATATCCTCGCACGTCGCAGCCGTGCGGCGATCTCGGTCTATGCGCAGGGCGACGACTATCACGATGTCATCAAGAAGCGGCTAAAGGTGCTGGCGCGCTGGCTCGCCGCCACGACTGGTGACGAGGTGAAGGTGTTCGTCGACACCGCGGCCGTGATGGAGAAGCCGCTGGCGCACGCCGCCGGCATCGGCTGGCAGGGCAAGCATACCAACCTCGTCTCGCGCGAATTCGGCTCGTGGCTGTTTCTCGGCGCGATCTATTCCGCCACCGAGCTGCCGCGCGATGATGCCGAGGCCGATCATTGCGGCAGTTGCCGCGCCTGCCAGGACATCTGTCCCACCGCGGCGTTTCCGGCGCCTTACAAGCTCGATGCGCGGCGCTGCATCTCGTATCTGACGATCGAGAACAAGGGCCCGATCCCGCACGAATTCCGCAAGAGCATCGGCAACCGCATCTATGGTTGCGACGATTGCCTCGCGGTCTGTCCGTGGAACAAGTTCGCGCAGCAAGGCCGCGAGCAAAAGCTCGCCGCGCGCGAGGCACTGCGCGCGCCCGCGCTTGCCGAGCTCGCCCGGCTCGACGACGCATCTTTCCGCGCGCTGTTCACGAAGTCGCCGGTGAAACGCATCGGGCGTGACCGCTTCATCCGCAATGTGCTGATCGCGATCGGCAATTCCTGTGATGCGAGGCTTGTGAGCGAAGCACGGCGCCTGCTTGGCGATGCCAGCCCGCTGGTGCGGGGTGCCGCGGTGTGGGCGCTGGCGCAACTGATGGCGCGCGACGAGTTCGCCGCGCTGGCATCAAGGGCCGGCGGCGAGGACGACGTCACCGTGCAGCAGGAGTGGCGCGCGGCGGCCTCTTGATTTCAACAACGCATTCCCGTCATGGTCGCGGGCCATGACAAACCAGCCCTTCTTCACCCGGCACGGCGACGGCTTCATGCCGACATCAGTTGCCAACGGACCGTGGAGTCCGGAGTCCCTGCACGGCCGCGTCGTGATCGGCCTGCTCGCCTTCGTCATCGAGGAGCGCCACGGCGCCGACGAGTTCGTTCCGGCGCGGCTGACGGTCGACATGTTCCGCCTGCCCAACATCACGACGCCCATCGAGGTGACGACGAAGCTGGTGCGCGACGGCCTGCGCATCAAGCTGATCGAGGCGGAATTCATCTCCGGCGGCACCAGCATGGCGCGCGCCTCGTGCCAGCTGTTGCGCCGGACGGAAAATGCGCCCGGCAATGTCTGGTCGCCGCCGAATTGGGAGGTGCCAGCACCCGCCGACATTCCGAAGCCGACCGATCCAAGGCTCGGCATGAACGGCAAATGGGAGACGCGGCCGATTGTCGGCCATATGGGCTCGCTCGGCCCGCGCCGGCTCTGGATGAGCGAGGTGCGCGAACTGGTCGAGAGCGTGCCGATGACGCCGTTCGTCCATGTCGCGACCGGCGCCGACTTCGCCAGCCCGTTCGCCAATGCCGGCGACCAGGGGCTCGGCTACATCAACAGCGACGTCACGATCTATCTGCACCGCCTGCCGGTGACGCGCTGGATCGGCTTCGAGGTGGTGAACCATCACGCCACTGACGGCGTCGCGATCGGCGAATGCTGGCTCTACGACGAGCAGGGCCCGATCGGCACCTCCACGGTCGCCGCGCTGGCGCAGCGCCGGCCGATGACCAATCCGCCGCCGCCGTAAGGCACCCAACCGCCGTCATTCCGGGGCATAGCGCAGCGATGAGCCCGGAATCCATTCACCCACCAACACTGCGGCCCGATGGATTCCGGGCTCGCGCTGCGCGCGCCCCGGAATGACGAGATCAGGCCAGATGCCGCTGCATCTCCGGCCGCGCCTTCAGCGCCGCGCCCTGCCTGCCGACGATCTTGGCGATCCGCTCCGGCGCAAAGTTCAGGTCGACGAATGCCGGCGCGGTGTTGGCGACCTCGTGATAACAGGTGATTTTCCCGTCGCGCAGCCGCATGATCGCAACGCCCTCGAACATCGCACGCGCACCTTTCGCCTCCGGCAAGGTCGAGCGGTAGCTGAACGTGTAGCGCGCGTAGAGCGTCGTGCCGTCCGTGACGGGATCGTGCATGTCCCAGCGGAAATCAGTCGCGGTCCGATAGAACCAGTCGTCGATCATCTCGGCGATTTTGTCGTGCCCCTTGAACGCGCCATAGAACACGTCGTGGTAGACACCATCCTCGGTGAAGAGTTTTGCAAAGCTCTTGCCGTCGCGCTGTTCGACAGCATCGCAGAACGCGCGCAGCATCTTTGTCGTTTCCATCCGCGTTTCTCCCTGGAACGGAAACCTAGCCGATCTCCGCCACCGCGGCGATGATCCGCGCGATGTCCTGCGGACGCGACAGGCGGTGGTCGCCGTCCTGGATCATGGTCAGCACGACGTCCTCGGCCGGCAGCCGGTGCACCAGCGCGAAGGCATGTTTCCACGGCACGTCCGGGTCCTGCGCGCCCTGCAGGATGCGCACCGGGCAGCCGACATCGATCTTGCCGCCGAGCAGCAGGTGGTTGCGGCCCTCCTCGATCAAGGCGCGGGTGATCGGATAGGGCGAGCCGTCGCCATAGTCGGAGGGCCGCAGCCAGACGCCCTTGGTCTCGATCTCGGCCCGGATCTCGGGCGAGAAGTTCTTCCACATCAGTTCCTCGGTGAAATCGGGCGCGGGCGCGATCAGCACGAGGCCGGCGAGCGACGCGCCGCCATTGCCCCGCCGCGCGATCTCGCGCGCCAGCAGCAGCGCCATCCAGCCTCCCATCGAGGAACCGATCAGCACCTGCGGCCCGCTGCAGAATTCTGAGAACACCGCGACGCTCTCCTCGAGCCAGCGGCCAATCGTGCCGCCGGCAAAATCGCCGGAGGATTCGCCATGGCCGGAATAGTCGAACCGGACCGAGGCGCGGCCGTGCTCGGCGGCCCACGCATCCAGCGCAATCGCCTTGGTGCCC
This sequence comes from Bradyrhizobium semiaridum, assembly GCF_020329505.1. Classification (GTDB taxonomy): domain Bacteria; phylum Pseudomonadota; class Alphaproteobacteria; order Rhizobiales; family Xanthobacteraceae; genus Bradyrhizobium; species Bradyrhizobium semiaridum. The sequence goes on from NZ_JAGKJJ010000028.1 coordinate 21,955, forward strand.
TGCATGTCGGACTTGAAACCGCCGAGCCAAAACAGTCCCGGACCGCGCCCCGCGCGGGCCCGGACCGCGATCCGGCGCCTTCCATCGCCTTCGCCGACCTCGATGAAAACGGGTTCCTGGGCGGATGCGGCGGTTTGGCTCATGGTTCGGTCACTCGCGTGTCAGAGATCTGGTTTTCGATTGTCCGACGGCATCGGTCAACGCCGCCTTGCGGAGCCGATGCTTCGGCTATATGTGCCGGGCGTGGCGAAAATGCCGCTCATTTGACGGTTTTGCCGCGTAATCAGCGAGTTCGCTTGCCCGTTGCAGCGTCTTGCTTCAAAATATCCGCCTTCCCTTTCACAACTTTGGAGAGCTACCCATTCGCCGTCCCAATAGAGCCCCGCCCACAGTCGCCAAGGATGGGCCGCGCACCAATGACGACATTCGCAACGCGCAGATCCAGCTGATCGATCAGGATGGTGTCAACAAAGGCACCGTCGAAACGGTGGTGGCCATCAAGATGGCCATGGAAGCCGGCATGGATCTCGTCGAGATTTCGCCGAACACCAGTCCGCCGGTCTGCAAGATCATGGACTACGGCAAGTACAAATATTCCGCGCAGAAGAAGGCCGCCGAAGCTCGCAAGAAGCAGAAGGTCGTCGAGATCAAGGAGATCAAGCTCCGTCCGATGATCGACGATCACGACTATGACGTGAAGATGCGTGCGATGCAGCGCTTCTTCGAGGAAGGCGACAAGGTCAAGATCACCTTGCGCTACCGCGGCCGTGAGATGGCGCACCAGGAGATCGGCACCAAGCTCTTGGACAAGGTGAAGGCGGATGTCGCCGAATTCGCCAAGGTCGAGCAGGACGCGAAGTTCGAGGGCCGCCAGGTCGTGATGGTGCTGGCGCCGCGCTGAGTTCGAATTTGTCGGTTTGAATGAAGCGGCCCGCCAAATCGGCGGGCTGTTTCTTTTTCGTAGCCCGGATGCAGCAAAGCGCGATCCGGGGCGGTGCGCCCGCGAATGGACCTTCCACGGATTGCGCTTCGCTGCGTCCGGGCTACAGGTACCGGTTCCACCGCTTCCAGCGTTGCAAAAAGCCCGATCCTCTGTCATAAGCCGGGCCTTCGCCGCCCGGCTGATCAAGGGCTGCCGTGGCGACGTTCAGCGCAGGTTTATCCAATTCGGGAAAAACCTAGCACTATCAACGCTCTAACGAGCATTTTAGCCGGCCGAACGCCTCTCGGGGCGATTTTCGTGCTGTGCCACAGGAGAGCCAAATGCCCAAGTTGAAGACCAAGTCGGGCGCTAAAAAGCGCTTCAAGGTGACGGCCACCGGCAAAGTGATGCACGCCCAGCGCGGCAAGCGCCACGGCATGATCAAGCGGACCAAGAAGCAGATCCGCCAGCTGCGCGGCACCCGCGTGCTGTTCAAGACCGACGGCGACAACGTCAAGAAGTACTTCTTGCCGAACGCCTGATCGCATCCGCTTGAACCGGCCCGCGTCCGCGCAAGGCCCCGTCCCACTTCATAGATCTCAAGGATTTCCGTCATGTCTCGCGTCAAACGCGGTGTGACCGCTCACGCCAAGCACAAGAAAGTCTACAAGGCTGCCAAGGGCTATCACGGCCGCCGCAAGAACACGATCCGCATCGCCAAGCAGGCGGTCGAAAAAGCCGGCCAGTACGCCTTCCGCGACCGCAAGCGCAAGAAGCGCACCTTCCGCGCGCTCTGGATCCAGCGCCTCAACGCCGCCGTTCGTCCGTTCGGCATGACCTACAGCGTGTTTATCAACGGCCTGTCCAAGTCGGGCATCACCGTCGACCGTAAGGTGCTGTCGGATCTTGCGATCCACGAGCCCGCCGCGTTCCAGGCGATCGCCGAGAAGGCCAAGGCCGCGCTCGCGGCCTGAGCCGTGCGCGATCAGGGGGCCTCTGCTCCTAGCGGGCTTTCGGGCCCGCTTTCAGCGCTTTCTGCGAATAGCGCTGCGACACCTCGGCCCGGCAGAATGCCGTGAACGAGCGGTACATGGTGCCGCTCTCGTTGCGGTATTTGCGATCACAGCGGCCGAGCTGGGCGGAATAGGCCTTTTTCTGCGTTGCCTTCAGGCCGGACAGGAAGTCCGCCTCGCACTTCTTCTCGACGGCCTCGCCGAGCTGAACGTCGCCACTGGCGCCGAACGCGCAATCCGTGAACAGCTTCATCGCCGGCGCGCATCCCGTCGTGGCGTTGATCGCCGCGACGATCTCGTCCGGCGTCATCGATTTCTCCATGCAGACCGCCGATCGCGCCGGAGACGCAGCAAGCGACAGGACAACGACAAGGCCAACCAGGCAGGATCGCAACAGCATCGCAAATCTCCGTTTCCCCTTGGTCCCATGGCTCCGCGAGGGGTTCAATCCGGCCGCTCAACCGCCCGAAATGACCGGCTTTTTGCTTGACGTTACGGCCTTCGGGCGGCGACAACCCAGCCCAAATTGGCACCAGGGAATTGACCGTGTCCGACCTCGCAACCCTCGAAAAATCCATTCTCGACCAGATCGCCGCGGCGTCTGACGAAGCCGCCCTCGAGGCGGTGCGCGTCGCCGCTCTCGGCAAGAAGGGCTCGATCTCCGCCCTGCTTGCGACCCTCGGCAAGATGTCGCCGGACGAGCGCAAGACCGAAGGCGCCAAGATCAACCTCGCCAAGGATGCGGTGACGCAGGCGCTGTCCGCCCGGCGCGACGTGCTGAAATCCGCGGCGCTCGACGCGCGGCTCGCCGCCGAGACCATCGACGTCACGCTGCCGCTGCGCGATGCGGCGGCCGAGGCCGGCCGCATCCACCCGCTGAGCCAGGTGTTCGAGGAAGTCAGCACCATCTTCGCCGACATGGGCTTTGCGATCGCCGAAGGTCCCGACATCGAGACCGACGACTACAATTTCACCAAGCTGAACTTCCCGGTCGGCCATCCGGCGCGCGAGATGCATGATACCTTCTTCTTCAATCCGAAGGAGGATGGCTCGCGCATGCTGCTGCGCACCCACACCTCGCCGGTGCAGGTGCGCACCATGCTCAGCCAAAAGCCGCCGATCCGCATTATCTGCCCAGGCCGCACCTATCGCATCGACTCGGACGCGACGCACACGCCGCAATTCCACCAGGTCGAAGGGCTCGTGATCGACAAGCACTCGCATCTCGGCCACCTCAAATGGATTCTGCACGAGTTCTGCAAGGCGTTCTTCGAGGTCGACCACATCAACATGCGATTCCGTCCCTCGTTCTTCCCGTTCACCGAGCCGTCGCTCGAGGTCGATATCCAGTGCCGCCGCGACAAGGGCGAGATCCGCTTCGGCGAGGGCGAGGACTGGCTTGAGATCCTCGGCTGCGGCATGGTGCACCCGAACGTGCTGCGCGCCTGCAACATCGATCCCGACGTCTACCAGGGTTTTGCCTGGGGCATGGGCATGGACCGCATCGCGATGCTGAAATATGGCATCGCCGACCTGCGCCAGCTGTTCGAAAACGACGTCCGCTGGCTCGACCACTACGGCTTCAAGCCGCTCGAGCTCCCGACCATCGCCGGGGGATTGAGCGCGTGAACTTGGGCCTTAGCCGCACCGGCGCGGGGAGCCTCCCCTCCATTGAAATAGCCCGCACCCCGCCCCACCCCCGCAAACGGGAGCGGGAATGGAGAGGGCTCACTCGTGTGGGTACGAAAACTCCCTCCCCGCCAATGGTCAAACTCCCTCTCCCGCTTGCGGGGGAGGGCTGGGGTGGGGGTCTGTCCGCAATGGGGTTGCCGATGGTGGATCCAGAACACCCGGACTGGAAAGTCTCACAGAAACTGCGCGCGAACGCGCGCGCGCTTCGCAGAAACTCGACCGATGTGGAGCGTGCCCTTTGGTCGGAGCTGCGCGGTAACACGCTCAGTGGTGCAAGCTTTCGTCGTCAGGTCCCGGTCGACAACTACATCGCCGACTTCATCTGCCATTCGCCGAAGCTAGTGATCGAACTCGACGGCGGCCAGCATTTTTCAGACCAGGGCGAGCGCACGGACGCTGCGCGCTCAGCTATCATCGAGGCGAAGGGCTTCAAGGTCCTTCGCTTCAGCAACCTCGACGTCCTGACGAATCGCACAGGCGTCCTTGAAACAATTGCCGCCGCCATCGCGGAGAGAGCCCCCACCCTAACCCTCCCCCGCAAGCGGGAGAGGGGACTGGAGAAGCCATCGTCATGAAGTTCACCCTCTCCTGGCTGAAGGACCATCTCGACACCGACGAGCCGCTGGAAAAGCTTGCCGACAAGCTGACCATGATCGGGCTCGAGGTCGAGAACATCGAGGACAAGGCCAAGCAGCTTGCGCCATTCACCATTGCGCGGGTGATCTCGGCTGAGCAGCACCCGAACGCCGATCGCCTGCGCGTCTGCATGGTCGACACCGGCGACGGCGGAGCGCCGGTGCAGGTGGTGTGCGGTGCGCCGAACGCGCGGGCCGGGCTGATCAGCGTGTTCTCGCCGCCCGGTACTTATATTCCCGGCAAGAACATCACGCTCGGTGTCGGCACCATCAGAGGCGTCGAGAGCCGCGGCATGCTGTGCTCGGCGGCCGAGCTGCAGATCTCCGAGGATCATGACGGCATCATGGAGCTGCCGGCCGATGCGCCGGTCGGCAAGGGCTATGCCGAATGGGCCGCGCTCGGCGATCCCGTCATCGAGATCAACCTGACGCCGAACCGGCAGGACTGCGCCGGCGTGCATGGCATCGCGCGCGACCTCTCCGCCGCCGACATGGGCAAGCTGAAGGATCCCGCGATCCGGCCGATCAAGGGCGAATTCCCCTGCCCGGTGCAGGTGAAGGTGGAAGACCCGACGCTGTGCCCGGGCTTCGCGCTGCGCCTGGTGCGCGGGGTGAAGAACGGCCCGTCGCCGGAATGGCTGCAAAAGCGTCTCACCGCGATCGGGTTGCGCCCGATCAACGCGCTGGTCGACATCACCAACTTCATGACCTACGACCGCTCGCGCCCGCTGCACGTGTTCGACGCCAAGAAGGTGACGGGCAACCTCACCGTCCGCCGCGCCAAGGACGGCGAGAGCCTGCTCGCGCTCGACGGCCGCACCTACACGCTCGACGGCAACATCTGCGTGATCGCCGACGAGCACGGTGTCGAATCGCTCGCCGGCATCATGGGCGGCGAAGCCTCGGGCTGCGATGAGACCACCACCGACGTGCTGATCGAATCGGCGCTGTGGAACGAGATCAACATCGCCCAGACCGGCCGCAAGCTCGGCATCAACTCCGATGCGCGCTATCGCTTCGAGCGCGGCGTCGATCCGGCCTTCATGGTGCCCGGGCTCGAGCTCGCGACCAAAATGGTGCTGGAGCTGTGCGGCGGCACGCCGTCCGAGAACGTCGTGGTCGGCAAGCAGTTCGGCGAGGATCGCGTCATCGACTTCCCGCTCGGCGAGGTCAAGCGGCTCGCCGGCATCGAGGTGCCGTTGGTCGAGGTCAAGCTGATCCTCACCCGGCTCGGCTTCATGCTGGCCGGCACCGGCCCTGTGGTGAAGATCGCGATCCCGTCCTGGCGCACCGACGTGCAGGGCAAGGCCGATATCGTCGAGGAGATCGTGCGCATCGTCGGCGTCGACAAGGTGCCGCTGACGCCGTTCGATCGCGGCGAGGAGCCGCGCAAGCCGGTATTGACTCCGCTACAACTGCGCACCCGCCGCGCCAAGCGCGCGCTCGGCGCCCGCGGCATGGTGGAAGCCGTGACCTGGTCGTTCATCACCAGTGACGCGGCAAAGCTGTTCGGCGGCGGCCAGGCTGAGCTCATGCTCGCCAACCCGATCGCGGCCGATCTCTCCGACATGCGGCCGAGCCTGCTGCCCGGCCTCGTCGCGGCGGTGCAGGCCAACATCAACCGCGGCTATTCTGATGTCGCGCTGTTCGAGGTCGGCCAGGTGTTCCGCGGGGACCGGCCGCAAGACCAGCTCGTCGCGGCCGGCGGCGTGCGGCACGGCTATGCTTCCGCGAGGGGGCTCGGCCGGCACTGGACCGGCACGTCGATGGCGGACGCGATGGATGCCAAGGCCGACGCTTTCGCGGTGCTGGCCGCCGCCGGCGCGCCGATGCAGGCGCTGCAGATCGTGCCTGGCGGCCCCGCCTGGCTGCATCCGGGCCGCTCCGGCACCATCCAGATCGGGCCGCAGAACGTGCTCGGCTATTTCGGCGAGCTGCATCCGCGCGCGGCCGAGGCGCTTGGCGCCGACGGCCCGATGATCGTGTTCGAGGTGATCCTCGAGCGCATCCCGGAAGGCAAGCAGAAGGCGACCCGCGCCAAGCCGCTGCTCGACCTCTCCGCGTTCCAGCCGGTGTCGCGCGACTTCGCCTTCATCGTCGACCGCGGCGTCAAGGCGGGCGACATCGTCCGCGCCGCGCAGGGCGTCGACAAGAAGCTGATCTCAGGCGTCACCGTGTTCGACGTCTATGAAGGCAAGGGCATCGATCCCGACAAGAAGTCGATCGCGATCGCGGTGACGATCCAGCCGCGCGAGAAGACGATGACCGACCAGGAGATCGACGCGGTCGCAGCCAAGGTCGTTGCCGAGGTGACGAAGAAGACCGGCGGCACCCTGCGGGGGTGATGGGTGAGGTGCTCGCAGGGCAGAGGCACCTATCACCGTCACGAACCTCTCACCGTCACCCTGAGGTGGCCGCTTCTTCAGCGGCCCTCGAAGGGTCGACGGCCCGACTGGGGCCGATTCATCCTTCGAGGCTCGCCCAGCGGCACAGGGCCGCCGCCGGGCGAGCACCTCAGGATGACGGGTTTGATAGAATTGCGGTCGCATTTGAATTTCGAAGTGAGCGCGCAGTTCGCAGATTGAGCGTCAACTCCCGACCGTTCGCATGACCTCCCTCACCCTCCTCCCCGCCGACATCTCGACCCACATCGCGCTCGCGATCTGCGCGATCGCGTTCGTGTCCGGCACCGCGCGCGGGTTCTCCGGCTTCGGCTCGGCGCTGATCTTCATGCCGCTCGCCAGCAGCGTCGCGGCGCCGCGGCTGGTGGCGGCGCTGCTGCTGATCATCGACTTCGTCGCGGCAACGCCGCTGCTGCCGAACGCCTGGCGACACGCTGACCGCAAGGCGACCGCGGTGATGGTGGCCGGCGCGCTGGTCGGCGTGCCCATCGGCACCTATTTCCTCACCGTGCTCGAACCCGTCACCACGCGCTGGATCATCTCCTGCTTCGTCGCGGCGCTGCTCGCGCTGCTGCTGTCGGGCTGGCGCTATCACGGCGGGGATCACGCGGCACTGTCAGTCGGGGTCGGCGGCCTTTCCGGCTTCTGCAGCGGCCTCGCGCAAACCGGAGGCCCGCCGATCGTCGCCTATTGGCTCGGACGGCCGATCCCGTCGGTGATCTCGCGCGCCAACATCGTGCTGTTCTTCGGCGCCTCCGACTTCTTCTCGCTGGCCAGTTACCTCTTCACTGGCTTGATCACGGCGGATTCGGTCAAGTTCTCGCTGATCGTGGGTCCGGTCTACGGCATCGGCGTCTGGTTCGGCGCCGCGCTGTTCGGCAAAGCCAGCGAAAAGGTGTTCCGCGCGATGTGCTACGCGCTGATCGCCGCCGCCGTCATCGTCGGCCTGCCGGCGCTTGATGGCATCCTGCGCGGCGGCTAGGGTCGCCGCTCAATCGAAGAAAGTGCCGGAGGAGCCCATGATCGATCGCCGCAACGCATTGAAACTGGCGCTCGGCAGCGCCGCCATGCTCGCGGCCCCGGCCTCGCGGGCGCAGGACGCCAAGCCGCGCACGCGCATCGTATTCCTCGGCACCAAGGGCGGCCCGCGGGTCGGCACCGGCGCCTCCAATCCCGCCAATCTCGTCATGGTCGGCGACACCCCGTTCGTGATCGATTGCGGCATGGGCGTCAGCCGGCAGCTGGTGCGCGCGGGCGTGCCGATCCCCTCCGTGAAGTACATCTTCATCAGCCACCACCATTCCGATCACAATCTCGAATACGGCAATCTGTTCTACAACGCCTGGGCCGCCGGCCTGAAAACGCCGATCCATTCGTTCGGCCCCAAAGGCATCGAGGCGATGACCAGGGCGTATTGGGAGCTCAACAAGTTCGACGTCGAGACCCGGATCGAGGACGAAGGCCGCCCCGATCCGCGTCCGCTCCTGATCGCGAAGGACATCGCTGGCGACGGCGTCGTGCTGAAGACACCTGACGTCACCGTCACCGCGTTTCGCACCCCGCATCCGCCCATTGTCGACAATTTCGCCTACAAGTTCGAGACGCCCGACGGCGTCATCGTGTTCTCCAGCGACACCGCCTACAATCCGAAGCTCGCCGAATTCGCCAAGGGCGCCGACGTGCTGGTGCATGAATGCCTTTACGTGCCGGCGGTCGACCGGCTGGTGGCGACGACCAAGAACGGCGCCACGCTGGAGAAGCACCTGCTCGACAGCCACACCTCGACCGAAGACGTCGGCCGCATAGCTGCCGCCGCTGGCATGAAGATGCTGGTGCTGAGCCACTTCGTCCCCGGCGACGATCCGCAGGTCACCGATGACGACTGGACAAGGGATGTGAAGAAGAACTTTTCTGGAAAGATCGTGGTGGCAAAGGATCTGATGGAGCTGCGGCTGCCGGTGTGAGCGGCCGCTGGCTCTTTCCTCCCGTCATTTCAGTCGCGAGAAGGCGAAGCCACCCCCATTCACAACGGTCATCGCCCCGGCCTGTGCGCAATTGCGCACATGGACCGGGCGATCCAGTACGCCGCGGCCCATCGGCTCCGTCATCGCCGTCTCTGGAACATTGGATCGCCCGCATGCGCGGGTGATGACACGGCGTTGTTGGCCTGTTGTGTGAATCCTAACTCGCTGTCGTCGCTGCGAAAGCGAGGGACGACACCGGTCGTGAGGCAGCACGAGGATCCGGCCGCAAGATCAATGCGCCGTCCTGCGGCGGCGCGGCTTTGCGGCGGGGACGGTGGGCTCCGGCGTGCCGTCCCGGATCGCGCCAATTCTCCGCAGCGCGGCGTCGGCGGCGCGCTCGCCGCTCTCCCAGGCGCCGTCGATGGTGCCCCACAGCGTCTCGTGCGTGGCTTCGCCTGCGAGATACATGCAGCCGATCGGTTCGGATAATACCCGGCGCGAGAGCTGCGCGCCCGGCGCGGCGGCCGACATCGCGCCGAGCACGAAGGGCGATGCGTTCCAGCGGGTGGCGCTGGTCTTCTTCACGGCGGCGCCGACCTCGCTGCCGTAGAGTTTGGTCAGCCACTCGACCGCGAAGGCCGCCATCGCCTTCTCGCCCTGCGCGGAGAGTTCTCGGCCGAAGCTGCCCGCGACGTCGATCGTGCACAGCGACGAGCCGCCGATATTGCCGTAGAGCAATGCGGTCCTGGGCGAACTGCTCTGCTCGATGATGACGTCGTCGCGCGACAGCCCGAGTGGATTGCCGGCGATCTGCAGCGCGATGCGGTCGTAGCTGCCGAGGCCGAGCTTCGCGGCGGCATCGAGCGCGCGCTTCGGTAGCTCCGGCGCGAAGCGGATGTTGCCGCTCGCGAGCACGTTGCTCGACACGGTGATGATGGCGGCACGCGCGGCGATCTTGCCGGCTTGCGTCTCGACCATCACCTCGCGGTTGCTCCACAGGATGCGCTGCGCCGGCGTAGACAGCGCCAGCGGCAACTGCTCACCGAGCTTTGCGATCAGCGTGCCGAGCCCCTGCCGACATCCGATCGCGGCGTTGCGGTCCTGCGCGCGGGCCTTGTCGACGGCGGAGACATCCTTGAGATCCTTGCCGCTGAAGCTGGCGCCGAGCAGGAATTCCGCGGTGCCGGCCCAATCGCCGAGGTCCTTCGGCAGCGCCGCGGCACAGGCGATATCGGCCTTGCGCGAGGCCTCGTCGATAGCGCGGTTGGTACGCACCAGGGCGGCGAGAAACTCCTCGGTTTCGCCGGGACGAGCATAGCGCCGGCCGATGCGGATCTTCTGGCCGGCGGGCGCCGTGACGATGTCGAGCCCGGCCGCGCGGGCCAGCCGGACCATCGGATTGGTCTCGGGATTGTGCATCCAGCGCGCGCCGCGATCGAACGGCGCATCGAAGCTGGACGTATCGGTCTGGCAGCGGCCGCCGACCTGCCCGGTCGCCTCCACCACGATCACCTTGCGATTCGCGGCCGCGACCCGCCGCGCCGCAGCAATGCCCGCGGCACCGGCGCCGATCACGACGATATCGGCCTCGCGCGGCAATGGCGCGGCAACCACCCGGTCGCCCAGCGCAGGCGCCAGCGCCAGACCTGCGGACGCCGACAGGAAGTCGCGGCGGGTGATCGTCATGGCGTTTTTTCTGGCATGGTTTCCGGGGACTTGCAGGGAAAGAGAACGCTTGGCGAACTGTGCCGCATCTCACTGATCGCAGCAACCATCAGGGTAAATCAATCATGATTGATCAGCGACATGCATGAACTAAATTGCAACGGCTTGCGACGACCATTAGGTGACAACAAGCGGTCGTAGAACCGCTGGGGGGAATCCATGGGCGTAATGCTCGATACCGTCGGCCAATGGATCGCGGGCTACCTTCAGAAGGAGGTCCCCGGTTACGAACCGTTCACGCCGAGTGATCCGGACCATCTGCGCGGTATCATCCAGCCGGGCGACGTACTGCTGGTCGAGGGCAACAACCGGATCTCCGGCATCATCAAATACCTCACGCAGTCGACCTGGTCGCACGCGGCGCTTTATGTCGGACCGATCGACGGCGCGTTCGAGCCGGACGGCGAGCAGCATACGCTGATCGAGGCCAATATCGGCGAGGGCGTGACCTCGGCGCCGCTGTCGAAATACTTCGCCTACCACACCCGCATGTGCCGCCCGGTCGGACTGTCGTACGAGGACCGCACCACGGTGTGCCGCTACGCGATCAACCGAATCGGCTTCGGCTACGACACCAAGAACATCGTCGACCTCGCGCGCTATCTGTTCCCGCTGCCGGTCCCGCAGCGCCTTCGCCGCCGCATGATCGCGTTCGGCTCCGGCGATCCGACCAAGATCATCTGTTCGGCGCTGATCGCGCAGGCGTTCGATGCCGTGCGCTATCCGATCCTCCCCAAGATCACGCGCGCCGCCAGCCGCAAGGCGCGGCGCGAGATCCTGCATATCCGCGATTCCTCGCTCTACATGCCGCGCGATTTCGACATCTCGCCCTATTTCGAAATCGTCAAACCTACCATTGTGCAGGGATTCGATTACACGGCCCTGCACTGGGCCGACAAGCAGAAGCCGCTCCAGGAGGTAGCGGGCGAATTCAGTGTGTTTCCAGAAAACAAATCGCCGCCGCTTGTTCCTGAAGCGGCTGACGAAACGGCGTCGGTGGCGCTTGCAGAAGTAGTCGGCACAGAGCCTGCCGCGGCGTGAATTCTAAAGCGCGATGAGCTTGAATCGTCGTCGCGCATTGACTCTCTGTTTGATCTCTTCGGAAAACCGCTTCGCGCTTTTCCGGATCATGCTTTAGAACGTCGCCGCCAGCGTCAGACGGACGGCGAGCGGCTCGGCCGGATGCACATGGCGGTCGGCGACGCCGTCGATCGGTTCGCCCGGCAGCCGCGACAGGTAATAATATTCGATCTGATTGGTCTGCGCGTTGAAGAGATTGAGGACGTCGAGCTGCAGGCGCATCCCGTTGTCGAATCTGTAGCCGGCGCGCGCGTTGACGATGAACGACGATTGCGAGCGGACGCTATCATCCTCGATCAGCGGGCGCGGACCGAAATAGCGCGCGCGCAAGCTCCCGTACCAGCCGCTTTCGCGGCCGAAGGTGATGCCGCCGCTGGCGACCCAGGCCGGCGCGCCAGGGATGAAATTGCCGACGGGATCGACATCCGTGAAGCGCGCGTGCGTATAGGCGAGATCGAAATCGAGCCGCATCCACGGCAGGACCGTGTACTGGTTGGTCCACTCGACGCCGACGCGTCGGCTCGGCCGGCTCGGCTCGGTGGTGCCGGCATCGCCGACGAACAGCAGCTCGGAATCGAAATCGAGCACGAATACCGCGAGCGACGAGGTGAGCCCGTCGATCGCCCGGGTGCGGATGCCGAGCTCGGCGCCCTTCGAGCGCACCAAGAGCGGCACCCGATCGAGCGGCGTCACCTTGTCGTTGGGATCGACCGTGATGGTCGCGCCGCGGATATCGTTGGAGTGCAGGCCGAAGCCGGCATTGCCGTAGAACTCGGTCTTGTACCAAGGTCCGAGCACGATGCCGGCTTTCGGGCTCGTCATCGCCGCCTGTGCGTTGCCGGAGTTCTGCGGCGTGTTGCTCAATACATGGCCAGCGAAATAATCCTCGCGGATACCGACCGTGGTGCGCAGCCAGTCGGTCCAGCGCGCCGTGGTGTCGGCCCACAGCCCGACGCTGCCCTCCTGCACCTGGTCGTTGCGCACCGTGGACAGGACCTGGCGCTCCGCGGTCTTGAACAGGCCGACATTGATGTCGTCGTAGCGAGTCTGCACGCCGATCCGCGTCTGGGTCTCGATGCCGGCCACCTTGACGTCGAAGGCATGACTGCCGTCGAAGCCATAGATCGTACGCCTATCGGTCTGGCTGAACTGATCGCCGTTGACGGGATCGTCGAGGAAATAGGTAAAGTCGTTGTAGAGCAGCAGCGAGGAGCGGATCACATAGGCATTGGCCTTGGTCTGCCCGTAGTCGCTCGACTGCGCCCAACTACCGGACAGGCTGAAGCGGCTCGAGGTCCCGCCATCGGTCGGATTGAGTGTGCCATAGCGATCGATCAGGCTTTGATCGATCGCGCGCTGCGCCACCTGATCGGTCGAATTCCAACCATTGGAATAGGCCATCGCGGTCAGCGAGAAACCGTCGGTGGCGGTGCCCTGGCTGTAGCGCAAGACGCCGTTGAGTTTACGGATGTCATCGGCCACGTCCCACGGGCCGTTGTATCGGTTGCCTTCGAACCCCGCGAGCAGCGTCCCGTCGCCGGCCTTGGTCGAGCCGGCCGCCATCGCGCGCTGATAGCCGAAGCTGCCCACCGTCAGCTCCGCGATGTTCCGCGGCAGTCCGTTGAGATAGTTGATATCGACCGCGCCGGCGGAGGCGAAATCGCCCCTGTCGGCATAGTATGGGCCCTTGCGAACATCGACCGAGCGGATCAGCTCCGGGATCAGGAAATTGATATCGGCATAGCCCTGGCCGTGGCCATGGGTCGGCATGTTGACCGGCATGCCATCGACAGTGATGGCGAGATCGGTGCCGTGATCGAGATTGAAGCCGCGCAGAAAATACTGGTTGGCTTTACCTTCGCCGGAATGCTGGGTGACGATCAGGCCTGGCACTACCTCGAGCGCCTCGCCGGGACGCGAGAATGGACGCGCATTCACCTCAACGCCGCTGATCTGCGTCGCGCTGGCCGCGGTCGGCTGCAGGCCGGGCGCCTGCGAAGCAGCAGAGCCGGCGCTGATGCCGCCGGCCGCCGCAGCAGCCGGTTGGTTCACCTGTGGCGCCGCCGGTTTCCGTCCACCGGCCGCGTCGCGCGGACGCTGCAATGGCCTGGCGCGCTTCGGTAGTGCATGGTCTGGCGACATCACCGTCACCGGCGGCAGCCGGCCGGCCGGACCGGAAGTGGTCTCGGCTTTGGCGACCGGCACGAACATGACTGCGGCCGCCGCCGCCGGAAATATCCGCCATCCAGTCCGACGCACGCGCCTGCTCCCGCACAATGCTGCTACAGTCGCATGACGACCGCACGGTCCCGCCAACGCCGGCAAGCCACGTCAGCCGAACGCAGTATGACATTATAACATAAATATCATACTGCAACCCAAATCCACGGATAGGTCCATGCAACGCATCACCATCACCATCGAGGACGACCTGCTCGCGGAGATCGACGCCGCCGCCGAGGCCCGTGGCTACCAGAACCGCTCGGAGATCATCCGCGACCTCGCCCGCGCCGGCCTGCAGCAGAGCGCGGAGGAGACACCCTCAGGGCACTGCGTGGCGGCGCTGGTCTATGTTTACGATCACGCCGCGCGCGACCTGTCGAAGCGGCTGGTGCAGAATTTCCACGGCCATCACGATCTGTCGCTGGCAACGCTGCATGTCCATCTCGACGATGACAGCTGCATGGAGGTGACGGCGCTGAAGGGCGCCAGCGGCGAGGTGCGGCATCTCGCCGATCACATCATCGCCGAGCGCGGCGTACGCTACGGCCGCGTGGTGATGATTCCGACCGCGGGGGAGAAGAAGCCGCGCAGGCGCGCGCACAGGCACGAATGAGAACTCTTACCTCGCCCCGCTTGCGGGGAGAGGTCGGATTGCATCGCAGATGCAATCCAGGGTGAGGGGGTACAGGTCCCTCGAAGCACTTTGCTAGCGGAGAGAGCGCCTCACCCCGAGCCTCTCCCCGCAAGAGCGGGGCGAGGGAGAAGAGCACCATCCGCGGCAAGACTTTCCCGGATTGCGCTGCGCTTCATCCGGACTACACAGCGGTTACGCCGCCTTCGCCTTGATGCCGCGCGGCAGGCCGGCGCGGGCGAGGCCGCCATAGAGCGCCTCGTTCGGCATCTCGGCCTTGAGGATCGCGCGCACCTCGACCAGACGGTCGAGATCGATCCCGGTCGGAAATCCCTTGCTCTCGCAGAGAAAGACAAGGTCCTCGAATACGACATTGCCGGTCGCGCCCGGCGCGAACGGACAGCCGCCGAGACCGCCGAGCGAGCCGTCGAGCACGCGGGCGCCCTCGTCGAGCGCGGCGGAAGCGTTCGCGATGCCCATGCCGCGGGTGTCGTGCAGGTGGACGCAGACCGGCTTGGAGCCGGCGATCTTCACTGCGCCGCGGGTCAGCTCGCCGACCTGCTTCGGCCCGGCATAGCCGACGGTGTCGGCGATCGCGACCATGTCGACGCCGGCCTCGTACAGCTTCTCGGTGAGGCGCAGCACCTCCGCCGGATCAACGGCACCGACGATCGAGCAGCCTAGCGCCATCGAGATCGCGGCGTTGACCACCGGTCTGTGCGTGCTGGCGTCGCGCAGCTCGCAGAGCCGCTTGACGTTCTCGATCGCGGACTCGCGCGAACGGTTGGCATTGGCCTGGCTGTGTTCCTCGGTCGCCGACACCACCGTGGCAACCTCTCCGACGCCGGAGGCCAGCGCCTCATTGACGCCGCGCTCGTTCAGCGCCAGCGCGATGCCGTGCGCGCCAGGCAAAGCGGCAACCGCCGCGACGACATCGCGGACATCGACGAATTGCGGAAAGGTTTTTGCGGGCAGGAACGAGCCGACCTCGAAATGCCGGACGCCGGCGGCGTATTCCTCGCGCACCCAGCGCTGCTTGGCTGATGTCGACGGGAACGTCTTCACCAGTTGCAGGCCGTCGCGCAAGCCGACCTCGCGCAGGGTCACTTTGTCGTTGGGATAGATCTCATGGACGCGGGTCATGACAGCCTCACGCAGCGTTGCCGGTTGATGAACGTTTCTGATGCTCAAGCTCGGCGCGGACAGCGTCGGTATCGGCGCCGAGCACCGGCACCGTCAATCCTTCGCCGATATGGCTGCCGTTCCATTCCACCGGCAGCGCCGGCACGCGGAACGGCTTGCCGTCGGCGTTGACATTGTTGACGAGGCCGCCGGGACGCAGCACATGCGGGTCCTGCAGCAGATCTTCGGGCCGGTTAATCGGCGAGAAGCAGATGTTGAGCGCATCCAGCCGCGCCGAGAGGTCCGCCACCTTCCATCCCTTGATGACCTCGGCGACGCGCGGAATGATCCGGTCGCGCGCCATGATGCGGTCGGTGGTGGTGCGCAGGGTCGGGTCGCCGGCGAATTCGTGCAGGCCGAACTCGCGGCAGAAGCTCTGCCAATGGCCTTCGGTGACGACGCCGATGAAGATGCGATCGCCGCCCGCGGCGTCGAAGATGTCGTAGATCGGCCAGGCGTGCTCGCGCTCCGGCATCGAGCGCGGTTTGCGGCCGGTCATCTCGTATTCGACCATGTGCTGAGCGACCAGGAACAGGCAGTTCTCGAACAGGCCGATCCGGATGTCGGCGCCATCGGGCTTGCCGCCACGCTTCTGATAGAGCGCGGCGAGGATCGAGATCACGCCGAACATGCCGCCCATGATGTCGTTGGCGGAGGAGCCGACACGCTGCGGCTTGTCGCGGGTGCCGGTCATCGTGGCAAGCCCGGACATCATCTGCACGACCTCGTCCAGCGCCGGGCGATGGTCGTAAGGGCCGGACAGAAAGCCCTTGAGGCCGGCGACGATCAGATGCGGATGTTTCCTGCGCAACTCCTCGGCACCAAAACCCTGCTTGTCGAGCTGACCGTCGCGAAAATTCTCCACGAACACGTCGGCGCCGGCGAGCAACTGGTGCATCGTCTCGCGGTCTTCGGCCCTGGCGAAGTCGAGCACGACGCTGCGCTTGCCGCGGTTGAACAGCGGGAAGAATGAGACGCCCATGCCGCCGAGCGAGCGGGTCTTGTCGCCTGCGGGAGGCTCGACCTTGATCACCTCGGCGCCGAGTTGCGCGAGGATCATGCCGCAGGTCGGGCCCATCACCATGTGGGTCATCTCGATGACCCTGACGCCGTCCAGCGGCAGTCCGCTTCCCGTCATCGGTTGCTCCGTGCTCATTGCGCTCTTGTTTTGGCGCGTTTTCCTGACCCGAACCGGTGCCGCTTCGCGCGAAAACGCTTTGGTACCCCGGTAGGCTAGGCTTCCGTACGCTATCTGAAAAATATAATCTGTCGAATAATGTATTCGTGGTTCTAGAACGCTGGAATTTGATGGATTCGCGCCAGCTTCGCTATTTCATCGCGGTCTACGAGCAGCGCAACCTGTCGCGGGCGGCGGACCAGGCCAATGTCGCGCAGTCGGCGCTGAGCCACCACATCGCCAACCTCGAGGCGGAATTCGCAACGCCGCTGTTCGAACGCAAGCCGCGCGGCATGGAACCGACCGCGGCGGGCGAGCGGCTCTATGAGCACGCCCGCATCATCCTGCGCGCGATGGCAGCGGCCGAGCGCGAGATCAAGGAGGGCGGCAGCGTCGTCGCCGGCGATATCTCGATCGGCATGGCCAATTCCGGGATGAAGGCGATCGGCGTGCCGCTGATGCGGACCGTGCTGACGAAATATCCCAATGTGAAATTGTCCCTGACCGAGAGCCTGTCGGGCGCGACGCTGCTGCATCTGATGCGATCCGAGATCGACCTCGCGCTGGTCTACAATCCGCCGGCGGAAAAGGACTTGATCGCCGAGCCGGTGCTGGAAGAGCAGATGTTCTGCGTCGGCACCGGGAAGCTGATCGGCAAGGGCGCAGCGCCGATCAGCTTCGAGGAGGTGACACGGCTGCCGCTGATCCTCTTGCTCTACGGATTGTCGTCGCGCGCGCTGCTCGACGATCCGGTGCTGCTGAAGCGGCTGGAAGCGAACGCGATCATGCGCCTCAACTCGATCACCGGCATGATCGGCGCGCTGACCGACGGGCTCGGCTGCACGATCGCGACCAATCTGTTCGTAAAGGAACAGTTGAAGGCAAAGACGCTGATCGCCCGCGAGGTGATCGATCCAAGACTGACCCGCACGCTCTATCTCTGCCGGCTGCGCAACCGGCCTATGACCTATGTTATGGAGGAGATGTGCCGATTGATCCGCGCGCTGGTCGCCGAGCAGGTCGGCCGCGGCTTCTGGCAGGCGAGCCTTTTGATCTGATATCAAAAATCTCGAACGATCCCTTCGATATGTTCGTCTGGATTTCTGCCTCCCCTGCGCCGAACATCGCGGACCGGCACGCCTTCCCAAGAAAGGCGACCACCATCCGGGGAGGACCATCCATGAGCGCCGTCGAACTCGGCTCGGCTGCCGATCTTGCCAGCACGACCTGCGGCCCCGACGAGATTTCGCGGCGGCTGGAGACGCTGCCGACCTCCGCCTACGTGTGGCGCCTCGTGATCCTGCTCTCGCTCGGCGGCTGCTTCGAGATCTACGATCTGTTCTTCACCGGCTACATCGCGCCGGGCCTCGCCCGCAGCGGGCTGATGACCACGACGACGCAGGCGTTCTTTGGCTTCTCCGGTATCGGCGCCTTCGTCGCCGCCACCTTCGCCGGCCTGTTCGTCGGCACCTTCTTCCTCGGCTTCCTCGCCGACCGTTTCGGCCGCAAAGCGATCTTCACCTACTCGTTGCTGTTCTACACCGCGGCATCGGTGATCATGGCGTGCCAGACCACGCCGGGCGGCCTCTTGCTGTGGCGCTTCATCGCCGGGATCGGGATCGGCATCGAGGTCGTCACCATCGACGCCTACATCACCGAACTGGTGCCGAGTCGAATCCGCGGCCGCGCCTTTGCGATCAACCAGGCGGTGATGCTGTCGGCGGTGCCGATCGTGGCGGCGCTGTCGTGGTGGCTGGTGCCGCTGTCGCCCTACGGCATCGACGGCTGGCGCTGGGTGGTGCTGATCGGCGCCGCCGCCAGCATGGTGATCTGGGTGCTGCGGCTCTACGTGCCGGAAAGCCCGCTCTGGTTGGCCCGCCACGGCCGCGACCGCGAAGCCGACCAGATCATGCGAACGCTCGAAGCCGCCGCGGGCACGGCTGCCGCGCAGCCGTCAGCCAAGCTTGCGATCGCGCCGGCGCGGGCACCGGTGACAGTGTCCGGCTACGCCGATCTGTTCCGGCCGCCGTATGCCTCGCTCGTTGTGCTGTTCATGATCTTCAATCTCTGCCAGGCGTTCGGCGTCTACGGCTTCGCCAACTGGGTTCCGGCGCTGCTGGTCGAAAAGGGGATCAACGTTACCAAGAGCCTGCAATATTCCTTCATCATCGCCTTCGCCTATCCGCTGGCACCGCTGTTGGCCTCGACCTTCGCCGATCGCTTCGAGCGCAAATGGATCATCTGCGGCGCCGCCGCGGCGATTGCCGTGTTCGGAATAGGGTTCTCGCAGTTCACGGCGCCGGCGCTGCTGATCGCGAGCGGCGTGCTGGTGACCGGCGCCAACATGACGCTATCCTACGCCTATCACGCCTACCAGACCGAGGT
Source organism: Bradyrhizobium semiaridum (assembly GCF_020329505.1). Lineage (GTDB taxonomy): Bacteria > Pseudomonadota > Alphaproteobacteria > Rhizobiales > Xanthobacteraceae > Bradyrhizobium > Bradyrhizobium semiaridum. The sequence goes on from NZ_JAGKJJ010000028.1 coordinate 40,986, forward strand.
GTTCCCGACCGCGATCCGCGCCCGCGCGGCCGGCCTCGTCTATTCGATGAGCCGGCTCAGCGCGACGTTCTCCGGATTCATCGTGGCGTTCATGCTGAAGGAAGCCGGCGTCGGCGGCGTGTTCGGCCTGATCACCGCGGCGATGGTGATCGTGATCGTCGCCATCGGCGTCTGGGGCCCCGCCGTCCGCGGCAAGCCGCTTGACGCTTAGGGTCCTTCTCTGGTCGGCCCGCGACGAAAGCGGCCCTTGCCGAAGCCATATTGGGTATCTACCTCTCGCGAGGACTTTTCGTAGAGGTAACCCGGTCATGTTGGACGCCGCCGTCAAGGCGCTATCGCAAATCCTGTCGCCGCCGCTGCGCTCGATCCTGTGGCGCTCGATCGGGCTTGCGCTGGTGCTGATCTCCGTGCTGGCGATCGGCCTGCAGCGGCTGCTGAGCTGGTTTGCCGACTATGGCGAGCTCTGGGCCGAGGGCATGCTCGGCCCCAACTTCCATTCCACGCTTCATGTCTTGTCGTGGATCATCTCTATCGCCGCCGGCCTTGGCGTCGTACTCGGCGGCATCTTCTTGATGCCCGCGGTCACCTCGCTGATCGCGAGCCTGTTCGTCGACGACGTCGCCGACCATGTCGAGCGCGAGCACTATCCGGCCGAGCAGCCCGGCACCGCGCTGCCGGTCACGATCGCGACGATCGAAGGCATCAAGACGGCGCTGCTGACCATCCTGGTCTACCTGGTTGCCCTGCCCTTCGTGCTGTTCGCGGGCGCCGGCTTCATCGTTTTCTTCCTCGCCACCGCGTGGCTGCTCGGGCGCGAATATTTCGAACTCGCGGCGATGCGCTTCCGCTCGCCGGCGGACGCCAAGGCGATGCGCAAGGAGCATGCGGGGACCGTGTTCACCGCGGGGCTGTTCATTGCGGCGTTCGTCTCGATCCCGGTCGTCAACCTGGCGACGCCGGTGTTCGGAATGGCCTTCATGGTCCACATGCACAAGCGGCTGTCCGGCCCGCGGCCGGAGCTGATCGAACCGGGGCGCCGTCAGGAAATCTCGGCGCGGTAGCTTCGCACTTTTCCGGATCATGCTTTAGGTTGCGGCGGCATCGCGCTTGCGCAGCAGGGTCTTCGCGAAGCCAAACGGCACGGGCGACAGCGGCCCCTGCGGCGCGCGCTTGATCAACGCGACCAGAAACAGCGCCAGCACCGCGATCCAGAAGCAGAGCCAGAACCCGTCGATGTAAGCGAGCGTGTTGGCCTCTCGCTGCACGCGAGCGGCCAGCATCCCGACGGCCCGGCCCATCGCCGCTCCCATGCCGTGGCCGGAAAAACCTTCCGCCATCTGTTTCAGCAGGCGCACGACATCGACGTCACCGCTCTGGACATGCTGGCCGAGATAGTTGGAATGGATCTGCTCGCGGACCCGCAGCCAGGTGCCCATCAGCGCGACGCCGATCTCGGCGCCGCCAAGCCGCATGATCTGGATGTAGGCCGCGAATGCCGTCGAGCGCGACGGATCGGAATTGGACAGCGCCATGATGATGATCGGCAGCAGCGTGAGCGCCTGTCCGACCGACATCAGCAGCACCATGCCGATGAAATCCTCCCGCACCCAGACCTGGGTCAGCTGCGTGCCCCAGAGATTGGCGGCGGCGAAGGCCGAGAAGCCGAGCACGACGACAATGCGCGGATCGAGATGGCGGAGCAGAAAGATCGACAGCGGCACCAGCACGAGCATCGGCATTGCGCCGTAGGTGAAGAGCAGCACGCCGGACTGCTCCGGCCGCAGCGCCGCGACAGTACCGAGGAAGTTCGGCACCAGCGAGGAGTTCGAGAGGCTGGTCAGCGTGTAGAGCAGGATGACGACCAGCGCGAGCCCGATATTGCGCGAGAACAGCACGTTGAAATGCGCCCAGGGCCGGCGCACCAGGGTCTCGTTGATCATGAAGCCGGCGAACAGCACCCCGCCCCCGATCAGCAGCGCCATCACGGTGCCTGATTCCAGCCAGTCCAGCCGGTTGCCCTGGTCGAGGCCGGCATAGATCATCGACACGCCGGCGCCGAGCAGCAGCATGCCACCCCAGTCGGCATGGCGCAGCAGGTCGCGATTGACAGGCTCGTTCGGCGTGCCGAGATAGACCATCAGGCCCATCAGCGGCGCGATCACCGCGCCCTGCCAATACAGCCAGTGCCAGCCGAGATGCTCGACATAGAAGCCGACCAGCGAGCTCGAGGAGTCCAGCGCGAAGCCGACGCGGATCGAGTAGATCGAGATCGCCGGCAACCACCAGCGGATCGGCAGATTGCGCAGAATGATCATCAGCGTCGCCGGCACGAAGGTGCCGAGCAGCATGCCGTGCGCGATGCTGAGCGCGATCAGCGTTGTGTAATCGCGCACGAACGGGATGGTGAGTGAAACCACCGCGTAGACGAGACTCGGAATCCCGAGCACGCGCCGCAGACCGAACACGGTGGCGAGCCAGGCCACCGCGGGTGCGATGAAGATCTGCGAGCCGATCGCTGCGGTCGACAGCCAGGCGCCCTCGTCAAAACCGAGCCCGAACGCGCCGCGCAGATCTGGCAGGCCGACCGTGGTCAGGCGGCTGTCGAAATTCGCCAGGAAGGCCCCGAGCAGGACGGCGACGACCGCGAACAGCGGATATCGCGCGACGCCGCCCTGCGAGATCGGGCCGCTGTTGCGGTCGTCACTTTCCGCCATTGGCGACCGCCTCGCCGGTGTTGATCCGCGTGACGACCGACATGCCCGGCAGCAGGCGCTCGAGCAACGGCTGGTTCTTGTCGAACTGGATGCGCACCGGGATGCGCTGCACCACCTTGGTGAAATTGCCGGTGGCATTGTCGGGCGGCAGCAGCGCGAATTGCGAGCCGCTCGCCGGTGCAATGCGCTCGACGACGCCGCGCAGCTTCTGCCCGGAGAATGTATCCACCGTTACCTCGACCGGCTGACCCGGCTTGACGTTGGTCAGCTGGGTTTCCTTGTAATTGGCGATCACATAGACGTTCGGCAGCGGTACGACGTTGACCAGATTGGTGCCGATATTGACGTAGTCGCCCGGCTGCACCTGCCGCTCGCCGGTGACGCCGTCAAACGGCGCGACGATCCTGGTGTAGCCGAGCTTGAGCTTGGCCTGCGCGAGCTGCGCCTTGGCGCCGTCGAGATCGGCGGCGCGCTGCTTCTTGGTGCCTTGCAGGACGTCGAGCTGGTGGCGTTGCGCGGCGACCACCGCACGGCTGGCGCGCACGTCGGCTTGCGCCTTGGCGAAAGCCGCGGTCGCCTGCTCGAGCCGCTGCCGCGTGCCGGCCTCGGTTTGCGACAACGACTGCTGGCGCTCTTCTTCCTGGCGGGCCAGGGTCTCCTGCGCCTCCGCCGATAGCCGCGAGGCTTCGGCCTGCGCGATGGTCGCGTACTGCAGCTCGACCTGGTTGTTGAGATTCTCGAGCACTGCCTGCGCGCCGACGACACCGGCCTCGGCCTGCGCGACCTGCGCCTGATAGTCGGCAGGATCGATCTGCACCAGGAGATCGCCGGCCTTGACGCGCTGGAAATCCGACACCGCAACGGTGAGCACCTCGCCGGACACGCGGCTCGCAAGCTGGGTCAACTCCGCCCGCACATAGGCATCATCGGTGGTCTGGATCGTCGAGCCGCCGACCCAGGCGTTCCAACGCGTGGTCGCGACCGCGATGAACACGAGCGCTGCGAGAACTGCGAAAAGCGGGATCGCGAAACGGCCCCAGAAGCCGCTTGCCTCGGGTTGCGGCTGAGCCGGCGCTGCCGCTGGAGCAGGAGCCGCCGGGCTGGCGGCTGGCGGACTGCTTTGAACCTGCTCTGTCACAACAAACTCCCTCGACCACACTCGGAATGCCGGGCGAGGCTACCGGCACATGACGACGATCATGCCTTAGACAGTCTTCTCCGGCCACCGGCATAGATCATTGATCAGGCATACCTCGCAACGCGGACCGCGCGCCAGACAGGTATAGCGGCCATGCAGGATCAACCAATGGTGGGCATGCAGCATGAACTCCGATGGGATCACCTTCTCCAGCCCCAGCTCGACCTCGAGCGGCGTCCTGCCGGGCGCAAGCCCGGTTCGATTGCCGACGCGAAACACATGGGTATCGACCGCCATCGTGCGCTCGCCGAACGCCATGTTGAGCACGACATTCGCAGTCTTGCGGCCGGCGCCGGGCAGCGACTCGATCTCGGCACGCGTGCGCGGCACCTCACCGCCGAACTCGGCGATCAGCTTCTCCGACAGCGCGATGACGTTCTTGGCCTTGTTGCGATAGAGCCCGATCGTCTTGATGTAATCGCGCACGGTCTCTTCGCCGAGCGCGATCATCTTCTCCGGCGTATCGGCGACCGCAAACAGCGCCCGCGTCGCCTTGTTGACGCCGGCGTCGGTCGCCTGCGCCGACAGTACCACCGCGACCAAGAGCGTATAGGGATTGAGATGTTCGAGCTCGCCCTTGGGCTCCGGATTGGCTTTGCGGAACCGGCTGAAGGCCTCGTAGACCTCCTCCGCCGTCCAGGGCTTGATTTTGACCGCCTTCTTGGCCGCTTTCTTGGCCGCTTTTTTTGCCGCCAGTTTGGGCAGCGACTTTGCCGTTTTCGCCGATGCCGTCTTCGGCGCGGACCGAACGCTGGATGTTTTGGCGCGTTGGGATTTGGCGCGCTGAGCGCGGATGATTTTGGCCATGAACGGGATATACTGACACGTCATGACCGCAGGCAACGACTTTCCCGGGAAAGATCTTGAGGCGACCGCCCCAGAGGCCGAGCCGACGCTGTTCTCGGCGTTGCTGACGCCGCACCGCTCGCTCAACCGCACCGGCTTCATCGTGCTGATGTCGTTCATCACCGTCGTCAGCTTCATCGCCGGCGCGGTGTTCTGGTGGCTCGGCGCCTGGCCGATCTTCGGCTTCTTCGGCCTCGACGTGCTGGTGATCTACTGGGCCTTCAAGGTCAATTTCCGCACCGCCAGGGCGAGCGAGGAGATCACCGTGACGGCGTCCGAACTGCGGGTGCGCCGGGTCAGCCATCGCGGCCACGTCGCGGAATGGGTGCTCAATCCGCTCTGGGTGCGGTTCGAGCAGATCTCGCACGAGGAGTTCGGCATCGAGCGGCTTTATCTGGTCTCAAGGGGCCGCCGGGTCAGCGTCGGCAGCTTCCTCAGCCCGGATGAAAAGGCGAGCTTTTCCAAAGCCTTGACGGTTGCGCTCAACACCGCCAAGCGGGGCCCGACCTATAACCCCATCGCTTGAGCGAGCTTGTCAGAAATCGGGTGGTTCCAGCGCACCATGGCTCCTAAATCAAACCCTATGATGACACTCGCGATACATGACCAGCGCCTGGCCAAGCCGGGACCCCAGAACGCCGCGTTGCGCGACTATGACTCGGTGCGGCGCGCGATCGCCTTCATCTCCGAGCACTGGCGCACGCAGCCGACCATCGAGGCGATGGCCGATGCCGCCGCCGTCACGCCCGATGAGCTGCACCATCTGTTCCGCCGCTGGGCCGGGCTGACGCCGAAGGCCTTCATGCAGGCGCTGACGCTGGATCACGCCAAGGGCCTATTGCGCGATTCCGCCAGCGTGCTCGACGCGGCGCTCGACTCCGGCCTGTCGGGCCCGGGACGACTGCATGATCTGTTCGTCACCCATGAGGCGATGTCGCCGGGCGAGTGGAAGAACGGCGGCGCCGGCATGGTGCTGCGCTATGGCTTCCACCCCTCGCCGTTCGGCACCGCGATCGTGATCGCCAGCGGCCGCGGGCTTGCGGGCCTCGCCTTCGCCGACCACGGCGACGAACAGGCCGCATTCGCCGACATGAAGCGGCGCTGGCCGAACGCAACCTATGTCGAGGACACCGACGGCACAGCCGGACTGGCACAGCGCATCTTCGATACGCGGCTATGGCGCGCCGACCAGCCACTGCGCGTGGTGCTGATCGGCACCGACTTCGAGGTCCGGGTTTGGGAGACACTGCTCAAGATTCCGATGGGCCGCGCGGTCAGCTATTCCGACATCGCCTGCAAGATCGATAATCCGAAGGCCTCGCGCGCCGTCGGCGCCGCGATCGGCCGCAACCCGGTGTCGTTCGTGGTGCCCTGCCATCGTGCCCTCGGCAAGAGCGGCGCGCTGACCGGCTACCACTGGGGCGTCACCCGCAAGCAGGCGATGCTGGGCTGGGAAGCCGGACAGGTGGGGTTGCATTAGGTCAAATCGTAGGATGGGTAGAGTGAAGCGAAACCCATCAACTCGGTGTCCGCGTCAGGCATGATGGGTTTCGCTTTCGCTCTACCCATCCTACGGCGCTACAGTTCTCTCACCGTCACCCTGAGGTGGCCGCTTCTTCAGCGGCCCTCGAAGGGTCGACGGCCCGGCAGGTGGCCGTGCATCCTTCGAGGCTCGCAAGAGCTCGCACCTCAGGATGACGGGTAGACAGCGTTGCGCTTACGCTGCCAGATCCACCTTCGATGCCACCGTCGAATCCGCGTTGAGCCGGTAGACCACCGGGGCGCCGGTGGCGAGTTCGCGCTTGAGGATCTGCTCCGGCGTCAGCTTCTCCAGCACCATGATCAGCGCGCGCAATGAATTGCCATGGGCAGCAATGAGGGTGCGCTGGCCGCGCAGCACGCCGGGCAGGATCTCCTGCACATAGTAAGGCAGCGTGCGCGCCAGCGTGTCCTTCAGGCTTTCGCCGCCGGGCGGCGGCACGTCGTAGGAGCGGCGCCAGATCAGCACCTGCTCCTCGCCCCATTTCTTGCGGGCGTCGTCCTTGTTGAGGCCGGAGAGATCGCCGTAATCGCGTTCGTTGAGCGCAAGGTTCTTCGTCGTCGGCAAGCCGGTCTGGCCGATTTCGGCGAGCATCAGTTTCAGCGTATGCTGGGCGCGCGTGAGGTCCGAGGTGAAGGCGACATCGAACGACAGATCCTGCGCCTTCAGCTTGCGGCCGGCGTCCTTCGCCTCGGCAATGCCTTGCTCGGTGAGATCAGGGTCTTTCCACCCGGTGAACAGGTTCTTCAGATTCCATTCGCTCTGACCGTGACGAACGAGCACAAGAAGACGATCACTCATTTCAGGATTCCGTTTCGCTTAGCTTGATTTGATCAGCCGCCCAGGCCGAGCACGTCGGCCATCGAGTACATGCCGGGCTTCTTGCCGTGCGCCCACAGCGCCGCCTTCAGCGCGCCCTGCGCGAACAGCGTGCGATCCTCGGCGTGGTGGGACAGCGTCAGGCGCTCATACGGGCCGGCGAACAGCACGCTGTGGTCGCCCGCCGCGGTGCCGCCGCGCAGCGAGGCAAAGCCGATATCGCCGGGACGGCGCGCGCCGGTGAGACCGTCGCGGCCGCGCGCCGAATGCTGCGCCAGCGCGATCTGGCGGCCGGCGGCGGCAGCCTCGCCGAGCATCAGCGCGGTGCCGGACGGCGCGTCGATCTTGGACTTGTGATGCAGCTCGAGAATCTCGATGTCAAAGCTCTGGTCGAGCGACTGCGCGACGCGCTTGACCAGCGCGGCAAGCAGATTGACGCCGAGGCTCATATTACCCGACTTCACCACGATGGCGCGATCGGTGACGCTGCGGATCACGGCGTCGTCCGAGGGCGACATCCCGGTGGTGCCGATGACGTGGACGAGGCCGCGCTCGGCCGCGATCGCGACGTTGGCGATGGTGGCGGCCGGCACGGTGAAATCCAGGATGCCATCGGCCTTGGCCGACATCGACCACAGATCGGCCGACAGCACGACGCCGTTGGCCGGCAGGCCGGCGAGGACACCAGCGTCCTTGCCGAGCAGCTGCGAACCCGGCGCCTCCAGCGCGCCGACCAGCTCCGCTCCCGGCGTTTCCGAAATCACCCGCGTCAGCGTGCGGCCCATCCGGCCGCCGGCTCCCGCAACAATCAGACGCATGTCAGCCATGGCTCACCTCTCCATGCGGTATAGCGAGCCATGGCTGTTCCGGCAACCAAACGGGGCGTTCCGGCGCTTTAGCCTTTTATTTGCGCATGATCTGTCCGGAAAGCCGCTTCGCACTGTTCCGGATCATGCGCTAGGCTCCCGCGAAACCCTCGATGATGATCAGATCGGCGATCGAATGCGGCTGCCGCACTTTGATGTTGGCCTGGTATTCCGGCGAGTTGTAGCAGGCGAGCGCGGTCTCGTAGTCGGGGAATTCGATCACGACATTGCGCGAGCGGCTCTGGCCCTCGACAGCGGTGAACTTGCCACCGCGCACGACGAACTTGCCGCCGAATTTCTGGAAGATCGCCGGGTTGGCCGCCATGTAGGGCTTGTAGCCTTCTTCGTTGTGCACGTCCACGCGTCCGATCCAGTATCCCTTCGCCATTTCTGTTCTCCTTTGTTGCTTATCCAGCGAGTGCTTGAGCGATCTCGGCGTGAATGGCCTCTGCGGCGGCCTTTGGATCATCAGCTTCCACGACGGGACGTCCAACCACCAGATAGTCGGCGCCGGCCGCGATCGCACGCGCCGGCGTCATGATGCGCTTCTGGTCGCCGGTCGCCGATCCTGCGGGACGGATGCCCGGCGTGACCAGATGGATCTGATCGCCGACGATCTTGCGCAACGCCGCCGCCTCTTCGGGCGAGCTGACGATGCCGTCGATGCCGAGCGCCTGCGCCTGCCTGGCGCGGGCTTCGACGAGATCGGAGACGTTGAGGCGATAGCCTGCGGCGTGAAGGTCACTGTCGTCATAGGAGGTCAGCACGGTGACCGCGAGGATCTTCAGCGAGGTGCCGGCGCGTGCCTCGACCGCGGCCTTCATGGTCTGCGGATAGGCATGCACGGTGAGGAAGGTCGCGCCGAGCGACGCGACGCTTTCGACGCCGCGCGCCACCGTGTTGCCGATGTCGTGCAGCTTGAGATCGAGGAAAACCTTCTTGCCGCGGCTTGCGAGCTGCTTCGCCAGCGGCAGGCCGCCGGCATAGCCGAGCTGGTAGCCGATCTTGTAGAAGCTCACGCTGTCGCCGATCGTCTCTATCATCGTCTCCGCGGCGGCCACGGAAGGCAGGTCGAGCGCCACAATCAACCGGTCTCTTGGCGCGATCCTGGCAGGCTGCATCCTCACCTCACATCATGCGTTGGGAATGGTCGATCAGCTGCCGCACCAGCGCCCGCATCGCATCGATGTCGGCCTGGTGCTTCAGACGATCCATATCGTCATAGGCCTGCTCGGCGAATGACAGCGCGAGCTGGTTCGGGATCACGCTCGCGCGGCAGGCCGTGAGGATCAGCCGCAGCGCCGCCAGCGCTCGGGTGCCGCCAAGCCGGTTGCCGGAGGCCGCGGCGATCGCGAACACGCGGTCGTGGAACACCTGGCCTCTGACCTCGTGCGGATCCTGCACGCGGCTGATCCAGTCGATGGTGTTCTTCACCAGCGCCGGGACCGAGGAATTGTATTCGGGCGTTACGATCAGCACGCCGTGATGAACGCCGATCATCCGCTTCAGATTGACGGCATGCTGCGGCACACCCGATCTGGCCTGCAGGTCGCCGTCATAGATCGGGAGCGGAAAATCGCCGAGCGAGATCCGGGTGACGTCGGCGCCAAGCTGAGCGAGCGCCTCGGCCAGCACGGCTGCCAGCTTCGCATTGAGCGAGCCGGATCGAAGCGATCCCGGGATGACGAGGATTTTCAGGGCGGACATTCAAAACATCGCGGTTGGGACTCGCCCAGCGCGACGGCGCAAGGCGCGTTTCAGCCCTTGCGATACACCCAGACTCGGGCCGGCGGAAGGTTCATCCAGATCCGCTCCGAGGCCTCTGTGGACACGCCGGGCAACGACTTCGGGATCGGCGGCACCACCGAATAGGTGAACTGGACGAAGGGCGCGCCGGGGGCGAGCGCCAGGAAGGCCTCGCGGATCAACTTCAGACGCGTCAGCATCGGCTTGGTGACGAGAGGCAGGCCGGAGACCACGGCCGATGCAGGAGACTTCAGCACCTCCCACAACGTGTCGCGCAGCCTGTAGGCGTCGCCCTGGACCACCTTGGCCTGCGGATAGCGCTCGCGCAGCAGCGCGCAGAAGCCGGGATTGTATTCAACCAGGACGAGCCGCTTCTGATCGACACCGTGCTCGATCAGCGCGTTGGTGATCGCCCCGGTCCCCGGCCCAAGTTCGATGACCGGCCCTTCGCCGTCGACGTCAACATATTGCGCCATGGTGCGCGCAAGCAGCCGGCCGGACGGCATCACCGCGCCCATATGCAGCGGCTTTTCGATCCATGAACGGAGAAAGCGAACCTCGTCGTCGAGACGGAGAGGCTTCTTCGACGCACGCACGGACGATTGCAAGGGCATGTCGCTACCAGGCGGGACCGCACAACCGAGCGGTTGTCAGAAAACAGTCACAAAGACGTATAGGTCGAAACCGCTATGGTCAAGCATGACGACAATTACTGGGCGGCGCGGTTACCGAAGAAGTCCTTGACCTTAGAGAAGAAACCCGCGGCCTCCGGCTGGGTTGCGCCGGACGACAGCTTTTCGAACTCCCGCAGCAGTTCCTGCTGCTTCTTGGTCAGATTCTGCGGCGTTTCGACCATGACCTGGACATACATGTCGCCGGTCTGGCGCGAGCGGAGCACCGGCATACCCTTTGATGCGATGCGGAATCGCCGACCCGACTGGGTGCCGGCCGGCACCTTCACCTTGGTGTGGCCGTTGTCGATGGTCGGGACTTCGAATTCGCCGCCGAGCGCGGCCGTGACCATCGAGATCGGCACGCGGCAATGCAGGTCGGCGCCGTCGCGCTGGAACAGCTGGTGCGTGGTCAGCGACAGGAAGATGTAGAGGTCGCCGGGCGGACCGCCGCGGACACCGGCCTCGCCTTCGCCGGCGAGACGGATCCGGGTGCCATCCTCGACGCCGGGGGGGATGTTGACCGACAGCGTGCGGTCGCGCGTTACCCGGCCGGAGCCGGCGCAGGAGGTGCAGGCATCCTCGATCATCTGGCCGCGGCCCTGGCAGCCGGGGCAGGTGCGCTCCAGCGTGAAGAAGCCTTGGGCTTGGCGGATGCGGCCGGCGCCGCCGCAATGCGAGCAGGTCTTCGGCTTGGTGCCGGCCTTGGCGCCGGTGCCCGAGCAGGCTTCGCAGGTGACCGACACCGGGATCTCGATCTGCGCGGTCTTGCCCTGGAAGGCTTCTTCGAGCGTGATCTCCATGTTGTAGCGCAGATCAGCGCCGCGCTCTCGGCCACCGCTGCGGCGCTGCCCGGCCATGCCGAACAGGTCTTCGAAGATGTCGGAGAAGGACGAGGCGAAGCCGGCACCGAAGCCGGGCCCGCCGCCGCCCATGCCCTGCTCGAAGGCGGCATGGCCGAAGCGGTCATAGGCGGCGCGCTTCTCGCCATCCTTCAGAACCTCATAGGCTTCGTTGATTTCCTTGAAGCGGATCTCGCTGCTGGCGTCGCCCGGATTCCTGTCCGGATGCCACTTCATCGCGAGCTTGCGGAAAGCCGCCTTCAGCTTGGTCTCGTCCGCATTTCGGTCGACTTCGAGGGTCTCGTAGTAGCAGCGCTTGGTGGACATCCTTCAATTCCGTCCGAAGTTCGTCGCGATCGCGGAAAATTGCGCCTGTCTAAAAGATGGTGCGATCGCCTTAACGAAAAATGGCCCCCACTCCATCGAGACGCCGGGCGTGCTCTTTGGTGTGAGGGCCATGATCCAATCCGCGTTCAGGCAGACTTCTTGTTGTTCTTGTCGTCGTCGACCTCAGTGAACTCCGCGTCGACGACGTCATCCTTGGCAGCGTCCTTGGCCGCGTCGGCCTCGGCCTGCTGCTTGTACATGGCCTCGCCGAGCTTCATCGAAGCCTGCGCCAGCGTGTTGGTCTTGGCCTTGATCGCCTCGGCGTCGTCGCCCTTCAGCGCCTCCTTGAGGTCGCTGACGGCGTCTTCGATCGCTCGGCGCTCGGTGTCGGCGATCTTCGAGCCGTGCTCGGCGAGAGCCTTCTCGGTCGAATGGACCAGGCCGTCGGCATGGTTCTTCGCGTCGACGGCCTCGCGGCGCTTCTTGTCCTCGGCCGCATTGGCCTCGGCGTCCTTGACCATCTTCTCGATGTCGGCCTCGGACAGGCCGCCGGATGCCTGGATCCGGATCTGCTGCTCCTTGCCGGTCGCCTTGTCCTTGGCCGAGACGTTGACGATGCCGTTGGCGTCGATGTCGAAGGTCACCTCGATCTGCGGCATGCCGCGCGGCGCCGGCGGAATGCCCATCAGGTCGAACTGGCCGAGCATCTTGTTGTCGGCCGCCATTTCACGCTCGCCTTGGAAGACGCGGATGGTGACCGCGCCCTGATTGTCTTCGGCGGTCGAGAACACCTGGCTCTTCTTGGTCGGGATCGTGGTGTTGCGGTCGATGATCCGGGTGAACACGCCGCCCAGCGTCTCGATGCCCAGCGACAGCGGGGTCACGTCGAGCAGCAGCACGTCCTTGACGTCGCCCTGCAGCACGCCGGCCTGGATCGCAGCACCGATCGCAACCACCTCGTCGGGGTTGACGCCCTTGTGCGGCTCCTTGCCGAAGAACTGCTTCACGACTTCCTGGATCTTCGGCATGCGGGTCATGCCGCCGACCAGCACCACTTCGCCGATCTCGCCGGCGGTCAGGCCGGCATCCTTCAGCGCCTTGCGGCACGGCTCGATGGTCTTCTCGACGAGGTCAGCCACCAGCGCCTCGAACTTGGCGCGGGTCAGCTTCATCGTCAGATGCTTCGGACCGGTCTGATCGGCCGTGATGAACGGCAGGTTGATCTCGGTCTGCGTGGTCGACGACAGCTCGATCTTGGCCTTCTCCGCGGCTTCCTTCAGGCGCTGCAACGCCAGCTTGTCGTTGCGCAGGTTGATGCCCTGCTCCTTCTGGAACTCGTCGGCAAGATAACCGACCAGGCGCATGTCGAAGTCTTCACCGCCGAGGAAGGTGTCGCCGTTGGTCGACTTCACCTCGAACACGCCATCGCCGATCTCGAGGATCGAGATATCGAAGGTGCCGCCGCCGAGGTCGTACACCGCGATCGTGCCGCTCTTGGTCTTGTCGAGACCATAGGCGAGCGCGGCCGCGGTCGGCTCGTTGATGATGCGCAGCACTTCGAGGCCGGCGATCTTGCCGGCGTCCTTGGTGGCCTGACGCTGTGCGTCGTTGAAATAGGCGGGAACCGTGATGACGGCCTGATCGACCTTCTGGCCGAGATGCGCCTCAGCGGTCTCCTTCATCTTCTGCAGGATGAAGGCCGAGACCTGCGAGGGCGAATAGGTCTTGCCGTCGGCTTCGACCCAGGCGTCGCCGTTCGATGCCTTGACGATCTTGTAGGGAACGAGCTTCTTGTCCTTCTCGACCATCGGGTCGTCGTAGCGGCGGCCGATCAGGCGCTTCACCGCGAAGAACGTTCGCTCGGGATTGGTCACCGCCTGGCGCTTCGCCGGCTGGCCGACGAGGCGCTCGCCATCATCGGTGAAGGCAACGATCGACGGCGTCGTCCGCATGCCCTCGGCATTCTCGATCACCCTGGCGTTCTTGCCATCCATAACGGCGACGCACGAATTCGTGGTGCCGAGGTCGATCCCAATGACCTTACCCATGGTTTTCATATCCTCTTTGCTACGGCAGGTTGGTTGGGCCCTGACGGCGCTCCGTACCGAACCCCCAGACGTTCACATACTCGCGATATTGCGACGGTGAGCCTGATATAGGAGAGAGGGTCGTGCCCGCAAGGACTGGACGACACGTTGAAGCCTGAAAAGACTGACGTTTGAAAGATTGTGTCAGCGCAGCCCCCGGCGCCGGCTCAATCCCTAAACATGTTAACAAATAGCAATGACGCGAGGCCGGACCGGCCGCCGTCCGGTATCGCGGCAAGGCTCCCGCTGTTGAGTGAACACTTACAATCTTCGTGACGGATCGGCCGGCAGGCGCGCTGTTCGGCCGCTGGCACGCGCCGCGCGCGCCAACGGCGCCGCTTCCGGAAATACCGGGAAACACCCGGAAGGGCGGCGCTATCTGCGCGAAATGCCGGCGAATCCAGGCGGTGGCAGGAACAGAGGTCCGTCGACCCTGTTGCAGGGCCATCAAAACCGCTAAAAGCGGGCCGACTGATGAGACCCGCCCGGCCCCGCCCTGACCCGTCGAGCAGGGCCTCCAAGCAAACCCGGTAGATTCCTCCATGACGCCAATTCGAGTTCTCGCTGCGGTTGCCTTGCTGATTGCTGCGACCTGTTCTGCCTTTGCGGCCGACGCGGTGTTTCCGCCCGGCGCCCATGTCGGCATGAAGCCGCTGGTCGGGCTGAACCGCGCCAAGACCTTCATCGGCTTCGAGACCGAGGACCAGGGCGTGAAGGTGCTGATCGCCGATCTGCCGGCGGACGCCTACAACGAGGTCGTGAACGCCTTCAAGGCCAATCCCGGCGGCACCGGCGGCATCAAGCCCGAGAGCCTCGAGACGGCGGCCGGCCTTGCCTATTACACCGTGGAGAGCGCGCGCGACGGCACCACCAATGTCCGGCGCTACTCCATGATCCTGCCTGGTCCAACCTTCTCCGGCTATGTCGCCGTGCAGGTGCCCGAGAACGCCTCCAGGATCTACACCGATGACGCTATCCGGCAGATGTTCGCCAGCGCCGTGATCCGCACCGAGGTCCCGGTCGACGAGCAGCTCGGCATGATGCCGTTCAAGGTCACGCAGCTCAGCGATTTCAAGAACGTCCGCATGCTGGCGCCGGGCGCAGCGCTGCTGGTGGCCGACGGCGACGAGAAGAGCGGCCTCGAAACCAAGCCGTTCATGCTGCTCGGCATCATCGCCTCGGCCCCGGCCAGCCCCGACGATCGCGGCCGTTTCGCCCAGCAGATCGCCACCACGATCCCCGGCGTGCGCGATGGGCGCATCACGATGTCGGAGCCGATCCGGATCGACGGCCAGCCCGGCTTCGAGACGCGGATCGACGCCACCAGCGGCAAGGACAATACGCCGGTGACCATCGTGCAGTGGCTCCGGTTCGGCGCGCAAACCTCGATGCGGATCATCGGCAGCTCGCCGCGCACCGACTGGGACAAAGCCTTTCCGCGCTTCCGTGCGGTGCGCGACGGCATCCAGCCGCGCGGCTGAGCGGCGCTTTCGCAGGTCCCGCCGAAAATCCCACTTTCGCGGCTCCGCGAACGGAACTAGCCTTCTCGCAGTTTCATGCAAGGCGAGGAGGGCACCATGTTGGATCGACGACAGGTGGTTGCAGGTCTCGGTGCGGCGGTGCTGGCAGGCCTGCTTTCGGACGAACTCCTGGCAGCCGCGATCAAGCCCGACGATGCCTCGGCGCTGCTGGTGATCGACGTCCAGAACTGCTTCCTGCCCGGCGGCAGCCTCGCGGTGAAGGACGGTGAGCAGGTGGTGCCGGTCATCAACCGGATCGCCAAGAGCTTCGCCAATGTGGTGATGACGCAGGACTGGCACACCCCCGGCCACGTCTCCTTCGCCTCGGTCCATGCCGGCAAGAAGCCGTTCGAGACCATCGACCTCGCCTATGGCAAGCAGGTGCTCTGGCCCGACCACTGTGTGCAGGGCACCGAGGGCGCGGCGCTGTCGAAGGATCTCGCGATCCCGCAGGCCGAGCTGATCATCCGCAAGGGGTTTCACAACAACGTCGACAGCTATTCCGCCTTCACCGAGGCCGACGGCAAGACCACCACGGGCCTTGCCGCCTATCTCAAGGCGCGCAAGGTCAAGCGCGTGTTCGTCGCCGGACTCGCGACCGACTTCTGCGTGGCCTGGACCGCGCTCGACGCCCGCAAGGCCGGCTTCGAGACCTATGTGGTGGAGGACGCCTGCCGCGGCATCGACACCCAGGGCTCGCTCGCCAAGGCCTGGGCCGACATGGCCAAGGCCGGCGTCAAGCGCATCCAGTCGTCGGACATCGGCTAACCGACGCGCCCGGCGAGTTTCGCATGTCCGAAGCCGCGGCTCCCATGATCTTCGACTTCGTGCAGCGCGCGCCGTCGCCGCGGATGGCGGGGCTGATCGTCGGGATGACGGGCTATCGCGAGACGGCGAGCGGCCGCTTCGCGCAGCGTCAGACCGCGCCGCTGATTGTTCCGCTGATCATCAGCTTCGGCACGCCGTTCAGAATCGCGCTCGGGCGCGAGCCGGATGCCTCCGACCTGCAGCACAGTTTCGCCGCCGGCCTGTTCGCAGGACCGGTCTACATCGAGTCCGACGGACAGGCCGCATGCGTGCAGGTCGATTTCACGCCGCTCGGCGCCTACAGCTTCTTCGGCGGCGCCGTCAGTGAGCTCGCCGGGCGCATGGTCGAAATCGACGACGTGCTCGGCCATGACGGCCACCGGCTGCGCGAACGACTCGGTGCCGCGACCTCCTGGCAGCACCGCTTCGATCTGATCGAGGCGTTCATCTTCGGTCGGCTCGGCCGCGCGGCGTCGCCGGAGATCGTGTTCGCCTACCGCAAGCTGGCGCGCTCCGCCGGCGCCGCGCGGATCACGGCGCTGGCCGGAGAGATCGGCTGGAGCCGCAAGCATCTCGTCGAGCGGTTTCGATCCGAGCTTGGCCTCGCGCCGAAATCGCTGGCGCGCATGATACGCTTTCACCGGGCGAGCCGGCTGGCGCAAAGCGGCGCGTTGCGCGGCTGGGCAGCAATCGCGGCCGAAAGCGGCTACGCCGATCAGGCCCATCTGGCCCGCGAATTCGTCGAGTTCGCCGGGGAACCGCCGACCGCCTGGGCGCGCCGCCTGGCCTGACCGACGGCCGGCTGGTTCGATTCGAGGAGCGGTAACAAACCTTCAAGCCGGCGCCGCGTTGCCTCGCGCATAATGCCGCGATCCATCAGGCGGTCAGCGAAGGAGGCCCTGTGACATGACCCAAAATATCGAAGCGCCGCGCATCTACCCGACCCTGCGCTGCAACGACGCCGAGGCGATGATCGACTGGTTCAAGAAGGTGTTCGGATTCACCGAGCGCGTGGTCTACCGCGACGGCGGCGTGATCCACCACGCCGAGCTCGCCTTCGGTTCCTCGCTGCTGATGCTCGGCCAGGCGCGCGACGACGCCTATGGCAAGCTGGTCGGCGACAGCGGCGGCCGCCGCACCGATTCCATCTATGTTGCGATCGACGATCCCGATGCCTTGCACGCGAAGGCCAAGGCGGCGGGGGCGAAGATCGAGATGGAACTGCACAACACCGACTACGGCAGCCGCGATTTCGCCTGCCGCGATCCGGACGGCAATCTCTGGAGCTTCGGCACCTATTGGCCGAAGGTGCATGAGAAGCCGCTGTGACGGCGCGCGATCAGGCCGTGAAGTCGGTAGCTGGGGCGGCCTTGGCGCCGCCCTTGGAAACGCCGACCAGCGCTGGGCGCAGCACGCGCTCGCCGATCATGTAGCCGGCCTGCACGACCTGCACCACGGTGCCCGACGGCACCGACGGATCGGGCACCTCGAACATCGCCTGCTGGAAGTTCGGATCGAACTTCTCGCCGATCGGATCGAATTTCTTGACGCCGTTCTTCTCCAGCGTGTTGAGCAGCGAGCGCTCGGTCAGCTCGACGCCCTCGATCAGCGCCTTCAGCCCGGGATCGGCAGCTTCCCTGGTCTCGACCGGGACTGCATCGAGCGCGCGCTGCAGATTGTCGGCGATATCGAGCACGTCGCGGGCGAAGCCGGTGATGCCGTAGGTCTTGGCGTCGGCGACTTCGCGGCGGGTGCGCTGACGGAGGTTTTCCATCTCGGCCAGCGTGCGCAGCATCTTGTCGCGCGCCTCGCCCAATTCCTTGCTCAGCGCCTCGGCCGAACCCGCCTCGGGATCGTCGGGCATGATGTAGGGCTTGGAGACCACCGGCTCGCCGGTCTGCGCCGAATTCTCGGTGTTGTCGTTGGCCCGGTTCGGATCGGTCATGGCTTGCCTTCTCGAAAACTCGCGTCGGTTCAAATCTTGGGGATTGCTGGCCGGGATATCGTGCTTTGGGCGGCGAAAATCAAGCGTTACCTGGCCTTTCCGGGCGGGGCGGCGCGCGGTTCAGATGACGGAAATGCGTCAAATGAAGCCGAATTCCGCCCTCGTCAGCCGCCCAATATCCGGCTTACGATGCGCGCGGCGTAGTCGACGGTCGGAATCACCCTGGCGTAGTTCAGCCGCGTCGGCCCGATCACGCCGAGCACGCCGACGATCCGGCCCTGGGCATCGCTATAGGGCGCGACGATGGTCGAGGAACCCGATAGCGAGAACAGCTTGTTCTCCGAGCCGATGAAGATCCGGACGCCCTCGCCCTGTTCGGCGCGGCCGAGCAGGTCGATCACGCCGCGCTTGGTCTCGAGATCGTCGAACAGCGACTTGATGCGTTCGAGATCGTCGAGCGCGTGCAGATCCTCCAGCAGGTTGGCGTGGCCGCGCACGATCAGCTGCCGGGCCTCGCTCTCGCCGCCGGACCAGCTGGCGATACCCGCCGAGATCACCTTTTGGGTGAGCTGATCGAGCTCGGCGCGGCTCTGCGTCAGCGCCGTCTCGAGCTCGAGGCGCGCTTCGGCCAGCGTCCGGCCGCGGATTCGCGCATTGAGGAAGTTGGTCGCCTCGATCAGTGCCGAGGAGGGAACTCCCGGCGGCAGCGTGAGCACCCGGTTCTCGACCTGGCCGTCTTCGCCGACCAGCACGACCAGCGCCCGCTCCGGCTCCAGCCGCACGAATTCGATGTGCTTCAGCCGCGCGTTCGACTTCGGCGTCAGCACCACCGCGGCGGCGCGGGTCAGACCCGACAGCTTCGTCAGCGCCTCGCCAAGCGCCGCCTCGACGGTCTGGGCGCGGCCGACTGCGGCGAGCTGGGTCTGGATCGATTGCCGCTCTGCCTCGGTGAGATCGCCCATCTGCATCAGCGCGTCGACGAAGAAGCGCAGGCCGAGCTCGGTCGGCAGCCGGCCCGCCGAAGTGTGCGGCGCGTAGATCAGCCCGAGCTGCTCGAGATCCGACATCACATTGCGGACCGAGGCGGGCGACAGCGGTAACGCGATCAGGCGCGAGATGTTGCGCGAGCCGACCGGCTCGCCGGTCGCAAGGTAGCTTTCGACGATTTGACGAAAAATGTCGCGCGAGCGCTCATTGAGCTGGGCTAGCCCCGCATAGGGCGTGATCAGGTTGATCGGATCGTGCTGAGCCAACACTCCACTCCTTGGTATCGCGCCCTAATTTGTCGCTCCGGCGGGCCGGTGACAAGCGCGCATTCCCGCGGATGACCGAGGGGCCGAAAACCCTTGCCGCTGCCCGTTCGCCCTCCTACAAGCACGGCCAGCCATCTCGCTGATTTTTGGAGGATTCCCCATGCGGCCAAGCCGCCGTGCACCCGATGAACTGCGTCCCGTCACACTGGAACGCGGTGTCGTCAAATATGCCGAGGGTTCCTGCATGGTGAAATTCGGCGACACCCATGTGCTGGTCACCGCGACGCTCGAAGAACGGC
This sequence comes from Bradyrhizobium semiaridum, assembly GCF_020329505.1. Classification (GTDB taxonomy): domain Bacteria; phylum Pseudomonadota; class Alphaproteobacteria; order Rhizobiales; family Xanthobacteraceae; genus Bradyrhizobium; species Bradyrhizobium semiaridum. The sequence continues at coordinate 60,466 of NZ_JAGKJJ010000028.1, forward strand.
TGCCGCCGTGGCTCAAGGGCCAGGGCCGCGGCTGGGTCACCGCCGAATACGGCATGCTGCCACGCGCCACCCTGGAACGGACCCGCCGCGAGGCCTCGGCCGGCAAGCAGGGCGGCCGCACGGTCGAGATCCAGCGCCTGATCGGCCGCTCGCTGCGCGCCGCGGTCGATCTGGAGGCACTCGGCGAGCGCCAGATCACCATCGATTGCGACGTGATCCAGGCCGATGGCGGCACCCGGACCGCCTCGATCACCGGAGCCTGGGTCGCGCTGGCCGATTGCATCAACTGGATGAAGACCCGCAACATGCTCAAGGCCAACGTGTTGCGCGACAACGTGGCGGCGATCTCCTGCGGCATCTACCAGGGCACGCCGGTGCTCGATCTCGACTATGCCGAGGATTCCGAGGCCGACACCGACGCCAATTTCGTGATGACCGGCGACGGCCGCATCATCGAGGTGCAGGGTACCGCCGAGAAGACGCCGTTCACGCAGGACCAATTTTTGGCGTTGATGGCGCTGGCGCGCAAAGGTGTCGCGCGTCTGGTCGACTTGCAAAAGATCGCGGTGGCGTAGACAGATTGGTCATGCATCGCCGAATCACCGGAAGGCTGATCATCGCCACCCATAATCCCGGCAAGCTCGCCGAGATGCGGGAACTGCTGGCGCCGCACGGCATCGAGGCGGTGTCGGCCGGCGAGCTCGACCTTCCGGAGCCCGAGGAGACCGGCGAGACCTTTCGCGCCAATGCCGCGATCAAGGCGATCGCCGCCGCCAAGGCCGCGGGATTGCCGGCCTTTGCCGACGATTCCGGCCTCGTGGTCGATGCGCTCGACGGCGCGCCCGGCATCTATTCGGCGCGCTGGGCCGGCGAGAACAAAGACTTCATGGCCGCGATGACGCGGATCGAGCGCCTGCTGCAGGAGCGCGGCGGAGAAGCACGGCCTGCCGCCGCTCGGGCTTGGCCTGTCGCATCGCGCCCGCGCCTTCGTGAAGCTCGCGGAGATTTGTCTTGAGCCGCGCTGAACGCCCCTTCCCTAACCGCCCCCCGCAAGCGGGGGAGGGAAGACTTGCGTTCGGCGTCTACGTGCACTGGCCGTTCTGCCTGTCGAAATGCCCGTATTGCGATTTCAACAGCCATGTGCGGCATGCGCCGATCGACGAGCCGCGTTTCGTGCGCGCCTTCGCGCGCGAGATCGAAACCACCGCGGCGCGCGTGCCGGGGCGCGAGGTCTCCTCGATCTTCCTCGGCGGCGGCACGCCCTCGCTGATGCAGCCGCAGACCGTCGGCGCGGTGCTCGATGCGATCGGCAAGCACTGGTCGGTCGCGCCTGACGTCGAGGTCACGCTCGAGGCCAATCCGACCAGCGTCGAGGCGACGCGGTTTCGCGGCTATCGCAGCGCCGGCGTCAACCGCGTCTCGCTCGGCGTGCAGGCGCTGGACGACGCCTCGCTGAAGGCGCTCGGACGCCTGCACACCGCGCGCGAGGCGATGGATGCGGTAGCGATCGCCCGCAGCGCGTTCGACCGCTACTCGTTCGACCTGATCTACGCCCGCCCCGACCAGACGCCGCAGATGTGGGCCGCCGAGTTGAAGCGGGCGATCTCGGAAGCCGCCGAGCATCTGTCGCTCTATCAGCTCACGATCGAGGAAGGTACCCCGTTCTTCGGACTGCACGCCGCCGGCAAATTGCAGACGCCCGATGAAGCGGCCGCACGTGCGCTCTACGACGTGACGCAGGAAGTCTGCGCCCGCGAGGGCCTGCCGGCCTACGAGATTTCCAACCACGCCCGCGCCGGCGCCGAGTGCCGGCACAATCTCGTCTACTGGCGCGGCCAGGAATATGCCGGCATCGGTCCGGGCGCGCATGGCCGGCTCGACATCGACGGCGTCAGGCACGCCACCGCCACCGAGCGGCGTCCCGAGGCGTGGCTGCTCAACGTCGAGGAGCGTGGCCACGGCGTCGTCACCGATGACAACCTCAACAGCGAGGAGCGCGCCGACGAATTCCTGCTGATGGGACTGCGGCTCGCCGAGGGCATCGATCCCCGCCGCTATGCCGAGCTCGCCGGACGCAAGCTCGATCCGCACCGCGTCGCCGCGCTGCGCGAGGAAGGCGCCATCGCGGTCGATGCCGACGGACGGCTGCGCGTGACCAAGTCGGGCTTTCCGGTGCTCGACGCCGTGGTGGCCGACCTCGCCGCGTAAAGCGATTGGTAAGCCAACCGGCAGGGATTTCGCTGCCTGCTCGCCTTTTATGGTATCGGTTCCCGTTCGCTCGCGCCCGCCTGCCCCGAGTCCCGATCATGAACGCTCGGCCCGCCATTCCACCGATCCATGATCCCGCGCTTGATCGCCGCGTCAAAGAGGCCGGCGCAAGCAAGACCGTCTATGCGCTCGTCACGCCTGAGACCGAAGCGGCCAAGCACGCCATCCTCGGCAATGCGCTCAACGGGCCGGACGCCGCGCGCCGCCATCATCTCGAGCAATTCCGCGACGCCTGGACCGGCAAGCAGTTCGCCGCGCATGAGGCCTTCATCGAGCGGTGGACCGGCTGGGCCGCGCCTGTGATCGCGATCGACAATTTCGCCTATCCATGGCGCTACCCGACCGCCGGCGGCAGCGAGGCGCTGTTTCACGTCATCGCCGCTTATGGAAATCGCGCGCGCAGCGAAAGATTCGAGCCCGAGGTTCATGTCTTCGCCGGCGAGTATGAGGGCTACAAGGCCTATGCCGAGGCCTGCGGCATTACCGTGACCGAGCACGCGCGCGCCGACTGGCAGGCGGTCGGCCGTACGCTGTCCGCCACCGCCCTGTTCTGCCTGAGCCAGCCATCGGCGATCGACGGCAATGTCTGGCCGCACGCCAATGACTTCCTCGGCTTGCTCGCGGCGGAGAGCGAACGGCCGCGCGTGCTGCTCGACGTCACCTATGTCGGCTCCATCGCCGAGCCGCCGGCCGCGCGCATCGCGGCCGACAGTCCGGCCGTGCTGGCGCTCGCCTTCAGCCTGTCAAAGCCGTTCGGCGTCTATTACGACCGGATCGGCGGACTGTTGTCCCGCAAGGCGATGCCGACGCTGTTCGGCAATCAATGGTTCAAGAACCTGACCTCGCTGCAGCTCGGCTCGGCGCTGCTCGAGCGCCACGACGTGTTCGACCTGCCGCGGCGTTACAAGAGCACTCAGCGCGAGGCGGCGGCGCAGATCGGCCGTCGCCTGGGCCTCGCACTCCTGCCGAGCGACGTCAGCGTGCTGGCGCTGGCGAAAGCCGACGCGACGACCGATCGCGCGCTTGCAGACTTCCTGCGCCGGCCGGCCGGCGACCTCGATGCATCGCTGCGGCTGTGCCTGACGCCGGCGATGGCCGAGATGATCGGGACCGCCGGACCGATCGCGGCAACGGGAGACGCTTGATTGAAGAACCCGGTTATCCTGACCAGCGCGCAGGACGTTCACCGTCACGTGTTCGGACTTTGGCGCAGCGCACCGATCCGGGCCTCGCATGCCGACGGCGGCTTCATTCACGACATCGTCGAGCAGTTCGCCGGCCTGCCGCGGCTGTTCTGCGACACCACCGACGACCGGCTCGAGCGCGCCCATTTCTGCTCATGGTGGGGCGTCACCATGAACCGGACCTACGACAGTCCGGCGATCGAAGACCTCTACCGCCTACACGAGATGTTCCACGCGGCCTTCATGCCGTATTTCCCCGGCATCGGCTTCGACGCCTTCCACCGCAAGATGGAGGACAACGAGCTGAAGGCCAGCGTTTGCTCGGAGATCCGCGTCTATTTCGAGCTGCCGCAGCTGCGCGAGATCGCCTTCCCGCATCCGATCTACGCCGACCGCTACCTGAACGATCCTGCGATGCAGACGCTGTGGTGCAAGAACAAGCCGGTTGCGATCGAGACATTGCAGGAAGCGCGGCGCGACGTGATGTTCTCGAAGCCCGAGCACGAGATGGACCTGACCGAGCGCTGGATCCGGCGCTTTGCCTTGCAGAACCGGCAATGGTCGACGTGCTGGTACGACCGCTATCCCGAGATCGAGCGCCATATGTTCGATTTCCAGCTTCGCGCGCTGCAGGGCGATCGCGCAGGCGCCATCAAGATGCACGCCGAGTGGATCGAGGCGCAGGCGGATCAGGATAGCGAGGACCACATCCCCTGGCGTCACGAAGCGGCGCTGTTCGCCAACATCTACTGGAGCAACCGCCGCCGCTACGAGGCCGAGTTCGCATCGGCAACAGCGGCAACATAGAATTACGCGCCAAAACTCTTCGGCGAGCCGGCGACGGCAGTGGCGCCGCCGGTCGCCACTTTCATGACCGCAAGTCCGCGCTCGTTGGTGCCGTCGGAGCGGAAGCGGAACAGGCCGTCGATACCGGCAAAGCCGGATGGATTGGTCAGCGTCTCCGGCGCGAAGCGCTGCGCGCCCTGGGTGCGCGCCAGCGCCGCCATCAGCGCGACCGCATCATAGGCCAGCGTCGCGGTGCGCACCGGTTCGCCGCCGAACTTGGCGCGGTAGCGGCCGGCGAAGCTGCGGAAGCCGGCCGGATCGGGCGCGGCGTAGAGCCCGCCTTGCAGAACGGGGCTCGCGAAGACGCGCGGATTGTCCCACAGCCCGGTACCGAGCAGCTGGATGTTGCGCAAATTGGAGCCCGCCGCCGTCAGCGCGTCCGCGGTCGCCACCACCGAATCGCCGTCATCGGCGAGCAGCAGCGCGTCGGCCTGGCCGAGCGCCTGCGCCACCGTGCGCGCCGGCGTCGCGCGGTCGGCGCCATATTTCTCGAACACAACGATGCGGCCGTTCTTGCGGCCGACCGCCTGCTTGAACGCGGCCTCGACCACGTTGCCATAGGCGTTGTCGGGCAACAGCGCCGCGAACGACCGCTTGCCGATGCTCGATGAGTAATCGACGATGCGATTGATATCGGATTCCGGCAGGAAACTCAGCAGATAGACGCCGCGTCCGGCGACGCTGGAATCGGTCGAGAACGCGATTACCGAGGTCCCGCGCGGCCGCGTCAGCTGCGCGGCAGCGGGCACCGAACCGGCGAACAGCGGCCCGAGAATGATCTCGGCGCCTTCCGACAGCGCCTGCTGGGTTCCCTGCCCGGCGCCCTGCGCACTGCCGCCGTCGTCCTTGATCAGGAGCTGGATGTTCGGGTTCTGGAACTCGGCCAGCGCCATCTCGGCGGCGTTGCGCATCGACTGCGCGGCGAGGCCGGCATTGCCCGATGCCGACAGCGGCAGGATCAGCCCGACCTTGACCTGCCCGGTGCCGACCGATTGCGGCTGCTGCGGCGGGCCGGCCGGTCCTGCGTCCTGTCCGCCGAACGGGCTGGAGAACTGGCTCAGGCTCTGCTGCACGCCGGAGCACGCCGACAGCAGCGGCGCGCCCACGATCAGGCCAAGCGCGGTCCGCCGGGTCGCGCCCGATGCCGACGGGGACTTGCGGTGATGCGGGCCTTCCATTGTCTCTCTTCTCTTGACCGACCGTGATCGGCCAGAATTCCGTTCCGGCCAGATCAGGCGGGCGGATTTGGGCATATTGTCGGCGAATAGTTAACCAAAACAAAAGGATTATGGCCACGCGGAGCCGCTGCCGAGGCTTATGTTTCCTTTAGCCGGCGATCCCCCACCAACCCCATTGGCGGTGTGGCGCAAGCACTGCCGTCCCTTTAGATTGGCATGATGCGCGCAAAAGCCAGCTCCCTCTCGTCCACCGAGGCCACCGCAGGTTCTTCCAGCCGAAGTTTTTCGATCGGCAGCCAGGTGCTAGCGGCGCCGAAGGCGGCTCCGGGACTGCATCTGGTGGCGACCCCGATCGGCAATCTCGCCGACATCACCCTGCGCGCGCTGGAAACGCTGGCCGGGGTCGATGTGATCGCGTGCGAGGACACAAGAATCACGCGCCGGCTGACCGAGCGCTATGCGATCACCGCCGAGCTGGTGCCGTATCACGAGCACAATGCGGCACAGGCCCGGCCGAAACTGCTGGAGCGGCTGGCGCAGGGCGCCTCGATCGCGCTGGTCTCGGACGCCGGCACGCCGCTGATCTCCGATCCCGGTTTCAAGCTGGTGCGCGAGGTCTGCGCTGCGGGGCACCGGGTGATCGCGGTGCCCGGGGCATCGTCGGTGCTGACCGCGCTGTCCGTGGCCGCGCTGCCCACCGACCGGTTCTTCTTCGAAGGATTTCTGCCGGCCAAGGAGCATGCCCGCCGCACGCGGCTCGGCGAGCTCGCCAGGATCGATTCGACGCTTGTCATGTTCGAATCCGGCAGTCGCGTGCAGGAGAGCCTGCGCGACCTCGCCGCGAGCATGGGCGGGCGCCAGGCCGCGATCTGCCGCGAGCTGACCAAGCTGCACGAGGACATCAAGCGCGCGCCGCTCACTGACCTGGCCGCGGCCGCGGACATGCTGGAAACCCGCGGCGAATTCGTGCTCGTGGTCGGGCCGCCGCCGGACGATGCCGGCGTGATGGACCAGGACACGCTGGACGATCTGTTGCGCACGCAGCTGGCGCGTGGCAGCGTCAAGGACGCGGTGGCGCATGCGGTCGAACTGTCGGGCCGGCCGCGCCGCGAGGTCTATGCCCGCGCCCTCGAGCTTGCCAAGGATAACGGGGACAGCGATGGCGAAGACTGACAGCGCCTCTCCGGAACGGATCGCCGCCTTCCGCACCGGCATCTCGGCCGAGAGCCGCGCCGCTGCGCTGCTGATCGCCAAGGGCTATCGCATCCTGGCAAAGCGCTTCCGCACACCCTATGGCGAGATCGACCTGGTGGCGCGCCGGCGCAATCTCGTGATCTTTGTCGAGGTCAAGGCCCGCGCCAGCCTCGATGACGCCGCTTACGCTGTGACGCCGCGCCAGCAGCAACGCATCATCAATTGCGCGCAGGCCTGGCTGATGGCGCATCCCGAACATGCGGAATTTGATCTCAGATTCGATGCCGTGCTGATTGCGCCGAAGAGCCTGCCGCGCCATCTGTTGGCGGCATTCGACGCCAGCACCTAAAACAACGGGACCCGCCCATGAAATTGAACGTTGCCGTCCAGATGGACCCGATCGCGCGCATCAACATCCGCGGTGATTCCACCTTTGCGCTGCTGCTCGAGGCGCAGAAGCGCGGCCACAGCATTTCCTATTACACGCCGGACAAGCTGTCGCTCTATGGCGAGGAGCTGGTGGCGCCGGTGCAGCAGCTGACCGTGCGCGACGAGGTCGGCAACCACTTCACGCTCGGCGAGCCAAAGCGCGAAGCGCTCAACGGGTTTGACGTCGTGCTGCTGCGGCAGGACCCGCCGTTCGACCTCGCCTACATCACCACGACCCATTTCCTCGAGCGCATCCATCCGAAAACCCTGGTCGTCAACAACCCGGCCAGCGTGCGCAACGCGCCGGAAAAGCTGTTCGTGATGAATTTTCCGCAGCTGATGCCGCCGACCCTGATCTCGCGCGACCTCGACGAGATCAATGCGTTCCGCGATCAGCACGGCGCCGTCGTCATGAAGCCGCTGCACGGCCATGGCGGCGCCGCGGTGTTCCGGGTGATGCCGCAGGACATGAATTTCGGCTCGCTGTTCGACATGTTCTCGGTCACCTTCAAGGAGCCGTGGGTGATCCAGCGCTTCCTCCCCGAGGTGAAGCACGGCGACAAGCGCATCATCCTGGTCGACGGCGAATTCGCCGGCGCCGTCAACCGCGTGCCGGCGGTGGATGATCTGCGCTCCAACATGGTGCGCGGCGGCGCGGCGGCGGCGACCGAGCTGTCGGATCGCGAGCGCGAAATCTGCGCCACACTCGGCCCGGCGCTGCGCGAGCGCGGCCTGCTGTTCGTCGGCATCGACGTGATCGACGGCAACCTCACGGAGATCAACGTTACCTCGCCGACCGGCATCCGCGCGATCGCGCGGCTCAACGGACCCGATGTCGCGGCGAGGATCTGGGATACGATCGAGGCGAAACGCGGAGCGAAATAAGCTCCGCCCGTTCGCATCGTGGTTGCACCTGGATAACTTTCAATCTGCTGCGTTCCCCTTATTCTTCTTGCCAGCTTACGCGGGCGAGCGCAGCATTCCGTTGCCTGCATCAGGTCAAGCGGCGGACCGGCGCGGGCAACACGAAAAGTCATGAAAAGAATCTTAAAGAATTGTGGAGGAAGACGAATGACGTCCAACATCTCACGACGATCCCTGCTCGCGCTCGGTGCCGGTCTCGGTGCCAGCACCATGCTCGGCGGTACCGCGGTGGCACGTGCGCCGAAGCTCGGCACGCAGACACCGTACTGGCACCGCTTCGTGCTCGGCGAAGCCGAAGTGACCGTGGTGTCCGATGGACCGCTGCCACTCGGCGATCCCTCTGGGACCTTCACCGGCGTACCGAAGGAGGAGGTCAAGAAGATGCTGTCCGACCACTTCCTGTCGCCGGACAATGTCGTGCTCGAGCAGAACTCGCCGATCGTCAACACCGGCGACAAGCTGATCCTGTTCGACACCGGCATGGGCACCTCGCAGGCGTTCGGGCCGACCACCGGCCGGCAGCAGAAGAGCATGAAGGAGGCCGGCATCAAGCCGGAGGACATCGATGCGGTGGTGCTGTCGCACGCCCATATCGACCACATCGGCGGTATCGTCGACGCCAGCAACAAGCCGCTGTTCCCCAACGCGCAATACTACATCGCGCAAAGCGACTTCGAGTTTTGGACCGATGAAGGCAAGATGGGCAGCCCGCTGAAGGACTTCATCGTGCACGCCCGCAAGAACCTGCTCCCGGTGCGGGACCGGCTGGTGTTCTTCAAGGACGGCCAGGAATTCCTACCCGGCGTACAGGCGATCGCGGCGCCCGGCCACACCGTGGGCCACAGCATCTTCATGGTGAGCTCGGCCGGCAAATCCTTCGCCTTCCTCGGCGACCTCTCGCATCACGCGGTGCTGCTGCTGGAGCGGCCGCGGATGGAGTTCTCCTACGACACCGATCCGAAGCAGGCGGCAGCCTCGCGGGTCAAGCTGCTGGAGATGCTGGCGGCGAACAAGACGGCGGTGATGTCCTATCACTTCGCCTGGCCGGGCTATGGCCACGTCGCCAAGGCGGGCGAGGGCTTCCACTATTATCCCGAGCCGATGCAGATGCTGCTCTGACGGGACGGCGTTCGGGGGCGGCGCATGCCGCTCCCGACTGTGCCCGTCCGATCTATTCGGCCGGCGCGAGACGCCCGCCGGGCGATGACGCCGCAGCCACTCGCGTGCGGATGCGCGCCCGGCGCTTGCGCCACCAGATCACCACGCCGGTGACCGACAGCGCGGCTACCACGAGTCCCATCACCGAAATCAGGATGCGTCCGGGCAAGCCGGCGATGCGGCCGGAATGCAGCGGAAACTGCATCTGCACGAACACATCGGCCGCGGTGCCGACCCATGGCAGTTTTGCACCGAGCGGGCGGCCGTCCTCGCTATCGTAGTAGAGTTGCGGCGGGCCGACGCCCGCCGCGCCATGCTCGTCGCCGGGCTCGAAGAACGCGACCGCATAGACGCCGTGCGCGGGGCCGTAATTGATCCAGCCGATCGGCGTCGACCAACCGCGCACCTTGCCGTCGGCGGCGGCACGTGCCGCGATGTCGGCATAGGTCGTCTTCGGCTCGATCGGATCGTCGAGATGGCGGTATGGCCGCTGCTCATAGGGTGTCGGCGTGTAGTTGGACACCGTCTTCATCAGCGGCGAGAACACCTCGAAATAAAGGTTGAGCGAAAACGCCGTGAACGCGATCACGAACAGCAGCGCCCAGGTCCATAGGCTGAAGGCACGATGGATGTCGAAGTTGATCCGGTAGGCGCTGCCTGACCTCTTGATCTTCCAGGCCGGCGCCCAGCGTGCCCAAAAGCCCTTGCCGCGCTGGCCCGCTGCGCGCCGCCGCGACGGCAGCGTCAGATAGAAGCCGACGAAACAGTCGATGGTCCAGATCACCGCGATGATGCCGAGGAAGCGCATGCCCCAGCGGTCGCTGCCCCAGAATTCCGGGATGTGCATCGTGTAGTGCAGCTTGTAGAGGAACGAGACAAAATTCTCGCTGGTCACCGGCCAGACCGCGCCCCAATAGCGGCGCCCGAGCTCGGCCCCGGTGTTCGGATCGAGGAACACCTGGTTGTAGTCGAGCGTGTAGCGCTTGCCGGTGGCCGGATCGATCCGCGGCAGCACGAAGAACCAGAGTGATTCGCCCTTCTCCGGCGTCATGAACATGTGCACGACGCGGGCGCAAGGATCGCGCTGCTCGATCAGCTTGACGAGCTCGACCGATGGGATCGCCGGCCCCGCGCTCGTCACCTCGAACAGTTTCCTGTTGAGGACGTCGTCGATCTCGTGGTCCCACGAGATGATCGCGCCGGTGACGCCCGAGAAGAACAGGAAGGCGGCGGTGACAAGTCCCGCCCAGCGATGCAGCGGTCCGAGGATCGATCTCATCGTCATCACCAGCGGTAGGTCAGTTTCGCGATCGCCTTGTGGCCCTCGGCATAGAAGCAGCTGGTATTGCCGTAACAGGCCGCCACGTAACGGGTGTCGGCGAGGTTCGTGACGTTGAGCGAAAGGCGATAATTGTCCCTGGAATAGGCGACCAGCGTATCGACCACCGTCGAGGCCGGGACCTTGAAGCTGTTGGCCTCGTCGCCGAAGGTCGAGCCGACGTAGCGGACGCCGGCGCCGAACTGCAAGCCAGCGAACGCGCCGCCCTGCACGGTGTAGTCGGCCCACAGCGAGAAGCGATTGAGCGGCACGGTGGTCGGCGCCTTGCCGACATTGACGGGATCCTTGGTCACGACGGCGTCGACAGAGGCATAGCCGCCGCGGATGTTGACGCCTTCCACCAGCGTCGCGGTGCCCTCGAGCTCGATACCGCGCGATTTGACCTGGCCGGTCTGCTCCGCGAAATAGGATGGCGGCGCGTAGGTGACGACGTTGGATCGGGTGAGGTCGAATGCGGCGAGGGTGATCAGCGCGTTGATGCCGACCGGCTGATACTTGACGCCGACCTCGTACTGCACGCCGGCTTCCGGCTTCAGCAATTCGCCGGCGACATTGATGCTGAGCACCGGCAGGAACGATTCCGCGTAGCTGAAATAGGGCGCGATGCCGTTGTCGAAATTGTACATCACCGCGGCGCGGCCGGTGAACGCCGAAGCGTCGGTCGAGGTCGCGGTTTTGGCAAGATTGTTGTCGAGATCGGTGGTGACGAAGTCCTGCCGGCCGCCGAGCAGGAACGACAGCCGCCCGAGCCTGATCTGGTCCTGCAGATAGATACCGGCCTGCGACTGCTTGATGCCGGTGTCGTCGTAGGGGCCGAGATTGGTCCAACTGTTGGTATAGACCGGCGCGAAGACGTTGAGCTTGCCGGTGCCAAACAGCGAGGCCATGTCGCGGAACGAGGTATTGCGATAGTCGACGCCGAACAGCGTGGTGTGGCTCAAGGGGCCGGTCACGAATCTGCCCTGCAGCTGGTTGTCGACCGCAAACGAATTGATGGTCGATTCGCCGCCGCTGCCGCCGCGCGACAACAGGCCGGCGGCTTCGTCGGCCGCGGACGCATAGCCCATGCCGTAGAAGCTGCGCTGCTCATTGTGCATCCAGGAATAGCGCAGGTTCTGGCGGAAGGTCAGGGCGTCGTTGAAGTCGTGCGACAGCAGGTAGCCGACGGAGGATTGCTCGGTGTCGAACTGGTTGAAGCCGGGCTCGCCGACGAAGCGCGTGTTCGGGATGTAGCGGCCGTTGTTGGCCCAGACAGTGCCGGACGACGGCAGGAATTGCAGGCCCCAGCCGGTCCGCTCCTTCTGGTAGTTCGCAAGGAAGGTGATCGTGGTGTCCTCGTTCGGCTTCACGGTGACCGCAGGCGCGATGAAGACGCGGTTGTCTTTGGTGAAGTCGACCTGGGTCTCGCCGTCGCGCGCGACGCCGGTGAGGCGCCACAGCACGGTGCCTTCCTTGTTGGCGGGACCGCCGACATCGAACTCGCCCTGGTAGCGGTTGAAGCTGCCGCCGGAGATCGAGACCTCGCCGAACTGGCGCGCGGTCGGAAGCTTGCTGACATAGTTGAGGATGCCGCTGGTGCCGCTGCCGCCGAACATCGCCGACGACGGGCCCTTCAGCACTTCGAGGCGTTCGGCGCCGTAGGGATCGAGCCCGAGGAAGTGCACATAGTTGCTGCTCGGCAGCCGCAGGCCGTCGAGATAGAGGCCGGGCATCGTCATGTCGAAGCCGCGGATTTGCAGGCCGCCGAAGCGGGTGTCCGAGCCGCCATTGACGTCGCCGCTGACACCGGCGGTGTAGCGCAGCGCGGCGCCGACGGATTCCGCACCCTGATTCCGGATCTGATCGGTGGTGATGACCGAGATCGATTGCGGGGTTTCGACCAGCGGCGTGTCGGTCTTGGTCGCGGTGGCCGAACGCGTGGCGACAAATCCGGTGACGGGGCCGCCGGCGCGTTCGCCGGCAACTGCGCCGGATGCGGACGCAGGCGCCGCGGCCTGTTGCGGCCGCGCCGCGCGATTGGCGCGATTGACGCGCGCGCTTGCCGCACGACGTGATGGTCTTGCAGACGCAGCAGCTGTTGCGCGCGGCTGCGGCGCATCGACCGTCACCGGCGGCAGCGCCGCCTGCGCAGCGGCCTCTTCGCTCCCGGCTCCGGCGGCAAGCACGGCGAGGGTACACAGACCAATCGTTCGCGAGATGGAATGATGTCGAGAAGTGGAATGCGAAGCGAGTCTGTCTGTCACGCGAAGGGCGCCCTGATGTGCTGGGTCTGGATTTGAGACCCGGCTCTACAGTGCGCGGCGCGTGAGTACAGACCTCCGCGCTTGGAATAGATCGAGACTGCGCCGCGACAATCGCGCGAGCGCTGAAGCAGAAAGGAAATTGGAAGTGCGCTGCGACAATGTGCCCGCGCACACTAACGAGGAGACATGTTGCAGATTGCGGTTCCGGTCGCGCACGTTGTATCGATAACGATCTGCAATCGGCGTCGCCCGGGCCGGCAAAATGTTCCCGGAATGTTCTTGCATTCGATGCCCGGTTCCGCTACGGTCCGCGCGGAAAATAGGGGCAGCATGGTCCAGCGCGTTTCCACCGTCGCTTTCGAGGGGATCGAGGCCCGCGCGGTTGACGTGCAGGTGCAGGTCGCCCCGGGCCTGCCGGCCTTTGCCATCGTCGGCCTGCCGGACAAGGCGGTGTCCGAGGCGCGCGAGCGGGTGCGCTCGGCGCTGATCGCCTCGGGGCTGGCGCTGCCCGCGCGCCGCATTACGGTCAATCTCGCGCCCGCCGATCTGCCCAAGGAAGGCAGCCATTACGACCTGCCGATCGCGCTCGGCCTGATGGCGGCGATCGGCGCGATCCCGCCGGATGCTCTGAATGGCTTCACCGTGCTTGGCGAGCTCGGGCTCGACGGCTCGATCGCGCCGGTGGCCGGCGTGCTGCCGGCTGCGATCGGCGCCAATTCGCGCGACGAAGGGCTGATCTGCCCGGCCGCCTGCGGTTCGGAGGCGGCGTGGGCCAGCCCCGACATCCAGATCATCGCGGCGCACTCGCTGATCCAGATCGCCAATCACTTCAAAGGCACGCAGGTGCTGTCGCGCCCGCAGCCGAAGGTGCAAGAGGACGAGCGTGCGGACGCGCTGCTCGATCTGCGCGACATCAAGGGCCAGGAAAGCGCCAAGCGCGCGCTCGAGATCGCGGCCGCCGGCGGCCATCATTTGCTGATGATCGGCTCGCCCGGCGCCGGCAAATCGATGCTGGCGGCGCGGCTGCCGTCGATCCTGCCGCCGCTGTCGCCGTCCGAGCTGCTGGAGGTCTCGATGATCGCCTCCGTCGCCGGCGAGATCCGCGACGGCGCGCTGACGGCGCGGCGCCCGTTCCGCAGCCCGCATCATTCCGCCAGCATGGCCGCGCTGACCGGCGGCGGCATGCGCGCCAAACCCGGCGAGATCTCGCTCGCGCATCAGGGCGTGCTGTTCCTCGACGAATTGCCGGAGTTCGATCCGCGCGTGCTGGATTCGCTGCGCCAGCCGCTGGAGAACGGCGAGGTCTCCGTCAGCAGGGCCAACCACCGCGTTACCTATCCAGCACGCTTCATGCTGGTCGCGGCGATGAACCCGTGCCGCTGCGGCCATGCCTATGAGCCTGGCTATTCCTGCAGGCGCGCCCCTGTCGACCGCTGCACCGCCGACTATCAGATGCGGATCTCCGGCCCGCTGATGGATCGCATTGACCTGCGGATCGAAGTGCCGGCGGTGACCGCCGCGGACCTGATCCTGCCGCCGCCGGCGGAAGGATCGGCCGAGGTCGCCGCCCGCGTCGCGGCCGCGCGCGACATCCAGCTCGCGCGCTATGCGGCGGCCGGCATGCCGCATGTCCGCACCAATGCCGAAGCGCCGAGCGCGCTGCTCGAGACCATCGCGCAGCCGGACGCGCACGGGCAGAAGCTGCTGCGCGAGGCCGCCGACAACATGCGCCTCACCGCGCGCGGCTATCACCGCGTGCTGCGGGTGGCGCGCACGCTGGCCGACCTCGACGGCGCCGAGACGATCGGCCGGCTGCACCTCGCCGAGGCGCTGTCCTATCGTGCATTGGCCGACGATCTGCGCCGCGCCGCCTGATCGAATCGCCTTCCAGCGACACGGTCCCGGCCCGCTGCGGAATTGTTTCCACGTCAACGCGACGGTAACCACTCTCGTTTACGCTCCGCAAACCATAAGCCCTCCGCGATCCGCGGCCGGCTTGGGTCGAGCGAGTCGTGTCATGTTGCGTTTCAAGATTCTGGCCTCGGTAGTCCCGCTCGCCGTGGCAGCCGTGTTTGCCCGCGTTGAATTCCTGCCCGGCTCCCGGCCCTGCATCGAGGTCGGCGGGGCCGCGCTGCAGATCGCGTCGACCCCATGGTTCGCCCAGCTCCACGTCAGCTTCACCGACGATCCGCGCCTTGCCACCGTCCGCGTCCAGATCGCCGACAGTGCCGAAGCCGCCGACTTCACCGTGATCGACGACATCGACGACGCCGAGGCCGGCGCCTGCGAGAGCAACACCGTGCCGCAGCTGATCGCGATTTCGCGCGACCGGTCGGCGAGCGGTCCCGTGATCTATCTCTCGCACGATGACGGCCCGTCCGACTATCGCGTCTTCGTGCAGTCGAAGACGTTCTCGGTGCGCGACGCCGCGGCCCTGATCGTCAGCGCCCGTGGCGGCCATCGCCGCGTCGAGGCGGCGTCGCTGTAGAGGCGATTAACCTTTCGCTAACGCTGTTCGCAAGGCGGCGCAAAACGTCCGCCTGCTTCAAGCACTTTGCAAGATGGCCGGCGCATCGTCAGCATCGGATCAGGCTATCTCAGGGTCACGATTGATGGGGCGTTTCTTCCGGATCAAGTTGCGCCTTCGCCGCTTCATGCGGCGCCATTCCTGGATCGCGGCGATCCTTCGCTCCTTCATGATCCTCTCCGCCACGTTCGGCGGCGCCTTCGGCTTCATCTCGGCCGCGCTCTCGGACAAGAGCGGCTACGACCCCAACGCGTTCGCGATCGGCGTCAGCTTCCTGTTCGCGCTCGCCTGCCTCTGGATCGTGACGCTCGGCATCCGCATGCGGCTGCTGCGCAAGAAGCTGCGCACCATCGCAACCCACAATGAAGCGATGGCCGACCGCAACTGGGAACTGCAGGAGGCGCAGCAGCGCGCCAGCAATCTGTTCGAGGCCCAAGGCGATCTGATCGTGCTGCGCGACCAGAACGGCCGCATCACCTACGCCAACGACGCCTATTGCGAGCTCGCGCAAGCGCCACGCAGCGAACTGATCGGCAGCACCGCCGTGCTGAAGGTTCTCGAACATGGCGCCGCCGCGCTCGAAGCCAGCGGCACCCGCGTCTACGACCAGAAGATCGAAGGACCGTTCGGCCCGCGCTGGATCGCCTGGCGCGAGGGCCTGGTCCGCAACGACGCCATCGAGGCGGCCGAGGTGCAAAGCGTCGGCCGCGACGTCACCGATCGCACCGAGAGCGAGCGGGCGCTGGCCGAAGCCCGCGATCAGGCCGACGCCGCCAACCGCGCCAAATCGCGCTTCCTCGCGATGGCCAGCCACGAGATACGCACGCCGCTGAACGGCATCATCGGCATGAGCGGGCTGTTGATGGACACCCAGCTGACGCCGGAACAGCTGACCTACGTCAAGGCGGTCAAGACCTCCGGCGATGCGCTGCTGGCGCTGATCGAGGAGCTGCTCGACTATTCCAAGATCGAGGCCGGCAAGATCGACCTCGAGCATCGCGCCTTCGCGCTGTCCGGCCTGATCGAAGACATCACTGAGCTGCTGGCGCCGCGCGCCCAGGCCAAGGGCATCGAGATCGCGGCCTATGTCGACGAGCGGCTGCCGATGCGGGTGATCGGCGACGCCGCGCGGCTGCGCCAAGTGCTGCTCAATCTCGCCGGCAACGCAATCAAATTCACCGCGACCGGCGGCGTCGCATTGATCGTCGAGCCCGGCATCTGGCCGAACGAGATCAGTTTCCTGGTCCGCGACACCGGCATCGGCATCGCGCCGGAAGCGCAGCAGCGGATCTTCCGCGAGTTCGAGCAGGCCGATGAGCGGATCGCGCGCAGCTATGGCGGCACCGGCCTCGGCCTGTCGATCAGCGACCGCATCGTCAAGCGGATGGGCGGCCGCATCGCGCTGGCGAGCACGCCAGGTGCGGGCTCGACCTTCGAAGTGTCGATCCCGCTGGCCGCTGCCGACACCGGCGAAGCCGACAGCTTCGCGCCACCGGACCTGTCCGAGCAATCGATCATGCTGGCCGCGCCGCACAGCATCGAGGTCTCGCTGATCGCGCGGCGGCTGCAGCGCTGGGGCGCGCAGACCAGCATCGTGTCCGATGCCGACGTCGCCGCGGCGCTGCTGCCGGAGCGCGGCTGGCACGCAGTCCTGATCGACCACGCGCTCGGCACCCCGGCAATCGACGCGCTCGCCACCGCCGCCCGCAGCCATGCGGTTCATCGCATCGTGATTTGCACGCCGGCGACGCGGCAGGACCTGCTGGCGCCGGCGAACTCCAGCTTTACCGGCTATCTGGTCAAGCCGCTGCGGGCCGCCTCGCTGGCAGCGCGCCTGACCGCCTCGCCCGAAGTCACGGCGCCGAGTATCGCCGTCGACGCGATCGCCGAGCCCGTCCCCGCCACTTCCGTCGCCGCGCCGCCGGACAAGGGGCTCTCGATCCTGGTCGCCGAGGACAACGAGATCAACGCGCTGTTGATGCGCTCGCTGCTCGCAAGGCTCGGCCACAACGTCGTCGTCACCACCGACGGCGAACAGGCGTTGGAATCCTGGCTATCGGCGCGCTCCGCCGGCACGCCCTACGATCTGGTGCTGATGGACATCCAGATGCCGCGCCTCAACGGCATCGAGACCACCAAGCGCATCCGTGAGCACGAGGCCGGCCAGCCCGGCCGCCGCACCCCGATCCTGGCGCTGACCGCCAACACGCTGGTCGAGGACCGCGATGCCTGCTTCGAAGCCGGCATGGACGGTTTCCTGATCAAGCCGCTCGACCGGGAAAAGCTCGAAGAAGCGCTCACAGGCCTCGCCGCCGCAAGGCATATTGCAGCGTAGGGCGCGCCGCACCCACAACCGTCATCAAGCCGGGTGATGACAGCCGTTACTTGGCAGGCGGCGTGCAACAAACTCAGTGTCGTCCCGGCGAAGGCCGGGACCCAGCCACGAATGGCAGTTGTTGGATAATCGTCTCGCCGCGTGCCCTTTTTCGGCCGCCACGGAGCATGGGTCCCGGCCTTCGCCGGGACGACACCGGTGATGTGGGTGCCGATTGGCGACGAACTACAGCCGCCGCAACGCCACCGACTGCACGACGTGGTCGGGGCCCTTTTTCAGGATCAGCGTCGCGCGCGGCCGGGTCGGCAGGATGTTGTCCTCGAGATTGGCGAGGTTGGTGCGCTCCCAGATCGCGATCGCGGTGGCGGTGGCCTCTTCGTCAGAGAGCGGCGCGTAGCGGTGGAAGTAGGATCTCGGATCGGTGAATGCGGTGTCGCGCAGTGCCAGGAAGCGCTTGATGTACCACTGCCGGAGCACGGCTTCATCGGCATCGATATAGACAGAGAAGTCGAAGAAGTCGGAGACGAACGGCACTGCCTTGCCGTCGCGCGGCAACCGGCCGGCCTGCAGCACGTTGACGCCTTCGACGATCAGGATGTCGGGCTGGTCGATCTCGACCCATTTGTTCGGCACGATGTCGTAGGTCAGATGCGAATAGACCGGCGCCCGCACGTGGCGGCGCCCCGCCTTGATGTCGCTGAGGAACGACAGCAACGTCGGCAGATCGTAGCTTTCCGGAAAGCCCTTCTTCTGCATGAGGCCCTGCCGCTCGAGCACGGCATTCGGAAACAGGAAACCGTCGGTCGTGATCAGGTCGACCTTCGGCCGCGGCGACCAGCGCGCCAGCATCGCCTGCAGCACGCGTGCCGTGGTCGACTTGCCGACGGCGACCGATCCGGCGACGCCGATGATGTAGGGCATCTTGCGGTCGCGGATGTTGAGGAACTGGCGCTGCGAATAATACAGGCGCTGGGTCGCATCGACATAGATCGAGAGCAGGCGCGACAGCGGCAAATAGATGTCCTCGACCTCCTGCAAGTCGAGGCGGTCGTGCATCGAGCGCAGGCGGTCGAACTCGCCCGGCTCCAGCGTCATCGGCGTGTCGTCGCGCAAATGCGCCCATTGCTGGCGCGTGAAGATGCGGTACGGATTGTATTGCTGATCTGGTGCCCGGATATCCATGAGACGCCCCTTGATCAATCGCGCTTGCGCGACGCCTTCTCTTCCAGTCCGGACATCGCGGTGCGCTTCTCCAGCGCCGCCTCGACATCCTCCAACTTCACGCCACGCGACTTCAGCAGCACCAGCAGGTGAAACAGCAGATCGGCACTCTCGGCGATGAGATGATCACGATTATTCCCGACCGCCGCGATCACCGTCTCGACCGCTTCCTCGCCCAGCTTCTTGGCGCAGTGCTCCGCGCCCTTGTCGAGCAGCTTGCGGGTGTAGGACGCCTCGCCGCCCGTTGCAGCGCGGGCGTCGATGGTGGCCGCCAGATCGTGGACCGTGAAACGCGACATCAACTCAACTCAAGCACGTGCGCCGGCACCGTCCCGGTGCCATCCCCAAGGTGGCAATTTAGCATTTCTGTCACAAGGAGTCCTAAGGATCGATGCGCATCGGCAGCCCGGCGCGCACCATGTGATCCTTGGCCTGGCGGATCGTGAATTCCCCGAAGTGGAAGATCGAGGCGGCCAGCACGCCGGTGGCATGACCTTCGCGGACGCCATCGACCAGATGGTCGAGATTGCCGACGCCACCGGAGGCGATGACCGGTACGGGGACACTGTCCGCGATCGCCCGGGTCAACGGCAGGTCAAAACCTTGCCGGGTACCGTCCCGGTCCATCGAGGTCAGCAGGATCTCGCCGGCGCCGAGCGTAACGACCTCCTGGGCATATTCGATGGCGTCGATGCCGGTGGCATTGCGACCGCCATGGGTGAAGATCTCCCAGCGGTCCGAGCCGCCGGCACGCTTGACCCGTTTGGCGTCGATCGCGACCACGATGCATTGCTCGCCGAACTTCTCGGCCGCTTCCTTCACGAATTCGCGGCGGCTGACGGCGGCCGAGTTGATCGAGACCTTGTCGGCGCCGGAGCGCAGCAGCGTCTTGATATCGTCGACGGTGCGGACGCCGCCGCCGACGGTCAGCGGCATGAAGCAGGCCTCCGCCGTCCGCCGCACCACATCCAGCATGATGCCGCGGTTCTCATGGGTGGCGGTGATGTCGAGGAAGGTGAGCTCGTCGGCGCCGGCGGCGTCATAGGCGATCGCGGCCTCGACCGGATCACCGGCATCGCGCAGGTCGACGAAGTTGACGCCCTTGACCACGCGCCCGTCCTTGACGTCGAGACAGGGGATCACGCGAACCTTGAACATATCCGTCTCCTAGGCCGCGCTGCGGATCAGCTTGAGCGCCGCGGCCGGATCGAGCCGCCCGTCATAGAGCGCGCGGCCGACGATGGCACCGGCCAGCTTCTTGGCGCGCGGCTCGAGCAGCGCCTTAACGTCGTCGATCGAGGCGAAGCCGCCGGAGGCGATCACCGGGATCGCGATACGGTCGGCGAGCGCGATCGTGGCGTCGAGGTTGAGGCCCTTGAGCAGGCCGTCGCGGGCGATGTCGGTGAAGATGATCGCGGCGACACCGGCATCCTCGAAACGCTGGGCGATCTCGAGTGCGGTGACATGCGAAGTCTCGGCCCAGCCTTCGACCGCGACCTTGCCGTCGCGCGCGTCGAGCCCGACCGCGACACGGCCGGGGAATTTCTTCGCCGCGCCCTTCACCAGTTCGGGGTCGCGCACCGCCGCGGTGCCGATGATCACACGCGTGATGCCCTTGTCGAGCCAGGCCTCGATGGTCTTGAGGTCGCGAATGCCGCCACCGAGCTGCACCGGCATCTTGATGGCCTGGAGCATCGCCTCCACCGCCTGTGCGTTCATCGGCTTGCCGGCGAACGCGCCGTCGAGATCGACGACATGCAGATACTCAAAACCCTGCGCGGCGAAGGCGCGCGCCTGCGCCGCCGGATCGAGATTGAACACGGTGGCTCGCGCCATGTCGCCCTGCTCCAGGCGCACGCACTGGCCGTTCTTCAGGTCAACCGCTGGAAAGAGGATCACGGCTTCCACTTCAAGAAATTCGAGATCAGGGCCAGCCCAAAACGCTGGCTCTTCTCGGGGTGAAACTGGGTGCCGATCGCGGTGTCCTTGCCGACGATCGCAGTCACCGGCCCGCCATAGTCGGCACGCGCCAGCACGTCCGCCTCGTTGGCGGCGTTGAGGTGATAGGAGTGCACGAAATAGGCGTGACGGCCCTTCGGCCCGAGCGGCAGCCGTTCCAGCACCGGGTGCTCGCGGATCGGGTCCAGCGTGTTCCAGCCCATATGCGGGACCTTCAGGTTCTCGTCGCGCGGCACGATCTTCTCGACATCGCCCGCGATCCAGTCGAAGCCCTCGGTCGTGACGTGCTCCTTGCCGCGCGTCGCCATCAGCTGCATGCCGACACAGATGCCGAAGAACGGCCGCGCCTTGACCCTGACCGCCTCGGTGAGCGCCTCCAGCATGCCGTCGACCGCATCGACGCCGCGGCGGCAATCCGCGAAGGCGCCGACACCTGGCAGCACGATGCGATCCGCGCGGTACACCGCATCTGGATCGCGCGTCACCTTGATGGCCTGCGGATCCTCCATGCTGCGCGCCGCGCGCTCGAAGGCCTTGGCCGCCGAATGCAGATTGCCGGAGCCGTAATCGATGATTGCAACGCTCATCGCGATCCTCCTGGCTCTGGAAACAGTCCGATAATGCCGCCTTGCGGCAGCGGGGGGGGTTTTGAGAACGGCTCGCCGGCAACGCTTCGGGTCGGCGGCGGCGCGCCGCGATCGACCGATCGCTGATCGTTGACGACACCGCGATGCCGCGCCGCCCAGCGATCGAAGAAGCGGCGCTCGGCCGCCTCCTCATCGTCGGCCACCACGATGTCGAGCTGGCGCCATTTGCGCCGCGACAGCGTCCAGCGCTGCAGGCTCGCCGCCTCCAATCCAAGCAGCAGCATCAAGACGAGGTCGACGAGCAGGATCGCGCCACGGCCGATGCCGAGCTTGGCCAGGATGAAGTCGACCGCAAAGGTGAGGACGAGCCAGCCGATCAGGGCCAGCCACAGCCGATGCCAGGCAAGCCAGATCACGCCCGCAAGCGCGGCCCAGAAATGGAAGCCGTCGCGCACGAAGGCGAACTTGTCGGTCGCCGCAAGGTCGGCGCCGTTCCCCGAGGGGGCATGCACTGTGTAGACCGGCATTCGAAACTCCGCCGCAGATAGCAGAAGTCAGCCGCCGAGCTGACCCTTGGTCGAGGGCACCTCGCCCTGGGCGCGCGGATCGATCGCGACCGCCGCCCGGAGCACCCTCGCCAGACCCTTGAAACAGGATTCGGCGATATGATGGCTGTTCTCGCCATATAAGGTCTCGACATGGAGAGTCACGCCGGCGTTCATCGCAAAGGCGTTGAACCACTCGCGCACCAGCTCGGTGTCGAACTCGCCGATCTTGTCGCGCGGGAAGTCGGCCTTGAACACCAGCACCGGCCGGCCCGAAATGTCGATCACGATCCGGGTCAGCGTCTCGTCCATCGGCATATGGATCGAGGCATAGCGGGTGATGCCGGCCATGTTGCCGAGTGCCTGCTTGACGGCCTGGCCGAGCGCGATGCCGACGTCCTCGGTGGTGTGGTGGTAATCGACATGGAGATCGCCATCGGCCTTCACCGCGATGTCGATGCGGGAATGCCGGGCCAGGAGATCGAGCATATGATCGAAGAAGCCGATCCCGGTCGAAACCGTGGATACGCCTGATCCGTCGAGGTTGACCGTCACCTCGACGTCGGTCTCCTTGGTCTTGCGCTTGATGGTTGCGGTGCGCATGAAAATTAAGCTTTCTCGTGCCGAAAACGCCGGTCTTTTAACAGGCGGATGTCACCTTCGCTACTGCGGGATGACGGCGAAAAGCCTGAACTTGCCGCCATGGTGACCGGAATTCCCGGCCCGTCTCGGGATGGCCTGTTTCGGGCCGGCGCGAAAACACGCCAAATCGGCCCAATTGTATCCCCTCGCCCGACGGCCTAAATCTGCCGGGAAGAGAGGTAATCTATGCAAGCATCCCCAAACGAGCTGCCGGTCTGGCATGGCACCACGATCTGCACGGTCCGCAAGGGCGGCAAGGTCGTGATCGGCGGCGACGGGCAGGTCTCGATCGGCCAGACCGTGATCAAGGCCAATGCCAAGAAGGTCCGCCGGATCGGCAAGGGCGACGTGATCGGCGGCTTCGCCGGCGCCACCGCCGACGCCTTTACCCTGTTCGAGCGGCTCGAGAGCAAGCTGGAGCAATATCCGGGACAATTGACCCGGGCGGCCGTCGAGCTCGCCAAGGACTGGCGCACCGACCGTTATCTGCGCCGCCTCGAAGCCATGATGATCGTCGCCGACAAGGACGTCTCCCTGGTGCTGACCGGGACCGGCGACGTGCTGGAGCCGGAGTCCGGGGTGATGGCGATCGGCTCCGGCGGCAATTATGCGCTGGCCGCGGCCCGTGCGCTGGCCGACACCGACAAGGACGCCGAGACCATCGTGCGCCGCGCGCTCGATATCGCCGCCGACATCTGCGTCTACACCAACCGCAACGTAACGATCGAATCGATCGGCGGCTGAGTATGGCCGCTCCCTACCGCTTCCGCCCGATGACGGCGGCCGATCTGCCGGAGATCAAGCGCTGGCTGGCGCTGCCGCATGTCCGGGAGTGGTGGGGTGATCCGGACGAGCAATATGCGCTGGTCAGCGGCGATCTCGATGAACCGGCGATGGATCAGTTCATCGTCGAATTCGCCGGCAAGGATGTCGGCTACATCCAGTGCTACAGCCTGACGGCGTGGAATTCCGGCTTCGGCGCGCATCCTGAGGGCACCCGCGGCATCGATCTGTTCATCGGCGAACCCGACATGGTCGGGGGCGGCCACGGCTCCGCGCTGATCCGCGCCTTTGCCGATGCGCGACTGGCGGAGGGCGCACCGCGCGTCGTCACCGATCCCGATCCGGCCAATCCGTGCGCGATTCGGGCTTACGAGAAGGCCGGCTTCGAGCGCGTGCGCCTGGTCGAGACGCCTGACGGCACGGCATTGCTGATGGTGCGCGACGCATGACGCTGCTGCGCGACGAGGGCAAGGGCATTGCGGCATGGCATTGGTTCGCGATCGCAGCAGTGCTGCTCGCGCTGCAGGCCGTGCTGCTCTACATGATGGGCCGCCTGCCGATCTGCGCCTGCGGCTATGTCAAACTCTGGCACGGCAGCGTGCAGAGCTCGGAGAATTCGCAGCACATCGCCGACTGGTACACGCCGTCGCATGGGCTGCACGGCATGCTGTTCTACGGCCTGACATTCCTCGCGCTGCCGCGGCTTGCCTGGCCCGCGCGGCTGATCGCGGCGATGCTGATCGAGGGCACCTGGGAGCTGGTCGAGAATTCCAACTTCATCATCGAGCGCTACCGCGCCGGCACGATCTCGCTGGACTATTACGGCGACACGATCGTCAATTCGGTGTCGGACACGCTGGCGATGGTGTCGGGATTCCTGATGGCGCGCAAGCTGCCGGTGGTGGCGACGGTCGCGCTCGGCATTTTGTTCGAGATCGTGCTGCTGCTCCACATTCGCGACAATCTGACGCTGAACATCATCATGCTGATCCACCCGTTCGACGCGATCAAACAATGGCAGGCCGGACCGCCGATTCTCTAGGCGCAAGACTGCCGCTTGCCGAGACCCGATTATCAACCTAGCTAAAGCCGATGACCGACTTCTCCCCCCGTGAAATTGTTTCCGAACTCGACCGCTTCATCGTCGGCCAAGCCGATGCCAAACGCGCCGTCTCGATCGCCCTGCGCAACCGCTGGCGGCGGCTGCAGCTCGCCGGTTCCCTGCGCGAGGAAGTGCTGCCGAAGAACATCCTGATGATCGGGCCGACCGGCGTCGGCAAGACCGAGATCGCGCGGCGGCTGGCCAAGCTTGCGGGCGCACCGTTCCTCAAGGTCGAGGCGACCAAGTTCACCGAGGTCGGCTATGTCGGCCGCGACGTCGAGCAGATCATCCGCGATCTCGTCGAGGTCGCGATCGCGCAAGTGCGCGAGCGCAAGCGCAAGGACGTCCAGGCCCGTGCCCAGCTCGCCGCCGAGGAGCGCGTGCTGGATGCGCTGGTCGGCCCCGGCTCGAGTCCGGCGACGCGCGAGTCGTTCCGCAAGAAGCTGCGCGCCGGTGAGCTCAACGACAAGGAAATCGAGATCGAGACGCAGTCGGGCGGCAGCGGCATGCCGATGTTCGAGATCCCCGGCATGCCCGGCGCCCAGATGGGTGCGATCTCGCTCGGCGACATCTTCGGCAAGATGGGCGGCCGCAGCAAGACGCGTCGCCTCACCGTCGAAGGCTCGCACGAGATCCTCGTCAACGAGGAATCCGACAAGCTGCTCGACACCGACCAATTGGTGCAGGAGGCGATCAGCGCGGTCGAGAACAACGGCATCGTGTTCCTCGACGAGATCGACAAGATCTGCGTGCGCGAGAACCGCGCCGGCGGCGACGTATCGCGCGAAGGCGTGCAGCGCGATCTGCTGCCGCTGATCGAGGGCACCACGGTCTCGACCAAGCACGGCGCTGTCAAAACCGATCACGTGCTGTTCATCGCCTCGGGCGCCTTCCACATCGCAAAACCGTCGGACCTGTTGCCCGAATTGCAGGGCCGCCTGCCGATCCGCGTCGAGCTGCAGGCGCTGACCCGCGACGACATGCGGCGGATCCTGACCGAGCCCGAGGCGTCGCTGATCAAGCAGTATGTCGCGCTGATGAAGACCGAGGGCGTCACCCTCGACATCACCGACGGCGCGATCGACGCCCTCGCCGACATCGCTGTCGCCGTCAATTCGACGGTCGAGAACATCGGCGCGCGGCGGCTGCAGACCGTGATGGAGCGGGTGCTTGACGACATCTCCTTCACTGCCCCCGACCGCCACGGCGAAACCATCCAGGTCGATGCCGATTACGTGACCAAGCACGTCGGCGATCTCGCCAAGAACGCCGATCTCAGCCGGTTTATCTTGTAGCTCGGCACCCTCAACTTATCTTGTAGCTCGGCACCCTCAACCGTCGTCCCGGCGAAGGCCGGGACCCATAACCACCGGCGGCAATTGTTGATGCAAGCTGCGGCCCCAGCCCTTGCCAAACGTGGATCTGTGGTTATGGGTCCCGGCTCGCGCTTCGCTTTGCCGGGACGACGATGAGTTTGAAACTAACATGGTGGCAAAACCCGTGGCGCTTGATGCTGGCCATCAACGCGGCCGTGCTGGTCGGGGTGTTCCTGCACAAGATCGCGCTGCCGCCCTACGTTCCCTACATCCACCTGCTGGTCGACTATCACTACGGCTTCACCAAGCGCGCGCTGATCGGCGCGATCGTCGCGCTGTTCACCGCCAAGGTGCCGGTGTGGCTGGTGTTCGCGCTCGCCGGCGCGATCTGGCTGGTGACGCTCGGCCTGTTCATCAAACTGTTCCGCCGCACCTTCGGATTCGGCGACGCGCAGCTGCCGCTGTTCGTCTTCATCGCGGGCTCGCCGTTCTTCCTGAAGAACTTCATGCACACGCTCGGCCATTTCGACATCGATGGCTGCGCGCTGACCCTGGTGCTGCTGCTGATCCCGGCGCGCTCGATCGGCTATGTGCTCATCGCAGCGCTGGTCTCGATCGCGCTGATCCTGGTCCACCACATCTTCGTCCTGATGTATGTACCTGTCATCGCCGCCATCGTGGTGCTGCGCTTCTACCTGGCGCACGGCGTGACGCGGCTGAACGCTGCGATCGGGATTGCCTCGCTTGCCGCGGTCGGCATCCTGTTCCTGGTCGCGCAATTCGCCGGCACCGTGCCGGTGCCGTATGACGAGTTCATTCGTCACCTGCAAAGCCGGATGGCCGATCCGTCGCGCACCGACCTGCTGCAATTCGGCTACATCTGGTACCAGCCGCTGTCGAAGGAGATCGCCGACACCTGGGGACGCATGCCCTCGAACATCCTCGGCATTCCGGTGTTCGCGCTCTTGATCTGGCTGCACACACCGCTGTGGCAGTATTTCGCGCGGCTGATCGGCGCGCTGGCGAGCGAGCTGCACCGCCGGATCGTGATCGCCTCCCTCGTTTTGATCAGCGCCGGCTATCTCATCATGTTCGCGGTCGTGTTCGACTATTCGCGCTGGATCTCGAACTGGGCGGTCTGCATGTTCCTGATGCTGCACGCCGTGAAGATGCTGCCGGCGTCGAAGGAGGTCTCCCTGATCCCGCCGGATGATCGCAAGACCAACATCTTCGGATGGATCATCACCGTGATCCCGCGCGTCGGGATCGTACGTCCGTTTTAGTGAGCATGATCTGGTTGAAAAACCGCTTCACACTTTTCCGGACCACGCTTTTAGCGAGCCCTGCGGACCCGCACATAGAGCGCGCCCTCGCCCCCATGGCCGATATGGGCTTCCTCGAAGCCGACCACCAGCGCGCGGAATTCCGGCAGGCTGAGCCATTCCGGCACCTGACGCCGCAGCACGCCACGCTCGGCATCCTGGCCGCCGACCTTGCCCTTGCCGGTGATGACGAGCACGAAGGTCAGCCCATCATGATGCGCGCGTTGCAGGAAGCCGAACAGCATGCGATGCGCACGCATCTGCGTCATGCCGTGCAGATCGAGCCGCGCATCGATCTCCTGCCGGCCGCGCGACAACTTTGATCGCTCGCGCCGGCCGACCGGCGCGAGCGGCGGCATCAGCGGGCGCGGCGCCGGCGCAGCCTTCACGGGCGCTGCGACCTTGACCGGAACGGGCTTGGCCGCGACGGGATGCATAGCCGGCTCAGAGGCAGGCGCGTGGGCCTTCGCGCCAGACGCCTTCTTGCGCAGCGGCTTGACGTGCTTGGCCACGCTTTCCCAGAGCGCGCGCTCCTCCTCGCTCAGCGCACGCTTGCGCCGCGACGGAGCGGAGAGATCGGGGATCGGCGCAGGACGTTTCATCGCTCATCGTGACGGTGGCGTCGATAGCGTCGCTTCTTCGGCGGTTGCGGAATGTCGGGCCGGGCGGCCGGCAGCGGCACCGGTTCTGCCACAGGCGCGGCCTGTGCGACAGGGGTCGTTGCTGCGGGCGCCGATGGCACAGCGGGCGCGGCGTCCTTCGTGTCGGCCGGCCCCTTGGCCGCCGCGCTGGTGGTGCTCTTGGCCGGAGGCTTAGCGCCGTCCTTGGCGCCATCCCTGGCCACGTCTTTCGCCGTGCCCCCGGCGACCGTCCCGACCGGCATATCGGCCGGCTTTTCCGCCGGCTTGTCCTTTGGCGGCTCGGTCTGCGGAAACTCCTTGGCGATCTTCGCCGACGGCCGCGCATCGGGCACCGGCAGCTTGCGGCCGCGGGCAACCGGATCGAGGCCCTTCGGCACCAGCATGACGAACTGCATGGTGTGCTTCAGCCGTCCGGACACCTTTCCGGCATCCGCGCCGGCGCCGAAATAGAGGTCGGCGCGCGCCGGGCCGACGATCGCCGAGCCGGTGTCCTGCGCGATCATCAGCCGGTGGAACGGCGTCTTCGACTGCTCGGATTCGATCGGCAGCTCGCCGGCGATGAAGAACGGCGTGCCGTAGACATGCAGCGCCTTGTCGACCGCGATCGAGCGGCCCGCCGTCAGCGGCACGCCCTGGGCGCCGACGGCTTCATCCTTGTCCGACAGCTGCACCTCGCGGAAGAACACATAGGCGCGGTTCTGCCGCCGCAGCTCCTTGGCGCCGTCGGGGTTCTGCTCCATCCACTCCCGGATCTTCTGCATCGACATCTGATCCTTCGGGATGATGCCGCGGTCGATCAGCACGCGCCCGACTGGCGTATAGGGGTAGCCATTATGCGCGTCGTAATTGATGCGCAGCGTGGTGCCGTCCGCGAACTTGATCCGCGCCGAGCCCTGGATTTGCGCGAACAGCAGGTCGGTCTGGCTCTTCAGCCAGGCGATCTCCAGCCCGCGGCCGGCGATGGCGCCGTCCTCGATCTGGGCTCGGTCGTAATAGGGCACCAGCTTGCGGCGGCCGATTTTGCGATACACCGGGCCGCTGTTGGGCAGACCGACCGAGCTCTGGTTCTTGCCGCGCACGAACAGGTTGGACGGGCGGCGATAGACCGGAACGTTGTAGACGTCGGTCTGGGTCCGCGACCCCTCGAGAATGGGCTCGTAATAGCCGGTGACGAAGCCGGCATCCTCGCCGAGACGCGAGATCCGCAGCGGCACGAAATTCTGCTCGAAGAAATCCTTCGCCTTGCCGGCATCGGCGAGATCGAGCCCCCTGGCGATCCGGCAGGGATCGCGCAGCGAGCTGCCGAGCGCCTTCGCGTCCGGCGGCGCGCCGCGCTGCGCCGCGATCGGCTTGCAGCTGGTGCGGAACGCCTTGTAGGCGGAGAGCTGGTCGTCGTCCTTCCAGCCGGGAACATTGCCCCAGGTCAGCGGCTCATACTGGCTGCCGCTGACCTGCAGCGGCAGTTCCAGGTTGGGATAGGGGATCGGGTGGGAATGTTCGTGTCGCGGCGGGGGATGCCGGCTGGTCCGGTAGCGCGCGGCGATCGCCGCGGTGGAACACAGGACAGCGAGCGCGCAACACGCGACTGCGAGGCGCCCGTAGCTGAGATGTTTAGTGAGCGCTTCCAGTGCCAACCAGCTTCCAGTTCGGATCGCGGGAAGTCGCATCGCGAGCAAAGGTCCAAACGTCGGTAATGTCGGCAACCTTGTCCGGGCTGCCGTCGACAATCGTGCCCGCCTTGTCGCGGGTGACCGAGATCATCTGCGACACGAAGCGGACGGTCAGTTGTGCCGTCCGGTCGCGCGTCTCCGCATTCACGATCTCGGCCTTGTCGATCGACACGAACCGGGTCTCGGTCTTCTGCTCGTGCTTCTCGCGATCCTTGATTGCGGCCTCGAAGCTTTCATAGACCTCGGACGACAACAGATCCTTAAGCGCGCGACGGTCGCCATTGGCGAAGGCCAGCACGATCATCTCATAGGCGGAGCGGGCGCCCGACAGGAAATGCCGCGGATCGAACGAGGAATCCTGGGCCACGATGGCATCGAGCCCCTGGGCCAGCGGCGTACCGGGTTCGGCGATGCCCTTCCAGCGGTCGGTGGGCTCGGCCGGCTCGGCGCTCGGCGGCATCGGGGGCTGGTCGATCACCGACCCCGGCATCGGA
Source organism: Bradyrhizobium semiaridum (assembly GCF_020329505.1). Lineage (GTDB taxonomy): Bacteria > Pseudomonadota > Alphaproteobacteria > Rhizobiales > Xanthobacteraceae > Bradyrhizobium > Bradyrhizobium semiaridum. The sequence continues at coordinate 90,373 of NZ_JAGKJJ010000028.1, forward strand.
ACCACATTGTTGTCCTGGCCGCGCTGCACGACGTTGGGCGCGGCGCGATCATAGGGCGGCCGCTCGCTTCCCGTGCGCTGTCCGAGCACGCTGCGCAGCCGCAGGAAGATGAACACGGCCAGCGCCAGGAAGATGATGGTGTAGATATCCACGTCGATTTCGCTTTCTGGTCTCTGCCGGCAACGGGCCGGCCGTCCAAGCGTTCCCCGGTCAGGAACGGCAGAGATTACATCACCGATTGAGTCCGCAGCATGTAGGCACGAAACTATGCCCGGCCAATGGCGCTTTTTGGCACGGGCAAGTGTAGCGCGTTTTGGCAGCCGGGGGAAATCGTTCCTTTGCGGGAAATCGCGCATCTTCAATCATTTAGGGAGCTGTTAACGGGTCGGAGAGCTCGTCCTTGCGCCGCCGCCGCGCAACAATTGGGCGAACCTTCCGCGACCTCCCCGGGCTCGTCGTCCTTGTCGAGCGCGCCGGGCCTATGATAGCCACTCGCGCGGCATCGGCATTTCCAACCAGTTTAACGCGTGCCGTCGGACATCCTGTCCATCGAGCGCCGCTTCAGGAGACATTTCATGACCAACGGCAACGGCGCACCCGTCGAACAGGCCCCGCCCCAGCTCAACGTGCTGGCGCAGTACACCAAGGACCTGTCGTTCGAGAACCCGAACGCACCGGCCTCGCTCGGCCCGCAGCAGCAGCAGCCGGCGATCAACATCCAGATCAACGTCTCGGCCAACAACCTGTCGGAACACGAGTACGAGGTGATCCTGTCGATCGAGGGCAAGGCCGAAGGCGCCGGCAAGGTGATGTTCAGCTTCGACCTGGCCTATGCCGGCGTGTTCCGGGTCGTGAACGTGCCGAAGGAAAACCTGCATCCGCTGGTCATGATCGAATGCCCGCGCCTGCTGTTCCCGTTCGCGCGTGAAATCGTCGCAACCGCAGTGCGCGACGGCGGCTT
>NZ_JAGKJJ010000029.1 GCF_020329505.1 Bradyrhizobium semiaridum
GCAAGATGCGATCCGGGTGGGGGTCTTGCCACGAGTCCCGCTGAGGAGAGAACCCCCACCCGGATCGCATCTTGCGATGCGATCCGGCCTCCCCCGCAAGCGGGGGAGGCGAAGAAAGAACCTCGTTTTTCGAAGCAGGCAGCACCGCAACACATCCCCAGCGTCGTCGTCGCCAAGGACCACAACGCCATCCTGCTGCATTCCATCGACGAGGCCGCGATCCACGCCGGCCTGTCGGTCGGACTGCCGCTCGCCAATGCGCGGGCGATCTGCCCGGAGCTCACCGTCTACGACGCCGATCCCGCCGCCGACGCGGCAACCTTGAACGACATCGCCGACTGGTGCGACCGCTTCACGCCGCTGGTGGCGCTGGATCCGCCCTACGGCCTGTTCCTCGACATCACCGGCTGCGCGCATCTGTTCGGCGGCGAGCGCGCGCTGCTGCAGCTCGTCACCGGCGGCTTGAGCCGGCGCGGCTTTGCCGTCAGCGCCGCGATATCAGGCACCTCGATCTCGGCGCGGGCGCTGACGCGCTGCGCCTCGGGCACGATCGTCGCCGATGGCGAGGAGGCGCAGGCCACAAGCCCGCTGCCAGTGTCCGCCCTCGGCGCCGATCCTGCCATCATCACCGGCCTGCGCCGCGCCGGCTTGAAGACCATCGGCGATGTCGCATCGCGCGCGTCGCACGAGATCTCGGCGCGGTTCGGCGCCGCCTTCACGACGCTGCTCGGCCACGCGCTCGGGCGGGGCGATGCCCCGATCAGCCCGCGCAAGCCGCTGCCGGATTACATCGTCGAGAAGCGCTTTCCCGAACCCATCGCCACCGACACCGTGATCGCGCTGACGCTGCAAAGCCTCGCCAAAATGCTGGTCGCCGCGATGGACAAGCAGGGCAAGGGTGCCCGCCAGCTGATAGCGAGCTTCTTCCGCACCGACGGCGCAGTGCGCAGCATCATGGTCGAGACCGGCCGTCCGGTGACGCAGCCCGAGCTGATCGACCGCCTGTTCCGCGAACGGCTCGACAGCTTGAACGATCCGCTCGATCCCGGTTTCGGCTTCGATCTCATTCGTCTGACCGCAGGGCGTACCGAACTCGTGGTGCAGCAGCAGCGCGACCTCGACGCCCACGTGCACGACAATGACCAGCTCTCCGCGCTGATCGACCGCATCGCCGCCCGCATCGGGGGAAAACGCGTCGTCGTGCATCTGCCCCTGCAGAGCCACATCCCCGAACGCTCCGCGCTCGCGCTGCCGGCGCAGCATCATCTCGCCGCCGCCAGCGCCGCGGCCTGGCCGGAACGCGTCGCGGGCGAGCCGCCGCTGCGGCCGCTCAGGCTGTTCGAGCGGCCGGAGCCCATAACAGTGCCGTTCGCGACCGTGCCTGACGGTCCGCCGCATCAATTCACCTGGCGGCGCGCGCTGCATGCGGTGGTCAGGGTCGAAGGCCCCGAACGCATCGCGATGGAATGGTGGAAGCAGGACGGCGCATCGCTGACGCGCGATTACTTCCGCGTCGAGGACGCCGAGGGCCAGCGCTTCTGGATCTTTCGCGACGGCCTCTATGACAGCGAGCTGACCGACGAGGAGGGCAAGCCGGTTCCGGCCAAATGGTATGTGCACGGACTGTTCGCATGAAAGCGCCGCCTGACTACGCCGAGATCGGCATCACCAGCAACTTCTCCTTCCTGCGCGGCGGCTCCGATCCGCGTGCCTATGTGCATCAGGCGAGCGAATTGAAGATCCCCGTGATCGGCCTTGCCGATCACAACACGCTGGCTGGCGTGGTGCGGGCCTGGAAGGAACTCGACAACGACAAGGTGGTGCACCCCCCAAAGCTTCTGATCGGTGCCCGCATCGTCTTCATCGACGGCACGCCCGATATTCTCGTCTATCCCCGCGATCGCGCCGCCTATGGCCGGCTGTGCCAGCTTTTGACCCGCGGCAAGCGCGGCGACGATGAAGCGTTTTCGAGCGAAGTGGGTACCGGTTCGCGTGAAGAAAACGCGTCAAAACAAAAATCGGTGCGGATCGAGAAGGGCGACTGCCGCCTCTCTCTGTCCGATCTGCTCGACTACGCCGAAGGCCAGTTGCTGGTGCTGGCGCTGCCGCATCGCTTCGACCAGGCAAGGGCACTCGACCTGCTCGCGCGATTGAAGGCAAGCGCCGCCGACGGCGTCTGGCTCGCCGCCAGCCTGCTCTATCGCGGCGACGACAAGCGCCGCCTGGCGCGGCTGCATGCGATCGCCGCCGAGGCCGATGTGCCGCTGATCGCCACCAACGAGGTGCTCTACCATCATCCCGCGCGCCGCCCGTTGCAGGACGTGCTGACCTGCATCCGCGAAAAGACCACGATCGAGGTGGTCGGCCGCAAGCTTGAGGCCAATGCCGAGCGGCATCTCAAACCCGCCTATGAGATGGTGCGCCTGTTCCGCGATTGGCCCGAGGCCATCGCCGAGACCATGCGCTTCGCCGCGCGCATCTCGTTCTCGCTCGACCAGCTCAAATACCAGTATCCCGACGAGCCGGTGCCGCCGGGCAAGACCGCGCAGCAGCATCTGGAAGATCTGACCTGGGCCGGCGTCGACAAATATTTCGGCGGTGTGGCCAATATCGACAAAAAACTGCACGCCACGCTGAACAAGGAGCTCGCGCTGATCGCCGAGCTGAAATACGCGCATTACTTCCTCACCGTGCACGACATCGTTCGTTACGCCCGCAATCAGGGCATCCTGTGCCAGGGCCGGGGCTCGGCGGCGAATTCTGCCGTCTGCTACGTGCTCGGCATCACCTCGGTCGATCCGACCAAGGTCGATCTGCTGTTCGAGCGCTTCATCTCCAAGGAACGGCTGGAGCCGCCCGACATCGATGTCGATTTCGAGCACGTCAGGCGCGAGGAGGTGATGCAATATGTCTACCGCCGCTACGGCCGCCACCGCGCCGCTGTTATCGCCACCGTCATCCATTATCGCCCGCGCAGCGCGATCCGCGACGTCGGCAAGGCGCTCGGCCTGACCGAGGACGTCACCGCCGCGCTCGCCGACACCGTCTGGGGCAGTTGGGGCAAGGGCCTCAACGAGATGCAGGTGCGGCAGGCCGGGCTCGATCCGAAAAACGCGATGATCAACCTCGCGGTCGAGCTCGCCACCGAGCTGATCGAGTTTCCCCGCCACCTCTCGCAGCATGTCGGCGGCTATGTGCTGACCCAGGACCGGCTCGACACCTATGTGCCGATAGGCAACGCCGCGATGGACGACCGCACCTTCATCGAATGGGACAAGGACGACGTCGACGCGCTCAACATGATGAAGGTCGACGTGCTGGCGCTGGGCATGCTGACCTGCATCCGCAAATGTTTTGATCTGATCGATCAGCACAAGGGCAAGCGCTACGAACTGGCGGATATCAAAGCCATCGACGATGACGAGGTTTTTCAAATGCTTCAGAAGGGCGAGTCGCTCGGCGTGTTTCAGGTCGAGAGCCGTGCCCAGATGAATATGTTGCCGCGTCTGAAGCCGAGAACATTTTACGATCTCGTTATCGAGGTTGCGATCGTCCGCCCGGGGCCGATCCAGGGCGACATGGTTCACCCATATCTGAAACGTCGTAAAATGAATCCGGAAGATATCGAATACCCTTACCCAAGGGGCGGCGACAAGAACGAATTACGCAACGTCCTGTATAAGACCCTTGGTGTGCCCCTGTTCCAGGAGCAGGCCATGCGAATTGCAATCGAGGCTGCAGGTTTCACTTCCGAAGAAGCCAATGGGCTACGGCGTGCGATGGCGACATTCCGCCATGTCGGCACCATTGGTAATTTCGAGGAAAAGCTGATCGGAAACATGATCCGGCGTGGCTATGATCCGGTTTTTGCCAAAAATTGTTTTGAGCAAATCAAGGGCTTTGGCAGCTACGGTTTCCCGGAGAGCCATGCCGCAAGCTTTGCTCAACTCGTCTATGTTTCGTCATGGTTGAAATATCACCATCCCGACGCCTTCTGCTGCGGCCTGCTCAACTCGCAACCGATGGGCTTTTACGCCCCGGCGCAGATCGTCGGCGATGCCCGCAAGAACGGCGTCACCGTGCGCGAGGTGGATGTGTCGTACAGCTTCGCGCAGAACACGCTGGAGGAGCGGGACGGAAAGTACTGCGCGGTGCGGCTTGGTTTTCGTCAGATCGACGGTTTCCACTGGCTCGATGAGGATGAGGAGCGGCTGAAAGAAGTTCAACAGTCGTTCCGCGGCGCGTGCAGCGAAAATATGCAGCAGTCAGGGACGCACGAACGGATGGGCTCTCTCCCCCCTTGCGGGGGAGAGTTGGAGAGAGGGGTGAGCCACGACCACCGCCCGTGCGGTTTACCCCTCTCCCTAACCCTCCCCCGCAAGGGGGGAGGGAACCCGCCTACCTCCCGTGGGCCCTTAAACGAAGTTGAACTCGACTGGGCCGACCGCATCGTCGCCGCGCGCAACCGAAAACCCTTCACCTCGCTGGAAGACTTCGCCCGCGATACCCGCTTGCCGAAACGCGCGCTGATCCTGCTCGCCGATGCCGATGCGTTCCGCTCGCTCGGCCTCGACCGCCGCGAGGCGCTGTGGGCGGTGCGGCGGCTGCCCGACGACGTGCCGCTGCCGCTGTTCGAGGCGGCGACCGCGCGCGAGCAGCCGGACGAGGGCGCACAGAAGCTGCCGGAGATGCCGCGCTCCGAGCAGGTGGTCGCCGACTATCAGACCATCCGCCTGTCGCTGAAGGGCCATCCGATGGAGTTCTTGCGCGAGATGTTCACAAAAGAACGCGTCGTTGCCTGCCATACCATCAACCAGAGCAACGACCGCCGCCGCGTCCGCTGCGCCGGCGTGGTGCTGGTGCGGCAGCGGCCGGGCAGTGCCAAGGGTGTCGTGTTCATGACCTTGGAGGACGAGACCGGCATCGCCAATATCGTGGTATGGCCGAAGGTGATGGAGCAGTACCGCAAGGAGGTGATGGGCGCGCGCCTGATCCTAGTCGAGGGCTATATTCAAAGCAGCCCGGAAGGCGTCACGCATCTGGTGGCGCAGCGCATGATCGACCGCTCCCACGACCTGATCGGCCTCGCCAACGAATCCCTCTCGCGCAAGCACCCGGTGCCGGCGGGCCCGGCGCTGGTCGAGCCGCTCAATGACGACCGCCGCGACCACGGCGACAACTCCCCACAAAAAATCCGCCACCCCCGCAACGTCCGCATCCTGCCGCCGTCGCGAGATTTCCATTGAACCCGTCATTCCGGGGCTCGCGCCAAGTGGCGCGCCCGGAATGACGCGGATGTTCGTATTTTCCGAATTTCCTCTTGACGCGCACCCCAACTCAGATGTTCAATGTCTCCGTCTCACCCGATCGAGGGGCGCTGCGCATCGTCACGGTGTTGCGGTGAGATGCGGTGGACGCCGCGCGTGCCAGTGACGACAGCACGCGAGGCGGACGGCGAAGTCGTGCAGGCCGGACGCCCTGGTGGCAGGTGTCCTCTCGCTCGATGCAATTGCGTCTTGCGAGGGCGGTGACAATAAAGCCCAGTCTCGCCGGGGTAAGCACGTATAAGCCGTAACCCATCGCGCAGGGAAAGCCGGGTTGTTTCCGGTTACACCTGTGGTCCTACCCCCGAGCTTTCTACCCATTGCTCGGGGCCCATGGGTGCGATCGGCACCCGGCTTTCCCTGCGCCCTCTGCTCTTAGAGCGGCGAAACGAAATGCAAAACTCGGACAAGACATGTCGCGAGAACGCGAAGCTGCGTCCCCACCCACCACTGCCATCGCCCGGCCTGTACACCTGTGCGCATTGCGCACAGGCCGAGCGATGACACCGAGCTAGCTGTTTGACATTTCAATCACACCATCACCGTCATCCCCGCGCAAAGGCTTCGTCTTTGTCGCCGGAGGAGCGCGCTCTTGCACGCGTCTCGAAGGACGCGCTACTCCACCGACGCCCCCACCGGCGGTCCGCCGGGCGGGCGGTGCAGGAAGGTGAGCGATGCGTAGGCGCCGACCCAGGAGCCGATCGCTGCAAAGGCGACGTAGACCCAGTTCTCGGTGTAGCTGATCACCGCATAGGACGACAGCAGATACCAGATGCTGCTCCAGGTCGCCGCCGGCACGCGCTTGCGGGCGACGACGGCTGACGTGAACATGACATAGACGGCGTCGGTGCCCGCGGTCGCGAGGAAGACCGCGCCGGCGGTGAGGGGATCGATGGCAGCCATTGCAACTCCTGTTCGGGTCGGGCACAGCGGGACATGACGAGAAACAAAGCTTCGCCCTTTTTGTCATCATGCTCGGCCATCAAACAACCGCAAAGGGAAACGCGCATGCAGGATATCAGAGCCATCCTTGCCGGTATCTGGACCGACGTCGGCGGCGCACCGTCCGCACTCGATGCGGTCAGGCTGACCGGGAGCGAGCCGCAACTGCCGTCATCGTTTCGCGTCGCTGCGGCGGCGCAGGCGAGCATCGCCGCCGCCGGCCTTGCGGCAGCCGAGATCTGGAGGGCGCGCAGCGGCGAGACGCAGGAAGTCGCGGTCGACATGCGCCACGCCGTTGTCGAATGCCGCAGCGAGCGTTATCTGCGTGTCGATGACAAGCCACCGCCGCCGGCCTGGGACAAGGTCGCCGGTGTCTACCGTGTCCGCGACGGCTTCGTGCGTCTCCACACCAATTTCCCGCATCACCGCGACGCCGTCTGCAAGGTCCTAAACTGCAATGCCGAGCGCGACGACGTCCAGTCTGCGCTCTTGCACTGGGACGGTGAGGCGTTCGAGATCGCGGCCTATGCGGCCGGCGGCGTAGTCGCCTTCATGCGCTCACATGACGAATGGTCGGCGACGCCGCATGCGCAAGAACTGGCGAAGCTGCCGCTGATCTCGATCGAGAAGATCGGCGAGGCCGCGCCGAAGCCGTGGCCGGCGGGGACGCGGCCGCTGGCCGGCATCCGCGTGCTCGACCTGTCGCGCGTGATCGCCGGCCCGGTCGCCGGCCGCACGCTCGCCGCGCATGGCGCCGACGTGCTGCTGATCTCGAGCCCAGACCTGCCGTCGATCCCCTGGCTGACCATCGACACCGGCCGCGGCAAGCTCTCGGCTTACACCAAGCTGACAACCGAGGAAGGCCGGCGCACGATGCGGCGCCTGATCGGGGAAGCCGACATCCTCTCGCAGGGTTATCGCCCGCAGGCGATCGCACGGCTCGGCTTCTCGGCGGAGGAGGCGGCGCGCATTAACCCTGGCATCGTCTATGTGACACTCTCGGCCTACGGCCATGCCGGACCATGGGCGGAACGCCGCGGCTTCGACTCTTTGGTGCAGACCACGACCGGCTTCAACCATGCCGAAGGGCAGGCGGCGGGTGTCGATGGGCCGAAGGAATTGCCGGCCCAGATGCTCGACCACGCCACCGGCTATTTCATGGCGTTCGGCGCCATGATGGCCAAGGCACGGCAGGCCCGTGAGGGCGGCAGCTGGCACGTTCGGGTCTCGCTCGCGCAAACCGGGCGCTGGCTGTGGAATCTCGGCCGCATTGCCCAGGGCCTCTCGACCGAAGATCTCAAGCCCGATGCGGTGGCGCCCTATATTGAAGCCCTCGCATCAGGTTTTGGCACATTGAGCTCGGTCAAGCATGCTGCCGTGCTGTCGAAGACCCCGGCCCGTTGGACCCGTCCGGCCATGCCGCTCGGTACGCATCCCCCGCAGTTTCCCGGATGATGCATTCAGCCGCCGTTCAGGCTATGCGAACTTTAACGAGAGAAGATGCCGAACTGCGATTTTTATCTTGTTTGCCACGCCAATTCGGCACTATTAGCGCACCGCTGGCGCCGTCCCGCCGGAAGCTGAAAACGATCGAGCCCCGGACCGCATGCTGAAAGAGCTTACCAAGGGAATGCAGAGCTTTAGCCGCAAGCGCCTCGGGGCCGCTGTGGTCGTGCTGGCGGTCGCCGGCGTGAGCGCCTATGGCTACGCGCGTTACAGCACGGAAAAGCAGACACCTTCAGAAGTCTCCAGCCAGTCGCGCAAGGGCATGTCGCGCTACACGCCGACGCCGGCCGAGTGGGCCAGCCTGACCTTCCAGACCGTCAAGGAGCACACCTTCCGCTCCGAGCTCGTGACCGAGGGCAAGATCGGAATCGACGAGGACCGCTCCACGCCGGTGTACTCGCCCTATACCGGCCGCGTCACCCGCCTCTTGGTGCGCCCGGGCGATGCCGTGGTGAAGGGCCAGCCGCTGTTCGTGATCGAGGCGGCCGACACGGTGCAGGCGCAGAACGACTACATCGCGGCGATGACCGGCCTCAACAAGGCGCAGTCGGCGCTCGACCTCGCGCAGATCCAGGAGAAGCGCGCCAAGGATCTGTCCGAGGGCAAGGCGATCCCGCTGAAGGATTATCAGCAGGCGCAGGCGGCGCTGGTGCAGGCGCAGAACGACGCGCGCTCGGCGCAGACGCAGCTCGAGGCGGCGCAGAACAAGCTGCGCATCCTCGGCTTCGCCGACGACGCCATCACCACGTTGCAGCAGAAGGGCCGTCTCAATCCGGAGACGACGGTGTTCGCGCCGATCGGCGGCACCGTGGTGCAGCGCAAGGCTGGTCCCGGCCAGTATGTCGCGACCGGCGCCAGCGATCCGGTCTATGTGATCGGCGATCTCTCCACCGTGTGGCTGATCGCCTATGTCCGCGAATCCGATGCCGACAGCGTCGCGGTCGGGCAGGACGTCACCTTCAGCGTGATGGCGCTGCCGGGTCGGGTGCTGAACGCCCGGGTCAACTATGTCGCCGCCGCGATCGATCCGACCTCGCGCCGCCTCCTGGTCCGCGCCACCATCGACAACGTCGACAACCGCCTGAAGCCTGAGATGTTCGCCAACGTGACGCTGTTCTCCAAGGGCGATCACCCCGCGGTCGGCGTGCCCAAGCAGGCGCTGATCTACGAGGGCGACCAGGTTCGCCTCTGGGTCGCCCGCGCCGAGGACAAGACCATCGAGCTGCGCCAGATCAAGCCCGGCCTCACCAATGGCGATCTCGTCGAGGTCGCCGGCAATCTGAAGCCCGGCGAGCAGATCGTGACCAAGGGAAGCCTCTTCATCGACCGTGCCGCCTCCGGCACGTGAGAGCATGATCCGGAAGTGCGAGCCGGTTTTCCGGAACGATCATGCTCAATCAAAAAGTCCCTCAGAGTTGAAAGTCTCGATCTGAATGGATCGTCTCGTCGCCCTTGCCGTCAATCGCCGCTACTTGATGGTGGCCATGTTCGTTGCCGTGCTGATCGGCGGCGTGCTCGCCTTCAAGCAGCTCAACATCGAGGCCTATCCCGATCCGACCCCGCCGATGGTCGACATCGTGACGCAGAGCCCGGGCCTGTCGGCCGAGGAGATCGAGCGCTACATCACGATCCCGATCGAGACCCAGGTCGCGGGCCTGAAGAACCTGCGGACCATCCGCACCATCTCGCTGTACGGTCTCTCCGACGTCAAGCTGCAGTTCTCCTTCGACTACACCTATGACGAGGCGCTGCAGCAGGTGCTCAACCGCCTGGCGCAGCTCACGCCGCTGCCGGGCAATGTGCAGCCCGGCATCTCGCCGCTCAGCCCGATCGGCGAGATCTTCCGCTACCGCCTCAAGGGCCCGCCGAACTACAGCGTGCTCGACCTCAAGACGCTGCAGGACTGGGTGCTGCAGCGCCGCTTCCGTGCGGTGCCCGGCGTGATCGACGTCACCGGCTGGGGCGGCAAGACCAAGACCTACGAGATCCAGGTCGACTTCAATAAGCTGGTCGCCAACGGCCTGACCCTGCCGCAGGTGCTGCAGGCGGTCTCCAACGCTAACATCAATGTCGGCGGCAACACGGTGAATATCGGCTCGCAATCGGCGGTGGTGCGCGGCGTCGGCCTGATCCGCTCGATCGACGACCTCAACAACACCATGGTCTCGCAGTCCGGCGGCAATCCCGTGCTGGTCCGCGACATCGCCCATGTCACGATCGGCGAGAAGCCGCGGCTCGGCATCGCCGGTCTCGACAATGACGACGACATCGTCCAGGGCATCGTGCTGATGCGCCGCGGCGAGCAGAGCTCGCCGACCATCGCCCGCGTCGAGCAACTGGTCAACCAGATCAACAATTCCTCGATCCTGCCGCCGGGCGTGAAGATCGAGCGCATCTACGACCGCAAGGACCTGATCGAGCTCACCACGCACACCGTGCTGCACAATATGGTGGTCGGCATCCTCCTGATCGTGCTGCTGCAGTGGATCTTCCTCGGCGACCTGCGCAGCGCGCTGATCGTCGGCGCGACGATCCCGTTCGCACTGTTCTTCGCCGTGATCATCCTGGTGCTGCGCGGCGAATCCGCCAATCTGCTGTCGGTCGGCGCGATCGACTTCGGCTTGATCGTCGACGCCACCGTCATCATGGTCGAGGCGATCTTCCGCCGGCTGTCGCAGACCACCGCATTGTCGGAGGAGGAGCGCAGCCACATCTCCGAGGACACGGTGATGGGGATGAAGAGCCACGCGATCCTGTCGGCGGCCGCCGACGTCTCGCGCTCGATCTTCTTCGCCGCTGCGATCATCATCGCCGCGTTCCTGCCGCTGTTCACGCTGAGCGGCGTCGAGGGCAACATTTTCGGCCCGATGGCGCGCACCTATGCCTATGCGCTGGCCGGCGGCCTGCTGGCGACGTTCACCGTCACGCCGGCGCTGAGCGCGATCATCCTGCCGGCGCATATCCACGAGACCGAGACCTGGATCGTCAAGAAGCTCGATGCGATCTATTTGCCGGTGCTGAACTGGGCGATCGTCAACCGCAAGGTCGTGATGGGCGGCGCCGCCGCGCTGGTGGTCACGACCATCATCCTCGCGCGGTTCCTCGGCCTCGAATTCCTGCCCAAGCTCGAAGAGGGCAATCTGTGGATCCGCGCCACGCTGCCGCCGACGATCTCGTTGCAGGAAGGCAATGCCTATGTGAACGAGATGCGGCGGATGATCCGCAGCCGTCCCGAGGTGGTGTCCGTCGTCTCGCAGCACGGCCGCCCCGACGACGGCACCGACGCGGCCGGCCTGTTCAACGCCGAGTTCTTCGCACCGCTGAAGCCGGCCAGCGACTGGCCCAATACCCACGACAAGGACGAGCTCACCGCGCAATTGCTGGCGCAGCTGCAGGAGAAGTTCCCCGGCGTCGAATTCAATTTCTCGCAGTATCTGCAGGACAACGTCTCCGAAGCGGTATCGGGCGTGAAGGGCGAGAACTCGATCAAGCTGTACGGCAGCGATCTGCAGGCACTGACCGACACCGCCAACAAGATCAAGTCGGTGCTGGCCACGGTGCAGGGCGTCACCGACCTTGCGGTGTTCACTTCGCTCGGGCAGCCGACCATCCAGATCGACGTCGATCGGGCGCGCGCCGCGCGCTACGGCCTATCGCCCGGCGACATCAACGCCACGATCAAGGTCGCGGTCGGCGGCGACACCGCCGGCGATCTCTATGAACCCGGCAGCGACCGGCACTTCCCGATCATCGTCCGGCTTGCGCCGGAATATCGCAAGAGCGCGGAAGCGATCCAGAACCTGCGGATCGGGGTCGCCAATCCCAATGGCGGCATCACCCAGATCCCGCTCAGCGAGGTGGCCTCGATCAACCTGATCTCGGGTGCGGCCTATATCTACCGCGAGCAGCAGGAGCGCTATCTGCCGATCAAGTTCTCGGTGCGCGAGCGCGACCTCGGCAGCGCGATCCAGGAGGCACAGCAGAAGATCGCCGAGCAGGTGCAACTGCCGCCCGGCTCGCATGTCGAATGGGTCGGCGAGTTCGGCAATCTGCAGGATGCGATCAAGCGGCTGTCGATCGTGGTGCCGATCAGTCTCGCGCTGATCGCGGTGCTCTTGTTCTTCAATTTCGGCTCGATGGTCGACACCATGCTGGCGATGAGCGTGATTCCGATGGCGATCTTCGGCGGCGTGCTTGGGCTCTTGATCTCCGGCATTCCGTTCAGCGTGTCGGCGGCGATCGGCTTCATCGCGCTGTTCGGCATCGCCGTGATGGACGGCATCATCATCCTGTCGCAGTTCAACCAGTTGATCGACGAGGGCTACGACCGCATGCGCGCGGTGATCCGCACCGGCGAGCTGCAGCTGCGTCCGGTGCTGATGACGTGCGTGGTCGCCGGCGTCGGCCTGTTGCCGGCGGCGGTGTCGGAGGGCATCGGCTCCCAGGTGCAGAAGCCGCTCGCGATCGTCGTCGTCACCGGCATGCTGTTGGCGCCGCTGGTGATCCTGATCACGCTGCCGGTGCTGATCTCCTATTTCTCGCGCCGGCCGAAGCAACGCTAGCGCATGATCCGGAAAAGTGCGCAGCGGCTTTCCGATGAGATCATGCGCCAGCAAGAGGCGATTACGCGAAGCCGTAAAGCCGTGCCGGATTGTCGACCAGGATGCTCTTGCGGACCGCGGCATCCGGCGCCCACACCGGGAGCTGATTGAGGAGGCGGCCGTCGTCGATCTGGAACAGCGGCGTCACATCGCTGATCTTCTTGCCCGCCGGCGTCACAGAATCCGGATGCGGCCAGTCGGTACCCCAGACGATCCGCTCGGCATTGGCTGCGATCAGCGCCTTCGCCAGCGGCGCGGCGTCCGGATAGTCGGGCGCGAGCTTGGAGGCACGGTACGCGCCGGAGATCTTGACATAGGCCTTGCCGGACTTGACCAGCTCGAGCAGGTCGGGAAATCCGGGTTGTTCGACACCGAGCGCCGCCACGGCGCCGCCGAAATGGTCGAACACGACAGGGACCGGCGAAGCGGCGACCAGTTCCTTGATCGCGGTGATCATCGCGAGGCTGGTGAACAGCTGCACATGCCAGCCGCGCGCTTTCATCCGCTCGACGGCGGCGGAGAAGCGCTGCCGGCCGACATTGGGATCATTGACGCCGCCGGTCGCGAGATTGAGGCGGATGCCGCGGAAGCCAGCTTTGTGCATCGCATCGAGGTCGCTCTCGCTGGTCTTGTCGTCGATCACGGCGACCCCGCGCGCGGTCGGCCCGCGCGCCGTCATACCGAACAACGTCGAGGAATTGTCGGGCCCGTAGACGCTCGGCGTCACGATCACCACGCGCTCGATATGCAGCGCCTTGTGCAGGGCGCTCATCTCCTCCGGCGAGGCCAGCTCCGGCGTATAGACCCGGCCAGCGAAGAACGGGAATTTCTCGGGATCGCCATGGATGTGGGTGTGGCAGTCGCACGCACCGGCAGGCACGTCGAAATTGACCGGTGTCGATGGTTGCGCTGCCTTGGAAAATGCGTTGCTGCTGTTCATGCTCACTCCCGCCGCGATGGAAGCCAGCATCATACTGCGTCGCGTCAGCATTGGACGTCTCCCTGCGTGCTCGTCTGTTATGCGCGATGTCCGCGCGCCGGCATTATGGCCCGCCGGCGGGCAGGGAGGTTATCGGCGGATGGCGCGGGCGGGAAGGGGCCGTTGCTCGCGGAGCGCGTGGTTCCGCGAGGGCTATTGTCCCGACGGTGTGCGCAAGCCGTGCCAGGCGTCGCGCACCTGATGGTAGTGCACCTCGGGCAGGTAATCCGGCGTCTTCAGGTTCAGCGTCTTGACGTCGAGCCGCCCGCTGGCGCTGAGCAGCGTGTAGGAGGCGATCACGCGGTCGCGCTGCGCGCCGATCAGCCGCGCCCGCGCCGAGATCAGATCCTGCTGCGCGTTGAGCACGTCGACCGTGGTGCGCTGGCCGCCGGCGGCTTCCTTCTGCACGCCGGCGAGCGCGATCTCGGCCGCCTTCACCTCGGATTCGGACGCCGAGACCGCGATCTTGGCGCCCTCATTGGCGACCCACGCGCTGACCACGGCGGTCTTGGCCTGGTTGCGGACCTGGTCGAGCACGAGCCGGCTCTGCGCCGCGACCTCCTTGGCCTGCCGGGTCTGCGACGCCGCGGTGCCGCCGTCATAGATCGGTTGCGTGACCTGGCCGATCACCGAGGCCTGATCGGTCCCGAAGCTGCCGAGCGTGGTGTCGGTGTCGCGGCTGCGGCTCACGCTGCCCTGCACCGAGACGTTTGGCAGCAGACTGCCTTCGGCGACGCGGATCGTGGTCGAGGCGACATCGACGTCGTAACTTGCCGCCTGCACCGCGGGATGCTCGCGCAGCGCGAGCGCGATCGCATCTTCGCGGCTGCGCGGCAGCAGCCGGTCGACGGTCTCGGCCGCGCGCAGCTGCGACGGCGAATTGCCGACCACCTGCGCATAGGTGGCCTGGCTGATCGCGAGATTGACCTCGGCGGCGTTGAGATCGGCCCGGCCACGGTTGAGCCGGGCTTCGGCCTGGGCGGTATCGGTCGGCGTCACGTCGCCGGCATTGAGACGCCGCTCGGTGATCGCCTGGGTCTCCTTCAGGAACGCGACGTTGGCGCGTTGCGCCTCGACCAGCGTCTGGTTGGCCAGCACGTTGGTATAGGCGGTGACGGCATCGAGCAGCACGCCCTGGCCGACATTGCGCAGCGCCTCGCGGCCGGACTGCACCTGCAACTCGGCGACGCGCACGCTGTTGGCGGTCTTGAAACCGTTGAACAGGGTCTGCGTCACCGTGAGCCCGATCTGCCAGGGCTTCAGTGTCGCGCTCTGGATGACATTGCCGGGCAACTGGTCGCGGACCGCCTGCAGGCCGACCGACAGGCCGGCGATGATCTGCGGGCGGTAGCCGGCCAGCGCTTGCGGCACGTTCTCGTCGGTGGCGCGCTGGCGCGCCCGTTCGGCGTTGAGCGCCGGGTTGCTCTGGTACGCCTTGACCAGCGCCTCCGGCAGGCTCTCGGCGCGCGCGCCGGGGCTCGCCAGCAGCGCCCACGTCAGGGCACCAAGGCAGATGCCCGACAAAAGCGCGCGCATCCTGACCCGACCAACTCTGGCGGTACGCTCAACCATGTGATCCCGCAAACCAAACTCCGGCAGTCCGCCCCCGCCGACGCCCTCGACACGTCTACCTGTTTACGGGGCCATGCCGCCACTGACAAACCGCCGCGCGACATCTGCACATCATTTCCGTTCTTGTCTGTTGCCGGTTCGTCACAGCGGAAGCCGATTGCCATATGAAGTATAAGCTCGACCCGCCTGCCGCCGATTCAGCGGCGAGAGTTATCCACCGGCTGCCCGGATTGAGCGCAGATGCCGAAGATTTATTCTGATCCCGAGGCGGTCGCGGAACACATCATCCGTGACGTCGGAACCAATCTGGTGGTCGGGCTGCCGCTCGGCCTCGGCAAGGCTAACCACATCGTCAACGCATTGTATGCGCGGGCCAAGGCCGACCGCGCGATCAATCTGACGCTGCTGTCCGCGCTGACGCTGGAGAAGCCGAAGCCGAAAAACCTGATCGAGCAGCGCTTCATCGGCCCGGTGATCGACCGGCTGTTCGGCGGCTATCCGGATCTTGCCTATGCGGATGCGCTGCATGCCGGCGCCCTGCCGCCCAACGTTAAGGTGATCGAATTCTTCTTTCTCGCGGGGCGGTGGCTGCACCAGCCGTTCGCGCAGCAGCATTACATCTCGGCAAACTATACCCATGCGGCGTCGTATCTGTTGTCGCACGGGATGAATGTCGTTACCCAGCTGGTCGCCAAGCGCATAGTCGATGGCGAGACGCGCTACAGTCTGAGCTGCAACACCGACACCACGCTTGATGCCTTGCGTGCTCGCGCGGAAGGCCGCGCTTCGTTCAAATTATTCGCACAGGTCAATTCCGAGCTGCCATTCATGCCGGGGCCCGGCGATCTGCCGGCTGATGAATTCGCCGCGGTGCTCGACAGTCCCGACACCGACTTCCCGTTGTTCGCGCCACCGTCGGAACCGATCAGCGACACCAAATATGCGATCGGGCTGCACGCCGCCGGCCTGATCCGCGACGGCGGCTCGCTGCAGATCGGCATCGGCCAGGTCGGCGACGCCCTGGCGCAGGGGCTCGTGGTGCGTCATCGCGACAATGCGGCGTTCCACGGCATCATGAAACGGCTCTCGCGGGGGGACGCACAGCTGGCCAAGGCTGAAACCGGCCCATTCGAAAAGGGCCTCTACGGCGTCAGCGAAATGCTGTTCGAGGCGTTCCTCGCGCTGATCGATGCCGGCATCCTCAAGCGCGAGGTCGACGGCGTCATCCTGCACGGCGCCTTCTTCCTCGGGCCGCGATCGTTCTACCGCACGCTGCGCGAGATGGCGCCGGAGCAGCTGGCGCGGATCCAGATGATGCCGGTGTCCTTCACCAACGAGATCTTCGGCGACGAGGAGAACAAGCGCCGCGCCCGGGTCGATGCGCGCTTCGTCAACACCGCGATGATGGCGACGTTGTTGGGTGCTGCGATCTCTGATGGCCTGGATGACGGCCAGGTGGTGAGCGGCGTCGGCGGCCAATACAATTTCGTGGCGCAGGCCTTCGCGCTCGAAGGCGCGCGCTCGGTGCTGGCGCTGGAGGCCACGCGACCGTCCGGCAAGGGGCAACAGTCGAACATCCGCTGGTCCTATGGCCACACGACCATTCCGCGGCATCTGCGCGATATGTTCGTCACCGAGTATGGCGTTGCCGATGTGCGCGGAAGGTCCGACGCCGATATCGTTGCGGCGATGCTGCAGGTGTCGGACTCCCGCTTCCAGAACGAGCTGATGCGGCAGGCCAAGGAGGCCGGCAAGCTGCCGCGCGGTTACGAGATTCCCGCGGCCTATCGCGAAAACTTTCCCGAGCGCATCCGCGATGCTTTGAAGCCCGCGCGCGAGGCGGGCCTGCTGCCGTCATTCCCGTTCGGCAGCGATTTCACCGACGTCGAGCAGCGGCTGATCCCGGCCTTGCAATTATTGCAGCAGGCGCAGCGCACGCCGCTGCAACTCGCTGGCCTGCTCTGGCAAGGCATGCGGCATCCGCCTGATGCTGCGAACCGGGAATGCCTGGCGCGGCTCGGCCTCGACAAGCCGACGCATTTTTCCGAGCGCGCCTATCGGGCGCTGGTCAACGCAGCCCTGCAGCGAACCCAGGGAGGCTAGCGGTTCTTGTTGACCGGCTTGCGCTTCTCGATGAACGCCGCCATGCCCTCGGAGCGATCCTCGAGCGCGAAGGTCGAGTGGAACAGATTGCGCTCGACATTCATGCCTTCGGCGAGCGGCGTCTCGAACGCGCGGTTGATGGCTTCCTTGGCCATCGCTGCCGCCGGCCGCGACATCGAGGCGATCTTCTCCGCGGCAGCGAGCGCTTCTTCCAGCAGCTTGTCGGCGGGAACGATCCGCGACACCAGGCCCGAGCGCTCGGCTTCGGTGGCGTCCATCATCCGCCCGGTGAGGCAGAGATCCATCGCCTTCGACTTGCCGATCGCGCGGGTCAGCCGCTGCGTGCCGCCGATGCCGGGGATGGTGCCGAGCGTGATCTCGGGCTGGCCGAACTTGGCGGTGTCGGCGGCGATGATGATGTCGCACATCATCGCGAGCTCGCAGCCGCCGCCGAGCGCGTAGCCGGCGACCGCGGCGATGGTCGGCTTGCGGCAGCGGGCGACGCGGTCGCCGCCGATCGCGGTGAAGTCGCTGTTGAACATGTCGATGAAGCCCTTCGGCTGCATCTCCTTGATGTCGGCGCCGGCCGCAAAGGCCTTTTCGCTGCCGGTGATCAGGATGCAGCCGATCCCGTCATCGGCCTCGAGATCGTCGACCGCCGCGGCGATCTCGCGGAACACGCCGAACGACAGCGCATTCAGCATTTTCGGCCGGTTCAGCGTGATGATGCCGACCGGTCCCTTGCTCTCGACGATGATGAATTCGAACGTAGCCATGGACGCAACCCCGTGCCTGATTTGCCGGGCAATGTGCCTGCTGGCGGATTGCGCTTCAAGTGCCTGAAAGGAGACGCTTGGACGCGGCCTTCGAGGCCGCGCTGGGGCGCCGGAAGGCGCCGCAGCCTGACGGAAGGCCCAGCTAGGCCATGAACATGCGTGCGGCGGACGCCACGGTGAGCAGGGCGCCGAAACCGATGAAGATCTTGCCGATCAGCGAGGTCTCGTCCCAGCTCGCGCTTTCACCGCTTGCGACAGCCTGCGCCGGTTTGGCCGGCGCCACGGCAACGGTCTGCGGCTGCGCGGGCGGCGGCGCCTCCTGCTGGACCATCTGCGGCGGCTGGGCCGGTTGCTGCGGTTCCGGCGGCTGCTCCTGCTGCAGGGCGCGGTCGACGTCGTTGAGCTGGTCGGAGGCGACCACGCTATTGTCGGCGGCCGGCTGCGCCTCGGCGGGCTTGTCGGCCGCAGCCAGCATGGCGTTACCAGTCACGGGCATCGCGGTCGCATTGTCGACCCCGGGGGTCAGCTCGGCATTGGCGTTGGCGACCGTGGCTGGAATAGCTGCCGACGGCGCACTGGCGGTGCCGGTGGCCTTCTTGCCCTCGGATTTATCAGCGGACTTCGACGATTGGCGCTGCGCGGTACGCTTGCCATGCCGCGAATCCTGTCGGACGGACTTGCCGGCCGTCGCGCTGTCGGAGGTCGACGCAGACGTGTCCGAGCCGGCCGCATGCGCCGGCAGCGGACCTGTGAAACACACGAAAAGCCCCGTCGCGGCGATCAAGGCCAAGCCTCCGCTGGCTTTGATTTTCATCGGATTAACTCCCCATTAAGCCCGCCCACGGGGAGCGAATGAGACCCTGCTGCGTGTCCACACCGGGGCAAAAAATGGGAATCTTCGGGCCACAGCGGGCGAAAGCTGGGCAATCCGATTTCGCGGGTCTGAGGGGCAGCGGCAGCGCCGATGCGTGCCGGTCCGATCGGTGATATGAGCCGAAGCAACTGGAAACCCGCTGGAGCGATTCTTGGGCCAGTCGTTCGATGCGGTCGGGCTGAAAACTGATATCACGAGTTCGTGATATCAGGGCCTGCCGCGTAACGAATTGAAAGATCGGCCGAATTGCAACTCAGGAGCATGCGTGCGTGAACGTGAGGATGAATGGACCGGCCTGATGCGGTCGGCCATTTCTGGCGATGACGCTGCCTATCATCGCCTGCTCAAGGCCATCACGCCGGTGCTCCGCGCCGCGGCGCGCCGGGGTTTGGCGCGAGCCGGCCAACCGGTCGATCAGTCCGAGGACATCGTGCAGGACATCTTGCTGGCGGTACATTTGAAGCGACAAACCTGGGACAGCAGCGCGCCGTTCGCACCCTGGCTGTTCGCGATCGCGCGCAACAAGCTGATCGACACGCTGCGCCGCCGCGGCAAGCGCATTTTCGTCAACATCGATGATTTCGCCGAGACCCTGCCGGGCGAAACGCCCGAGCCGACCGCATCGGCGAGCGAGGTGGCCGCCCAGCTGCAGACCTTGCCGGCGCGGCAACGCGACGTGCTGCAGTCGATCGCGGTCGACAGCAGCTCGATCAAGGATACCGCGGCGAAATTCTCGATGAGCGAGGGCGCGGTGCGGGTTGCGCTGCATCGTGGACTGGCGAGCCTTACGGCGAAACTACGGGACCGATGAGCATGGACACCGATCAACTCATTCGCACCCTGGCGGCCGACAACACCTACCGCACACGCCCGATCGGCCTCGCGCTGATGCTGGCGCTGCTGGCGGCGGCGCCGGTCTCGCTGCTGATCTTCTTCGCCGAACTCGGCGTACGGTCCGACGTGATGACCGCGATGCGCAATCCGTTCTTCGACCTGAAGTTCGCGGTCACGCTGGCGCTCGCGGTCGCGGCGATCGCGGTGAGCCTGCATCTGTCGCGGCCGGAAGCCTCGCTGCGTGGTTTCGGCTGGTGGCTGCTGGTGCCGGCCGGCATCCTCGTTGCCGCCATCAGCGGCGAGATGATGATGCCGCAGCGGGCGCCGATGATGACGCGGCTGGTCGGCAAGAACTCGATGGCCTGCATGACCGCGATCCCCGCGATGTCGCTGCCGCTACTGGTGGGCGCGCTGTACGGCTTGCGGCAGGGCGCACCGGCGCGACCCGCGGTCGCCGGCGCAGTGGCCGGCTTGCTGTCGGCGGGCCTCGCCGCGACCGTCTACGCCTCGCACTGCACCGATGACTCGCCGCTGTTCGTGGCGACCTGGTACACGCTGGCGACGGCGATCGTCGCCAGCGTCGGCGCGCTGATGGGCAAGCGGGCGCTGCGATATTGATCCGTGTCGTTTGTCGCGCGGATGAAGCGAAATCCGGGCTCGCTATCCGCGGATAAACATTTCCCGGATTGCGCTGCGCTCCATCCCGGCAACGGGTCTACGGCAAGATCACGCAGCGGGCGCGGACTGCTGCATGCGGTGGAAGCGCAGGACCTGCTGCGCCGTCGAGGGCCGCAGCCGCTCATAGGTGTCCTTGCAGGCCTGCAGGTCGGTCGGCTCGGCGCCCGAGAGGTCGTCGCGCAGGTTGATGATCGCGCGCACTGTTGACCATGACAGGGCCGACACCTTGGCAAGGATCATCACGCCTTCGGCACGGGTTTCCATCATCATGTTCTCGGCGACGCTGACCGGGACGTTGGCGAGCGCGGCGAGCGAGGCATTGGTTTCGTCAAACTTGCCGGCCTCGGCGAACGAAGCGAGCTGGAATTCGTCGAGCCGGCCGTCCTGGTAGAGGGATTTGACCAGAGCATGCGCGATCGTGGTGTCGCGGCTGACCGCGCTCGGTGCCGAGCGCGCGCGCCGCGTTGCTTCCCTGACCGCGGTCGGGATTTCCTTGGCCTGCTGCGGATTGGCGGCCTCGAGCCGCTGCCTGACGGCGTCGGAGGCCTTTGCGACCAGCTTGAGATAGAGATGCCGCGGGATGGTCGGACGCAGCCCGACGCAGGTCGACAGATTGTCGTCGCCCTCGGCGCGACTGACCAGGCGGGTGAAGCCGCGTTCGGTGAACTCGGCGCCGGGATTGTTGACCGTGCTCTGGATCACCTCGTCATTGCCGCGCAGCACCAGCACGTCGGTGACGGCGCCGCTCAGCGTCGCCCGGTTCGAGATCGCGAGCAGATGCGCCTGGCTCTTGCTGCGCGCGGTCTCGATCAGGATGTCGTCGTCGAGCCGCATCGACTGCGCCAGCACGGGGCCGGCAACCTCGATCAGATCGTCGAAGGCGAGGGTGCGGACGGTCCGCGGCGGAGCGGTGTCGATCGGGGCGAGGCGGCTCGCGAGCAGCGCCTTGGCGGAGCTCTCGATGTGCTCGAGCAGGCATTGGAAAACGTCATCGAACAGCCCGATCTGCTGGTCGGAATAGTTCACCGAACCGTTGATGAAGAGATCGGTGACGCGGCGCAGCGTCTCGACGCGACGCGCAACGGTGCCGTGGGCGAGCGTCGTCTGCAGCTCATCGAGCAGGCTTTCTGGGGCGGTCGCAGACTTCGAACTCATGACTCTGTCCTGGAGCGATGGCGCCGGTTTCTCCGACGCCGGAAGCGAACAATGGAACGATCAGGCACCTGCGATGCGGTTGCGCCCCCCGGCTTTGGCCGCGTAAAGCGCGCCGTCGGCGCGGGCGAGCAATGTGTCGGAATTTTCACGCGGCTTCAGCGTCGTGACGCCGGCGGAGATCGTCACCTTCATGCCCGGTGAAAACGCCGACCAGTCGAGATCGGCGATGATCCCGCGCAGCCGCTCGACCGCGCGCATGGCCTGATCCTGGGACAGATCGGGCAGCACCAGCAAAAATTCCTCGCCGCCGTACCGGCCGAAGCGATCGATGCTGCGGATATTGGCGAACATGCTGATGGCGAAGGTGCGTAGCGCCTCGTCGCCGATCGGATGGCCGTGGACGTCGTTGATCCGCTTGAAATGGTCGAGATCGATCAGCGCGACCGCCGTGGTGCTGCCGCTGCGGGCGCTGCGCGCGATCTCCTCCTCCAGCACGCGCATGATGCTGCGGCGGTTGAAGGCGCCGGTCAGCTCGTCGATCTCGGCGAGCTGCTCGATGCGCCGGTAGGCCTCCTTGAGCTTCAGCCCGCTCTGGTACAGAGATTGCTGCATCGAGCTCGAGAAGATGCCGAGGCACATGCAGCGTCCGATGGTCAGCGCGAACACCAGCATGGTTGCCAGGCGATCCAGCCTGGTGCCGGTCGGCATTCCGATCGGCTTGTCGGTGCCCAGGAACAGCGCGGCGAGGCCGATGACCATGACGGTCCAGACGATCGCGGTCTGCCGCGTCGATGTGCGCAGCGCGCCGAAGCCGAACACCACGAACAGGTTGCACAGGAACAGCACGCCGACTTCAGGCGCGATGTAGGTGAACGCCAACAGGTTCACCATGTTGATCGCCGATTGCGGCGCGACCAGATAGTGATCGCGGAAGCGCTCGTGGACGCCGAGTTCGGAGAGCAGCACGTAGACCGCGACCAGCGTCAGGCCGGTCAGGGCATAGCCGGTTGCGACCAGGACCGACGTGGTGCCGGCATGGGCGTAGATCAGCAGCACAACGGCATCGAGAACGAAGCAGGCGCCGATCATCGACTGGATCTGACGGCGTTGCCTGGCGCGCCGCGCCAGCCGCTCTGCTGTCAAGCGCGGCCGGTCGCCTTCCAGGGCGCCCGCGATCGGGCCGAGAAATGACGACGCAGCGCTGCCCATGGTCTCACCGTTGCTGAAATCGGGGCGAAATCTACGGGGGAAAGCCTTTAGGTTTGGTATCTTTCGGAACCGAATCTGCTCTGTCGAAACCCGGTCATCACCCTTGTTTCGTAAGGGGAATCCGTTCCGATCGGGCAGCGAGTTCCGCCGGCTTGCCCGCACCGGTTCACGCAAGTCGCGCTGGCGCGCGGGCAAAGCCTTGATATGGTCGCGCCGGAAAGTGCGGGTTGCGAGCGTGCCTGGTGCTATGATACCGATGGCTGGATGTTTTTCGCGTTCAGCGATTTTTTTGCTGTCGGATCGGAGTCTGTGGCCTAGATCACACATGCGATCACGACATTGCCGTAATGTGAAGAATCTTGGCCCGCGCGTCGAACCACGCCCTACCCCCCTTAGACCAATTTTACGAGACGGCCATTGAGCGCGACACAGGCGCCTTCAGACGATGCTCTGATCGCTCGGATCGCTCAAGGCGACCGGCTCGCCATGCAGGTGCTCTATGGGCGGCACCATGTCAGGGTGTACCGTTTCGGGCTTCGGCTCGTGCGGGACGAACAGGTTGCCGAGGATCTCGTCAGCGAGGTCTTTATCGACGTGTGGCGTCAGGCGGGCAAGTTCGAGGGACGCTCCGCCGTTTCAACCTGGCTTCTGGCGATTACCCGGTTCAAGGCGTTGTCCGCGCTTCGGCGCCGGAAGGACGCCGAACTGGACGATGAGGCCGCGAACGCGATCGAGGACACGTCCGACGATCCGGAAACGGTGGTGCAGAAGAAGGACACCGGTGACGCGTTGCGCAAGTGCCTGTCGGGACTGTCCGCGGAACATCGGGAGATTGTCGATCTTGTCTACTATCACGAGAAATCCGTGGAAGACGTCGCAGAGATCGTCGGTATTCCGGAGAACACCGTGAAGACGCGCCTGTTCTATGCGCGCAAGAAACTTGCCGAGTTGCTGAAGGCAGCCGGCATCGAACGAGGTTGGCCATGATGGCTGCGAGCAATAAGGTGCTGGAACAAGAGCCTGGCGATATCGAGACGCTGTTGCCCTGGCACGCGGCCGGCACGCTGAATGCCCGCGACGCACGCCGCGTCGAGGACGCGCTGGCGCGCGATCCGAATCTCGCCCGGCAATATGCTGTTATCCGCGAGGAATATGCCGAGACCATCCGGCTCAATGAGAGCCTCGGTGCGCCGTCGGCGCGCGCCATGCAGAAGTTGTTTGCGGCGATCGATGCCGAGCCCGAGCGCAAGCCGTCGATGTCGGCGCGGATGTCGGCCGGGATCTCGCAATTCTTCGCGAAATTGTCGCCGCGGACGCTGGCCTGGTCGGCGACCGTCGGCGCGCTCGCGCTGCTGGTGCAGGCCGGCGTGATCGGTGCGGTGCTGATGCAGAGCCAGCCGGCCTCGTTCGAGACTGCGTCGTACGACACCTCCGAGCGCGCCCCCAGTCCTGCTGCGCCAAGGACCGCCGCGCCGAATGCCCCGCTCACCCGCGACCTCGGCGCCGCGGCGGCGCCCGCGGCGCCGACGCGGTTGCTGGTCCGCTTCACGCCGGATGCAAGGGTCGCTGACATCAGCGCGTTGCTCGACGGCTATAACGCCTCGATCGTCGACGGCGCCAAGGGCGGACTGTTTCGCCTGCAGTTCGGCAACCGCGCGCTGCCGCGCAGCGAGGTCGCCGGGCTGGTGGCGAGGTTGCAGAAGGAGAAGATCGTCAGCCTCGCGGCGGAAACGCCGTAACCGCGGCCGACGATTTTACCTCGCGCAGCGATGCAATCCGAACATTGATGGAAGGGCAGGCGCCGGCGCTGCGACAGGTTGGCGCGGTCATGTTGCGCCCTGACAAAGCGTCGCAGCCTGCGCTGCATCGATCACGAATAACACCTGCGTGAGCTGTGCAGCGATCGACGTCGCGTTATCGACGGCTTTCGACGAATTCGCCGGAAAATGCGCTGTTGCATGCTGATTTCGGCGCGACGCGCCGGAGACGACGCAGCGGAACCTCGCGGCGCGAAAGTTAAAAAAAGCGCCGGCAGTTTGAACGTCGGCCTCCCAGCCACGACATATGAGTGTGGGAGCGGTTATTCCCTCCCCGGCTATATCAGGCGCGAGCGCCCATCCACCCCAAGCGCCCATATGGCTTTGACCCGTCCGGTTGTCCCCCCGGACGGGTCTTTCATTTTGGGGCGGGCGCGTGCGGGCCTGGCCTCCGACGTGATCGGGGAGGCCGGGCGTCACTCGGAGCATCGCGAATCCGGCCAGGACGGGCGGCGCTGCGACGGATTGTTGTGGATCGCTTCATCGTGCCTGCCGTGAAAGGCGCGCGCGCCGCCACCATGCAAGCCGATGACCTGACTGAGGATAAGCCAGAAAACCCCGTAGTGACGCGGACTTCTTTGATCGACCGCTGCCGATTAAGAATTCAGTTAGACTTTATTTACCTTTTCCACAGAATATCTCCGTCACGTCCAGTTGATTCGGTTCGGTTGCGTCTGCGTCCGTTTCCTCCTTGCGGGCAAGTTGAATGACACATCGGACCGACGTGGCCAGAGGCCAGGAGATCGTTGCACGCTGGTGCAACCTTGCCGAGCAAAGGCTGGATCACCTTACCGAACTGTTCGAGACCGGACGCTGGCGCCGGTATCACACCGAAGAGGCCTTCCTCGAAAACATCAGGGAAGCGCGTGCTGCTGTCGAGATCTGGCGCGAGCTGCTGTCGCGCGAAGCTTCGCTCGACAACTCGCCGATCGATCTGTCCTGGCTGGGCCGCGGCAAGTCGAAGCTGCCGCCGCGCGAAATTGTGTCGGCACCGGAACGCAGGCCGGAAACGGCGGCACTGGCGGAAGCCGCGATGACTGCGGTCGCAGCTGCGCTCGAGACCGCGGTCGACGTGCTGGAAGAGCCGCCCGTCGTGGCCGACGCGCCGCCCCTGGACATGCCATACCGGATCACGCCGCCGCCGGTGCTCGATCTCGATTCGATCCAAGCGCGCTATCCGCTGCTGCGCAACACGCTGTAGGCGGAGAGCCGGCTCCAGGTCAGATTCCCTCAAAAGCTGCTCTTCCTCCCCGCCGGATTGTTAAGGACCGCATCGGATAGTCTGCCCGATCGACAATTCGACCGGTGCGGCTCTTGTCATGCCCTATGCCATTCTCATTGCAATCTTGGGCGGGATCGTTTCAACGGTCTTTGCGCTGTTTGCGTTGCGTTCGCCGTCGGCGATGGTGACCGCGCCATTTTTGGGTGCCATTCTAGGCCTGCTGCTCGCGGTAAAGTCACTCAGGAGCCAAGGCCTCTCGCTCGGCGCCAGTCTTGAAGATTATCGAAATGCCGCAGGCATTCGTTCCCTCAATCAGGTCTCTGTGCGATTCATCAACATCGCGCTCGGCGGGGCCGCAATCGTATCGGTTGTGGAGTTATCCGGTCTGCTGTTCGGGCAAGCGCTTGTGCTTGCTATGCTGCCAGCGGGCTGCACCCTGGTTGTCTTCTATACGCTCGTGCGTTCCTGGCAGGTCTCCGACGCCGAACAATTCGGCAAACTCGACGCGATCCAGGTGACCGGCGGGATTATGGGTATCCTGTTGGTGGGCCTGATGCTGTATCCATGGATCACCAAGGTGCCTGACGGAAATATGCTCATGCCGGACGTCGTTCGCGTCGTATTCGTTGTGAACGCCGCAGCGGCGCTGGAAGCAGCGATGCTCTCGGCCCTGGGCATCAGCTTCGTCTATCGCATCATGGGTCTGATCGAGACTCGGCTCTAGCGCCGCACCGCGTTCGAACCGACTGTCAGCTGCGCGTATTGCTGGGCGCCGCCGGCCGAAAGGTCCGTCGTAATGGGGCGCGCGTGGTCGAGGCCGACCACAGCGCCGCGCGGCGTCTCCGAGATCATGTTGTTGTTGATCAGCGCCGTGCCGGCGCCGGGCACCACCGAGACGCCGATCCCGACAAAGGCCTTGCGGATCACGTTGCCTGATATGGCGACGTCGCGCAGGTATTTGCCCCAGCCGGCGACGATGCCGAAGGTCGGCGCGTTCTCGATCACGTTGCCGGTCACCGACGTGTCGGCCTCGACATAGATGCCGATGCCGGCCCCGTCATTGGGGTCGGTGCCAATGGGACGCTTCGGCAGCAGGTTGCGGATGATGTTGCCCTGGACCACCGCGATGCGGCCGCCCTCGTTGAAATTGCACACGGAGACGCCGAGCGCGGCGCCGTCGACGGTGTTGTTGGCGATAACGGCCGCCTCGAACGAGAACTCCGAATAGAGCGCGACCTCGCGGACATTGCTGATGCTGTTGTCCGATATGTGGATGTTGGACGCCGAGTTGCCGCGGACCGCCGAGAAGTCGCAGTTCCTGATGCGGTTGCCGCGCACGATCACGTTGCCGGCGCGAAACGCGTTGATGGCGTTGCCGTACTGCCCGGAGCCGCCGGGGCCGGCCTTGATGTCCTCGATCCGGTTGTCGGCGACGATCGAGCCGTCATCGCCGATTGCGGTCCGCAGGATCTCGATGCCGTTGTCGTTGGTGCCCTTGATGGTGTTGCGCGCGACCATCAGGCCGAGCGCGTCGAACGACACCAGCGCCGTGGTTGCGATCTCGGTGAAGACATTGTTGCTGACGTCGCCGGACATCTGCTCGAACCAGATGCCGTTGCCGCCGCTGCCGATGAACTGGCAGTCGGTGATGCGGATGTCGCGGCCGGACAGGCAATGCACGAGGCCGCGCCGCGTCGGCAGCGGGATGTTGCCGCCGTCGAAGGTGAGGCCCATGAGCACGATGCCGCTTGCGCCCTCGCCTAATAGCATCGACGCGCCGCCGCTGAAGACGAGCCGGCTGGCGCCGCGCACGCCGATCAGCTGGCTGCCGGAAGCGAGGCGCAACATGCCGGTGCGATAGACGCCGGGCGGAAACGCCAACGGCACCTGCGCGCGCGCGGCCTCGTCGATCGCGCGCTGCAGATTGCGGGTCTGGTCGTCGGGGCTGCCGGCACGGACGCCATATTGCGTGACGTCGCGGCCGAGCGAGGCGGTCGATGCGGCGGCCCGTGCGGCATCCGGCGACATGGCAAGCGCGCCGGCGACGCCGGCGGCGGATGCTCCGATGAGATGGCGGCGGTTGACGTCCATGAGCATGGCCCTCGCTGAAGCCGCGAGCGTGACGTTCGCCTCCGCTAGGTAGCGCGAAATGCGGCGCCGCATGGTGAACATGCTGACGCAACGGGCCGATTGTTGGCGGTAGGGTTAATCGGCGGTGCAACGATCCAACACGCTCACGCGCGCGGCTTGCCGGGTCAGTTTCACCAGTTCCAGCAGCATCGCCTCGCCCGCATCGACCAGCTCGTCGAGCGTGATCGCCGACAGGCCGCGCGCCGCCGTTCCGTCATGCGCGAGCGGCGGAACATGGACGAATTGCGCAAGGCGCAGCTCATTGTCGCCCTTCATGGTCTCGATCGCCCGCCAGCTCAGATAGTTGCAGAGGTAGCTGCCGGCATCGCGCGACAGGCGGGCGTCGATGCCCGTCGCCTGGGCTGCGCGGAGCAACTTTTTGCTGTGCGGTCCGAAGCTTTGCGCATCGGCACCATCGGCGATCGATCCCTTGCGGGCGTGCTGGCGGCCGGCGTCGGGAAAGCGCGTCGTTACCGCGTTGCGGGCGCGGGTCTCGATGCGCAGATGCGCGGTGCGGCCGGCGAGGCCGAACATCAGCAGCGCCTGCGGGCGATGCCGTGCGATCAGCTCCGGCAACTCGCGATCGACTGTCGCGTAGGTGACGTGGAAGATGTGGCTGCTCAGCGCGACGTCGTCGAAGGCCGGGCGCCGCAGCCCGGTCAGCCGCCTGACCAGCGGCATGGTCGGGTTGACCGGCGCGCCCGGGAATGGGCCGAAGCCGGTGATGAGAATGCGCAGCTTTCCGCTCAATGCAGCATCTCCACGATCTGTTCGGCGGCGACCGCGGGCGAGACGCGCCCGCCGGCGACCTCGGCTTCTATCTTCTTCACCTTGGCGCGGATCGCGGCATCTGTGCGCAGCCGCGCCATCATCCGGCTCTCCAGCATCGACCACATCCATTTCACCTGCTGCTCGCGGCGTCGCGCGGCGAACTCGCCGGAGGCGTTCATCGCGGTGCGATGCTCGAGGATTTTTTGCCAGAGCCTGTCGAGCCCGGCTCCCGTCAGCGCAGAATAGGTCTCGACCGGCGGATGCCAGTGTTCGGAGCGCGGTGCGAGGATATGCAGCGCGCTGCGATAGTCGGCCGCTGCGAGGTTGGCGCGCTTGACGTTGTCGCCATCGGCCTTGTTGATCGCGATCATGTCGGCGAGCTCGACCAAGCCCTTCTTGATGCCCTGCAACTCGTCGCCGGCGCCGGGCAGCATCAAGGCCAGGAAGAAATCGGTCATGTCGCAGACCGCGGTCTCGGATTGGCCGATGCCGACGGTCTCGACCAGCACCACGTCGAAGCCGGCCGCCTCGCACAGCAGCATCGCCTCGCGGGTTTTCGCCGCGACGCCGCCGAGGGTGCCGGACGAGGGCGAGGGGCGGATGTAGGCGTCATCGGACGCCGCGAGCCGCGCCATCCGAGTCTTGTCGCCGAGGATCGAGCCGCCGGTGCGCGCCGAGGAGGGATCGACTGCGAGCACCGCGACCTTGTGGCCGCGCTCGATCAGGAACATGCCGAGCGCATCGATCGTGGTCGACTTGCCGACGCCGGGCGAGCCGGTAATGCCGACCCGCACCGCCGTGCCGGTGTCAGGCAGCAGCGCCTGTACCAGTTCGCGCGCCGCTGCCTGGTGATCGCTTCGCCTGCTCTCGACCAGCGTGATCGCCCGCGCCAGCGCGGCGCGCTGGCCGGCACGGAGGTCCTTGGCAAGGGCGCGGATGTCGGGAGCGGCGGATTTCGAGGCGATCATGGCCTTGGTTTACAACGGCCGGCCGTCGCAGGCGAGGGCCAGCGCACCGGCCCTCCCGTGCTATATGCAGTGCGCGGGAGCCGCGCAGGTTACGTTCCGCATAGTTTCTGGTCGCCGCGCAATTTGCTTATCGCTCCTTGAAGGAGTCTGCAATGCCTGGTCGTGACGGTCACTACTGCAGCCCTAGTCTGATGATGTCGGCCTAGCAAGCTCTTGTTCGCGCTGTCGCCTTCGCTCGGCGATAAATTCATCGCATCCTTCGGGAAGTGTGCACATATAATCTTCGATCCGCCACGCTGTCCTCTCGGTGAAGGTTTTGGCGACGAGAAAACCTGCTACGTACAACCATGGCAGCGACAAGAGTAAAACCACAAGAGCAGACACGGTGAGGGCGATGACGCGGATCACCTTCAACATTGTCAGTGACCCACTCCCTTTTCCCTAAAAACTGCTTTTGTTGAAACCGTCTATCCCCGCCGCTACTCCGCCGCCTCGCTGTGGCCGAGCCTTGTATTGAGCTTGCGGATCAGCTCCTCGGCGGCGTCCGAGATCACGGTGCCGGGCGGGAAGATCGCCTCGGCGCCGGCGGCGTAGAGCGCCTCGTAATCCTGCGGCGGCACCACGCCGCCGATGATGATCATGATGTCCTCGCGGCCGTGCTTCTTCAGCGCGGCCTTCAATTCCGGCACGGCGGTGAGATGCGCTGCGGCGAGCGAGGAGACGCCGAGGATGTGGACGTCGTTCTCGACCGCCTGACGGGCGGCTTCGTCGGCGGTCGCGAACAGCGGCCCGATGTCGACGTCGAAGCCGATATCGGCGAAGGCGGATGCGATCACCTTCTGGCCGCGGTCGTGGCCGTCCTGGCCGATCTTGGCGACCAGGATGCGCGGGCGGCGGCCTTCGGCCTCCTCGAAGGCGTCGATCAGCGCCTGAACCTTCTCGACCTTGTTGGACATGGCCGCTGCCTCTCGCTTGTAGACGCCGGTGATGGACTTGATCTCCGCGCGGTGGCGGCCGAACACCTTCTCCATCGCGTCCGAAATCTCGCCGACGGTGGCTTTTGCGCGCGCGGCGTCGATCGCCAGCGCCAGCAGGTTGCCGTTGCCTTCGCTCGCGCTGCGGGTGAGCGCGGCGAGCGCCGCGTCGACATCCTTCTGGTTGCGCTCCTTCTTCAGCCGCGCCAGTTTGTCGATTTGCAGCCGCCGCACGGTGGAGTTGTCCACCTTGAGCACGTCGATCGGCTTCTCGTTCTCGGGCCTGTACTTGTTGACACCTATCACCGCCTGGCGGCCGGCATCGATCCGCGCCTGGGTCTTGGCGGAGGCTTCCTCGATGCGCAGCTTCGGCAGGCCGGCCTCGATCGCCTTGGCCATGCCGCCGAGCGCCTCGACCTCCTGGATATGGCCCCAGGCCTTTTTAGCGAGATCGCGGGTCAGCCGCTCGACATAGTAGGAGCCGCCCCAGGGATCGATGATCCGGTTGGTGCCGCTCTCCTGCTGGAGAAAAAGCTGGGTGTTGCGGGCGATGCGCGCGGAGAAATCGGTCGGCAGCGCTAAGGCCTCGTCGAGCGCATTGGTGTGCAGCGACTGGGTGTGGCCTTGGGTTGCCGCCATTGCCTCGATCGTGGTGCGCATCACGTTGTTGAAGACATCCTGCGCGGTCAGCGACCAGCCCGAGGTCTGGCAATGCGTGCGCAGCGACAGCGAACGCGGATCCTTCGGGTTGAACTGCTTGAGCAGCTTGGCCCATAACAGCCGCGCAGCGCGCATCTTGGCGACTTCCATGAAGAAGTTCATGCCGATCGCCCAGAAGAAAGAGAGGCGCGGAGCAAAACGATCGACGTCGAGGCCGGCGGCAAGCCCGGCGCGCAGATATTCGACGCCGTCAGCCAGCGTATAGGCGAGCTCGAGGTCCTGCGTCGCGCCGGCTTCCTGCATGTGATAGCCGGAGATCGAGATCGAATTGTATTTCGGCATCCTCGTGGACGTGTAGGCGAAGATGTCGGAGATGATCCGCATCGAGGGCGCCGGCGGATAGATATAGGTGTTGCGCACCATGAACTCTTTCAGAATGTCGTTCTGAATGGTGCCCGAGAGTTTTTCCGGCGGCACGCCCTGTTCCTCGGCGGCCGCGACGAACAGCGCGAGGATCGGCAGCACCGCGCCGTTCATGGTCATCGACACGCTCATCCGGTCGAGCGGGATGCCGGCGAACAGCGTGCGCATGTCGTAGATCGAATCGATCGCAACGCCGGCCATGCCGACGTCGCCGAGGACGCGCGGATGATCCGAGTCATAGCCGCGATGGGTGGCGAGATCGAAGGCGACCGAGAGACCCTTTTGCCCGGCCGCGAGGTTGCGGCGATAGAAGGCGTTGGAATCCTCCGCCGTGGAGAAGCCGGCATATTGCCGGATCGTCCAGGGCTGGTTGACGTACATGGTCGGGTAGGGGCCGCGCAGATAGGGCGCGATCCCCGGCCAGGTCTCGAGGAAGTCGATGCCTTCGAGGTCGGCCTCGCTGTAGATCGATTTGACCGGAATGCCCTCGGGCGTCAGCCACGGCTCGGCGCTCGCGGCCGGTGCCGCCGCGGCGACGGGCTGGAAGGCGACATCGGCGAAATTGGGAATGCGGGTCATGGTATCCATCGTATCACGGCGCTCACCTTGTGGCGTCAATCGTGGTCCGGATGCTGGTGGCTGACGATCGTCGCCATCTTTTCCGGCCCGTAATTCTGCATCGTGGTCTGGCTCGGCAGATTGGCGATACCGACCACCCAGCCGAGGCGGGACTCAGTTCCGAATTGCTGCGTCGGGATCACCCGGTCCGGCCGATCGAAGGTCCCGGTCATGATCTCGATCCGCGGCCCGTCGATGACGTGGAAGCCGAGTGGCGTGCCGCAGGCGGCGCAGAAGTCGCGCGCGGCGATCGAGGACGACTGGAACGACGCAGGCTTGCCGCGGGTCCACGTGAAATCGGTCCGATCGATATCGGCGAGGGAAGCGAACGGGGCGCCCGATGCCTTCTGGCACATCCGGCAGTGACAGATGCTGATCCGGGTCGGCGCCGCCGACACCGCAAAGCGGACGGCGCCGCATTGGCAGCCGCCGGTCAGAACGGGTTTTGCTGGTGCTTCAGCCGTCATGCCTGCTCCATCCGCCGATAGGCGTCGCGCAACGCCGCCAGCGCATCGCCGCCGGCGAAGACGAATTCACCGATGCCGGCCGCCCGCAGCGCCGCTTCCTGGTCGCCGGGGCGCCCTGCCAGATAGATATACCTGGCGCCAGCTCCTTGAAGGCCCTTTGCCGCGTCTGCGGCACGATCGGCATAGACCTTGTCCGAGGAACAAATGCACGCCATCGCCGCGCCGGTGGCCTTGAAGGCCGCGGCAAGCGCTGCCGCGTCGGCAAAGCCCTCGCTGTCGATGGCCTCGATCCCGCCGGTCTCGAAGAAGCTCTTTGCGAAGGTGGCGCGGGCGGTGAAGTCCGCGGGCGTGCCGAGATTGGCGAGGAAGATCCTCGGCCGCGCACCACGTGCCTTCAGCGTGGCGTCCGACTTGTCGCGCAGCGCCTCGAAAGGCGCGGCAAGCCGCATCGGCGCCAGCGCGTCGAACTTGATCGCGGCGTCGGCGAGCGGGGCGGGCGCGGCCGGTTTCACGTCCAGCACCGCGATGTCGGCCTCATGCAGGTCGGGGAACTCACTGGCGCCGGTCAGCACGTCGCGGCGCTTTGCCACATTGGTCTCGCGCTGTGCGCGGGTCGCGGCGACTTTGCTCTGGATCAGACCCCGCGCGAGCGCAGCGAAGATGCCGCCGGCCTTCTCGATCTCCTGGAACAGCGTCCACGCCGCCTCGCAGAGCTGCGAGGTCAGCGTCTCGATGCCGCCGGAGCCGGCGGCCGGATCGGAGACCTTGGCGAGATTGGATTCCTCGAGCAGCACCAGCTGCGTATTGCGCGCAATGCGTCGAGCGAAATCGTCCGGCAGGCCGAGCGCCAAAGTGTGCGGCAGCACCGTGATCGCGTTGGCGCCGCCGAGGCCGGCCGCGAAGGTCGCCATCGTGGCGCGCAGCAGGTTCACATTGGCGTCGCGCTGGGTCAGCATGCGCCAGGCGGTCTGCGCGTTGACGAAGATCGGCTTCGGTGCGAGGCCGCAGGCCTGTTCGATCCGCGCCCACAAGAGCCGCAACGCGCGGAATTTCGCCATCGTCAGGAACTGGTCGGCGTCGGCGGAAAGCCGGAACGAGATCGCAGCCCGTGCCGCATCGAGATCGATACCGGCGCCTTCCAGCATGCGCAGATAGGCGAGCGCGACCGCGAGCGTGAAGCCAAGCTCCTGCACCTCCGAGCCGCCGGCATCGTGCACCGGTCGGCCGTCGGCCAGTACGAACGGTCCCTTGAAGCCGCGCTTGACCAGGCCGTTGACCACCTGGCCGAACGACTTTTCGTAGTTGGGCCATGCGATCGCCGCTGCGCCGCGCACGGCCATGGTGCTGAGCGCCTGATAGTTGAAGTGCAGGTCGAGCTTGGCCGGGTCAAGCTTGCGGGCCTCGACCATGTCGGCGAAGGTCTCGCCGGCATTCTCGCGCCCGATCACCGGGTTGAGCGCGATCATAATGCCGGCATCGAGATGGACGCCGCCGCAGGCCCGCGCCAGCGTCTTCTTGCTGGCATCGGCGAGGCCGAAGCCGCGGGCGCCGGGACCGCCGGCGAATTCGAATTCGAGGCCGGTGGCGCCGTTCTCGAGATCCTGCAATGCCTGTGCATTGGCCTGCGCGGCATCCGGATGGTCGACCCGCTGCAGGATCTGCCAGGGTGCGGCGGGGCCACGGCCGGCAAGCGGGCAGGTGTTGGTAGCCCGGCGGTAGATCGGATCGATCTTCAGCCCGTCATAGGTCTTGCTTGTCAGCTTCTCGAACGGCGCGCCTTTCAGCACGCCGTCGACCAGCTTGCGCCAGTCATCATAGGTCGCAGCCGGGAAATCCGCAGCCAGAGGCAAATCGTCGGTCGTGGTCGTCATCCGCCCAGAATATCCTTCACTGGCCCGGCATGGGCCCGCTTGATTTGGCCGGAAATTGCCACG
Source organism: Bradyrhizobium semiaridum (assembly GCF_020329505.1). GTDB lineage: Bacteria > Pseudomonadota > Alphaproteobacteria > Rhizobiales > Xanthobacteraceae > Bradyrhizobium > Bradyrhizobium semiaridum. Next base: position 34,538 of record NZ_JAGKJJ010000029.1, read on the forward strand.
GGTGGGCGGCCAAGCCAAACGGTTGTTTGCGGTGTCGGGGCCTCAATCGAGGTCCGGCAGACGGAAAATACCGTCGGCGGAAACCCCGGCCAGCGCGTCGGCGACACGGCGGCCGGCAATGACACGGTCTGGAACGATCTCGGCCAGCGGCACCAGTACGAAGGCGCGCTCGAACACATGCGGGTGCGGCAGGGTCAGTTCCGGCTTGCTGAGCGTGACATCGTCATAGGCGATCAGGTCGAGGTCGAGGGTGCGTGGACCCCAGCGCAGCTCATTGGCCCGGTCGCGGCCGAACTTCGCCTCGATCTTGTGCAGCGTGAACAGCAACGCATGCGGATCGAGGCTGGTCTCGATCTCGATGCAGGCATTGATGAAGCGATCCTGCTGCTGTTCGCCCCAGGGCGGCGTCGAATAGTCCGACGAGCGCCCCAGCAGGGCGGCCTGCGTCATGCCGCAGATATTGGCGATCGCCTTGCGGATCGTCGTGCGGACGTCGCCGACATTGCCGCCGAGCGCGATCAGGACGTCAGCCATGCTGCGGCGGGTGGCGTGAGCGCGTCAGCACCACGCCGACATCCTCGAAGATCGCGGCAATCGGTGCATGCGGCTTGTGAACGGTGACCTTGACGGCCCGGATGCGCGGGAAGGCGGCGAGTATTGCATCGGCCACTGCGCCGGCTGCGCGTTCCAGCAATTTGTAGTTGGTGTTCTTGAACGCCGACGTCGCCGTCGCCACCACGTTGGAATAGGACACCGTGTCGGACAGGCGGTCGGTATGCGAGGACTCCGAGAGATCGGTATAGAGCTCGAGGTCGATGACGAAGCGCTGCCCGACCTCGGTCTCGTGTTCCATCACGCCATGGCGGGCATGGATGACGATCCCTTTGATGAAGATCGTGTCCGTCATTGCTGTCCCTTGATTGCTGCGGCCACCCGTAGCGCCTGAACGGTTTCCGTGACGTCATGTGCACGGATGATGCGTGCGCCGTTCTGCGCGGCGATCAGATGCGCCGCGAGCGAGCCGCCGATCCGCTCGTGAGGCTCCGACGGCGCGACGCTGCTGATGAAGCGCTTGCGCGAGGCGCCGACCAGCACCGGCAGCCCGAAGGCGCTGAACTCGGCCAGCCGCGCCAGCGCGGTCATGCTCTGCTGTGGCGCCTTGCCGAAGCCGATGCCGGGATCGAGCACGATCCGGTCGGACGCAATGCCGGCCTTCGCGGCGATCTCGAGCGAGCGGGTGAAGAAAGCCGTGATGTCCTGCATGATGTCGATGGCGGGATCCGCCCGGTCGCGGTTGTGCATGATGACCACGGGTACACCGCGGGCCGCGACGACGGCCGCCATGCCGGCATCGCGTTGCAGGCCCCAGACGTCGTTGGCCATTGCGGCGCCCTGATCGAGCGCCCAGGCCACGACCTCCGACTTCATGCTGTCGATCGAGACCGGCACGCCGAGCGCGACGACGCCGGCCAGCACCGGCTTCAGCCGCGCCAACTCGTCGCCGGCCGTGACCGGCTGCGAGCCGTAGGGGCGGGTCGACTCGGCACCGATATCGATGATGTCGGCGCCGTCGGCGACCAGCTTGCGGGCCTGCGCCAAGGCCTGCTCGGGTGCGATGAACTGTCCGCCGTCCGAGAAGGAGTCCGGCGTCACGTTCAATATACCCATCACCGCCGGATATGGCTTCGACAGCAACGCCGGCAGCAGCGCGCGTCCGGCCAGGCCGGCGGCCGCTGAAGCTATGGGCTTGGTCGCCATCATGCGGAGGCTTTGCGCTGACCGCGGCGGCAAGTCAAGGTGCGGTGGGGGCGGTTGGCGCCGGTGGGCCTGATCACCCTAAGAGGTGATCTCAGCTAATACGTGATCTTGGGCGGCAACTTGCGTGCCTGCTCGATCAGCAGCTCGACCGACTTCTCCGACGGCATCACGCGGACAAGTTTTCGCTTGACGTTGGCGTCCTTCATGCTCTGCGCCAGCCGCGACGGGTTACGGTGGGCGAGCTCGCGCACGGTGGTGACGCCGGCGGCACGGATCAGTCCGACCTTGGCCTTGCCCATGCCCGGAATCCGCATGTAGTCGGAGATGTTGGCCCACTCGAGCAGTTGCTGTTCGCTGATCCCGGTCCTGGCTGCGAGCGCCTTGCGTCCCTTGACGGTGCGGGCGGCTTCAAGCAGCGCTTCGGTCGTGCGGATACCCTGTGATTTCAGTTTCGTTGCGCAATAGGCGGACAGGCCTTCGATCTCGGAGAGGGGGTATGTCATGATACTCGTATGCAGGTAGAAGAGAGCGTCGACGCAAGGAGGCGTTGGGAGGTGCTTCAGGCGAACTGGCTGAGGCCCGGCGTCCCCGAGATGATCTCGCCCATTTGATCCGCTCCGATTTTGTCGCGGCCGAACTTGAAAAGTTCACGCGCGATGCTCTGAATTTCGGTCATGCTCAAACCAAGCGCCATCAGCCGGGTGCCGACAGCCATCAATCCGCCACCCATCAACCGTGACAGGCCGCCACTGTTGTTGGAGGCGGCGATCGCCGCTTCAGCGCCGGGAATTTGGTCGATCAGAGCTCGGACTTGGTCGGAAGGTCCCTCGTTACGGAGGAAACCCAGAACGATGCCGATGGTTTTTTCAGCGACAGCACCATCGATGCCGGCCTTGGCGGCCAGCCGTCCAACCAATTCATCCATATTGCCCCGCCTCAACCGGTCTTTGCCGGATCGTTCTCGAAGATTTATCTTGAGCGCCTGTGCCGCGAAATACAAGCGATCCGCGCCACGCAGCTGGTTTTTCTTTTTCGATCGCGTGCCGGTGTTGCAGCGATGCAAGAGTGAGCGGTGCATACACGCCATCTTGTCGCAATGCGCAATGGCTTTCTTCACTTGCGGCCAAAAAGGTTTGGCCGGAAAGAAAGTATCAGGAACTTATAAGGCAACCATATACGGCTGCATCGGCCGATGGTTTCAATCGACCGACCTGCAAGATACAATATGATGGCATGGTTCGTTCATCGAACCCGGTTCGAGATCGAGCCGATCTAATCTGCGCGAAGAGGCGAAGCGATGGCGACCTCCGACAATAAGCTGGTCGATACCGACGAGAAGATTCTTGTCGGCAAGGGTGAGGAGACAGCGTGGCTGACGCTGGCGCTGGCCAACAGGCACGGGCTTGTGACTGGCGCGACCGGAACCGGCAAGACGGTCACGCTCCAGGTGATGGCCGAAGGATTTGCACGTGCCGGCGTGCCGGTCTTCGCCGCCGACATCAAGGGCGATCTCTCCGGCATCTCCGAAGTCGGAGAGGCCAAGGATTTCATCATCAAGCGCGCCAAGGAGATGGGGCTGACCTTCCAGCCCGATCAGTTCTCGACAGTGTTCTGGGACGTGTTCGGCGAGCAGGGCCATCCGGTGCGCGCCACCGTCACCGAAATGGGACCGCTGCTGCTGTCGCGGATGCTCGATCTCAACGACGTGCAGGAAGGCGTGCTCAACGTCGCCTTCCGCGTCGCCGACGAGAACGGCCTGACGCTGATCGACATGAAGGATCTGCGCGCATTGCTGGATGCGATCGCGCCCAACGGCAGCAAGAAGACGGCCGACGACGAGGAGGATCCGCTGGCGCCGATCCGCAAGGCGGCGCAAAGCTATGGCAACGTCTCGAAGGCGACGATCGGGACCATCCAGCGCCAGCTGCTGGTGCTGGAGAACCAGGGCGGCACCAAGTTCTTCGGCGAGCCGGCGCTGACGCTGAAGGATTTCATGAAGACCGACCGCGACGGCCGCGGCATGGTCAACATCCTGGTCGCCGACAAATTGATGCAGAGCCCGCGGCTCTACGCCACGTTCCTGCTCTGGATGCTCTCGGAGTTGTTCGAGGAGTTGCCGGAGGCCGGCGACCTGCCGAAGCCGAAGCTGGTGTTCTTCTTCGACGAAGCGCATCTCTTGTTCAACGATGCACCGAAGGCGCTGATGGACAAGATCGAGCAGGTGGTGCGGCTGATCCGTTCCAAGGGCGTCGGCGTTTATTTCGTCACGCAGAACCCGATCGACGTGCCGGACAAGGTGCTGGCGCAGCTCGGCAACCGCGTGCAGCACGCGCTGCGCGCCTTCACCCCGCGCGACCAGAAGGCCGTCGCCGCCGCGGCACAGACCTTCCGCCCCAACCCCAAGCTCGACACCGCGCGCGTGATCATGGAGCTCGGCAAGGGCGAGGCGCTGGTGTCGTTCCTGGAGGGCGCCGGCACGCCGTCGATGGTCGAGCGCGTCATGATACGGCCGCCGTCGGCGCGGATCGGGCCGATCACGCCCGAGGAACGCAAGGCGATCATGGATGCGAGCCCGGTGAAGGGCAAATACGACACCGCGGTCGACGAGGAGTCGGCCTACGAGATGATCCAGAAGCGGATCGCCGGCACGGCCGCGCCGGCGGACGGTGAGGGTGGCGGTGGCGACGGCGGCGGCCTGCTCGGCCAGATCGGCTCGATCGCTGCGACGATCTTCGGCACCAAGCGCGGCCGGCTGTCGACCGGGCAAATGATCGCACGCAACGTCACCCGCTCGGTGACCGACAAGGTGATCGGCGGCGTGGTCGCCGACCTCGGCAAGTCGGTTGGCGGTTCGATCGGCGGCTCGATCGGCCGCTCGCTGGTGCGCGGCGCGCTTGGCGGCTTGCTGCGCAGGTAGGACTTTCGCGCCGGTTCGCGTTCGTGACCGCCGGTGGCTTGCCTCCTGCGGCCATCGGGCTACAACTCGGCGCAACGTTCACCCAACAGGATATCCGCGATGTCCAACGCCAAGCTGCAGTCGGTCCTCGACCGCATCGATGCCGATTTCGACAATAGTCTCGAGCGGCTGTTCACGTTTTTGAGGATCAAATCGATCTCGGCCGATCCGGCCTTTGCCAATGACTGCAAGGCGGCCGCCGATCACCTCGCCAGCGATATCGCGAGCCTCGGCTTCAAGACCGAGGTGCGGCCGACCGCCGGCCATCCGGCCGTGCTCGGCAAGCTGAACGGCTCGACCGACGGGCGCCCGCACGTGCTGTTCTATGGTCATTATGACGTGCAGCCGGTCGATCCGCTCAACCTCTGGCACCGGCCGCCGTTCGAACCCGCGGTGACCGACCACGCCGACGGCCGCAAGATCATCGTCGCGCGCGGCGCCGAGGACGATAAGGGACAGCTGATGACCTTCGTCGAGGCCTGCCGCGCCTGGAAGACGGTGACGGGATCGCTGCCGATCGACATCACCATCGTCATCGAGGGCGAGGAGGAGATCGGTTCGAAGAATTTCGTGCCGTTCCTGGAGGCGACCAAGAGCGAGCTGAAGGCCGACTTCGCGCTGGTCTGCGACACCGGCATGTGGGACCCCAACACGCCGGCGATCACGACCTCGCTGCGCGGCCTCGTCTATGACGAGGTCAAGATCAAGGCGGCCAACCGCGATCTGCATTCGGGCGTGTTTGGCGGCGGCGCGCAGAATCCGATACGCGTGCTGACCCGCATCCTCGGCGGCCTGCATGACGACAACGGCCACATCACCATTCCCGGCTTCTACGACGGCGTGAAGGATCTGCCGCCGGACATCCTGGCGCAATGGAAGAGCCTCAATCTGACTGCGGACAGTTTTCTCAAGCCGATTGGCCTGTCGCTGCCGGCCGGCGAGAAAGATCGCCTCTTGATCGAGCAGGTGTCGTCGCGTCCGACCTGCGACATCAACGGCATCGTCGGCGGCTACACCGGCGAGGGCTCCAAGACGGTGATCCCGGCCGAAGCCTCGGCCAAGGTCTCGTTCCGTCTGGTCGAAGGGCAGGACCCCGAGAAGATCCGCAAGGCGTTCCGCGACTACGTGCGGGCGCGTGTGCCGGCCGACTGCAAAGCCGAGTTCATCGATCATTCCGGCGCACCGGCGATCGCGCTCGACTGGAATATGAAGCCGCTGGCGGCGGCGCGGCGGGCGCTGACCGACGAATGGGGCAAGGAGGCGCTGCTGGTCGGCTCCGGCGCGTCGATCCCGATCGTCGCCGACTTCAAGCGCACGCTCGGCCTCGACAGCGTGCTGATCGGCTTCGGGCTCGACGACGACAACATCCACTCGCCGAACGAGAAGTACGACCTCAAGAGCTTCCACAAGGGCATCCGTTCCTGGGCGCGGATCTTGGCGGCGTTCGCGGAGACGAAATAGGCGCGGCACAAGTAGCCCGGATGCAGCGCAGCGCAATCCGGGGCCGCTCTCTCCGTGGATAGACTCGCCCCGGATTGCTGTGCTGCATCCGGGCTACGGACGAGAACCCAACGTAAAAACGCCGCCCGGAATTGGGCGGCGTTTTGATTCGGTCGTGTAGAGGATGTTGGCGGTTATTCTAGCGCATGATTGTGAAAATTCAATCCCGGTAGCCGGGGTTCACGCGGTCGAGCTTGCGCAGCAGCGGCGGCCAGACCAGCTGGGTCGAGCGCAACTCGGCGCGGTCGGGGTTGGACAGCAGTTCGGTGTTCTTGTCGATCGCGTGCGGATCGACCGGGTAGGCGATCGGTCCGAGCGCGCGGGTGGCGACCTGCATCGAGCAGGCCCGCTCCAAATGATACATCCGCTCGAAGGCGGAGGCGACCGAGCGGCCGACCGTCAGCGTGCCGTGATTGCGCAGCAGCATGTGGTGCTTGCTGCCGAGATCGCGCTGCAGGCGCGGGCGTTCGTCGTGGTCGAGCGCGATGCCTTCATAGTCGTGATAGGCGAGGTCGTGGGTGACGAGCTGCGCGGTCTGGTTCAGCGGCAGCAGCCCTTCCGGGCTCGACGACACTGCGGTGCCGTCGACCGTGTGCAGGTGGAGCACGCAGCCGGCGTCCTCGCGCACCTCGTGGATCGCCGAATGGATGGTGAAGCCGGCCGGGTTGATGCTGTAGTCGCTCTTGGAGAGCTGGTTGCCGTCGAGATCGACCTTGACGAGGCTCGATGCGGTGATCTCGTCGAACATCAGCCCGTAGGGATTGATCAGGAAGTGATGGTCGGGTCCGGGCACCCGCGCCGAGATGTGGGTGTCGACCAGATCGTCCCAGCCGTAGAGTGCAACGAGGCGGTAGCAGGCGGCGAGATTGATCCGCTGTTCCCATTCCGCCGCGGTGATATCGGACGGGACTTCCTTCAGGCGCGCTTCCGCTGGCGACATGGCCAATTGCTCCATTCGTGTTCTTCTGGCGCGCAGCGTAGCGTCACCGCCGGAGCGCAGCAAGGCAGCGCGCGGGCGTGCCAGTCATGCCGGCACGTGACGGCTGAGGCGTGACCGGGAAGATCATGCTCCGGAACCGGGCAAACGCGCGACGGATCTGCTCTGCGGCAGGCGCGCCTTACGGCGCCGGGATCGCCAGCAGGCTCGAAATGCTGCGGCCGCGGATGTCGTAGACGCGGGCGAACACCACGTCGTCGCGCTTGATCTCGACCATCACGGGTGCGGTCAGGCCCTTGCAATAGAACTCGCCCAGCGTCATCGCGAAGTCGGCGGCGTTGCTGTCCCAACCGATCGTGAAGTCGGGGCCGAGCGCGACTTGGGCCGGCCGCTGCGGTCCGCACACCGCGACCTTCCACTTGCGGTTCTGCGGCGGCACTTCCTGCCGCTCGGCGAGCTGCTCGCGCAGTTCGTCGGAGGCCTGCTTCAGCGCGAGGCCCCAATAGTCCAGCATGAAGTAGTTGTCGGCGGTCCGCACCGTGCCGGCGATATGGTTGAAGTGCGTATATTGATACGGATGCAGCCGGATCATCTCGCTGAGCGGCAGCAGCAGGCCGAACGCGAACACCGCGACGGCAGCAGGCTGCCAGGCACGGCGGTTTTCGCCGAGCCAGTCCATGCCGCGCGCGAATGCGACGCCACCGAGCACGGCCATTGGCGGGATCACGAAGATGAAATGACGGATGCCGTTGTAGAGCGCCGGACGCTTCACCATCGCGATGACCAGCGGCAGCGTCGCCGCGAGCGTCAGCATCAGCATGATGGTCTTGCGCCTGGCCGGCACGTCGCTGCGCGACAGCGACGCGAAGGTGACGACAACAGCCGAGAACAGCAGCACTAGCAGCACCTCGGGGAGTTGCAGCGCGAACAGCGTCGGCAGATAGGACCACGGCATGTCCGGCACCGAGACCAGCGCGCCGTCGAACATTTCCTTCCAGGGCTTCTCGAAGAAATGCGAGAAATAGGTCACCGCTTCCAGCGGGTGTCCCGGCTCCATGATCGACCACGGCCAGATCAGGCCCATCACGAGATAGCCGAACGCGAGGCCCGGCATCAGCACGTAGACGACATGGCCGAAGCGGAGCGTCGCCTCGCGCGCGCCCTGGGTACGGAACTCCTCGATCAGGAGCGGCATGAATCCGACCGCCGCATAGATCAGCGCGAGCCCGCCGAGCACCCGGCAGCCGATCGACAGGCCGGCGCCGAAGCCGACGATCAGGATGGTGCGCGGCGAAGGCGCCGGATATTCGTCGGCGAGGCGGACGAGGCCCATGATCAGGATCACCATCGCCACCGCGAACGGCGCATCCTTCGGATTCATGAACATGTGGCCGTAGAATGTCGGGCACAGCGCGAGCAGCAGCAGCGCCGCCAGTCCGGCGACCGGGCCGCCGATGCGGCGCGCCAGCCGCCAGGTGACCGCCAGCCCGATCACGCCGACGATCGCGCCGACCAGGCGGCGCGTCTCGAACAGTTCCAGCGGGATCACCTTGTGCAGCAGCGCAGCGGCCATATCGAAGCCGCCGCCGTACATATAGAGGTTGGCAAAGGAGAGCGCGCCGGTGTCCTTGAAACCGGAACCGTACATGCGCAGCAACAGGTCGGCATATTCAGCGTGGGTGTAATCGTCCCAGCCCAACCCGTAATCGCGAAATGTAAGACCGGCGATCAAAGCGACCACGCCAAGTGCCAGGAAGGCGAGATCGTCGCAGGTCTTGTCCACCGAGCGACGCGCAGGCGTGTCGATGGCAGACGTCGTAATGGATGACATGGTTAATGGTACCGGCGTCCCTGTGGCCCAGTGTGGCGCTTTAGGGCCTCATTCCCCGGCATCCATATAGCGCAGTTCCGTTTCCAAGTAATTGGCAATTGTGGCGTAAATTTCCTGATGCGTTGCAATAAATTGGCAGCATTTCGTAGTCAGTAGATTTACGGGACGAGCGCCTCGCAAGACCGCCATTCAACGGGGCGGAAACCCGAATTCTGGAACTCTGTCCACAATTGGCGGTTGGCGGTGTGGGCAATATGACGGTATCGTTGCTTTCGGCGGCTGCGCCGATTTTCAGGCGGGTCTCCCGGGGGTTAGATCGATGATGGTTGCTCTGTTGGTCGTCGGCGCGGGCCTGGTTGTGGCGGGCCTGGCGGCGATCGGCTTTGGAATTCCCAATAAGGAATTCAGCGTCGGCGGTATGCTGATTGCGACTGGCGTCGACAGCGTATGCGCCGGAGCTATCGTACTGGGGCTGGCCGTGGTGGTTCGGGAGCTTCAGACCATCGCACGGCGGCTCGCCCCTGCTGCCGCCGTCGGCACCGAAGCCGAGTTCCCGCTCGCGCCCGCTGCAACTTCCCCGCGTGGCGCCGCACCCGCTGAGGTCGCTTTCCCGCCGCCGCCCCTCCGCGAGCGCACCGCTGCGCCTCCGCCGTTGGCTCAGCCGGCAGCGTCACCCGCGCCTGCGGCAATGCCGCCCTGGCACGAGGAAATCGCCACCCGTGGCGGGCATGACGAGGAGGCAGCCGCCGTGACGCCGCCCGAGGCCGCTTCAGCGCCGCCCAAGCGGCGCAACCTGCTGTTTTCGTCGAGCTCCCGGAAGGAGCGCGAACGCGGCCAGGGCCGAGCGGCCGAGCCGCTGACGCCGGACCTGCTCTCACCCGAACTGCGTCCCAATCCCGCTGCGGCGGCCGAGCCGGCCCCTGCAACCTTCGACGATGCCTGGCCGAAGGTCGACCGCCCGCGATCGGTCGACGTCGCGCCGCGACGCGGCGCCCGCGCGCCGTCGACGTTCGGCGAGGCCCAGCAGCCGCCAGCGACGCCACCGTCGCCGGGTCATCCGCCGCCGCCCCAGGAGCAGCCGGCAGTGACCGTGCTCAAATCCGGCGTCGTCGACGGGATGGCGTATTCGCTCTATTCGGACGGTTCGATCGAAGCCCAGATGCCAGAGGGTATGATGCGTTTCGCATCGATCGACGAGTTGAGGTCGCATCTTGAGCAGCGGCCTTAGGTCCCGCCAATACTTGCGGGCGATACCATTTGTAAGATAGATCATCGCCGTTCTTGTCAGATTTCCGGTAATCCGTTCATATTCGCGAAGTAGTCCACGATTCTGCCAATGTATTACCGTGCCCGGATACTGTCCGGCAGGCAATCGCAGCTCCCAGGGAACGTCGAGCCATGTCCGACACGTCAGGGAAAAGCCCGGTCGAGCTGACCGCCAACATCGTTTCGGCCTATCTCAGCAACAATCCGACCCCGGCCTCGGATATTCCGAACCTGATCAGTCAGGTTCATGCCGCACTGCTGCGTGTTTCGACCGGGCGCAACGACGCGCCGCTCGAGCCGGCCAAGCCCGCGGTGGCCGCGAAGAAATCGATCACGCCCGAATATCTGGTGTGCCTCGAAGACGGCAAGCGCTTCAAATCGCTCAAGCGCCATTTACGCACCCAGTACAACATGACGCCGGAACAGTATCGCGAGAAATGGGGCCTGCCGGCCGACTATCCGATGGTGGCGCCGAATTACGCGGTGGCGCGTTCCCAGCTCGCCAAGAAGATGGGGCTGGGCCAGCAGGCGCGGAAGCGCAAGTAAGAAAGCCTACGCAGCGGAAGCCAGCGCCTCGCGCGCATCGGTGCGGATGCGCTCGACCATCGAGCGCAGGCCGTTGGAGCGCTGCGGCGTCAGGTGGTCGCGGAAGCCGAATTCGTCGAACAGCGCGAGCGCGTCGGTGGCGAGAATCTCTTGCGGCGTGTGGCCGGAAAACAGCGTCAGCACGATCGCGACCAGGCCGCGCACGATGTGGGCATCGCTGTCGCCGAGATAGATCAGCCGCGGCTCGCCGTTGGCGTCGCGCTCGACCCGCTTCGACAGCCAGACCTGGCTCACGCAGCCCTGCACCTTGTTCTCGGCCGAGTGCTCCGCCTCGGACAACGGTTCGAGCGTCCGGCCGAGCTCAATGACGTACCGGTATCGGTCGTCCCACTCGTCCAGCAGCGAAAAATTGTCCCTGATTTCGTCGATCGTCGTCGTCATCGTGACCCGCATTCCTATGCTTAACGGCTTATATAGGAAGGCGGGCTGCGAAAGCGACGAAAATGGAACCGGTTCCGCCGCTAATTTGCGGTCACGGCGCGGGCGGCTGGCGGAATTCGATCGCCTGGTCGGCCGGCGTCAGGGTGTCGCGGGATGCGGCGGCGGAATCTGCGGCATCCGCGTCGATCGAGCCGGTGTGGTCGGGCTTCTTCTCGGTGATGATCTGATAGATCTTGCGCGCACCCTCGGTTGCCCGCTGGCCGATCGCGGTCGCGGCTTGACCGCCGACTTCGCAGGCCGACGGCTGGCGCTTGCAGAACTGACCCATGTCGTTGATCGTCGCGGTCGCAGCCGATACCGCGTCGGAGGCGCTGATCTCCGGCACCTTCTCCGATTCAGGTGTCTTGTCTCTGGGCAGCAGCACGAGCACTAGCCCGAGCCAGAATGCCAAACGCAGCAGGAAGAACATGGCGCGATCCCGGTCGTTTGTTGGTCTTTTGCTTCATGCGGTCGACGCCGCAGTTGAACTTAGCCGTAGCAGCGGTCGATAAATCGGAAGTGTTTGCATTGAAGTAAATCCGCGGAAAATCCGCCTGATTTGATTCGGTGTAAATTTTCGATTGATCGCATGATGCAGGCCGGATTGGTCGCACATGCCGCGTCCACCATTTCGAAACCATAGCTTGTCGCATCCGGAAACCTGTCGTTCACCATCCCGGGCAAATGCACGGTGAATAACCGGCCAAAGCATCACCAATGCACGGTGTTTGGCGGCAGGCGGTCCCGCCTTAGCGTTCGCTTAAGTTCGCTCTGACACGTTGGCCTGCAATCACCAAGGAGGCGTTCCGGCGCGTCCGTCTGACGATCGAGCCGAAGCGCGAGTGCTGTGAGTGTTGTGAGTTTGATCCGCGATTGCCTCGATGCGCTGCTGCATCCGTCGGCGCAATATGATGCGCTGACCCGTGCGCGCCATCGGGCCTTCATGGCGCCGCGGCTGCTCGGCAGCCTGGCGGCGCTTGCCTCTTTTCCGGCGTTTCTTGCGGTGCGCGGCGCGCCCACCGCGATCGAGGTCGCTGCCTTCGCCTGGCTGATTGCGCCGATTCTGCTGTCCTGGTTCCTGTCGCGCACCGGCCGCTATGAAGGCGCGCATGTGCTGTCGTCGCTGGCGCTCGCCGGTCTCGTGATGACGATCTCGGCGACCACCGGCGGCATCGCGTCGTTTGCGGCCGTGTGGCTCATCGTGATTCCGATCGAGGCGGCGCTGTCGGCGTCGCGGCGCGTGGTGGCATTTGCCTTCGCGCTGGCGATGACCTGCGCGGCGTTGCTCAGCGTGCTCGGACATTATCATCTGCTGCCGGCTGCCGATCCGGTTGTCGTCGCCAACGGCATGCTGGCCGGCGTCGGCGTGATCTCGGCGATCTTCTATGCTGCCGGCCTTGCCTTTGGCGCGGAGTCGCTGTCGCGCACCAGCGTGGCGCTGCTCTATGTCGAGGAAGACCGCTATCGCCTGCTCGCGCACAATATGAGCGACGTGCTGTCGCGGCACAGCCGCAACGGCGCGGTGCGCTTCATTTCTCCGGCGGCCGAGGCCATGCTCGGCATGCCGGCATCGCGACTGCTCGGCCACGGCCTGTTCGATCGCGTCCACGTTGCCGATCGTCCCGCCTATCTCACCGCGCTGTCGGATGCCGCGCGCGGCGGCGAGTCGCGTAGCGTCGAGTTCCGGCTGCGCCGTGACACCGCGCGAAGCGAGAGCGGCGCCTCCGACTTCATCTGGGTCGAGATGCGTTGCCGGCCGCTCGACCAGGCCGCGGGCGAGACCGAAGTGGTCTCCGTGATCCGTGACGTCAGCGACCGCAAGTCACAGGAGCAGGCGCTGGAGCTGGCGCGCCATACCGCCGAGCAGGCGGACGCATCGAAGACGCGCTTCCTCGCCACCATGAGCCACGAATTGCGCACGCCGCTCAACGCCATCATCGGCTTCTCCGAGATGATCGCGCAGGAAGATGTGCTCGGGCTCGATGCCGCGCGCCGCAAGGAATATGCCCAGCTCATCAACGATTCCGGCCAGCATCTGCTGTCGGTGGTCAACGGCATCCTCGACATGTCGAAGATGGAGTCCGGCAATTTCGAGATCTCTCCGGAGCCGTTCGCACCGCGGCCGGCGCTGCTCAATTGCTGCAACCTGGTGGCGCTGAAGGCGCGCGAGAACGGCGTCGACCTCGTGATCCGGGTCGGCGACGACCTGCCGATCATGAACGGCGATCCGCGCGCGTTCAAACAGATCGTGCTCAACCTCGTCTCCAATGCGATCAAGTTCACCGAGCGCGGCGGCAAGGTGACCGTATCTGCCGTGGTCGAGGGCACACGACTCGTGCTGCAGGTCTCCGACACCGGTGTCGGCATCGCCGCCGACGACCTCAAGCGGATCGGCGACCCGTTCTTCCAGGCCGGCAAGACCTATCAACGCCGACACGAGGGCACCGGTCTTGGCCTGTCGATCGTGAAGGGACTGGTCGGCCTGCACCACGGCGAGCTGAGCGTAGAGAGCAAGGTGGGCGAGGGGACCATCGTGTCGGTCGCGCTGCCGCTGGCGTTCACCCCGGCTGCGCCGGCCGAGCCGGCGAGCAATGTCTCGACCCTGAAGCCTGCGCTGCGCTCCGGACTACAAGAGCAAACCCATCAGGTGAAGAAGAGTGCCTAGACAGACTCTGGACGATGATGAAGCGCCGCGCCGTCGCCGCAGCGCCAAGGCCGTGGCGATTGCAGCCGAGGAGGAGCGCGGCCTCGTGCTGCGCGTGCTGCTGTACAGTCCGAAGGATATGATCGCAGGCGTGCTCGCCGCGGCCGCCATTGTCGCGATCCTGATCAACGCGTTGTTCCTGCAAGCCGGCCGTCATCCGTCGCCGATGTTCGGCGGCTCGGTCGTGACCTTGCCGCCGCCGGCACCGGTCGGCGCGCTCACCAGTCCGTTGCCGCGTCCGCGTCCCGCCGAAGCGGCCGCGCGGACGGCCGAGCCGGTCGCCGCCGAGGCCCCGAAGCCGGTCGAGGTCAGGCCGGTGGAGACCAGGCCGGCCGTCGAAGCCAAGCCCGCTGAACCCAAGGCGGATTCGAAGCCTGCCGATCCGATGACCAATCTGGTGGTGAAATCGACGACCGCGGGGCCAGCCGCCGCGCCGTCGAATGTCGTGCGGCCGCCGGCACCGATCCCGACCCCGCATCTCAGCGGGGCTGGAAAGCGGATCGCGGCGGTGCAGCGCACGCTGACCGAATACGGCTACGGCCAGCTCAAGCCGACCGGCACCATCGGTGCCGACACCCAGGCCGCGATCGCGAAGTTCGAGCGTGCGCGCAAGCTCCCGGTGACCGGGCAGATGTCCGACCGCGTGGTGCACGAGCTCGCCGCGATGACCGGCCGCCCGATCGAATAGCGCAAGCTGCCTACGCGGCATCCCCGAGCAGGATGTCGCGGACTTCATCCGAGAACAGTTTCCTGCGTCCGGCTATCAGCACCCATTCCGGATCGACGCGATCCGGAACGGCGTGCGGCATGCCGTGGTCGAGCAGCGCCTGTGCGCAGCCGGCCCAATCGCCGCCCTCGACCGGCTCGTTGCAGGAGGCCCAGGACAAGCTGCCTGACGCGTCATCGCCGAAGCCGTGCTGCTCGGTCCATTGCGCGCCGTGTTCGAGCAGGAATCGCGTCAGCGCCGCGTCGCCGCGGAACACCGCATGATTGAGCGCGGAGCCGTCCCAGTCGCCGCCGCGGACCGCGATGGGCCAGCCGAGCCGGACCATCAGCCGCACGCCGGCGTCGTCGCCAGCTGCGGCAAGCTCGGGAAGCAGGCTCAGCTGCTGCGCCGAGAGCGTACCGGGAAGATCTGATCGTTCGGCCTGGATGCGGCGTGCCTCGCGCTCATCGCCGCTGGCGCAAGCCGCGACGAAGCGCTCGTCATCGGTGAGCGGCTCGGCGCCCAGCCGCTCGCGCAGCAGATCGGCGACGTCAGTCAGCCCGAACTGCAGCGCAAACCTGTAAGCGCTGAGGCCGCAGGGCGTCGTGACGTTCGGATCGGCGCCGGCGTCGAGCAACATCGCAATGCATCTCCGCGAACGGCGCCGCCGGATCGCCCACATCAGGGGCGAGCCGCAATGGGTCAGCGGCGCGTTGCGGGCGGGCTCGTTCGGATTGCCGCCGTGCCGGAGCAGCAGTTCGAGCGCGGCGATGTTCTCGTCGTCGAGCACCTTGTACATCGCGTTGGTGCCCGCGATCCGCGCGCCGTGTTCGAGCAGGATGCCTGTGGTCGAGGTGCCTTCGAGCGAGTGATACAGCGATTCATTGTCGTTCGGATCGGCGCCGGCGTCGAGCAACAGCTTCGTCAGCTCGGGATCGTGATTGCGACCGGCGGCGCCATACAGCGCCGACAGCGGATTGCCGTCATCCGGTGCATCGAGCGATCCCGGCGACCAGCGGCTGCCGATACGCTGATCGGGATTTGCGCCGGCGTCTAGCAGCAAGCGCGCGCAGCGATGCAAAGGCGCGTGAAATTCCGGAAGCTGCACCAGACTGGAATGCGTGACCGCGACCAGCGGCGGCAGCTTCAGCGGTCCGCCGGGACGATTGACCCATGCCGGATCATCGTCGGCGGCGCGCCGTATGGTTCGCTCGTCGCCGATGGCGCAGGCGAGATAGGGATCTTCGGCTGCGAGGTCGGAATCCTCGGCGAGCATCCGGGCCGCCACGCGCGGATTGGCGCGATCGGTGGTGCCGCTGACGTCGGCGGCATAGACCAGTTGCAGCCAGCGCCGTACGCGGTCGGCCTTGCTCTTGCCGGGCGGCAATTGCGCGTCGACATAGCGCCGCAGATCCCGCCATGAGGCAAAGCCGAGGTCACGTGCAATGCAGGACTGCGCGTCGTGGAGCCGCAGGTCGAGGGCTGCGATCTCGCTGTCGCTGCGTCCGGCCGCCGCCGGGAGCGCATGCCGGAAACGGGCGCAGGCCTCCGGTGCCCGCCGCCGGTAGAGGCGGATCAGCTCCTTCGCCTGCTTCTTCAGATGTTCGAGATTCAATCGCGCGCGCGATCGGTCCATGGAAACCTCCGTGCATCAATCGCCGATGGTCCACAAAACCGGCTGCACAAAGGCTTGGTTTGCCGCTTGGCGTGTTGCAAGTGGGTTCAACCCTTCCCGTGGACCCGGGCGCGGCTTGCACCGCGGATGCAAGGATATGGGCCGCGGATGCGGCGGTCAACCGGTTGGTTGCGTTGATGATATCGTGACGATTGGACGGGGCTTCGCCACTGCCCTATAGGTCGGCGCATGCGATTGAAAACCAGCATTTGGGTGGCCGCTTATCTGCGCCGCTGCCAGACCGAGGGCGTGTTCGGTGCGATCCGCAAGAAGGGCGCCGAGGAAGCGGGGGCGGTGTTCGTCAAGGTCGCGCTGATGGACGGCAACGCCGTGCTCTATGTGCCGGCGCCGCAGACGGTCTATGACGAGGGCCGTCCGGTCGATCGGCTGTTCGTGCCGGCCGCGCCGCAGCCGGTGCCCGAACCTTCGGTCGAGGAACGATTGGCCAAGGAACTCCGCTTCGATCCCGACGCGTGGATCGTCGAGACCGAGGACCGCGCCGGGCGGCATTTTCTCGATCTGGCGAAAAGCTAGCTTTTCGATGTCTGGCTACGGATCGCCGGCGCGCTGCCGGGCTGCACCGCCGGCCGCGTCGGCGAGGATGCCGCGCGGGCGTGATGGCGCTCGTCGTCATAGAGCGACGCGCGATACTTGCCGCGCGCGACCGCCATGGTCGAGCCGCGCCAGGCCGCGAGCATCACCAGGACCGAACGTTCGCTCAGGCGATCGTACAGCCGCGACAGGCGGTAGACGTAGTTGACCGATGAGCCCGCGTCCGGATTGAGGAACATCAGGATGCGCTGAAACGCGGCACTCGACATATCGAGCGCGCGCATCGCGCAGGCAAGCGGCTCGCCGCCGGGATCGTTCACCACCTGCGCGGCGATCCGCGACGGCAGGATCAAGGCTTCGCCGACCTCGAGCGTGAAGTTGTCGAGGTCCTCGGCGAATGCCGCCATCTCCAGGATATGTATTGCGCGTGCGGCGCGCGCGGCGGGAAGCCGCGCCGCGGCCTTCAGCGGCGTGTCCTGCAGGTTGTGCAGGATTTGCGCGCGCTCGCTGGCGCCGGCGGCAAAGAACGTATCGGTGATTTCGGCGGCATCGTTCGGCCGCATCGCAAGGCTCGCGGCCATCCGCAACTGCGCTTCGGTCGGCGGTCTGACCGGCGGCGCCGGCGGGGCAGGAGCGGGGATAGGTGCGGCCGCCGGCATGGCTTTGCCGGGATCGGCGCGCCGCAATCCGAGCTTTTCGATGATCCGGGCAGGCGTCGCCGGATAGACCGCAAGCCGCGCCCGAACCGCGGCGCGAGTCGCGTCATCGACCTCGTCGATCAGGCGGGTCGTCAGCTCGACGAACTGCTGCTCTTCGTCCGTGGAGTGGGCGCTGGCTTGCACGTAAAGGTCGGTCAGGACGCGAAGCAGCGTCGGGCGAATGTCGACGCCTTCGCGACGGGAGAGCGTCATCAGCCCATCGAAGCCCGGAAATGGTGGAGCTGCGCTCATGCTCAGGCGTACGCGACTTGGACAAGGACCAGGGATTGAAACCGTTCTGCCAGCAAGCCTACGCGCCCGGCTTTAAGGCGCAGTTAAGGAAAACGACTCGTGAAGGCGAACGCTCGGATTTGCGCGTGTCCATTAAGGCACAGCGCCATATCCGTAACCGTCCGTATCGGTGGCTTAAGATGTCATTAACCATGCGCGTTCTTTACTCGGCCAGCGCGGGGCAAATCGCGTCCGTGCGGGGGCCAGAGGGGAACATGGGCACCATCATCGAATTTCCGGCGGATGCGGCTACGCGGCGGCCGAGCGTGATGGACGTTGCAGGCGAGCGTGTGGGCACCGTGCTGATCCTTCCCGTCGTCCGGATCGAGCGCACCGCCGGGGAGACCGGGGATGGCCGCGGGCCGGAGCAGGGGACCGCACAGGGCCGCCGCCGCCGTCGGCGCTCCTGATCGCAGGACGTTTTGCAATGCCGCGTCGTGCGCAGTCGATCGTCCCGGCGCTGATCCTGCTGCTGGCAGGCGCGGCGCTTGCCGGCTGCAGCGGCGGCGATTTCGGCCGCACCCGCGCCGACTTCCGCAACGACGACATGCATCGCTGGCTCGGCCCCGAAGCCACCGGCAGCATCGGCATGAAGGCCTCGCAATTCCAGCTCACCGAGCACGAGCGGCAGCTGCGCGATCTCGCCTACCAGTTCATCGAGCCGCCGCTGTCGCGCCCGGCATGGAAGAGCGTGTTCGGCGACTACCAGAAGCTGCCGGCGCCCTGGCGGCAGAACGTGGTGTTCGACCGCACCGCCTACGGCCGCAATTTGATCGACGAACCGCACCGTTCGTTCGCCTCGCGCTATGCGCTGCTGATCGACGATGTCCGCGATGACATCACCCGCTTCGAGCCGTTCGTCGCCACCGCGGCGCAGGTGATTGCGCTGGACTGCAAGCGCAGCGCCAGCCTCAAGCTGATCGCGGACGTCTCCCCTCGCGAGCGCGCCGATGCGGTGGCGCGGATGGAGGAGAACGCGCTGATCGTGCAGTGGGTGCAGGTGAGCCTGCAGCGGCGGATCGCGTCCTATCGCTGGGCGCTGCAGCGGCTGGTGATCCAGGCGCCGGACGGCATGGCTGCCGACGCCGAGCGCCAGATCAATGAGCTCGCCCGGCTCGCCGGCACCGTGCAACTGACCGCATGCCAGGCGGCCGTGGCGGTGTCGAAAGGCTAATCCCCCGGTACGGTGTTCAGCGCTTGCGCGCCGCAGGCGGCGGGGCGGGGGGAGGCGCGGGCTGTGGCGGCGGCTCCTGCTTGGCCGCGATCGGTTCGCTCTGCACCCTGCAGGTCGCGGCCGCCAGCGAGGCCTGCGCCTGCGGCATCAGGCCCGGCTCCGGCGCCAGCGCCTTCAGCAGGATCAGTCCGGTCGACGTCGGCGAGTCGATGATCAGCCGGTCGGCTGCCGTGATTTCTTCGTCTTCCGGCAGGTCGTTGTGCTGTGCCTCGGTCATCAGATCGAGCTCGATCACCTTCTTGCCGGCGGAGCGGTCGTTGATGGCGTAATAGGCGACCTCGTTGCGGGTGTAGAACGACACCGAGGTATAGGCCTGGCTTACCGGCACCCTGAGCTTGATCGGTCCAGCTGAGAGATCGTAGCGGCAGATCGCCATCGCGAAGGCTGGATCCATCAGCGGCAGCGGCGAGTTGTTCGGATCGGCCAGCGGCAGCTGCGTCACCTCGTTCAGCTTGGTCATCGGCGTCAGCCGCGAATAGGCGTCCTGCGAGGCGATCCGCGGCAGCGCCAGCACGCTGACGAGATGGACCACGCCGCCAAGCAGCACGCCGGCCAGGATGGTGAACACGATGCGGATCATTTGCAGCCCGTCGTGGTAATCGCCGGCATCGGCGCGTCGCGCTGCGTCCGCGTCGCCACCCCGACCGGCGTGTCGTAGAGGCGCAGCATCAGCGCATAGCGCTCGATGCCGCCGGTCGGCAGCCAGTTGCCGGTGCGCGAGCGCGGGGCGATGTGGATCTCGAAGGTGCCGTCGGAGGCGCGGATGATCTCCTGGCTGGTGAAGCCGTAGCGCTGCAGGGTGTTGGCGACCAGATGGCCCTTGCGGTCGAACAGCGTCAGCGTCCAGAACCGCGCCGGCGGCGTGACGCCGCTGACGACGACGTCGCAGCGGCCGTCGAGCGGCTTGTTCTTGTCGTCTGATATCGCCGAGAACGAGATGCCGTCGCCGGTGCCGATCGGCAGCTCGCCGCTGCGCGCAATCGTTGCGCGCGAGTAGGGATCGACGTCGGAGGTGCCGTTCTTCGGCCGTGCCGTCCAGGCGCCGATCTTCAGCGTGCCGAGATCGGTGCCGCGCGTCGCCGTCGCGTAGGTCAGGCCGAGCCCGACGGCGGCGGCGATCACGAGCGCCAACAAGGTGGTGAGGAGCAGCCGCACGTCAGTTCTTGCGTGGCACGGTCGCCGTGGGGCTGCCGTCCGGTCCGGCCGCGGCGATGTAGTTCTCAGGGAACGCCAGCGCGCTCGAGGATTCCGGCTTGGCGTTGGACGGCTCGTTCAACGTGGTCTTGCCGGAGGTCTTGTCGGCGGTCCTGGCGGCGTCGTCGAGCATCTTCTCGACCCGCACCAGAATATCCGCGCCACGCTTGGTCAGCACGGGCGGCGGCCCCGGCTTGGTCTCGAGCACCTTCGGCGCCGCATTCGCCTGGGCATTGGCCTGCGCCGCCGTCTGCGGCAGCTTCTGGCCCATGCCGACGCCGACCAGTTCGCGCACCTCGACGCCCTGATGCGCCGTCACCATGATGTCGTGCCAGGTCTGCGCCGGCAGCGAGCCGCCGGTCATGCGGTTGGTCGGCGAATAGTCGTCATTGCCGTACCAGACCGCACAGGTGAAGTTGCCGGTGTAGCCGACGAACCAGGCGTCGCGATAGGCATTGGTGGTGCCGGTCTTGCCCGCGGTCGGAATGCCGTCGAGCGCGGCGCGGCGCGCGGTGCCCTCGCTGACCACGTGGCTCATCATGCCCGCCATGTCGGCGGCGATGTTCGGCGGGATCGCCTGCTTCGGCTTCGGACCGTCGCGATCCCAGCGCCACACCAGGTCGCCGGCGCCGGTCCGCACCTCCAGCACCGAGTGCGGCGTCACCGACTTGCCGCGGTTCGGGAAGGTCGCGTAGGCGACCGCATGTTCGAGCACGGTGACTTCGTCGGAGCCGATCGGCAGCGACGGCGTGTCCGGCAGCGGCGCCTTGAGCCCGAAGCGGCGCGCGACCTCGATGATCTTGGCGCGGCCGGCCTTCGGCCCTTCCTTGCCGCCCATCATGATCGACAGCTTGACCGGCACCACGTTGATCGAGCGGGTGATCGCCTGCGTCAGCGTCACCGAACCGGAATAGGAGTGGCCATAGTTCTGCGGGCACCAGTTGCCGATGCAGACCGGGCCGTCGACGATCTTCGAGTTCGGCGTGAAGCCGTTCAGCAGCGCGGTGGTGTAGACGTAGGGCTTGAACGACGAGCCGGGCTGGCGATAGGCGTCGGTGGCGCGGTTGAACTGGCTTGCGCCGTAATCGCGGCCGCCGACCATGGCGCGGATACCACCGTCGAGATCCGACACCACGGTCGCGGCCTGCGTCGCATGATAGTCGCGCCCGAACTGGCGGAGTTGGTTCTCGATCGCCTCCTCGGCGGCGTGCTGCACGTTCATGTCGATCGCGGTGCGGACCACGAAGACGCGCTCGGTGTAGGATTTCGGGAACGTATCGACCAGCTTGCGCATCTCGTCGAAGGCGTAGTCGAGATAGTAGTTGGGCGAGTTCTCGTCGCGCCGGTCGACTGCCACCGCCGGATTGCGGCGGGCGCCGAATACCTGACCCTCGGTCATGAAGCCGGCATCGACGAGGTTGTCGAGCACGACGTTGGCGCGAGCGCGCGCCGCGGGCAGGTTGATATGCGGGGCGTATTTGGTCGGCGCCTTGAACAGGCCGGCGAGCATCGCTGCTTCCGCGAGGTTCACGTCGCGCACCGACTTGTTGAAATAGAAGTGGGCGGCGCCGTCGACGCCGAAGGTGCCACCGCCCATATAGGCGCGGTCGAGATAGAGCTTGAGGATCTCGTTCTTGGTGAGGCGCGTCTCCAGCCAGATCGCGAGGAAGGCTTCTTTCACCTTGCGCTCGATGGTGCGCTCGTTGTTCAGGAACAGGTTCTTGGCGAGCTGCTGGGTGATCGACGACCCGCCTTGGCGCACGCCGCCGGCCTGCGCGTTGGTGACGAGCGCGCGGGCGAGGCCCGGAATGTCGATGCCGAAATGGTCATAGAAGCGGCGGTCTTCGGTCGCCAGCGTCGCCTTGATCAGATTGTCCGGAAAGTCTTCCAGCGGGATCGAGTCGTTATGCTTGATGCCGCGGCTGCCGATCGGATTGCCGTAGCGGTCGAGGAAGGTCACCGCGAGGTCGGATTTCTTCAGCCAGTCCTCGTCGGCGGTCTCGCGGAAGGCGGGGATCGCCAATGTCAGCAGCAGGATCATGCCGCCGAGCCCGAGGGTCGCGGCCTCCGACAGCGGCTCGATGAACACCCAGCGCTTCCAGCGGCCGACATAGAAGCGGTCCATGAAAGTGGAGTAGCGCTCGAACGCCTCGCGCAGGCCGCGGCCGGACGCGAACAGCGTCGCGCCGAAACGCGCGTCGAGGTCCAGGAAAAAGTTCTGGACGTTCTGCTTCCAACGCGGCGGTAGGATCTGGCGCACCGGGGCTCTTGATCAGTTCGACAGCGCTGCAGGCGCCAGAATCGGGCGCCGACGAGCGTCTTGCTTGGATGTTGCGGCAAACCCAAGGCGCTTTTGCGTCGTTGGGCGCTCGTTCGTTGTTCTATCCGAGCGGCTGCCATAAACCAATGGCGGGCCTCGTGAATTTAATGAGAGGGCTAACGCTGCCCACCGCCTTTTGCGGCCCCGCAAAAGCACCCCCTTGCGCGCCTTGCGGCGGCACCCCAAGAAGAGCCGCATCGGCGTCAACAGGACATCATGACCGCACCGCCCAAACGCCCGTCGGACCAGGATGGATTCTTCTGGAAAACCAAGACGTTGGAGGAGATGTCCAACGCCGAATGGGAGAGTCTGTGCGACGGCTGCGCGCGCTGCTGCCTGGAGAAGCTCGAGGACGAGGATACGGGGAAGATCTACTTCACCCATATCTCCTGCAAGCTGCTCGATTCCGGCCTGTGCACCTGCAAGGACTATACGAACCGTTCCGACCAGGTTCCGGACTGTGTCCGCCTGACGCCCGAGAACGTCCGGACCCTGAACTGGTTGCCGCCGAGCTGCGGCTACCGCCTCGTGGCCGAGGGGCGGGATCTCTATTGGTGGCACCCGCTGATCTCCGGCGATCCGAACACCGTCCATGAAGCCGGGGTCTCGGTGCGTGGCCGGGTGGAGGGCACCGAAATCGACGTCAACGACGCCGACCTCGAGGATCACATCGTGCGCTGGCCTGGCTTGCTGCCGAGGCAGGCTCGCCTGAAGAAGCGGCCCAAGGACCTTCCAACGACTCTGCCCGGGACTGTCGGCAAGACGTCCAAAGCGTGACGCGATCGCGTCCGTTTTCGTCACGTCAGCGCGAGGATGCCGGGGCGGGATGCACCCATGCGCCGGGCGGCCTGCCTCAGCATCGCGTTGCAGCATACATTGCAAATCGAGAATGATTCCATCGCGGGCGAGGGCTCGCGCAGCAGATCTACGCCTCCAATGAACAAGTATGAACGGCAGAGCCGTTTTCCTGCCGACCAAACGCCATTGCCCCAAGACATTCCTGGCGACATTGCCGAAGAGCTGTCCCGCCTCCCGAGCGAGGTGATCGAACTCAACGACGCGCCGCCGCTGGCGCCGCCGGTCCCGCTCACGCACGACGAAGTCCGCACCATCGTCATCAGCCTGATGCTGACGATGTTCCTTGCCGCGCTCGACCAGACCATCGTCGCCACGGCGCTGCCGACCATCGGCCGCCAGTTCGGCGACGTGACCAATCTCTCCTGGGTGATCACGTCGTATCTTCTGGCCTCCACCGCGGTGGCGCCGGTATTCGGCACCTTGAGCGACATCTACGGCCGCCGTGCCATGATCATCACCTCGCTGAGCCTGTTCGTGGTCGGCTCCGTGCTGTGCGCGATCGCGCCGAGCATGACCATGCTGATCCTCGCCCGCGGCCTGCAGGGCCTCGGCGGCGGCGGCATCATGCCGGTGGTGCAGACCGTGATCTCCGACGTCGTTTCGCCGCGCGAGCGCGGCCGCTACCAGGCCTATTTCTCCAGCGTCTGGATGGCGGGCGGCATCCTCGGTCCTGTCATCGGCGGCGTGTTCGCCGAGCATCTGCACTGGTCGATGATCTTCTGGATCAACCTGCCGCTCGCCGCGGCCGGGTTGGCGCTGCTGCTGCCGAAGATGAAGAAGATCCCGGTGTTCCACCGCAAGCGCGAGGTCGACTGGCTTGGCGGCATCCTGCTGATGGCGTCCGCCGTCGTGTTCATGCTGGTGCTGACCTGGGGCGGGACCAGATTCTCCTGGCTGTCGCCGACCATCACGGCAATGCTCGGGGCCTCGGTCGCGCTTGCCGGCGCCTTCGTCTGGCACGCCCGCCGCGCTGACGAGCCGTTCCTGCCGCTGTCGCTGCTGGGCGGCTCGGTGGTGCCGTTCGCGATGTGCGCGGGCGGCTGCGCGCTCGGCGCCATCGTCGGTCTGACCGTGCACCTGCCGCTCTATTACGAGGTGGTCTATCACCTCAGCGCCAGCGAGGCCGGCCTTGCGCTGATCCCGCTCGCCGCGATCTCGACCTGCGGCGCGGCGATCGCCGGCCGGACCATGGCGAAGGCGAAGCATTACAAGCGCGTCGCAATCGTCGGCACCTCGGTTGCCGCGGTCTGTGCCGCCGGGATGGCGGTGACGACGCTGCCGCTGTGGGGCCTGCTGACGCTGATGGGCGTGTTCGCGCTCGGGCTTGGCACCACATTCCCAGTCAGCGTGGTGTCGCTGCAGAATTCGGTGGCGCGGGCGCAGGTCGGCACCGTCACCGGCGCGATGAACTTCTTCCGCGCGCTGATGGCCTCGTTCACCGTCGCTGCCTTCACCACGATTCTGCTGATGACGCTGGGCTCCGATATCTCGCTCGCCAGTGAGCATCATGCAGCAGGTGCGGTAAGCGCGATCCCGGTCGCCGACATGGTCACCGCCTTCCGCTACGTGTTCGGCGCGGCCGCCGCGCTGCTCACCACGGCGTCGATCTGCATGATCGTCATGGAAGAGCGTCCGCTCGCCGGACCCGGCACGCCGCCGGTGGAGATGGCGGAGTAGGGCGGTCGCCGCACTCACAACCGTCGTCCCGGCGTAGGCCGGGGCCCATACGCCGCAGCGGAAGTTGTGAATGGGATTTGTCGTTCCAGCGGTACGCAACAATCGGCATTTGTGGTTATGGGTCCCGGCCTTCGCCGGGACGACGAGCCGAATGTGTTGCACCGCTGCTCATCCCGTCATCCCCGCGCCTTTGCGCGGGGATGACGGGATGACGGTTCGCGTGATTCACACGTCAAACAGCTAGCTCGGTGTCATCGCCCGGCTTGCCGCCTCCGCTAAAAGCTTCGGCAAGCCGGGCGATGACAGTGGTGGGTGGGGACGCAGTTTCGCGCTCTCGGGACATGATTTGTCCCGAGCTTTGCATTTCGTTTCGCCCTTCTTCGAACAGAGGGCGCAGGGAAAGCCGGGTGCCGATCGCACCCATGGGCCCCGAGCAATGGGTAGAAAGCTCGGGGGTAGGACCACAGGTGTAACCGGAAACAACCCGGCTTTCCCTGCGCGATGGGTTACGGCTTATACGTGCTTACCCCGGCGAGACTGGGCTTTGTTGTCACCGCCCTCGCAAGACGCAATTGCATCGAGCGAGAGGACACCTGCCACCAGGGCGTCCGGCCTGCACGATT
>NZ_JAGKJJ010000030.1 GCF_020329505.1 Bradyrhizobium semiaridum
CGGCTCTATCACGACCTGACCCAGATCCTGCGGCTCTGCGTCACCGGCAAGTTCAACCCGGATACCGCCGGCGACGACCTCTTGCGCGTGATGGCGCGGGCAGGGGATACGCCGGATTTCTCCTCGCTGGAAGCCCGCCTGCGCGAGACCCAGAGCGAGGTGCGGCGGGTCTTCAACGCCATTGTGGGTTAGGTTTAGACGGCCCCGTCATGCTGAGAGGATGTGAGGCTTTTTCCTACCCACCGCTGTCATCGCCTGGCCTGTGCGCAATTGCGCACATGGACCGGGCGATCCAGTATTCCAGAGACAGTCGCTATTGAACCGATAGGCCGCGGCGTACTGGATCGCCCGGTCAAGCCGGACGATGGCAGCGGTGTGTGAGGACAAAGCCTCACACCCTCTTAGGGTGACGGCGAGAGAAAGGTACGCGTGGTGCGCAGTTGCTACGCCTGCAGCCTCAGCTTCTCCAGCGCGTCGCGGACGTTGGCGTCGAGACCGCTGCCGCCGGCGTCGAGGTGAGCAAAGATCTGCTTGCGCATGCGCGGGTCCCAGAACTTCCAGATGTGCTCGGAAATGCCCTGCACCGCGCGGTCGTGCCCCTGGCTCTGGAAGAATTTTCCGATCTGGTTTGCCATGTAGACCAGTTTGTCAGGCGACGACGACATAACGGGACTCCTTGCCGGTTGCCGCGCCGATGACGCGTTCCGGATGCGTGAAGATTTCAAATCCGTCCGAGCGGGCGATGGCAACGAGCGTGACGCCGGCGGCCTCCGCCATTCGCACCGCGAGGGCGGTCGGGGCCGACACTGCAACCATCAGCGGTGCGCCGAGCGCTGCGGTCTTCTGTACCATTTCCACCGAGACGCGGCTGGTCAGCAGCACCATGCCGTCGCTGGCCGCGACCTCGTTGCGGGCCAGCGCGCCGGCGAGCTTGTCGAGCGCGTTGTGGCGGCCGACATCCTCGCGCAGCGCCACGATGCCGCGCCCATCCGTCCAGAACGCCGCGGCGTGAACGGCGCGGGTCTGGTGATTGATCTCCTGCAGCGGTGCCACCGCGGCCATCGCCGACATGATCTCGCGTGGCGCGAAGACGCGGCCTGCCTGAACCACCGCGGCCGGCCGAACCGCCTCGGCGATGGAATCGATCCCGCACAGGCCGCAGCCGGTCGGCCCGGCGATCTGCCGCCGCCGCTCCGCGAGCCGATCGGCCTTCTCCGACTTGAGCCACATCCGAAGCTCGATGCCGTCGTCGAGTTCGACGATGTCGAGCGTCTCGATCTCGTCGGCCGACTGCACGACGCCCTCGCTCAGGCTGAAGCCGACGGCGAAATCATCGAGGTCTTCCGGCGTGCCCATCATCACCGCATAGGTGCCGCCATTGTAGGTCAGCGCCAGCGCCGTCTCCTCCGGAATCAGGCGCGCGCCGTCACTGAAGGCGCCGTTGCGCCAGGCTTTTCGGCTTGCCTGGTGGATGGGCTCGCGCATCGCTATTCCGCGGCCTCCACCACCGGCGCGATACGGCGGGATTGGCGCGCCTGCTCGTCATACGCCTTCTGCCAGTCCGACGGACCGTTCGAAGGCGAGATCTGCACCGCGGTCACCTTGTACTCCGGACAATTGGTCGCCCAATCGGAGAAGTCCGTGGTGATGACGTTGGCCTGGGTGTCGGGGTGGTGGAACGTGGTGTAGACCACGCCGGGCGCCACGCGGTCGGTGATCTCGGCGCGCAGCGTGGTCTCGCCGGCGCGGCTCGCCAGCCGCACCCAGTCGCCGTCGCGCACGCCGCGCTGCTCGGCGTCATGCGGATGGATCTCGAGCCGGTCCTCGGAATGCCAGACCACGTTGTCGGTGCGGCGGGTCTGCGCGCCGACATTGTACTGGCTGAGGATGCGCCCCGTCGTGAGCAGCAGCGGATAGCGCGGCCCGGTGCGTTCGTCGGTCGCGATGTATTCGGTGATGATGAACTTGCCCTTGCCGCGGACGAAGCCGCCGATATGCATCACCGGGGTGCCCTCCGGCGCCTTCTCGTTGCAGGGCCACTGCACCGAGCCGAGCTCGTCGAGCCTGGCGTAGGAGACGCCGGCGAAGGTCGGCGTCAGCGCCGCGATCTCGTCCATGATCTCGGACGGATGGCTGTAGTTCATCTCGAAGCCCATCGCCTTGCCGAGGCGGATCGTCACCTCCCAGTCGGCAAGGCCGTTGAGCGGCGTCATCACCTTGCGGACGCGCTGGATGCGGCGTTCGGCATTGGTGAAGGTGCCGTCCTTCTCCAGGAAGGTCGAGCCGGGCAGGAAGACGTGGGCGTAGTTCGCGGTCTCGTTCAGGAACAGGTCGTGGACGATGACGCATTCCATCGCCGACAGCGCGGCCACCACATGCTTGGTGTTGGGGTCGGATTGCAGGATGTCCTCGCCCTGCGCGTAGAGGCCCATGAAGGTCCCTTCGATCGCGGCGTCGAACATGTTGGGGATGCGCAGGCCTGGCTCCTTGTTGAGCTTGACGTTCCACATCGCCTCGAACTGCTCGCGCACCGCATCGCCGGAGATATGACGATAGCCGGGCAGCTCGTGCGGGAAGGAGCCCATGTCGCAGGAGCCCTGCACGTTGTTCTGGCCGCGCAGCGGGTTCACGCCGACGCCGGGCCGGCCGATATTGCCGGTCGCCATCGCCAGGTTGGCGATCGCGATCACCGTGGTCGAGCCCTGGCTGTGCTCGGTGACGCCGAGCCCGTAATAGATCGCGCCGTTGCCGCCGGTGGCATAGGTTCGCGCCGCCTCGCGCAGCAGCTTCGGATCGACGCCGGTCACGATCGCGGTGGCTTCCGGGCTGTTCTTGGGATCGGCAACGAAGGTCGCCCAGTCCTGGAACTCGCTCCAGTCGCAGCGCTCGCGCACGAAGCTCTCGTTGACGAGACCTTCGGTGACGATGACATGGGCCAGCGCAGTGATCACGGCGACGTTGGTGCCGGGCATCAGCGGCAGATGCAGCGCCTTCACGTGCGGCGATTCCACCATCTCGGTGCGGCGCGGATCGACCACGATCAGCCTGGCGCCCTGGCGCAGCCGCTTCTTCAGCCGCGAGGCGAACACCGGGTGCGCCGAGGCCGGGTTGGCGCCGATGATCATCACGACGTCGGTGTCCTCCACCGAGTCGAAATCCTGCGTGCCGGCCGAGGTGCCGAAGGTCTGCGACAGGCCGTAGCCGGTCGGCGAGTGGCAGACGCGGGCGCAGGTGTCGACATTGTTGTTGCCGAAGCCGCCGCGGATCAGCTTCTGCACCAGATAGGTCTCCTCATTGGTGCAGCGCGAGGAGGTGATGCCGCCGACCGCGTCGCGGCCGTACTTCTGCTGGATGCCCTTGAACTTGGCAGCAGCGAAGTTGAACGCCTCGTCCCACGACACTTCCTGCCAGGGATCCTCGATCCGCTCGCGGATCATCGGCTTGAGGATACGCTCCTTGTGCGTGGTGTAGCCCCAGGCGAAGCGGCCCTTGACGCAGGAATGGCCGCGATTGGCCTTGCCGTCCTTGTAGGGCACCATGCGAACCACTTCCTCACCGCGCATCTCGGCCTTGAAGGCGCAGCCGACGCCGCAATAGGCACAGGTCGTGACGACCGAATGCTCGGGCTGGCCGATCTCGATCACCGACTTTTCGGTCAGCGTCGCGGTCGGGCAGGCCTGCACGCAGGCGCCGCAGGAGACACATTCGGAGCCGAGGAAGCTCTCGTTCATGCCGGGTGAGACGCGGCTGTCGAAACCGCGGCCGGAAATCGTCAGCGCGAATGTGCCTTGCACCTCCTCGCAGGCGCGCACACAGCGCGAGCAGACGATGCATTTCGACGGATCATACGTGAAATACGGATTGGATTCATCCTTCGGCATCCAGGCGTCGTTATCGCAGCCGTGCGATTTGGCAAAAACGTGGTTCTCGCCCTCGTAGCCGTAGCGCACGTCGCGCAGGCCGATCGCGCCGGCCATGTCCTGCAACTCGCAGTCGCCGTTCGCCGCGCAGGTCAGGCAGTCCAGCGGATGGTCGGAGATGTAGAGCTCCATCACGCCTTTGCGCAACTGCTTCAGCCGCTCGCTCTGGGTATGGACCACGAGGCCGTTCATAACAGGCGTGGTGCACGAAGCCGGCGTGCCGGCGCGCCCCTCGATCTCGACGAGGCAGAGCCGGCAGGAGCCGAAGGCGTCGACCATGTCGGTCGCGCACAGTTTCGGGATCTGGGTGCCGGCTTCCATCGCTGCCCGCATGATCGAGGTGCCTTCGGGTACCGTGATTTGATTGCCGTCGATGGTCAGCGTGACCATCGTCTCGGATTTGGATTTGGGCGTGCCGAAGTCGATTTCGTGGATCAGCGACATGGTGATTTCCTTGCCTATTCCGCGGCCTGCAGCGTGGCCGGTGCGGGACCTAAATCTCCGCCAAAATCTTCCCGGAAGTGTTTCAATGCGCTCATCACGGGGTAGGGCGTGAAGCCGCCGAGCGCGCAGAGCGAGCCGAACTTCATGGTGTTGCAGAGGTCTTCGACCACGGCGAGGTTTTCCTTCACGCGCTCGCCGTTGATGATCTTGTCGATGGTCTCGACGCCGCGGGTCGAGCCGATCCGGCACGGCGTGCACTTGCCGCAGGATTCGACGGCGCAGAATTCCATCGCAAAGCGCGCCTGCTTCGCCATGTCCACCCTGTCGTCGAACACCACGACGCCGCCGTGGCCGATCAGGCCGTCGCGTGCGGCAAAGGCTTCATAGTCGAACGGGGTGTCGAACAGCGCGCGCGGAAAGTACGCCCCCAGCGGGCCGCCGACCTGTACGGCGCGCACCGGACGCCCGGTGAAGGTGCCGCCGCCGATGTCGTCGACGAGATCGCCGAGCGTGACGCCGAATGCGGTCTCGAACAGCCCGCCGTATCTGATATTGCCGGCGAGCTGGATCGGCATCGTTCCGCGCGAGCGGCCCATGCCGAAATCGGCATAGGCCTTGGCGCCGTTGTCGAGGATGAAGGGGATTGCCGCGAACGACAGCACGTTGTTGATGACGCTCGGACGGCCGAACAGCCCCTTGTGCGCCGGCAGCGGCGGCTTTGCCCGCACGATGCCGCGGCGGCCTTCGAGGCTTTCGAGCAGCGAGGTCTCCTCGCCGCAGACATAGGCGCCGGCACCGACGCGGACCTCGAGATCGAACTCATGCGCCGAGCCGCCGATGCGCTTGCCGAGCAGGCCGGCGCGGCGTGCGCCAGCGATTGCCGCGTTCATCGCCTCGACCGCGTGCGGATATTCCGAGCGGATGTAGATGTAGCCCTTGGTGGCGCCGACCGTGATGCCGGCGATCGTCATACCTTCGATCACGACGAAGGGATCGCCTTCCATGATCATGCGATCGGCGAAGGTGCCGCTGTCGCCTTCGTCGGCGTTGCAGACGATGTATTTGCGATCGGCGTTGGTCTGCGCCACCGTCTTCCACTTGATGCCGGTCGGGAAGCCGGCGCCGCCGCGGCCGCGCAGGCCCGAGGTGGTGACGTCGGCCAGGATCTGGTCCGAGGTCAGCGCCAGCGCCCGCTCCAGGCCCCTATAGCCGCCATGCGCGCGGTAATCGTCGACCGAGCGCGGGTCGATCACACCGCAGCGGACGAAGGTCAGGCGGGTCTGTCGCTTCAGCCAGGGAATCTCGTGCGTGACGCCGAGCCGCAGGGCGTGCTGACCGTTACCGGCCATCGCATCGAGCAGGGCGGGCACATCGGCTGCGCTCACCGGGCCGTATGCGATGCGGCCCTGAGGCGTCGCTAGCTCGACCATCGGCTCCAGCCAGTACAGTCCGCGCGAGCCGGTCCTGACGAGCTCGACCGCGATACCGCGCTTGGCGGCGATTTGCTCGAAGGCGAGCGCAACGTCGTCGGCGCCGACGGCAACCGCGCCGGCATCGCGGGGGATGAATATCCGCGTCGTCATCGCTGTGCCTCCGCGACCAGCGCATCGATGCGCGTCTCGTCGAGCCGGCCGACCACGCGGCCGTCCAGCATCGCCGAAGGGGCCGTGGCGCAGAGGCCGAGACAGTAGATCGGCTCCAGCGTCACGCGATCGTCGGCGGTGGTATTGCCGAGCGAAATGCCGAGCTTGGCTTCCGCGCGCGCCGCCAGCGCGTCGCCGCCGGCCGCCTGGCAGGCCTCGGCGCGGCACAGTTTGAGGACGTGGCGTCCGGCCGGCCGCTTGCGGAAGTCGTGGTAGAAGGTGAACACGCCGTGCACCTCGGCGCGGGACAGATTGAGCGCCTGCGCGACCATCGGAATCGCCGGCTCGGGCACGTAGCCGAAGGCCTCCTGCAAGGCGTGCAGGATCACCAGCGTGGCGCCCTCGAGCCCAGTATGTTCGGCGATGATTTCAGCGCCGCGCGCCTCGTCCCAAGGTTCGTATCCCGACGCCATTGTGCATTCTCACGATCAGTTTTTCTGCGTCGATATGAGAATTGGAATCGCTCGAAACATCAATAAAGCTGTCTCATGCGGCGATTGCGAAAAGCGATTAATGGCGCTGTCAAATCGAACGATATAGGATCGCAATTATGGTTAGGAATCACAGGTTTCGGACGCGCTTTGGGATTACGGACCATACCGCGGACGTGCTACGTCTGACTGTGCTGGGGCACCGTTTTCCGATGGGAATTGAATCTTGATCGACAAGCTGGAATTACTGCTGGCGCTGGCCAAGGAGCGGCATTTCGGCCGGGCGGCGGAGGCCTGTGGCGTGACCCAGCCGACCATGTCGACCAGCCTCAAGCAGCTCGAGGAAATCCTCGGCGTTATGCTGGTGCAACGTGGCTCCCGCTTCCAGGGATTCACGCCGGAGGGTGAACGGACCCTTGACTGGGCGCGGCGCATTGTCGGCGATGCGCGGGCGATGAAGCAGGAGATCAACAGCCTCAAGGACAAGCTGTCCGGCGAAATCCGGATCGCCGCGATCCCGACCGTGCTCGGAATGGTGGCATCGCTGACCACGCCGTTCCGCGCGCGCCATCCCGACGTGCGTTTCCGCATCCAGTCCTGCACCTCGGCAGACGTGCTCGGCCTGTTGGAGAATCTCGAGGTCGATGCCGGGCTGACCTATATCGAGAACGAGCCGATCGGCAAGGTTCGCACCATCCCGCTCTACAACGAGAGCTATCGCCTGCTGACGGCGCCCGACGCCAAGTTCGGCGACCGTAAGCAGGTGACGTGGAAGGAGGTGGGCACCGTGCCGCTCTGCCTGCTGACGCCCGACATGCAGAACCGCCGCATCATCGATCGTGCCCTGACCTCGGTCGGTGCCGAGGCAACGCCGACGCTGACCTCGAACTCGCTGCTGGTGCTCTACACCCATGTGAAGACCGGCCGCTGGGCCAGCGTGATGCCGGCCAAGCTCGCCGAGACGCTCGGGCTGGCCGACGCCGTGCGCAGCATCCCGATCGTCGACCCGGTGGTGGACTACAGCATCGGCATGGTGATCCCGCAGCGCGATCCGATGACGCCGCTGATCGCCGCCCTCGTGCAGGTCGCGCGCGAAGTCGCGCCGACGCTCGAGACGCCGTAGCGCCCGGCCATCAACCCGGGTTCCTTCATCGCCGTTCCAAGTTCTGACAATCGCCGGGCTGCACCCTGAGCGATTGTCCTTCTGCCTGCTCGCCTTGCAATCGCATCGTCTGGCTCAGGCAATCCTCTCGCGCCCCTAGCACCTGCGGAACTCTCCTGCCGCTCGGCGGTTTCATTGCGGCGTTCCCGATCAACGAGCAGGAGCTGCTTTGAATCGCCGTCAACTCCTCCATGGATCGGCCGTGTTGCCGACACTTTTGCTCCTGCCACGGCGCGAAGCTGCGGCCGCAGGGGACCCGCCGGACACGCCTTTCAACGCTTCCATGGTGAGAGAGCTCGCGCGCAACCTCGCTGCGAAGTCGTTCGAGGCGCCGGACGAGAAGCTGCCTGGCGGACTCAAGGACCTGACCTACGATCAGTACCGCTCGATCCGCTTCTCGCCGGAGCGCGCGCTTTGGCGCGACAGGAAGCTGCCGTTCGAGGCGCAGTTCTTCCATCGCGGCTTCTTCTACAAGAACAAGGTCGCGATCTTCGAGGTTGCCGACGGCAAGGCAACCGCGATCCGCTACAGCAAGGATGATTTTACATTCGGCGAGAACGTGCCTGCCTTCACCGAGACCGATCTCGGCTTCGCCGGGTTTCGCATCCACGCGCCGATCAACAAGCCGAACTACAAGGACGAGGTCTGCGTCTTCCTCGGCGCAAGCTATTTCCGCGCCGTCGCCGCCGGCGAGACCTACGGCCTGTCCGCACGCGGCCTGTCGATCGACACCGGCGAGGCCAAGGGCGAGGAGTTCCCCTTCTTCAAGGCGTTCTGGCTCGAGCGGCCCGTAGCCGATGCGACGTCGCTGGTCATTCACGCCTTGCTCGACAGCAAGAGCTGCGCGGCGAGCTATCGTTTCACGATCCGGCCCGGCAAGACCACGGTGTTCGATGTCGAGGCCTCGATCTATCCGCGTGCCGATCTCGATCACGCCGGACTTGCGCCGATGACCAGCATGTTCTTCTTCGGACCCAACGATCGCAACGAGGTCGATGATTTCCGTCCCTCGGTGCACGATTCCGACGGGCTTGCGATCTACAACGGCAAGGGCGAGAGCCTGTGGCGTCCGCTGAGCAATCCGCGCGATTTGCAGATCTCGACGTTCCAGGACGTCAATCCGCACGGCTTTGGGCTGATGCAGCGCGAGAAGAACTTCTTCGCCTACCAGGATATCGAATCAGGCTTCGAGAAGCGCCCCAGCCTGTGGGTCGAGCCGATCGGCGACTGGGGCGAGGGCGCGGTGATCCTGTTCGAGATTCCGACCAAGGAAGAGATCCACGACAACATCGCCGCGTTCTGGCGGCCGAAGGCACCGCTGAAGGCCAAGAGCGAGACCAATCTCACCTATCGCCTGCATTGGGGACCGGACGCCCCGAAACCCCATGCGCTTGCGCGCTTTACGCGCACCGGGATCGGCGCGCGCGGCGAGAACAGCAGGCTGTTCGTGCTCGACCTGTTCGGGGACAATCTGAAGGGCCTCGATCCCGCCAGCATCAAGGGCGTCGTGTCGGCCGAGAAGGCCGAGCTCACCAATATCGTCTCGCAGCCGAACCCGAATACCGGCGGGTGGCGGCTCAGCTTCCAGTGCGCCGTGAAGAAGGAGCCCGTCGAGCTGCGGGCCCATCTGGCCCAGGATGACAAGCCGCTGTCCGAGATCTGGGTCTACCGATGGGCGCTGTGATCACGTCGCCCGCCGCCGATGTCGCGAAGGCGGCCGACGGCTTCCTGCCGCGCGAGAGCCCACTTGCGATGTCCACAGCGGATCTCGGCCGGCCGCCGCGTGCGAATGGCAAGCCGGTATCGGTCGGAACGCGCATGACCATGCGCCGCGCTTCCGTGCTGGTGCTGACGGCCGCGTTGACCTGTGCGGGCGCCTACGAGATGTACATGGTGGTGCAGGTCGGCGGCGTGACCATCATGGAAGGCATGGTGCTGGTGCTGTTCGTCGCGCTGCTGGCCTGGATCGCTTTCTCGTTTGCCTCGGCGCTGGCCGGCTTCTTCGTGCTGCTGCGGCGCGAGGGCAATGCCCTGCCGATCCCCGACGATGGCCCGTTGCCACAGCTGGCGAGTCAGACCGCGGTGCTGCTGCCGACCTACAACGAGAACCCGCACCAGCTGATGGCCCGCCTGCGCGCCATCCACGAATCCGTCGAGGCGACCGGACAGGCTGAGCGCTTCGACTGGTTCGTGCTGAGCGACACTCGTGATCCCGATATCTGGATTGCGGAAGAGCAGGCGTTCCTCGGACTCTGCGAGGCCTGCGGCGCCGAGCGGCTGTACTACCGGCATCGCCCCGACAATACCGCGCGGAAGTCCGGCAATATCGGCGAATGGATCACGCGGTTCGGGGGGGCCTACCAGTTCATGATCGTGCTCGACGCCGACAGCCTGATGTCGGGCGATACGATGGTGCGGATGGTGCATGCCATGGAGCGCCATCCGGCGGCGGCGCTGATCCAGACGCTGCCGGTCATCGTCAACGCACGCAGCCTGTTCAGCCGTCTGCAGCAGTTCGCCGGCCGGCTGTACGGGCCGATGATCGCCGCCGGTGTCGCCTGGTGGCACGGCTCCGAGGGCAATTACTGGGGACACAATGCCATCATCAGGGTTCCGGCATTTGCGGAGCAGGCGGGACTGCCCGAGCTTTCCGGACGCAAGCCGTTCGGCGGCCATATCCTGAGCCATGATTTCGTCGAGGCGGCGCTGATGCGGCGCGCCGGCTGGGGCATCTACATGGCGCCGACGCTCGGTGGCAGTTTCGAGGAGGTGCCGCCGTCGCTCTTGGATTTTGCCGCGCGCGACCGGCGCTGGTGCCAGGGCAATCTGCAGCATCTGGCGGTGCTGAGCACGCGCCATCTGCACTGGATCTCGCGGCTGCATTTCCTGACCGGGATCGGCTCCTACATCACCGCGCCGCTGTGGCTCCTGTTCCTGCTGCTCGGAATCCTGATCTCGTTGCAGGCGCGCTTCATCCTGCCGGAGTATTTTCCGAAGGGCTTTGCGCTGTTCCCGAACTGGCCGGCGCAGGACCCCGTGCTCGCCGCCTGGGTGTTCGGCCTCACCATGGCGCTGTTGATCGTGCCGAAGCTGCTCGGCTTCGTCCTGCTGCTGACGAGGCGCGAGATGCGCCGGTGCTTCGGCGGCGGCTTTCGCGCCTTTGCCGGCGTCATCGCCGAGCTGGTGATTTCGGCGCTGGTCGCACCCGTCATGATGGTGTTCCAGTCGATTGCCGTCGTCGAGATCCTGCTCGGCCGCGACGCCGGCTGGCAGACCCAGAGGCGCGACGATGGCGAAGTCGAGCGGCGCGAACTGTATCGCAAGTACGGCGTCCCGACCGCTTGCGGCGTCGCGATGGCGGCAGCCGCCTATGCCGTGTCGCTGCCGCTGTTGCTGTGGATGTCGCCCGTGATCGCAGGGCTGCTGTTCGCGATCCCGATCGGCGCCTGGACAGCGAAGCCGGCGCTGCGCGCGCTGTTCGTCACGCCGGAGGAGGTGCAGCCGCCGCGCGTGCTGGTTCGCGCCAACGAGCTGACCGCGTCATCCGCGTGCGCCTCAGGACCCGCGCTCGCGACATTGCGGCGGGATGTCGGCCTGCTGCATCGGCATCTGGCGTCACTGCCGCCGGCGCGGCGCTGCGGTCCGGGCGAGATCGATCTGCACCTCGCGCTGGCGCGTGCGCGGATCGAGGCCAGCGACAGCTTCGACGAAGCGGTCGGCCATCTCACGCCGCGCGAGACGCTCGCCGTCCTCGGCGATCGCGCGCTGCTCAACGAAGTGCTTGCCAAGTAGCGCCGAGGTCTACGCCGCCTCGGACAGCCTTTGCTGCGGCAGGTGCGGATCGCGCGGCAGGGTGACGCGGACCACGGTGCCGACGCCGAGCTTGGAGCGCAGCTTCATCGAGCCGCCGTGCAGGTTGGTCAGCGAGCGGGCGATCGCAAGGCCGAGGCCGGAGCCCTGATAGGTCTTGGTGAGCTGGCTCTCGACCTGCTCGAACGGCTTGCCGAGCCGGCGCAGCGACTCCGGCGCGATGCCGATGCCGCTGTCGGCGATCAGCAGCACGATCGAGTCGTGCAGCATCTGGCCGCGCACCAGCACGCGGCCGTGGTCGGGTGTGAACTTCACTGCGTTGGAGAGCAGGTTGACGATGATCTGCTTGACCGCGCGGCGGTCGGCCACGACCGAGATCGTGCTCTCGATATCCGACTCCAGCGACAGCTGCTTGTCCTCGGCGCGGCCCGAGACCACGCGGATCGATTCCGCGAGGATGCCGGAGAGGTCGAGCGGCGCCATGTCGAACTTCATCCGGCCGGCCTCGATCTTCGACATGTCGAGGATGTCGTTGATGACCTCGAGCAGGTATTTGCCCGACGTCAGAATGTCGTTGCAGTACTCCTGGTACTTGTCCGAGCCGAGCGTGCCGAACAGGCCGGAGCCCATGATCTCGGAGAAGCCGATGATGGCGTTGAGCGGGGTGCGCAGCTCGTGGCTCATATTGGCCAGGAACTTCGACTTCGCGGCGTTGGCATCCTCGGCGCGGGTCTTCTCCTGCGAGTACTTCTCGGCGAGGTCGGCGAGCTCGATGGCCTGCCGCTCCAGCTCGGCCTGCGAGCGCTGCAGGTCGATGACGGTGGCGCGCAGGCGCAGATCGTTGTCGACCAGCTTCTGCTCGTGCGCCTTGATGCGGGTGATGTCGGTGCCGACCGAGACGTAGCCGCCGTCCTTGGTGCGGCGCTCGCTGATGTGCAGCCAGCTGCCGTCGTCGAGCTGGGCCTCGAAGGTGCGGGCGCCGGGCGCCGGCAGGCCGCTCTCGTGCAGGCGGGTGCGCACCTCCGGCATGCAGCCGACCTCGATCACCGTTTCATAGGAGGTGCCGGGGCTGACGGCGGAATCAGGCAGCTTGTGCAGCCGCTGGAAGTGCGAGTTGCAGAGCACGAGGCGGTCGTCGGCGTCCCACAGCACGAAGGCTTCCGGAATTGTCTCGATCGCGTCGCGCAGGCGGAGGTCGGCCTCGACCGACTTTTCGGCAAGGCTCTTCTGCTCGGTGATATCGACCGCGATGCCGATCAGGTGCAGGCCGCCATCGGCCGCGGCGTGGCTGAGCTCGCAGCGCACCCGCAGCCAGATCCAGTGACCGCCGACATGCCGCATGCGGAAGCTCTGGTCGATGTGATCGATCTTGCCCGAGATCAGCTGGTCGGCGATGTCGAACAGATTGATGTCGTCGGAGTTCACCAGCGCGTTGACCTCGCCGAAGGTCAGCAGGTCGTTGCGGGTATCCAATCCCAGCAGGGTGAACATCGACTGCGACCAGAAGATCCGGCCGCGCGACAGGTCCCAGTCCCACAGTCCGCAGCGGCCGCGGTTGAGCGCGGTGTCGATCCGGCCGCGCACCGCGTCGTTGATCAGGTCGCCCTCGCGGGCGCGGGTCGATTGCCAGTGGAAGGCAAAGCCGAGGATCAGCACCACGAAGCTCGTCGTCGCCGAGAGCGTGATCGAGAGCGCGGCGTCCGATCCCCAGATCGGCTCGTTCATCTCCTGGATGACGACGACCTGGCCGGGCAGCGACTTCACGAGGCGCGAGATCGCCAGCGCGCGGGTGCCGCCGGGGAGCGTCATGTCGCTGACGACGCCCTGCTGGCCGGGCGCGACCAGGAGCTGCGCGGTCGAGATGATGTCGAGCACGCGATCGCTCTCGCCGAGGCCGTCGATCGGCACGCGCGCCAGCACGCGGTGATCGGCGCCAGCGATGATGACGTGGCGGCCGAAGGCGATGCCCCAGGACGGGATCAGGTCGGGCAACAGTTCCTGCATGCGCTCGATATTGGCGAGCCGGTCGCGGCGCACCGAGGTCAGGCGGTCGAGACGCTCGGCGAGGATGTCGGAGAGGGCGGCCAGGTCGCGCTTCATCGCGCCGCGCTTCTGCCGGTTCTGGTCGATCACCTGGACGAAGGCGCCGAGGCAGATCGTGATCAGGAAGGCGATGATGAGAGTGGGCACAGCGCGGCGCAGTGCAGGCTCGGCCGTCAAGAGCCTGTGATAGGCCGGTTTCGCGATCGACTGCGCCAATCCCTTGATCGAATCGGATTGGACGCACACGTTCGCTGCATGCGCGCGCGCCATGCCTTAGACCCCCACTCTAAGCTTGCTGTTTTACCCTGTCCGGATGCTCCCCACGTTGCATCCGAATCATGATGATTTGAATCCAGATTTCGCGAGCTGTCGAGAGTCAACGATTCGTTAATGCGAAATAAATCTTGCTCAACGCAGAATCGGAATGCGCAAAACGAGTCCGAACCGAGAACGACTCCGTAGAATTACGCGCGTGGCGGCTCGGCGTGACTGATCACACGCTTGATGTTCGGGAACGCACGGCGCAGCGCGCGCTCGATTTCGTCGACGCCGTCGTGCACCTTGATCACGCTCATCGATGGCGCGGCGCGGCAGTGGAAGTTGACGATCTCGCCGGCGTCGGTGTTGCGGACCCGCACATTGTGGATGTCGTGGATCGCGCCGCCATCGGCAAACTGCGTCAACGCGGCCTTGATGGTCTCCACGCGCTCGGGCGCGGCGTCGGTTCCGAACGGCAGCTCGGGCTGCAGCGGCTCGATATGGGTGTCGACCTCGACGTCCTCGCCGAAATCCTCGCGGATCGCGCGCTCGAGATCGTGGGCGATGGCGTGCGCCGCGGTCAATTCCATCTCGCCGTCGACCTCGAGGTCGATGCCGACGATCAGCCGGCCATCGAGATCGTGCACGGTGACGTGGTGGATGGCGAGGCCGGAATTGCGCGCGATCACCATGATGCGCTCGCGCACGCTCTCATTGTCGCGCGCCACCGGAACCGCAGTGAAGGTGAGATCGGCGTCGCCGAACGTCCTCGCCACTGCGTCCTGCGCCCTGCGCTTGATCTCCTCGACGCGGTCGATCGGATATGTGCGCGGCACGGTGGCGATGGCGTCGATGAAATACGTCGCGCCGACCATGCGGACGCGCAGGCGGTCGACGCCGACGACGCCGGGGACGGCCGCGATCGCGGCGGTGGCCTTGTCCTGGGCACCCTCGGGCGCCCGGTCGAGCAGGGTCTCGACCGTCTCGCGCGCCATGCGCAGGCCGAGCAGGGCGATCATCACCGCGACCGCGACCGCGGCCGCGGCATCGCCCCACCAGAAGCCGAGCCCGGCCAGGATCAGGCCGACGATCACGGCTGACGATCCCATCACGTCGGAGGCGAAGTGCAGCGCGTCGGCGGCCAGCGCTTGGCTCTTGGTGGCGCGCGCGGCACGGTGCAGCGCTCGGGCGCGCCACAGGTTGATGGCGATGTCGATCACGAGAACGACGAAGGGGATCGCCGAAATCTCGGGCGGCGGGCTGCCCTCGCGCAGCCGGCTGTAGGCCTCGACCAGGATGCCGCCGGCCAGCACGTAGAGCAGGGCGATGATGAACAGCGCCGAGATGCTCTCGAACTTGCCGTGGCCGTAGTGATGCTCGGCATCGGCCGGCTGGTCCGACACCCGCACCACCGCCCAGGTGATGATGGTGGCGATCAGGTCGATCGTCGAGTGCAGCGCCTCGGAGATCAGCGCCAGCGAGCCGATCGCAACGCCGACGACGAATTTCGCGGCCGCCATGCCGCCGCTGGCGAGGATCGAGATCGCGGCGACGGATGTCTTGGTGGAGGGTGCGCTGGCGTTGGAAGAGCTCATGGCGGCGGTGTAGCAGGCTGTCTGTGAACATCAAGTGTCGCTGTTCACGCGCAATCGCAACTCACTTGCATGAGCAGGTTTGTTGCGAGTCATTTCGAATTGCGAATTGCGCAGGGTGAGGCAAAGGCGTGCTTGCCCACCGTCATTCCCCGCTGCGCGATTGCGCACCTGAGCCCGCGCCGCTTGGCGCGAGCCCGGAATCATTGAGCCACGAAGCAAGTGGTGGAATCGATTCCGGGCTCTCGCTTCGCGAGTTCCGGAACGACGGGGAGGCCTCAAATCGGCCCCTTGCGATATATGGACCAATTGGTCTATATATCCCGGATGAGCCGCCCAACCACCGTGCAGTCGCCCCGTGGCCGCCCCAGAAGCTTCGACATGGAAGCCGCCGTCGAGCGCGCGATGAATGTGTTCTGGTCGCGCGGCTATCACGCCACCGCGCTGCCGGATCTGCTTCGCGCGACGAAACTCTCGCGCGGCAGCCTCTACGCCGCCTTCGGCGACAAGCATTCGCTGTTCCTGCGCGCGCTCGATCGCTACATTGCCGATGCCCTGACGCGGATGGATGTCGAACTCGACACCCAGGCAGATCCGGTCGATGGCCTGCGAGCCTACCTTGCCGGTTACGTTGAGCGCTCGTGCGGTGCCAATGGCCGGCGCGGCTGCCTGTTGGTGGCGACCGCTATGGAACTGGCTGGCCAGGATGCCGAGGTCGGTCGTCGCATCGCGAGCTTCTTCAAAACCATGGAAGCCAGGGTGGCGGACGCATTTTCCCGTGCGGAGGCTACGGGCAGATTGGCCGATGGCGTCGAGCCTTCGAGTGCCGCTCGAATTCTCATCTGTTTTGTTTGGGGATTGCGGGTGGTCGCCAAAACGGGACCGGCGCGGACCACCTCGCAGGCCACCGCGGACGCGCTCCTCGATCGCTTCCTCAGGTAGAGAACCCATAGGCGCCTCAACTATCGGCGCGCCGATATCTAGACCGATCAGTCTTGAAAGGAA
This sequence comes from Bradyrhizobium semiaridum, assembly GCF_020329505.1. Taxonomy (GTDB): domain Bacteria; phylum Pseudomonadota; class Alphaproteobacteria; order Rhizobiales; family Xanthobacteraceae; genus Bradyrhizobium; species Bradyrhizobium semiaridum. Next base: position 16,309 of record NZ_JAGKJJ010000030.1, read on the forward strand.
AATGCCATGTCTGCCATCCAGATCGTCTGCGCGGTGGCCGTTCCCCTGCTCTGGGGTTATCAGTTCGTGGTCATTAAGGTGGGCGTGACGGAGTTTCCGCCGCTGTTCTTCCTCGCGCTACGGTTCTTGGCGATGGCGCTGCTGCTGGTCCCGTTCGTCAAAGCGCCGACGCGCCAACAATTCGGCCCGATCGCGGTCATCTCGCTTTTTCTCGGCGGGCTGAACTTCGGGCTGTTTTATGTCGGTCTCGGGCTCGGCTCGGGAAGCATGTCGGCCGTCGCCTATCAACTCGCGCCGCCCTTCACCGTGCTGCTGGCCTGGCCGCTGCTCGCGGAGCGGCCGTCGCTCGTGACATCTGCCGGCGTGGTGCTTGCGTTTGCCGGCGTGGTGCTGACAGCGGAGCCCAGCCGGTCGGCGAACGCATTGCCGCTGCTGCTTGTGGTCGGAGCCGCCTTCGCATTCGCGGTGTCCAACGTCCTGACCAAACGTTACGGCCCGTTTGATCCGCTGATGTTGATGGGGTGGTCGTCGCTGCTCACCGTGCCGCAGGTGCTGCTGATGTCGCTGCTGCTCGAGTATGGACAGGCGGCGAGCCTTGTCACGGCGGATGGACGCGGCTGGCTGGCGCTCGCCTACACCATTTTTATCGGGGGGATTGTCGGGTTCGGCCTCTGGTTCTGGCTGATCGCGCGCTGCTCGATGGATCGCATCGCGCCCTTCGGCCTGCTGGTTCCGGTGTTCGCGTTGATCTCGAGTGTGTTGTTTCTTGGCGACTGCGTGACGCCGAAGCTGGTCGTCGGTGGACTGCTCGCGATCTCTGGTGTCGCCATTACGCAGGTAAGACGGAGTCGAGCGTGAGGCGGGTTGGCCCACCGGGGTCCGCCGTTGGATCTGGCACGCGATGGCGAACCACGCTTCGGCAATCTGGCCTACGCAGCTACAGCGTCACCACGATCTTGCCGAGATGCTGGTTGGCTTCCATGTGCTCGAACGCCTTGCCGATGTCGGCGAATTTGTAGACCTTGTCGATCGGCAGCTGCAGCTTGCGGGACTCGACCGCCGGCCAGATGTCCTTGCGCACCTCCTCGAAAATCTCGCGGATCTCCTCGATGGTGCGGGTGCGGAAGGTGACGCCGATATACTGGATGCGGCGCGCCGCGTGCAGGTCGAAATTGAAGTCGCCATGGGTGCCGCCGAGCCGGCCGACATTGACGATGCGGCCCTTGACCTTGGTGGCCTTCAGGTTCTGATTGGCGACCGGGCCCGAGACCTGATCGACGATCAGATCGACGCCTTCGCCACTAGTCGCCTGCAACACCTGATCGACCCAGCCGGGATCCTTGGAATCGACAGCGAGATCGGCACCAAATTCCTTCAGGCGGCCGCGGCGCATCGCGTCGGTCGACGAGCCGATCACGAGCCTGGCGCCCTTGAGTTTTGCGATCTGCATCGCCATCAGCCCGACGCCGGAGCTTGCGCCCTGGATCAGCACGGTCTGGCCCGGCTGCAGCGCGCCTGACGTGACGACGGCGTTGTGCATCGTGGCGAGCGCGACGGGCAGGGTGGCGGCCTCGTCGAAATTCATGTTCGAGGGCGCGCGGAACAGCCGGCCGTGATCGGCGAGCGTGTATTCGGCGAACGCCGCGCCGCCCGAGCCCATGATCCGGTCGCCGACCTTGACGCCTTTGGCGTCGGGCCCGAGCTCGGCGACCTCGCCGGCCCATTCCATGCCGAGCACCGTACCGACACCGCCGGCGGCGCCGTGGACGTGGCCCTTGGTCATGCCGAGATCGGCGCGGTTAAGCCCGCAAGCATGCACCTTGACCAGCACCTGCGTGCCCTTCGGCGAGGGCTTTGCGACGTCAGTGATTTCGGGGCCGTTGGCGCCGTACACATAGGCTTTCATGGGTTTGTTCTCGTTTGGATCGTATGACGCGAATTGATTTTTAGGCCCGTCATCCCGAGGTGCTCGCCTCTTCGAGCCTCGAAGGATGAATCGGCCACCAGCCGGGCCGTCGACCCTTCGAGGCCGCTGAAGAAGCGGCCACCTCAGGGTGACGGATACCTTATTACTCCGCGGCCTGGCGCCTGGCGCCCGACAGCATGCCTTCCAGCCGCTCGCGGATGATCGCCTCGGCCTCGCGCACGATGCGCGAGACCAGTTCGGCGCAGGACGGAATGTCGTGGATCAGGCCCTGCACCTGGCCGGCCGACCAGATGCCTTCGTCGGCATCGCCAGTAGCGTAGACCATCTTGCCGCGGGCGCCGGCGACCAGCTCGCGGACGTCCTCGAATTTTGCCCCTTCCTTCTCCATCTGCACCACCTTGGTCGAGATCGCGTTCTTGGCGACGCGCGAGGTGTTGCGCATGGTGCGGAAGATCAGTTCGGTCTCGCGCTCGTCATTGGCGACGATGCGCTCCTTCACCAGCTGGTGGATCGGGCTCTCCTTGGTGCACATGAAGCGCGTGCCCATGTTGATGCCTTCGGCGCCGAGCGAGAGCGCGGCGACCAGGCCGCGCGCATCGCCGAAGCCGCCGGAGGCGATCATCGGGATCTTCACCTTGTCGGCGGCGGCGGGAATCAGGATCAGGCCGGGCGTGTCGTCCTCGCCGGGATGGCCGGCGCATTCGAAGCCGTCGATCGAGATCGCGTCGGCACCCATGCGCTCGGCGGACAGCGCATGGCGCACGCTGGTGCATTTGTGCAGCACCTTGATGCCGTGTTTCTTGAACTCGTCGACATGCTCCTGCGGCTTGTTGCCGGCGGTCTCGACGATCTTGATGCCGCTCTCGATGATGGCCTGGCGGTACTCGGCGTAGGGCGGCGGCTTGATCGCGGGCAGGATGGTGAGGTTGACGCCGAACGGCTTGTCGGTCAGCTCGCGGCAGCGCGCGATCTCCTTGCGCAGATCGTCAGGCGTCGGCTGGGTCAGCGCCGTGATCATGCCGAGCGCGCCGGCATTGGCGACGGCGGCGACCAGTTCCGCGCGACCGACCCATTGCATGCCGCCCTGCACGATCGGGTGGTCGACGCCGAACATCTCGGTGAAACGTGTCTTGATCATTCTGCCCTCGGTTTCCGTTCGAATTTTCCGCGGCGCGGACGGCCGCGCACGGTGCCTTTTGGCGTTTCGAACGAAAGGATGCCGTCCGCTCCGGCAAAAGTCTACCGGGCTGCGGCGGCGCGCCCATGCGCAAACAGCGGGGCGGCGAGAGCGGGGCGTGACGTTGCAGTCGAGCTGTTCAGCGACAACGCATGGCAGCGCTCGGCTGCAACGCCGTCGCGATATCGTCAGGTCGGCAGCGACTGCTGCGCCGCTTGATAGGCCGCCACGGTCGGTGTGACCGCAGCACCGGCCTCCTCGTCGAACGCCGCCGAGATGTCGCGCATGCTGACGACGCCGATCAAGCTGTAATTGTCGATGACAGGCAGATGGCGGATATGGTGCTTGTTCATGAGATGGCGGACGTGCTCGAGCGTATCGGTCGACGTGCAGGAGACGAGCTGCTGCACCGAGACGAATTGCGACACCCGCATGTTGGCGCCGGCCGCGCCGTGCTGGGCGATCGCGCGCACCACGTCACGCTCGGTGAACATGCCGACGGGAGTATTGCCCTCGGTGCGCACGACATCCTTGACCACGAGCGCGCTGATATTGCTGGCGCGCATCAATTGCGCAGCGATCGCCACCGTCTCGTTCATGCGAACAGTGGCAACGCGAGGGGCCTTCTTGCGCAGGATATCTCCGACTTGCATGGCAACCTCCTTGGGATCAGCGACGGAGCAAGTCTGGTATACAAAATGCCAATTGTCAACGGAGCTCTTGGTAAAATCTACCATCAAGAAATAGGCGAAATAGGCAGCTGTGCTGACGTTTCGGTCGATCTCGGATGAAAGTGATCGTCATCCCATTTTGCCGTTTCCAGCCGTTGGTATCTGGCATCCCTGTTCGCTTAAGGAAAGAGGCGCACCTGATGGTGCGCCTCAAGTCCGCCCCGGAGGAGAGCGCCGGGACCCAAGGATGTCCGACCGCGGGAAATCAGGCCGTCTTGGCCTTGGTCTCGGCGGTCGCCGCCGACGCGGCTTCCGCGGCGGCCTCGTTGCCGAGGATGAAGGCGCGGCGCAGCGGCTTGATCACGAACAGCGCCATCAGCGCGGCGGTGGCGTTGAGCGCGACCGCGATCACGAACACCGCCTGCCAGCCATAGCTGGTGGCGATGATGCTGGCCGCCGGCACCAAGAGCGAGGCGGTGCCCTTCGCGGTGTACAGCATGCCGTTGTTGGTGGTCGCGAACTTTGCGCCGAAGGTGTCGCCGCAGGTCGCGGGGAACAGCGAGTAGATCTCGCCGAACACGCCGAAATAGACCGCGGTCGCCAGCACGAACACCAGCGGGTTGTGGCCCCAGGACGACAGCGTCAGCAGCATCAGCGCCGCCGTGCCGAACGCAATGAACATCGTGTGCTCGCGGCCGATCGTGTCGGAGACCCAGCCGAAGAACGGCCGGCCGAAGCCGTCGAAGATGCGGTCGAGCGAGATCGCGAAAGTCAGCGCCGCCATCTGGAAGCCGGCGAGCGAGACCGGCGTGTTGGCGATCTTGTAGTCGTGCGCGATCGGGGCGATCTGCGCTGCGGTCATCAGGCCGCCGGCGGCGACCATCACGAACACCAGATACATCACCCAGAAGATCGGGCTGCGCAGCACCTGCGGCGGGGTGAAGTCGATCTTGGTCTGCGGCAGGTTGAGCTGCTTCTTCTTCGGCGGGATCGAAACCAGCGGCGGGCGGATGAAGAAGGCGAGCACGAACACGATCAGGCCCTGGCCGATGCCGAAGTCGAAGAATGCGGCCTGATAGCCGCTCGAGGCGATCATGTTGGCGATCGGCACCACGGTCAGCGCGGCGCCGGCGCCGAAGCCGGCCGCGGTCGCGCCGGCGGCGAGGCCGCGGCGGTCGGGAAACCATTTCAGCGCATTGCCGACGCAGGTGCCGTACACCGCGCCCGCGCCGATGCCGCCGAACACGGCGGCGGTGTAGAGCAGCGCAAGCGAGTCGGCGTACGAATTCAGCACCCAGGCGAGCGAGATCATAACGCCGCCGAACATGATGACGATGCGCGGACCGTATTTGTCGACGAACCAAGCCTCGATCGGCACCAGCCAGGTCTCGGTCACCACGAAGATCGTGAAGGCGAACTGGATCGCGGCGCGGCCCCAGTGATGGGCGCCGTCGATCGGATCGACGAACAACGTCCAGCCGTATTGCAGGTTGGCGATCATCGCCATGCACACGATGCCCATGACGAGCTGGAGCCAGCGGAAGCCGCTCGATGTGGGCTGTGCAGAGGGTTGTGCAGGTGTGGTGGCGGTAGTGCTGGAAACCATCAAGTCCTCCCGAACCGCGCGGGTCTTGTGTGACCCAGTGTCGCAATTATTGTGGCGTATCGTCGCAAGCGGCTGGCGGATGTTGGTATACTATATCCCAGAATGCAAGCCTGTCCTTCTGCTGCAATGCACCAAAAGTACCACGGCGCGCACCGATTTTCCGATGCGCTTCGGGTTCTGCAGAAACGAAAACGCCCGGCATTTCGGCCGGGCGTTTCGTCGTTCGTGATCGGGGGGAATTGTCAGGCGGTCGCGGTCGACTTCTCCACCACCACCTTGCGCCAGGGCTTGAGCAGGGCGATCGCGAGCACGGATGCCAGGATGTTGGCGCCGGCCGCGATGATGAACACGGTGTCCCAATTGCCCGAGGTCTGCTGCATGTAGTTGGCGATCGGCACCAGCAGCGCCGCGGTGCCCTTGGCGGTGTAGAGCAGGCCCGCATTTGTCGTGGCGAACTTGGCGCCGAACGTGTCGGTGCAGGTCGAGGGGAACAGCGAGTAGATCTCACCCCAGGCAAAGAACACGAAGCCGGACAGCAGCACGAACCAGAGCGGATCGTGACCGAACAGATAGAGCGCGTAGATGCCGATGCCTTCCATGCCGAAGGCGATGAACATCGTGTTCTCGCGGCCGATCATGTCGGAGATCCAGCCGAAGAACGGACGCGTCAGGCCGTTGAGGACGCGGTCGATGGTCGCCGCGAAGGTCACCGCGGTCATCGTCACCGCGAACAGCGTGACCGGCACGTTGTCGATCTTCCAGTCTGCCGCGATCGGCTTCAGATTGGCCGTCACCATCAGGCCGCCGGCGCCGACGATCACGAACATGAAGTACATCAGCCAGAAGATCGGCTGCCGCAGCACCTCGGTCGGCTGATAGTTGCGCCGGCTCTGCAGCAGATTGGCATTCTGCACCACCTGCGGCACCTGGCCGGGCTTCGGCGAGAGCAGGAAGAAGGCGAGCAGCACGATGATGATGCCCTGGCCGAGACCGAAATAGAGGAAGGTGGTCTGGAAGCCGGAGTCCTTGATCATCGCCTGGATCGGCGCGACCGTCAGCGCAGAACCCGCGCCGAAGCCCGCGGCCGTGATGCCGGCGGCAAGTCCGCGCTTGTCGGGAAACCATTTCAGCGCGTTGCCGACGCAGGTGCCGTAGACGCCGCCGGCGCCGATGCCCGCGATGATCATGCCGAGATAGTAGCCGTTCAGCGTAGTCGCCTGTGCGTTGATCGCCCAGCCGATCGCGCAGAGGACGCCGCCGATCAGGACGACGACGCGCGGGCCGTATTTGTCGACGAACCACCCTTCGACCGGCACCAGCCAGGTCTCGAACAGCACGAACAGCGTGAATGCCCACTGGATCGACGCGCGATCCCATCCAAATTTCTTCTGGATGTCGGGGACGAAGAACGTCCATCCGTACTGGTAATTGGCGATCATCACCATCGCGGCGACGCCGATTACAAGTTGTGTCCAGCGATACGTGTCGCTGACCCGCGCGGCTGTGGGGGCCGCAGCTGCCTGCACCATGTCCGACATAGATCCTCCCAAAGCGCGCTTGTCGTCATTTGTACTTGCGGCGCGCGGCGACCATCTTGGTATCTGTAATGCCAAGGTTCAAGCTGTCGCAGGCCGGCGTGCGCTTATGCCGCAGTGGCGCTTGTGGGAAGAAGACTAGTCCAACGCAAACGAAAATGGCCCCGAAAATCGGGGCCATTGGTCGAAGGTTGAATACAGGCGGGGATATCGCGGCGCCAACGAATCGGGCGGCCCTAGCGTCCTCGGAATCCGCGGTGCTTAGAGGCCGAACCGCGGCAGATCGCCGTTGCGGTTCGAGATCTCGGCGCTCTTCATCAGCAGCCGGTCGATCGTCGCCAGCAGGCGGCCGAACAGCGAGGAAGACGGCGCGAGCGCGATAGCGGAGGTCTTTGACATCGGTTTGTCCCTTTACGTCAGGAGGAGCCGGCGCGACGCCGTCTCATCATCTGGGATCAAGCTATGTATACCAGATGCCAGATACAACGGTTTTGTTTGCATGGCAGCATGCCTAGGGTGCAATGCAGCAAAACGGATCTAAGAAAGGGTGTTTAAGTACCGTTTGTCAGGAGCCGGAGCTGCGAAAACCGGGCGACGTCCTCAGAAACTTCCAGCTGAAATTGGCCTTCAAGGAGTGATCCTGCACGCGATCGCCATAGCCGATGTGGCCGTTGTTGTTGCTGGCGGTGCCATCCAGAAGGAGCCGGCGCCGTCGAGCGTGACTGTGCCTTCACCCTGATCTCCGGCGATCGTACCCACGGCGCTGCTGACCGTGCCGCTGTTCAGGACTTTCAGTGTGCCGCTGCCGCTGACACAGAGCGGATTCGATGCGGTCAAGGCGCACGTCAAGGCGATCAACAGCAAGATCGATTCCGACAGCCGGCGTGCCCCGATCGTGATCGCGCACGCCACGCCGCCGTTCGGCAATCTGTCGCCGCTGTGGAAGCTCGGCGTGCAGGGCTGAGTCCGGCCCGAAGCGCACGATCGCCGAGATCAAGCGTCACGCCGCTTCGTGGTTGTAGCGGTATTCCTGGCTGAGCCCGCCGTAACCATAGGAGACCGCGCCGCAGTCGATGATGTGGATGTTCGAGTGCGGGTGCAGATTGCCGATCAGCTCGGACAACAGCGCAAACGCCTTCTGCTGGTAGATCGACTTCTCGTCGCGCGTGTTGGTGCCCTCGGTGATCGTCACTTCGAGCCGGAACGAGTTTTTGCCGTGCTCGGCGAGCGAGCGCGCTTCGATGAACCAGTGTTCGTGCGCGAGATAGTGGACCTGCACCATGGTCCGCTCGGGCTGCTTGCGCAACGTCGTGCAGGTGAATGCGGTGAGCTCCGCGGCGAGGCGGCGGCTCAACGCCTCGTCGGGAGTCCCCGACACCGTCAGCTTGATTCCGGGCATTGCTGTCTCCAATCGTTGTCCCTGGCCCTGATGCAGCCTAGGCGCGGGATATCTTAAGCGGGAATATATGGTATGATCCATCGGAATTACCGATGGATTAACCCATGCGCCTCGACCTCGATCTCCTGCACGCCTTTGTCGTGATCTGCGATGCCGGCAGTCTCACCGCGGCCTCGCGCCGGGTGCACCGCTCGCAATCCGCGCTCAGCGAGCAGATGCAGAAGCTGGAGGACGCCTGCGGCCGCCTGCTGCTGGTACGCGGCAAGAGCGGCGCGCATCCGACGCCGGCCGGCGAGCGGCTGCTGCAACATGCGCGCCAACTACTCGGCCTGTCCGAACTGGCGTATCAAGACGTCCAGGGCATCGAGATCGCCGGCACGCTGCGGCTTGCGATGACCGACTATTTCCGTCCCACGCAGGTCATCGACGTGCTGGCGCGGATCCGCGCGCGCTATCCGCGGCTGCGCCTGCAGGTCTCGGTGCGCAAGAGCGCGCTGATCGAGGAGGACCCCGACGATTTCGACATCGGCATCTCGATGCGCCTGGTCGATACGGCGGTGCGGCGCAGGGCGCCCGACGACGGCCGCATCCTGATCGCGCGCGAACCAGTATCGTGGATCGCGCATGACGGGTTCAAGCGCCCCAAGGCTGCGCGCTGGCCGCTGGTGACGCTGCCGGAAACCTGCTCGCTGCAGCGCGCGATCGTCCGCGCGCTGCACCGGCACAAGGTCAAGTTCGACGTCGTGCTGACGGCGTCGGGCGTCGCCGGCCTGCACATGGCCGTCGCCGCCGGCCTCGGCGTCACCTGCCTCAACGCCTCGGCCGCACCGCCGGACGCACGGCGCTTCGTCTCCGACGAACTGCCCGAAATGCCCGACGCCGAATTCTCCCTGTTGCCGCCGAAGCCGAACGAGCCGGCGCTGGTGGGCGAGGTCAGGCGGTTGCTGGTGGCGCAGTTTGCGTGAGCCAGCGCGCAGCTCAAACCGCGTGTCAGAACGGGCGCATCGGAAGTGGGACGCTGCCCGAACCGACCAGCATGCCCAGGTTTCGTCGGCCGCAAGTGTGAACTCCGAGCCCGCGCTGCGGCATCGAATATTGCCCTTTTGTCGTTTGTTTCGCTCGGCCTGATTCCTGTGCGCGACCGCGCAGGTGTGATGGCGCGCACACTCGGAACCAAAAGCATCCGGTGATCGCAAGCTGTCCCAATTCGAAGAGGTTTCGGGAAACTGTTGCGCGCGAGGGAGGCGTCGACTACGCTGAGATTGTGTCGTAGATGAAAGCAATTTTAAGTTATTTATTTCTATCCGCCGTCCCCCACGTCCTCTGCGACATCGCGCGACTTAACCGCCACCACTGGAGGATTATCCATGGCTGAGTTCTGTCCCCGCAGCATTCACTTCACGCTCAATGCAAAACTGGGCATCGCCGTCGACGTCACCGTCGTCGAAAATGCAGGCAATCTGGACTTCACCGTCGAAGTGCTGGGCTCGCCGAGCAAGACGGCCGACCTTCGCGGTCTGTTTTTTCATTTCAACGAGCTCGATCTCCCCGGACTGACGATCATCGATACCGACGGCGTCATAACGGGTGAGCAGGTCAAGGCGAACGGCGTGAGCAACCTCGGAGGCGGCGTCAACATGAACGGCGCCACGGGGCCGTTCGACGTCGGCATCGCCTTCGGCACGCCCGGCAAAGGCCACGATCTCATCAACGGCGTGCATTTCACGCTCGATGCCGCGCAGGACATCACGCTCGACGATATCGCGCATCTCCAGGTCGGCGCCCGGCTCACCAGCGTCGGCGACAAGATCACGGCATTCGCTCCCGCGGCGCCCGACGCGATCGACGATACCGGCACCACCCACGAGGACACGACGGTCCAGCTCTTCGTGCTCGGCAACGATACCGATGCGGACGGCACCGCCTCGCTGAAGATCACCGAGATCCACCAGGAGGCGGGCGCCCACGGCACGGTGACGATCGCCGCCGACGGCAAGAGCCTGTTCTACACGCCGAACCCCGATTTCGCAGGGCTGAACACCGATCCCAACAGCATCGACGATTCCTTCACGTATTGCGTCACCGATGCCAACGGCGGCGAGGATCACGCCACCGTCAACATGCACATCGTTCCGGTCGCCGACCAGCCGGAGATCAGCTTCCAGGTGCTCGCACCGCAGGACGGCGATCCCGTCAACGAGATCCGTCTCCATGTCACGGCCACGACCGCCGACATCGACGGCTCCGAACTATTGAGCAGTCTCGTCTTCGGAGACTTGCCGGCCGGCGTGACCATCAACGCCGGAGCCATCACGCACTCGCTTGTCGACGGTATCAGGGACTCCGCCTCAGAGGACATTGTGCTGTTCCTGCCGACCGATCATTCCAGCAATTTCGATTTCTCGATGACGGCGACCGCCGACGAGAACGGCAACGGCGATCCCGACACGGCGTCGGTCACGACTTCCCAGCACATCCAGCTCGATGTCGCGCACAATGCGACGCAGGAGACGTTCACGGCGACCAACCAGAGCATCTGGGATCCGAGCCTGCCGGGCGGCTTCGACGACAGCCGCTTCCTCGGGATCGACGTCAGCGGCGATCCCGGCGTCGACCTTGGCGTGCTTGGATCGGCCGGCGGCCATTACGAGCTGAAGGTCGGCTTCCAGTCGACGCTGCATGCGACGCTGGGCGATATCGACGCGACGCTGCCTTACGACATCACCATCGACACCGCCTACAACAGAACGACCGATTCGCTCCTGATCACGCCCAACAGCGCGCTGGCAGCCGGGGGAACCTTTAACACCACCGGTGCCGGCGGGTCCTACAGCCTCGACTTCATCTTCCATGCGCTGTTGTCGGCGCATGTCGACGTGCTCGGTCTGATCGGCGGCAGTGCGACGGTTGGTCCGCTGGATCTCGGTTTCAACATCTTCGGCATCGACAGCGCGACGTTCAGCGACACCATCGATATCCCGCCGCTCAATCCGGTGGCGACACTCACTTTGCAGTGGCCGCAGGTCGATACGGTCGGCTCCCAGAACGGGACCAACACGCTGCACTCGGACGGAGCAAGCGCGGATATCGTCAATCTCGACGTCGACATGGTGGCGCTGGCGCTGGCCGCCCTCGGCATCAGTCCGAATCCGCTCGACCTCGGCTTCGTCAACCTGCTCAGCCTGTCGGTCGACGGCGGCGTCAACATGACCCAGCACTTCGATCTCACCTCGCTCGGTCTCGATGCCTCGCTGAAACTGGAAGACGACACGATCATTCCGGTGCATTTCGGCACGCCGCTCGATGTCATCCAGAACGCCTCGATCCATGACATCAATCATGACGGATTGATCGGCATGGACCTGCTGCTGACGCCCGATGTCGACCTGACCAACACGACGGGAATCGGCTTCAACGTCGGCGCATCGCTCGACCTGCTCAAATTCCCCGACCCGGTGGGAACGCTGATCAGCCTCGGCGGCGATTTCCCGCTCGGGGAAATTCCGATCTACACCAACACGTTCGGACTTCAGTTCGACTCGCAGAACTACCTGCTGTCGGCCTAGCCGATTCAAGAAATGCGGCACGGCGTGTCGCCCAAAACAAATGGCCGCGGTTGCCCGCGGCCATTTGCATCTCGTCTGCGTGCTGCCGCTACTCGGCGGCCTGCTTCTGCGGCGGATCGAGCGCGCCGGAAGCGTGGATCTCGGCGACCTGGTGATCGGAGAAGCCGAGCACCTCGCGCAGGATCTCGTCGGTGTGCTCGCCGAGCAGCGGCGAGCGCTGCACGTCGCTCGGCGAATCCGACAGCTTGATCGGGTTGCCGACCGAGAGGTACTTGCCGCGGGTCGGGTGATCGACCTCGACCACGGTGCCGGTGGCGCGCAGCGACGGGTCTTCGGCGAGTTCCTTCATCGACAGGATCGGGCCGCAGGGGATGTCGTCCTTGTTGAGGATCTCCATCGCCTCGAACTTGGTCTTGGTCATCGTCCACTGCTCGATGCGGGCGAAGATCTCGTTGAGGCGCGGCAGGCGGGCCGGCGGCTTGGCGTAGTTCGGATCGGTCTTCCAGGAGGGCTCGCCGATCACGTCGCAGATCTTCTCCCAGACCGGGGCCTGGGTGATGAAGTAGATGTAGGCGTTCGGGTCGGTCTCCCAGCCCTTGCACTTCAGGATGCGGCCGGGCTGGCCGCCGCCGGAATCGTTGCCGGCGCGCGGCACGGCGTCGCCGAACGGGATGCCTTCGCCGAACTGGCTGTATTCCTTGAGCGGGCCGTGGGCGAGGCGCTGCTGGTCGCGCAGCTTGACGCGGGCGAGGTTGAGGACGCCGTCCTGCATCGCCGCGGTGACGCGCTGGCCCTTGCCGCTATGGGTGCGTTGGTAGAGCGCGGTGACGATGCCGAGCGCGAGATGCAACCCGGTGCCGCTGTCGCCGATCTGCGCGCCGGTGACCAGCGGCAGGCCGTCGCGGAAGCCGGTGGTGGAGGCGGCGCCGCCGGTGCACTGCGCGACGTTCTCGTAGACCTTGCAATCCTCATACGGGCCGGGGCCGAAGCCCTTGATCGAGGCAACGATCATCTTCGGGTTGATGGCGTGGATCTTCTCCCAGGGGAAGCCCATGCGGTCGAGCACGCCGGGGCCGAAATTCTCGACCAGCACGTCGCAGCTCTTGATCAGCGCGGTCAACACCTCCTTGCCCTTCGGGTTCTTGGTGTCGAGCGTGATCGAGCGCTTGTTGTGGTTCAGCATGGTGAAATACAGGCTGTCCACGTTCGGGATGTCCTGCAGCTGGCCGCGCGTGATGTCGCCGACGCCGGGACGCTCGACCTTGATCACGTCGGCGCCGAACCAGGCCAGCAGCTGCGTGCAGGTCGGCCCCGACTGGACGTGGGTGAAATCGAGAATGCGAACGCCCTTGAGCGCCTTGGTCATGTCGTTTGCTCCGTACTCTGGTCTACCCCTGCACCCGCAGGGAAAATGGGTTGAAGGGGGATAGCTTACTTCTTCTTCTGCAGCACGCTCTGCGGATTGAGGTTGCCGATGCGGCCGCTTTCCGAGCCCGCCGCCGGATCGATCACCGCGTTGATCAGGGTCGGCTTGCCGGAATCCAGCGCCGCGTTGACCGCGCGCTTCAGCTCGTCGGGGGAGGTGGCGTTGACGCCGACGCCGCCGAACGCCTCCATCATCTTGTCGTAGCGCGAACCCTTGACGAACACCGTGGTCGCCGGATCGTCGCCGGCGCTGTTGACGTCGGTGCCACGATAGATGCCGTCATTGTTGAAGATCACGACGCAGATCGGCAGCTTGTAGCGGCAGATGGTCTCGACCTCCATGCCCGAAAAACCAAAGGCGCTGTCGCCTTCGACCGCCAGCACCGGATGGCCGGTCTCGATCGCGGCCGCGATCGAATAGCCCATGCCGATACCCATGACGCCCCAGGTGCCGACGTCGAGCCGCTTGCGCGGCTTGTGCATGTCGACGACGCCGCGGGCGAGGTCGAGCGTGTTGGCGCCCTCGTTGACGAAGATGGTCTCCGGCCGCTCCGCGATGATCGCGCGCAGCGCGCCGAGCGCACCGTGATAGTCCATCGGGGAAGCGTTGCTCATCAGCTTCGGCGCCATCTTGGCGACGTTGTCGTCACGCTTCTTGGCCACGGTCGCGAGCCAATCGCTCGGCGCCGCCGGCCAGTTCGCGCCCATGCCGTCGAGCAGCGCGGTAACGCAGGAGCCGATATCGCCGACCACGGGAGCGACGATCTCGACGTTGGAATCCATCTCCTTCGGTTCGATATCGACCTGGATGAATTTCTTCGGGGCATCGCCCCAGGTCTTGCCCTTGCCGTGCGACAGCAGCCAGTTGAGGCGGGCGCCGATCAGCATCACGACGTCGGCGTCCTTCAACACGGTCGAGCGCGCCGCGCCCGCGCATTGCGGATGCAAATCGGGCAAGAGGCCCTTGGCCATGCTCATTGGCAGGAACGGCACGCCGGCCTTTTCGATGAAGGTCTTGATCGCCTCGTCGGCCTGCGCGTAGGCCGCGCCCTTGCCGAGGATGACCAGCGGACGTTTTGCACCCTTCAGAACCTCGAGCGCGCGCTTGACCGCCGATGGGGAGGGGATCTGCTCCGGCGCCGCATCGATCACCTTGACCAGCGACTTCTGGCCGGCGTCGGCGTTCATCACCTGGCCGAACAGCTTTGCCGGCAGGTCGAGATAGACGCCGCCCGGACGGCCCGACACCGCGGCGCGGATCGCGCGTGCCAGGCCGATGCCGATGTCCTGGGCGTGCAGCACGCGGAACGCGGCCTTGCACAGCGGCTTGGCGATCGCGAGCTGGTCCATCTCCTCATAGTCACCCTGCTGCAGGTCGACGATCTCGCGCTCGGAGGAGCCCGAGATCAGGATCATCGGGAAGCAGTTGGTGGTGGCGTGGGCCAGAGCCGTGAGACCGTTGAGGAAGCCGGGCGCCGACACCGTGAGGCAGACGCCCGGCTTCTTGGTCAGGAAGCCGGCGATCGAGGCCGCATAGCCGGCGTTCTGCTCGTGGCGGAACGAGAGCACGCGAATGCCCGCCGCCTGGGCCATACGGCCTAGATCCGTGATCGGGATACCCGGCACACCGTAGATGGTGTTGATGCCGTTGAGCTTGAGCGCATCGATGACGAGGTGGAAGCCATCAGTCAGCTCTTGCTCGGTGCCCGGTGCCTCGGACTTCACAGCGGTATTCAGCATCGGCATCGTCTCCCTTGATCGTTCTTGTTCGGACGATCTGTTGTCGTCTGAAGCGAGTGGACTTAAGTGAACAATTCTCTACGTGAATAGCTCTTGGCCATGCGCCTCGACATAAGCCGCAAGGCCAAGGGTGTGGTCGCGCGCCCGCTTTTCGGCGAGTTCGGTGTCGCGTGCTTCCAGCGCCTCGATGATCCCGAGATGCTCGGGCAGCGAGGTCGCGGTGCGGTCCTTGCGGCCGATCGTGAGCTGGCGGTAGCCGCGCACGTGCAGCAGGAGGTCATTGGTGAGGTCGACCAGCACAGGCGATTCCGACAGCGAGATCAGCGCCTGGTGGAACGCGATGTTGGCCTTGGAGTATTCCTCGACGTGATCCTGCGGCAGCCGGTCCGGGCCGAAATCCTTGAAGAAGTCGCGCAGCGCCGTGATGTCCTTCTTGCGCGCGGTGGTGGTGATCAGGCGCGCGGCCATGCTCTCCAGCGCGGCCCAGGCCCGGATCATGTCGACGATCTCGGCCTTGGTGCGGCGGACCACGACGATGCCGCGGCGCGGCACGGTCTTCACGAAGCCATCCTGCTCGAGCATCGCGATCGCTTCGCGGATCGGCGTGCGGCTGACACCGAGGCGCTCGGAGAGGGCGCGCTCGTCGAGCATCACCGGCTCCGGCGTCGCGTAGATATCCATCTTCAGAATCGCTTCTTTCAAGGCCTCGTAGGCCTTGTTCTTGAAGCTTGTCTCCGGCGCGATCCGGACGATGGCGATGTCAGTGTCGGCCATGTTGTTAGGCGACGCCTTGGTCTGTGTTGGTTCGGGCACGATTCGTCTCCTCCTCTTGGAGACGTCTTCTTAGCAGAAGAAAGTATCATAGTTTTTGGCATGCCAAATACCAGAATGTCAAGACGCGCATTTTTTCGGCGTTTTTGAGTGGTCAGCTAGCTTGACAATTGCTTCTCTGGCATACCAAATGCCATAAAATTTGTCCCAGGAGGAAGCCAATGTCAAACTCGAAGGATGCGGTCCGCAAAGTTCTCGATGCGGTCAAGGCCGATAAACGCACGAGTCTCACCGCGCCCGAGGGCAAGGTAGTGTGCGATGCCTACGGCATTCCGGTGCCGAAGGAGGGCGTCGCCAAGTCGGCGGCCGAAGCCGCCCGGATCGCCTCCGACATGGGTTTCCCGGTGGTGATGAAGATCGTCTCCCCGGACATTCTCCACAAGACCGAGGCTGGCGGCGTCGTGGTCGGCGTCAAGACCGCTGCGGACGCCGAGAAAAGCTACGAGGCCATTCTCGCCAACGCCCGGAAGTACAAGGCCGACGCCAAGATCGAAGGCATCCAGGTGCAGCAGATGCTGGGCGGCGGCACCGAGGTGATCGTCGGCTCGATCACCGACGGCTCGTTCGGCAAGCTGGTCGCCTTCGGCCTCGGCGGCGTGCTGGTCGAGGTCCTCAAGGACATCACCTTCCGCCTCGCGCCGGCGACCAGGGACGACGCGCTGTCGATGCTGGACGGCATTCAGGCCCATGAGATGCTGAAGGGCGTGCGCGGCGGCGACCCGGTCAACCGCGAGGCGCTGGCTGACGTGATTGTGAAGGTCTCGCAGCTGGTCAGCGACTTCCCCGAGATCGTCGAACTCGACCTCAACCCGGTGTTCGCCACCAAAGCCAATGCGATCGCCGCCGACGTCCGCATCGTCGTCGACTTCGACTACAAGCCGCGCCCGGCGCCACGCCCGACCGAAGAGATCGTAGCGGCGATGAGCCGCATCATGCAGCCGAAGGGCGTTGCCGTGATCGGCGCCTCCGCCGAGGACGGCAAGATCGGCAACTCGGTGATGAAGAACCTCATCAACGGCGGCTACAAGGGCGAGATCTATCCGATCCACCCGAAGGCCGAGGAGATTCTCGGCTACAAGGCCTACAAGAGCGTCAAGGACGTGCCCGGCGTGATCGACACCGCGGTGTTCGCGATTCCCGCCAAGTTCGTCGCCGGCGCGCTCGCCGAATGCGGCGAGAAGAAGATCCCGGGTGCCGTACTGATTCCCTCGGGCTTTGCCGAAGCCGGCGCGCCCGAATTGCAGGCCGAGATCGTCGAGGTCGGCAAGAAATACAACATCCGCCTGATGGGGCCGAACATCTACGGCTTCTATTATACCCCGGCCAATCTCTGCGCGACCTTCTGCACCGCCTACGACGTCAAGGGTCACGCTGCGCTGTCGTCGCAGTCGGGCGGCATCGGCATGGCGATCATCGGCTTCTCGCGCTCGGCCAAGATGGGCGTCTCGGCGATCGTCGGTCTCGGCAACAAGTCCGATATCGACGAGGACGATCTGCTCGCCTTCTTCGAGCAGGACCCGAACACCAATCTGATCGCGCAGCACTGCGAGGACCTGAAGGACGGCCGCGCTTTCGCCGAAGCGGCCAAGCGCGTCGCCAAGAAGAAGCCGGTGGTCGTGCTCAAGGCCGGCCGCACTTCAGCGGGTGCGAAGGCGGCCTCGTCGCACACCGGCGCGCTCGCCGGCAACGACAAGATCTATGAGGACGTGTTCAAGCAGTCCGGCGTGATCCGCGCCCGGTCCTTGCGGCAACTGCTCGAATTCGCCCGCGGCGTGCCGGTGCTGCCGACGCCGAAGGGCGAGAACGTCCTCATCATCACCGGCGCCGGCGGCTCCGGCGTGCTGCTGTCCGACTCGGTCGTCGACAACGGCCTGTCGCTGATGCAGATGCCGCCGGACCTCGATGCCGCGTTCCGCAAGTTCATTCCGCCGTTCGGCGCGGCCGGAAATCCTGTGGATATCACCGGCGGCGAGCCGCCGATCACCTATGTCAACACGGTGAAGCTCGGCCTGTCGGATGAGCGCATCCACGCCTTGATCCTCGGCTATTGGCACACCATCGTGACGCCGCCGATGGTGTTCGCGCGCAACATGGTCGAGGTGAAGAAGGAGATGGAGGCCAAGGGTTTTGTGAAGCCGATGGTCGCCTCGCTGGCGGGCGACGTCGAGGTCGAGGAAGCCGCCGAATATCTCTACCAGAACGGCATCCCGGCCTATGCCTACTCGACCGAGCTGCCGGTCGAGGTGCTTGGCGCCAAGTACAAGTGGGCGCGCGGCGCGGGCCTGCTCTGAGCTGATCGTCGTCATATCGATCTGATCGACACATCGATGCCGCTTCGGACATCCTCCGGAGCGGCATCGAACCGTTAACGGCATCCGAGAAATCGGGGCCTATCGGATAATCCGGCTTTAACGGGCGCCGACTAGACCGTCTCTTGCGACATGCGTGATGCCTCGATGGCGCCGGATGTTGCATCGGCAGGAGGCCCTTATCCCGTCATGTCAGCGCAACTCGATTTGGATTTTGCCAGCGACGATCAAGCGAGGGCGCAGATCGACGCGGCGGTGAGCTATCTGCTCAGGAACACTGCCGGCGTCGCACGCGAGCATGTGGTCGAGGCGATTATCGAGATGGTTCGCGGCGCCGCCAGCCGCGCGCCCGGTCCGGCAACCGCATCCAATCGATCGCCCCTGACCGGCGTCATCTATCGGGATTTTGTCATCGACGCCTACCGGCGCGATGTCGATCGCTGGCGCGCGACCATCCGCCGCGCGAACGGCAAGAAGATCCGGCTCGCCTCTCCGCCCTCGGTGCGTGACGAGGCGACGACGACGGCGGATGCGATCACCGCCGAGAAGGCCGTCGAGTTCGCAAGGCGGGCGATCGACATGGGCGAGGTGATCTGAGCCGCACCTGCTGCGACCGCCCGATCGCGAAGCTCCGCCGGCGGCCGCAGAGTCTATCCCTGGACCACGCGATGTGCTCCGATGCGGCGGCTGCGCCGGTTCCGCGGCCGGCTGCTGAATCCCCGTCCATCGCCTTCCAGCTTGAGAAATGCCATGCCATCCGAACTCCGTTCGCCGCGTCTTGCCGTCCTGATCGACGCCGACAATGCATCCGCGAAGATCGCCGACGGGCTGTTCGAGGAGATCGCCAAGATCGGCGAGGCCAGTGTGCGCCGCATCTACGGCGACTTCTCCAATCCGAGGTCCAGAGGTTGGGCCGATGTGCTGTCCAAGCACGCCATCATCCCGCAACAGCAATTCGCCTACACGACCGGCAAGAATGCGTCCGACATCACGCTGGTGATCGACGCCATGGACCTCCTGCACAGCGGCCGGTTCGACGGCTTCTGCCTGGTGTCGTCGGACAGCGATTTCACCCGGCTTGCCGCCCGCATCCGCGAGCACGGCATCGACGTGTTCGGGTTCGGCGAGCAGAAGACGCCGGAAAGTTTCCGCCAGGCCTGCCGCAGGTTCGTCTATACCGAGAACCTGCGCGGCGGGGCGCCCAGCAATCAGGACACGGCCGCGCGTGCCCAGCCCTTGCAGCCGCCGGAGGCGGCCACGCCGATCATCAAGAAGGTCATCAGCCAGATGGCGAGCGAGGACGGCTGGGTGACGCTCGGCGAAGTCGGGCGGCAGCTTGCCAACCTCGCATCCGACTTCGATCAACGGACCTACGGCTTCCGCACTCTGAGCGATCTGGTCCGCAAGACCAACGCCTTCGAGATCGATCAACCCAAGGGCGGCGCGATGCGCATCCGCATCATGCCGGCGACTGCGCCGACGCCAAAACCGCCCAGACGGCGGCGGCCCGCGCGAAAACCGCCGGAGTGAACGCCACTCGGCGCCACACACTCGGTGTCGTCCCCCGGCTCGACCGTGCGACCCAGTACGCCGCGGCCTATCGATTGATCACAACCGTCTCTGGAATACTGGATCGCCCGGATGACGGTGGAGTTTGTCGGCGCATCGGGGATGATCATGCAGTTTCGGAATAATGGAATAATACTCCTGAGTTGCCCGACATGTCAAGCTGTCGTGTCGAACGCCGGCGCTGCCTGCTCCTTTGCATGGGGTTGTTTTTCGAGGTTTTGATAGCGCGCCTCCCAGCAGCGGCAATTCGGTTGCGCGAACCAGGCGGAACTGCGTTTCGCGCATGATGCGTCGCGCGTCGGAAACCGGAACGATCTCCTACCTCCGGATGTTGAAGGGCATCGATCAACCCTGAGGAGGAGAACCATGAACAAGCGTCTTGCCGCTTCCCTTGTCGCCGCGTCGCTGCTCGCGTCCGGCTCGGCCTTTGCGCAGTCCACCACGGCTGCCGGCGCGGCCAACGGTGCGCGGGCAGGTGGCGACATCGCAGGCCCCGTGGGCGAGATCGTCGGCGGCACGGTC
The DNA here is from genome assembly GCF_020329505.1 of Bradyrhizobium semiaridum. Lineage (GTDB taxonomy): Bacteria > Pseudomonadota > Alphaproteobacteria > Rhizobiales > Xanthobacteraceae > Bradyrhizobium > Bradyrhizobium semiaridum. Next base: position 36,586 of record NZ_JAGKJJ010000030.1, read on the forward strand.
GGTGCGGCGGTCGGCGCCGGGCTCGAGATTCCGAATGCCGTGATCGGCGCGATCCCGCGCGATCAGCCGTCGGTCATGGTGCGTGAGCGCGTCGTGGTCGGCGAGCCGCTGCCCGACACCGTCGTGCTGCACCCGGTGCCGCGCTACAGCGAGTACCGCTACGCGGTCGTCAACGATCGCCGCGTCATCGTCGAGCCGCGCACCCGACGGGTGATCAAGGTCATCGACTGAACCAGGCGACCTTGTGAACGACATCCCCGCGGGCACCTTGCCCGCGGGGATGCGTTTGTCCATGACGAGCGGCATGGCACCGCCGCGCTTTTGCATGCAGCGCCCGCTTGGCCTGACTTGCCGATCCCCTAGACTGGTCAGCAATGATCAAAAGAGCAGGGGAGATCAACGTGGGTCGGAAGATCGCAATCGTCGGGGCGGGCGCCGTCGGCGGCTATGCCGGTTCGCACATGGTGCAGGCGGGCGAGGACGTCACCTTCATCGATCCATGGCCGGAGCATGTCGAGCATATGCGCAAGCATGGCTTGCGTGTCACCCACGCGATGGACGTCGCCGAATTCTCGGTCCCGGTTCGCGCGCTGCACATCACCGATGCGCAGCAACTGGCCAAGGAGCAGCCGGTCGACATCGCCTTCGTCTGTACGAAGTCCTACGACACCGCCTGGGCCACGATGCTGATCCGGCAATATCTCGCCCCGGACGGCTATGTGGTGTCGCTGCAGAATTGCATGAACGAGGAGACGGTGGCCGGCGTGGTCGGCTGGGGCAGGACGCTCGGCTGCATCGCCAGCAGCATCACGGTCAATCTGCCGGAGCCCGGCCATATCCATCGCGGCGCCGGCAAGGGCGGGGCGGCGCATACCGTGTTTCGCGCCGGCGAGGTGCACGGCCGGATCACGCCGCGCACCGAGGAGGTCTGCCGCCTGGTCGGCTATTCCGACAGCGCCAAGGTCACGACCAACCTCTGGGGCGAGCGCTGGTCGAAGCTGGTCGCCAACGTGATGCAAAATGGGCTTTCGGCCTGCACCGGCCTGTCCGGCAGCGAGATCCTCGCGAGCGAGCCGCTGCGCCGCTTCTCGAGCCGGCTCGGCAGCGAGGCGATCCGCGTCGGCCAGGCGCAGGGCTATCAGCTCGAAGAGATCCTGCATTTGCCGCCCGAAACCATCGCCCGCGCCGGCGAGGGCGACGAAGCCGCGATGCGCGCCTGCGACGAGCAGCGTTTCAAGGATTCCAAGCGCACCTCATCGGCACAGCGCCCCTCGATGGGCCAGGACATGCAGAAGGGCCGCCGCACCGAGATCGAATTCCTCAATGGTTTCGTGGTGCGCGAGGGTGAAAGGCTCGGCATCGCCTGCACCGCCAACGCCGCGCTCACCGACATCGTCAAGCGCGTCGAGCGCGGTGAGCTGAAGCCGGACCTGCGGCATATTACCGAGCTACGATTGAACTGAGACGGCGTTAGGCGACTGCCGTCATCTTTGCGAGGCGATCAAACCGCCCACACTCGGTGTCATACCCCGCGCATGCGGGGTATCCAGTACGCCGGGACCTCTCGATTCCAGCACCGGCGTCTCTGTAACACTGGATCGCTGAACAACAAGCTGGGCGGTGACACTCCCGGTAGGTTGCCTACAGCGGCTGCCTCACGCCCATGCCGTGCATGAACCGCTCGCGGATCTGCACCGGATCGCGCCGTGTCGTGCCGGTGCCGGGCTTGTCGTCGATGCGGACGCCGATCAGCGTCGGTGCCGAGGCCGTCATCGACTGCGCGATCAGGCGTTCGAAATCGTCCTCGTCGGCGGCCCAGGAACTGTTGGCGAGGCCGCTGGCGAGTGCGATCGCGACCACATCGGTATGGGCGGCGGCCGGGGTCGGCTGGCTGCCCGTGATCTGGTAGATGCCGTTGTCCATCACCACCATGGTGAGGTTGTTCGGCGCCAGCGTCGCGATGGTCGAGAGGCAGCCGAGCTGCATTAAGAGCGAGCCGTCGCCCTCCAGTGCGAACACGCGGCGCTGCGGCTGCGCCAGCGCAACGCCGAGTGCGATCGGGAAGGCGAGGCCCATGCTGCCCAGCATGTAGAAATTCTCCGGCCGGTGGCCGGCGGCCCACAGGTCGAAATTGGTGTTGCCGATGCCGCCGATCACGGCCTCGTCTTTGAGACCCTTGATGAGGCGCTGGGTGAGCTCGAAGCGGTTCATCACCTTGGTGTTGCGCTGTGTGGTGGTCATGGCTGCGCTCACTTGTCGAACGTCTTGCCGCCGGTGAGCAGCGGATTGAGGATCAGCGCCACCGGCGCCTGGGTGGTGATGGCCTGCTTGATCGAGCGGTCGGCGATGAATTCGAGCTCGTCGAGCCTTGTGATGGTGTGGTGCTCCAGCGCCAGCGAATCCAGCACCGGGCGCATGGTGCGGCAGACCAGCGCCTGGCCGTAATTGAACTCGCCGAGCGTGCCGCGCTCGGAGACGAACATGATCAGCGGGATCTGGTAGGGCACCGCGAGCGAGGCCAGCACATTGGCCAGCGTGGCAAAGCCCGAGGTCTGCATCAGCACCGCGCCGCGCATTCCCGCCATCCAGGCACCGGAGACGATGCCGACAGCCTCCTCCTCACGCGCGGTCGGAAACGTCGTGAAATAGGGATCGGCGTGCAGGTTCTTGATCAGCGGCGTCAGCACCTTGTCGGGCACATACGGCGTGAGCTTGATCTCGTTGCGCTTCAGCGTCTCAAGCACGATGCCGTGCCAAGTCGTCGCTTTGCCCTGTGCTGAGCTCTGTTCCGCGGCGGCCGCCATCCTGTTCTCCCTGAACGCGCGACGCTGAAAGGCCGCTTGCGGCTCCGAAACTTGACGGGACGCATGTGATTGTCAACATGCCCCGGTCGCAACGCGATCTGCGGAATCCGGCGGTCCTGCTGCTGGTCCGGCATGCGATACAGGCGGCAACGACAAAGGACGGGGGAGGCTTGCATGGCCGGGTGGGTCTGGCGGACAGCCATCGCTGTAGCGGCGATGATCGCGGCCAGCGCTGCGTCGGCCCAGCAGTTCCCCAGCAAGGCGGTTCACATTCTCGTTCCTTATCCGCCCGGTGGCGGCGTCGACGTGCTGACGCGCACGCTCTCCGATGTCGTCTCCAAGACCTGGGGCCAATCGATCGTGGTCGAGAACCGGGCCGGCGCCGGCGGCGTTATCGCCTCGCAGGCGACCGCGACCTCCGCGCCTGACGGCTACACTCTGATCATGGTGGCGAGCGGCCACGCCACCAATCCGTTCCTCTATCCAAAGCTGCCCTACGACACGTTCAAGGATTTCTCGCCGGTCTCGCTCCTGGCGTCGTCGCCAAACGTGCTGCTGGTGCGCGCGGACTCGCCGTTCAAGACGGTGGGCGATGTCGTCCTGGCAGCGAAGGCGAAGCCCGGCAGCCTGTCGTTTGCCCACGCCGGCAACGGTACCTCGACGCACCTTGCCGGCGAACTCATGAAGAACCTCGCCGGGCTCGACATCAACGCGATCCCCTACAAGGGCGGCATGCCGGCGATCAACGATCTGCTCGGCGGCCAGATTCCGATGTCGTTCAACAACGGTCCCGAGTCAGTCGGACAGTTGCAGGCCGGTACGGTGCGCGCGCTGGCGGTGACGACCGCCGTGCGGGCGCCATTCCTGCCCAATGTGTCCAGCATGTCCGAGACTATCTCGGGCTACGACACCGAGGTGTGGTGGGGCCTGCTCGGGCCGGGCGGCATGGCGCCCGATCTGGTGGCAAAGATCTCGCGCGATTTCGTCGCGGCACTCAACACTGAACCCGTGAAGGAGCGGCTCGGCAGGCTCGGCGCGATCCCGATCGGCTCGACGCCGGAGAAGTTCGCCGCCAAGATCAAGGCCGACTACGACAAATGGGGGCCGATCATCAAGGCCGCCGGCATGAAGGCGGAGTGAGCTGATCGATAATCCCGCAGGACTTGACGACTTCCCCAACCGAAAGCTGCCAGAAGAGATGACCGTCAACAACAAGCGCGTGTTCTACGTCAAATACCTCGCCCACGACATCTACGTCGACATCATGAAGCAGCGGCCGGACGTCCGGCTCGACCGACTGGAGAACGAGACGCCGGAGGCGCAGTTCGCGCCGGTCCTGGCCGACGCGCATGCCTACCAGATCGGCGCCGCGCGCGACGAGCTGGCGCCGCACTTCCATGCCCATGCCGAGCTGTTGAAGCGCGCGCCGAACCTGCTGATCGTGTCCTCGAACGGTGCCGGCTTCGATCCTGTCGATGTCGAGGCCTGCACCAGGGCGGGCGTGCTGGTGGTCAATCAGTCCGGCGGCAACGCCAATTCGGTTGCCGAGCACGCGCTGGCGATGATGCTGACGCTGTCGAAGCGCATCATCCAGTCCGATCGCCGGCTGCGGCGCGAGCCCAACGTCAACCGCAACGATCTGATCGGCAACGAGCTGAAGGAGAAGACCGTCGGCATCGTCGGCCTCGGCAATGTCGGCCGTCGCATCGCCGAGCTGTGCCGTGGCCTGCTGCATATGAAGGTGATCGCCTACGATCCCTACCTCACCGCGGAGGAGGTGGCAAAGCGGGGCGGGGAGAAGGTCGAGCTCGACGATCTCTTGCGCCATTCGGATTTCGTTTCGATCTCGTGTCCGCTGGACAGCAAGAGCCGCGGCATGATCGGGGCCCGCGAGTTCGCGCTGATGCAGCCGCACGCCTTTTTCGTCACCACCGCGCGCGGCTTCATCCACGACGAGAAGGCGCTCGAGCAAGCCTTGCGCGACAAACGCATCGCCGGCGCCGGGCTCGACGTCTGGGCCAAGGAGCCGCCGCCGCCGGATCATCCGCTGTTGCAGTTCGACAACGTGCTGGCGAGCCCGCACACCGCCGGCGTCACCCGCGAGGCCCGCATCAACATGGGCCGCATCGCCGCCGAGCAGTTGCTCTACGCCCTCGACGGTAAGCGCCCGCCGCGCATCATCAATCCCGAGGTCTGGCCAGTCTACGCCAAGCGGTTCGAGAAAGCGTTCGGATTTGTGCCGCAGTAGCTGTGGTGACCGCGTTGCTCCCGGTCGCGGGGTCTTTGTAAGGTAAGCACATCTGTCGGGCTCCCTCTCCCGCAAGGGGGGGAGGGAACCCCGGCGGCTGATGCGTTCCTCACGCGAGAGAGCCGCTCGGTCCGGTGTCGCGGATCGTACAGATCGCCGCACTATTATCCCGGCTGCGACAGCCGTACGCGTCGGCGCCAGAATTAACTCACACCCGTCTCACGTCGGTGCTAGCATCTATTTCCCGGGCTCTGCCGGTTCCAGCAGGGAGGGTTCCATGTCACGCTTCGTCGTCCACTTCATGAAGGACGTGCTCGGCGGCAACGGCCGCCAGCGCGAGGTCTGCCAGGGCGCGCTCGAAATCGACGCGCTGAGCGAAGGTCAGGCTACCGAAATGGCCAAGATCAAATTCTGTCAGGAACAGTCGCTGTGCGACTGGTCACTGCATGCCGACCGCATCCGGATCGAAGCGGCCGATCTGCACGTGACCTGACGCCGCTTACTCCTCCGGCAGGATGCGCACCGCACCCTTGGCCGCGCTGCTGGCGAAGGCCGCATAGGCCTTGAGCGCGGTCGAGACCGCGCGCTTGCGCGGCGCAGCCGGCTTCCACGCGGCTTTGCCCTTGGCGACCATCGCCGCGCGGCGGCGCTGCAACTCGGCATCATCGACCTTGAGGTTGACCTTGCGGTTCGGGATGTCGAACTCGATGATGTCGCCTTCCTCGACGAGGCCGATCAGGCCGCCTTCGGCGGCTTCCGGTGAGACGTGGCCGATCGACAGGCCCGACGATCCGCCGGAGAAGCGGCCGTCGGTGATCAGCGCGCAGGCCTTGCCGAGGCCCTTCGACTTCAGATAGCTGGTCGGGTACAGCATCTCCTGCATGCCGGGGCCGCCGCGCGGTCCCTCATAGCGGATCAGCACGACATCGCCGGCCTTCACCTTGTTGCCGAGAATGGCCTCGACAGATGCATCCTGGCTCTCGAAGATGCGCGCCGGGCCGGAGAATTTCAGAATGCTCTGGTCGACACCGGCGGTCTTCACGATGCAGCCGTCCTCGGCGAGGTTGCCGAACAGGACGGCGAGGCCACCGTCCCTGGAATAGGCATGCTCGGCATCGCGGATGACGCCCTTTTCGCGATCGAGATCGACCTCGTCGAAGCGGCGGTCCTGGCTGAAGGCTTCCTGGGTCGGCACGCCGCCGGGCGCGGCACGATAGAAGTTACGCACCTTGTCGCTTGACGTCCGCATCACGTCCCAGCGGTTCAGCGCATCGTCGAGCGTAGCGCTGTGTACGGTCGGCCCATCGGTGGTGAGCAGTTTGGCGCGATCGAGCTCGCCGAGGATCGCCATGATGCCGCCGGCGTGATGCACGTCCTCCATGTGCACGTCCTGCACCGAGGGCGCGACCTTGCACAGCACCGGCACCTTGCGCGAGAGCCGGTCGATGTCGGCCATCGTGAACGGCACCTCGCCCTCGCGCGCGGCGGCGAGCAGATGCAGCACGGTGTTGGTCGAGCCGCCCATCGCGATGTCGAGCGTCATCGCATTCTCGAACGACTTGAAGCTCGCGATATTGCGCGGCAGCACCTTGGCGTCGTCCTGCTCGTAGTAACGGCGAGCGAGGTCGACGATCAGATGGCCAGCCTCGACGAACAGGCTCTTGCGGTCGGCGTGGGTCGCCAGCACCGAGCCGTTGCCGGGCAGCGCGAGGCCGAGCGCCTCGGTCAGGCAGTTCATCGAGTTCGCGGTGAACATGCCGGAGCAGGAGCCGCAGGTCGGGCAGGCCGAGCGCTCGATCACCGCGACCTCTTCGTCCGTGACGTTGGAATCGGCGGCCGCGACCATCGCATCGATCAAATCGACCGCGCGCTTCTTGCCCTTGAGCAGGATCTTGCCCGATTCCATCGGGCCGCCCGAGACGAACACGGTCGGGATGTTGAGGCGCAGCGTCGCCATCAGCATGCCGGGCGTGATCTTGTCGCAGTTGGAGATGCAGACCATCGCGTCGGCGCAATGCGCATTGACCATGTATTCGACGCTGTCGGCGATCAGCTCGCGCGAGGGCAGGCTGTAGAGCATGCCGTCATGGCCCATCGCGATGCCGTCATCGACCGCGATGGTGTTGAACTCTTTCGCCACGCCGCCGGCCTTCTCGATCTCGCGAGCCACGAGCTGGCCGAGGTTCTGTAAGTGGACGTGGCCGGGGACGAATTGCGTGAAGGAATTGACCACTGCGATGATCGGCTTGCCGAAATCCTCGTTCTTCATGCCGGTGGCGCGCCAGAGGCCGCGAGCACCCGCCATGTTGCGGCCGTGGGTGGTGGTGCGGGAGCGATAGGCGGGCATCATAAATCCTTGGGCTATGGGCGCTTTTTTAGCGGAGACCGCGTCCTTATGCCCGCCCGCGGGAGCGGATTCAAGCGCGGAACCGCATGGCTGAGCCCCGCTATTCGGCCAATCCGGCGGGCTGCTTGATCCCGGTGCGTCCTGTGCATTAGGTGGACCGGCCGAAGTGCCGGCCAGCAAGAGTCGACCAAGAAGAAGCAACGAGAATGGGAGAGGCGCGTGGCAAGGCTGCCCCTGATTGATCCGGAGACAGCGAGCGGAGACGTCCGCGCCTCGTTCGACCGCATGCCGGTCAAGCTCAACGTCTTCCGCATGATGGCGCATGCCGAGGCCAACATGATCCCGGCGATGCGGCTCGGCAACTCGATCCTGCACAGGCAGAAACTCTCCGCCGTCAACCGCGAGCTCTTGATCCTGCAGGCCGCGCAGCTCGAGGGCGGTGCCTATGAATGGCGTCAGCATGTGCCGATCGCGCTCGGCGTCGGCGTCACTCAGGCGCAGATCGATGCCGTCGAGCGATGCCGCGCTGAACGAAGCCGAGCGCGCGCTGCTCGCCTTCGGGCGTGAGGTGGTCGAGAAGGTTCGCGTCGGCGATGCGGCTTTCGCCGGCGTGCGCAAGCACTTCAGCGATCAGCAGATCGTCGAGGCGATCGTCGCGCTCGGCTTCTACATGATGATGGCGCGGTTGACGGAAGCGACCGAGACCGATCTCGATCCGGCCGCCGGCATGGCGGTCTATGACAGTGGCAGGACGCGGAGCAGATGAGCGCATTGTTCGGAAAAAGTCTGCCAGAACGGCTATGTCGTCGCGACATCAATGCGGCGCTGACGCGTCGAGCACCTATTCAGCGGCAATGCTTGCCGGTGCCGGATGCCCGACCATGGGGCGCCGCTTCGCGCGCCCGTTCCTGCGGCCGAACTGGCTGCCGGCCAGCAGCGCCGCGGCGGTGCGCAGCTGCTCGCGCAGCCACTGATTGGGCGTGTCGCCCTCAGCGGTGGCATGCCAGTAGAGATAATTGACGTGCGGGCTGATCGGGAACGGGCAGGGGAAGCATTGCAGCAGCCCAGGCTGCTCAAGCACCGAGGCCGCGCTTTCGGAGGCCGTCAGCAGCATGTTGCTGCGGCTGACGACGTGACAGGCGGTTGCGAAATTCTGGCATGTCAGGCGGACGGTGCGCTGGATGCCGAGCCGCTGGAACTGGAAGTCCTCGAATGACAGCCCGCTGCGCCGCGACGTGACGCAGACGTGCTCCATCCGCAAATACGTCTTCTTGTCGAGCCGCGCGCCGAGCGCGGGATGATCGCGGCGGGCGAACACCGCGATGTGCTCGGTCAGGATCTGCTCGCGCCGCACCTCCGATGACAGCGGCAACAGCGTGTCGACCGCGACGTCGAGCGTGCCGGCCGCAAGCTCGCGCTCCAGATTGTTGCGTTCGCAGCGCACGGTGGCGATCTCGACCAGTGGCGCCACCGCGCTGATCCGGTTGACCAGCGCACTCAGCATCGGCGCCTCGAGATTGTTGCGCAGGCCGATCACGAAGCGCTTCGGCGTCCTCGCCGGATCGAAGCGGTTGGTATGGGTCAGCGTCGTCTCGAGGCCGTTGAGCGCCTGGCGCACCGTGGTGATGATCTGGCGGGCCAGCGGCGTCGGCGTCATCACGTGGTGGCGGCGTACGAACAGGGGATCGTTGAACATCGCCCGCAGCCGGCCGAGCGCATGGCTCACCGCGGGCTGGGTCAGGTTGAGGCGGAAGCAGGCGCGGCTGACGCCGCCCTCGGAATAGATTGCATCGAACACCACGAACAGATTGAGATCGATGTCGCGGACATGCATGGTGTTGATCAATCCGTATCCGTCGAATGCATTTGACGAATATGAATTGGCGCTCTTAAAGTCTCAAGCAAAATAATACCTGGAGGAAACGATGAGCGTGCAATCGCCATCGCGCGACGTTGCTGTGCCGGCGGATGCGTCCCGCACGGGCGCGATGCTTGCAAAGCCGAGCCAGGAGCAGATCGTGCTCCTGATCACGATCGCGCTTCTGATCGTGTTCGGCCTGACGCTGAACGGCTTCGCCACTGTCTCCAATCTGCTGAATTTGTTGCGGAGTATTTCTATCCTCGGCGTGCTCGGCCTCGGCATGGGGCTGATCGTGATCAGCCGCGGCATCGATCTCTCCGAGGTCGCGATCATGGCCGGCTCCTGGGCGATCGCGCTGATCGAGATGCAGAACGGCATGCCGGTTTTCACGGCAGTGCTGCTGGCGCTGGCGATCGCGGTGCTGATTGGCGTCGTCAACGGCGTGATGGTCGCCTTCGTCGAGGCGCCGGCGCTGTTCGTGACGCTCGCCGCCGGCTTCGTGATTTATGGCCTTGCGTTCTGGATCGCGCCGGCCTGGGTGGTCTACGCGCCGAAGGACGCGCCGGGGCTGATGTATCTCGGCGCCGGGCGGCTGTTCGGCATTCCGGTTCCGATCCTGGTGTTCGCGGTCTGCGCGATCGCGATGCATCTGTTCCTGTCGCGCACCTCGATCGGCCGCTTCATCTATGCACAGGGAGACAATCCGGAGGCTGCGCGGCTGACCGGCATTCCGCTGCGGCCGCTGATCGTGCTGGAGCACGTGCTGGTTGCACTGCTCGCCTGGATTGCAGGCCTGGTCTGGGTCGGCACCACGGGCAGCATGCAGATGGCGATCACGCAGGGCACCATGATCTTCGACGTCGTCCTGGTCGTGGTGATCGGCGGCATCAGCCTGATCGGCGGCCGCGGCAGCGTGTTCAGCGTCGTGGTCGGCTGCATCCTGATCGGCACGCTGCTCAACGCCTTCACCATCATGGACGTCAACAGCGAGGTGCAGAACATCATCAAGGGCGTGGTGCTGCTGGCGGCGATCGTGCTCGACAACTGGCTGCACCCCCGCGACGAGGAGACCGCGCGTCAGGGCGACTGACTTGAGGTGATTGGGCCCGGGACAGGGCCATCATGATGATGAATCAAAAGTTGATCAGGGTGGAGACGACGATGAAGACGACCAAGTTCTGGACGATCCTGCTGGCCGGCGCGACGCTGGCAGCGATGCCGTTCGCGGCATCGGCGCAGGAGGAAGGCACCAAGACCGCGCGCGAGCTGCGCGCCGTCTACGACAAGGCGCTGCAGGGCAAGACGATCGCCTATCTGCCGATCGCGCTCGGCGTGCCGCTGTCGGACGAATGGGGCCGCGTGCTGCAGGAGGAGGCCGAGTGGCGCGGCATGAAATACGTCGTGCGCGATCCCAACAACAATCCCTCGGCGATGCAGCAGGCGCTGACCGCGCTGGTCGACCAGAAGCCCGACGTGCTGGTGGTGCAGAACCCAAGCGTGACGCTGCTGATGAAGGACCTGAAGCGCGCGGAGGGCCAGGGCACGCATGTGATCCAGATCAATATGTCCTCGAACTACAAGTCCGGCGCGTTCGTCGGCGCCGACTGGCGCGAGATCGGCAAGATGCTCGCGACCGAGGTGGTGAAGGCGTGCGGCACCGGCTCCGGCAAGTCCGGCAAGGTGCAGATCGTGCAGGGCGAACTCACCGCCGCCGCCAGCGTCGATCAGGTCGGCGGCATCATGGAAGTGCTGAACAAGGACTCCAATATCAAGGTGGTGTCGAACCAGGCCGCGAACTGGGACGCCAACACCGCGCTCAACGTCACCGCGACCGTGATCCAGCAGCATCCTGACCTGTGCGCCTCGATCGGCTTCTGGGGCATCATGGAGGCGGGCGCGGCGCAGGCGATCCGCAATGCCGGCAAGATCGACGATGTGAAGGTGTTCGCCTCGGGCGAAGGCTCGCAGCTCGATTGCGACCAGGTCAATTCCGGCAACTTCTATAAATTCCTCAGCTACAAGGCGACCGAGCAGGGCCACGATCTGATGTTTGCGGCCGAAACCCTGCTGGTGTCCGGCGAGAAGCCTGGCTCGCGCAATCTCGTCTACTACACGCGGCCGATCTGGCTCGACAAGAGCAATGCCTCGGGCGCTAACTGCTTCGCGCTTCCCAAGAAGAACTAACAAGGGCGCGACAGCCGGCGCGGGGTGCGGCGTCCCGCGCCGGCTGTATTCAAGGGAGTAATTCGCGATGTCGATGGCAGTCGATTCCTTTGCCGCGTCGGTGCGGCGGTTTTCACCCCGGCTGTTGCTGTCGGAGCTGCTGCTGAAACAGTGGTTCGAGCCGGTCGTCCCGTTTACGGTGATGATCGGACTGTGGGCGTATTTCGCGGTGACGATCCCGGACTACGCCTCGGTGCAGAACTCGGTGTCGCTGCTGCGGCTGTTTGCCGAATTCGGCTTCGTCGCGCTGGCGATGGGGTTTTGCCTCGTCACCGGCGGCATCGACCTTAGCGTCGGCGCGATCTTCGCGCTGTGCAATTTTGCGGCACTGTATTTCCTCCTGGTGCGCGAATGGCCGGTCAGCCTCGTGGTGCCGGCAACGCTGCTGGTCGGCGCCGCGCTCGGCAGCATCAACGGCTTCTTGATCGGATTCCTGAAGACGCGGCCGTTCCTGACCACGCTGGTGACGCTGATCATCCTGCGCGCCTCGGTCAATCTGCTCAACACCAGCTACGCGCAGGTGTTCGCGACCAATTCGGTCGACAGCGACGCCTGGGATTTCATCGGCGGCGGCAGCGTGCTCGGCATTCCGATCAACGCGGCGGCGCTGTTCGTGGTGCTGCTGGTCTGCCATATCTTCCTGTCGCGCTCGCGCTACGGCTGGCATCTCACCGCGATCGGTGCCAGCCGCAAGGCAGCGCGCCATGCCGGCATCCGCGTCCGCCTGATGCTGTTCATGACCTATGTGCTCTCAGGCGCGCTGTGCGCGGCGAGCGGCATCTTCTACGCAGCACGTCAGTCCTCGACCGACTCCACCACCGGCGTCGGCTGGGAATTCCAGGCGCTCACCGCCGTGGTGCTCGGCGGCGTCTCGCTCGCCGGTGGCAAGGGCACGGTGTGGCGGGCGATGATCGGCGCGCTAATCATTTTCCTTCTGATCAACGGCCTCGTGCGGATGGGCATCCCCGGCTACGTCACTTCGGCAGTGACCGGCATGATCCTGCTCGCCGCCGTCGGCATCGACGTCAAATGGTCGAAGAACCGCGGCAAGGCGATCCAGAAGATCTACGTCAATCCGGCCTTCGTTCCGCTTGCCGCGGCGCCGACGGTGCAGCCGGGATCGGCCTCGCCCTATGCGCAGAACGACCGCCTGATCAATGCGCAGGCGATCGGCCTCGATCAGGTCGAGGGCCCCGAGGATGTGATCCTCGACCGCCAGGGCAGGCTCTACGGCTCGACCCGCGACGGCAATGTGATCCGTTTTTCCGGCCCAAACTTCGAAACCCGCGAGGTGTTCGCCCATATCGGCGGCCGGCCGCTCGGCATGCAGTTCGATCGCGACGAAAACCTGATCGTCGCGGTCGCCGGCATGGGCGTCTACGGCGTCGCGCCCGACGGCCGTATCTTCAAGGTCACCGACGAGACCAATCGCACCTGGTACAAGCTCAACGACGACTCCCGCCTGCGCATGGCCGACGATCTCGACATCGCGCCGGACGGCAAGATCTACTTCAGCGACTGCACCACGCGCTACGAGATGACCACCAACACCCTCGACATCCTCGAGGGCAGGCCGAACGGCCGTGTGGTCTGCTACGATCCAGCGACCAAGACCACGCGCACGGTTATCAACCACTTCTACTTCCCGAACGGGATCTGCGTCTCCCACGACGGCAAATCGATCCTCATCGCGTCGACCTCGCTGTGCAAGATCTTCCGGCACTGGATCGAGGGGCCGAACAAGGGCCGCACCGAAGTCCTGATGGACGAGTTGCCGGGCAACCCCGACAACATCAACCGCGCGTCCGACGGCACCTATTGGCTGGCGCTGGTCGGCATCCGCACCCCGACCTTCGATTTATCCTGCCGCAAGCCCGGCTTCCGCTTGCGCATGGTCAAGCAGGTGCCGACCGACGAGTGGCTGGCACCCGCGCTGAACCATGGCTGCGTGCTGAAGTTCAACGAGAAGGGCGAGGCGCTGGAGTCGTGGTGGGATCCGACTGGTATCTCGCATTCCACGCTGACCTCGATGCGCGAGCATCAGGGCTATCTCTATCTCGGCGGGCTTGAGAACAACCGGATCGGCCGCATCAAGCTCGACGGCGTCGACGACAGCTGGACCGGCTACGACGCCTATTGGGGCAGCAAGAGCAGGGTGACGGCGTAATGGGATTCTTCGATCATCTGCTGCGCGATATCAGAAGCGTCATCGACCGCGACGGCGGCCAGAACGCGATCCCGCCGCTCGACGGCGCGCTCAGCCCGAACGACCGGCTCGACACGGCGGTGCCGATCGGCGACCCGCTGCCCGGCATCGACGACGTCATCGCCGCCGGCGACGGCACACTCTACGTCTCTGCCGGCAAGCAGGTCTTGAAGCTCGGCGGGGCCGATTTCTCGGCGCGTACCGTCGTCGCCGAGTTCGCCGACGATGCCGGTGGCCTCGCGCTGCATCCGGACGGCCGCTTGCTGGTGTGCGTGGCGGGCAGGGGCCTTGCGGTGATCGATCCCGCAAGCCCCGCGCCGCGTTGGCTGGAGGCCGCCGACGGCAGTCCGCTCGCGGGGCTGTTGTCGGTGGCTGCCGCACCCGATGGCCGCATCTATGCGGTCGAAGGCAGCGCCGGCCGCCGCCCCGGCGAGTGGCGGCACGATTTGATGGAGAAGCGCGCCAACGGCCGCCTGATCACCTGCGGAGCCGGCCTCGACAATCCGCAGGTGCCGCTGCGCGGTCTGGCGTATCCCTACGGCGTCTCCGTCTCTGCCGACGGCAAGAGCCTGTGGCTGACCGAAAGCTGGGCGCACCGGCTCAGCCGCTTCGCGCTCACCGGCAGCGGCCTCGGCGCCGGCGAGGTCATCGCATCCAACATGCCGGGCTATCCGGCGCGGTTGCATCCGGACGGCCAGGGCGGCCTGCTGCTCGGCATCTTCGCGCGGCGCACGCATCTCATCGAGTTCGTGCTCAAGGAAGACGATTTCCGCGAGGAGATGATGGCAACGATGCCGCCGGATTACTGGGTGGCGCCGGCGCTCGCCGGCGGCAGCGATTGTCTGGAGCCGATGCAGATCGGCGGCGTCAAGGCGCTCGGCATCCAGAAGCCATGGGCGCCGCCGCGTTCCTATGGCCTACTGGTGCATCTCGACGCCGAGGGCGATGCCACCGACAGCCTGCACAGCCGCGCCGGCGGCCGCTTCCACGGCATCACCGCCGCCTGCGCCACACCGCGCGGCGTCGTCATCGCCGCGCGCGGCGCCGGACGGCTGCTGCTCTTTACGGGAGACCTGCGATGAATGACGGCGTGATGCAGGCGGCTTCCAATACCCGGAGCGCGGCCCGCGAGCCGGTGTTGCAAATCACCAGCGGCTCGAAGATCTACGGCGGCGTGCACGCCATCGAGGGCGTCAATTTCGATCTCTACCCAGGCGAGGTGCATGCGCTGGTCGGCGAGAACGGCGCCGGCAAGTCGACGCTGTGCAAGGCGATCGCCGGCGCGATCCGGCTCACGTCCGGCGACTATCTGCTGGACGGCAAGCCGGCCGCTTTCGAACAGCCGCGCGATGCGCTCGATGCCGGCATCTGCATGGTCTATCAGGAGACCAGCCTGGTGCCGACCATGACCGCCGCTCAGAACATCGAGCTCGGCAACGAGAAGCTGCTGACGCGGTTCCGCACCCTGAACATCCAGGCCCAGCAGCTGTTGCAATCGCTCAACTTCCATGTCGATCCGGCGACGCCGGTGGCGCTGCTCGGCACCGCCAAGAAGCAGATGGTCGAGATCGCGCGCGCGATCTATAACAAGGCGCGCATCATCATCTTCGACGAGCCGACCGCCTCGCTGACGCCGGAGGAGATCGTCCACTTCTTCCATCTGGTGCGAGACCTGCGCGCCCGCGGCGTCTCCATCATCTACATCTCGCATGCCCTGGAAGAGTCCCTGCAAATCGCCGACCGCATCACCGTGCTGCGCGACGGCAAGCTGGTGATCACGGCACCGGCCAAGCAGCTGACGCGCGATGCGCTGGTGCAGCACATGGTCGGGCGCGACGTGGCGCAGGCGGTCTATGGCCGCAAGGAAAAGACCCATCAGCGCCGCGAGAAGGTGCTGACGGTCGAGAACGTCACCATGGGCATGGCGGTCAAGAACATGTCGTTCTCGGTCTATGCCGGCGAGGTGGTCGGCATCGCCGGCCTGATCGGCTCCGGCCGCACCGAGATCGCCAAGATTATCTACGGCGCGCTGAAGCGCAACCTCGTCAATGGCGGCACCATCCGCCTGCGCGGCAAGCCGATCCGCTACCGCGTGCCGCGCCAGGCGATCAACGACGGCATCGCCTACATCACCGAGGATCGCAAGGCCAACGGCTTCTTCGAGACCATGGTGGTCGACGACAACGTCTATATCGGCAGCCTTGCCACCCGGAAGGGCTGGAGCTTCCTGCTGTCGCGCGCGAGGCGCAGCAAGCTTGCCAATTACTGGGTCGAGCGGCTCAAGATCAGCGCGTTGCAGCGCAAGGCGAAGATCATCGAACTGTCCGGCGGCAACCAGCAGAAGGTGGTGCTGGCCAAGACGCTGGTGCAGGATCCCTCGATCATCATCTTCGACGAGCCGACCCGCGGCGTCGACGTCGGCACCATCCCGCACATCCACGGCGAAATCCGCCGCCTCGCCGACGAGGGCAAGGCGGTGGTGGTGATCTCGTCCTACCTGCCGGAAATCCTCGCCGTCTCCGACCGCATCCTGGTCGCCCGCACCGGCCGCATCGTCGCCGAATTCGACGCCGCCGAGGCGACCCAGGACAAGATCCTGTACGCCGCGGTGCACTGAGCTTTCCTATCGTCATTCCCTGGCGTGCGAAGCACGAATCCGGAATCCATCAGGCCCTAGTGTCGGTGAATGAATGGATTCCGGGCTCGACGCTTCGCGTCGCCCGGGAATGACGGCAAGCGGAGACCCAAACCCGCATTGCGCGCCGCTACCGCTCTTGACAATTATTTTAAGTATAAAATATTATCCCGGGATCGGCTCCATGGGAACCTGCTCCGTTCGAGCCACCCGCGGCCGTCAGACGGGAGATCGCCATGCGCATCGTTTGCATCGGGGGCGGGCCGGCCGGGCTCTATTTCGGCATCCTGATGAAGATGCTGGATCCCGCACACCGGATTTCCGTGGTCGAGCGCAACCGGCCCTATGACACCTTCGGCTTCGGCGTGGTGTTCTCCGATGCGACCATGGACAACATGCGCAAATGGGATCCGGTCACCGCCGACACGATCGAGCAGGCCTTCAACCACTGGGACGATATCGAGGTCCTGATCAAGGGCCGCCGCATGCGCACCACCGGCCACGGCTTCGTCGGCATCGGCCGCAAGCGGCTGCTCAACATCCTGCAGGCACGGGCCGAGGAGCTCGGCGTCGAGCTGATCTTCGAGCGCGAGGTGAACTCCGATCTCGAATTCCCAGACGCCGATCTGATCGTCGCCTGCGACGGCGTCAATTCGAAGCTCCGCGTCAAATATGCCGACGACTTCAAGCCCGACATGCAGATGCGGCCGAACCGCTACATCTGGCTCGGCACCAAGCGTCCGTTCGACGCCTTCACCTTCGACTTCCGCAAGACCGAGCACGGCTGGTTCCAGGCCCACATCTACAAGTTCGAGGAAGG
Source organism: Bradyrhizobium semiaridum (assembly GCF_020329505.1). GTDB lineage: Bacteria > Pseudomonadota > Alphaproteobacteria > Rhizobiales > Xanthobacteraceae > Bradyrhizobium > Bradyrhizobium semiaridum. Next base: position 53,730 of record NZ_JAGKJJ010000030.1, read on the forward strand.
CGCGGCGACCTTCATCATCGAGACCACCGAGGAGGCCTATCTCGCCCACGGCCTCGACAAGATGGCGCAGGCCGACTCGATCGCGTTCTGCGAGAAGGTGTTCGCCGAAGTCCTCGAGGGCCATTCGCTGGTCTCCAATGCGCGCCATCTGCGCGGCTCGGCCTGGCTGTCGTTTCCGCGGCTGATCTGCGACAAGTGGACCGCGTTCAACGGCAACAGCCATGTCGTGCTGATGGGCGATGCAGCGCACACCGCGCATTTCGCCATCGGCTCGGGCACCAAGCTCGCGCTGGAGGATGCGATCGAGCTGACCAACCAGTTCAAGATCCACGGTGCCACCAGGGAGAACATCCCCGCGGTGCTGGCCGCCTATGAGGCGCTGCGCCGGGTCGACGTAGCGCGGATCCAGAACGCCGCGCGCAACGCGATGGAATGGTTCGAGGTGGTCGGCTCGCGCTATGCTGACACGCTGGAGCCGGAGCAGTTCATGTATTCGCTGTTGACCCGCTCGCAGCGCATCAGCCACGAGAATTTGCGGCTGCGAGACAAGGCCTGGCTGGAAGGCTACGAGCGCTGGTTCGCCGAACGGAACGGCGTGCCGGTCGGCAACGACCGCGTCACGCCGCCGATGCTGACCCCGTTCCATATCCGCGGCCTGTCGCTGAGCAACCGCATCATCGTCTCGCCGATGGCGATGTATTCGGCGGAGGAGGGCGTGCCGAACGACTTCCATCTGGTGCATTTCGGCTCCCGCGCGCTGGGCGGCGCGGGCCTGCTGTTCACCGAGATGACCTGCGTGTCGCCGGAGGCGCGGATCACGCCCGGCTGCTGCGGGCTGTGGAACGATGAGCAGGCGGCGGCCTATAAGCGGATCGTCGACTTCGTGCATCGCAATTCGCAAGCGCGGATTGGCATCCAGCTCGGCCATGCCGGCCGCAAGGGCTCGACGCGCGTGGCATGGGAAGGCATGGACGCGCCGCTGCCCGACGGAAACTGGCCGCTGGTTTCGGCGTCGCCGGTTCCCTACCTGCCCGACGGGCAGGTGCCGGAGCCGATGACCCGCACCGAGATGGACGAGGTGCGCGAGCAGTTCGTTGCCGCGGCTAAGCGCGCGGCAGGGGCTGGCTTCGATATCCTGGAGCTGCACTGCGCCCACGGCTATCTGCTGTCGAGCTTCCTCTCGCCGCTGACCAACCGCCGCACCGACGACTGTGGCGGATCGATCGAGAACCGCGCGCGCTATCCGCTGGAGGTGTTCCGCGCGATCCGCGCGGTGTGGCCGGCGGAGAAGCCGATGTCGGTCCGGCTGTCGTGTCACGACTGGGCCGAAGGCGGCAACACTCCGGAGGACGCGCTCGCCTTCGCGAAGTTGTTCAAGGAGGCCGGCGCCGACCTGATCGATTGCTCGTCGGGCCAGGTCTGGGCCGACGATCACCCGATCTACGGTCGGCTCTACCAGACGCCGTTCGCCGACAAGATCCGCAACGAGGTCGGCATCGCCACAATCGCGGTCGGCGCGATCTCGGAAGCCGATCACGCCAACTCGATCATCGCCGCCGGCCGCGCCGATCTCTGCGCGATCGCACGGCCGCATCTCGCCGATCCCGCCTGGACACTGCACGAGGCCGCCAAGATCGGCGTTAAGTCGATCACCTGGCCCAAGCAATATCTGTCGGGCAAGCCGCAATATGAGGCCAATCTCGAGCGCGCCGCTGCCGGAGGCAAGGCATGACAAGTTTCTGGCCCAATGCTCATGCGTTCGTCACCGGCGCCGGGTCCGGCATCGGCGCCGCGACCGCGATCGCGCTTGCCAAGGCCGGTGTGCGCGTCAGCATCGCCGGCCGCCGGATCGATGCGCTGAAGGCCACCGCCGCGATGCTCGGCAAGTGCGCGGGCGCTATCGTTGCGATCGACGTGACCGACGAGGCGGCGGTGCGCAAGGGCGTTGCGCAGATCGAGGCCGAGGCCGGGCCGATCGACATCCTCGTCAACAACGCCGGCAAGGCCGGCAGTGCGCCGTTCGACAAGACGGATGCGGTGCTGTGGGCGGACATGCTGGCGAGCAATCTCACCAGCGTCTTCCTGGTGACGCACGCCGTGCTTCCCGGGATGGCCAAACGCGGCCGCGGGCGCGTGATCAACGTCGCCTCGACCGCGGGGCTCACCGGTTATGGCTACGTCTCGGCCTATGTCGCGGCCAAGCACGGCGTCGTCGGCCTGACGC
>NZ_JAGKJJ010000004.1 GCF_020329505.1 Bradyrhizobium semiaridum
CGGCGGCGGACGCCGATCAGGACCAGCGGAGACGACCACATGCGGACCATCAGCTTCATCCTCGCCTTCGTCTTCGTGATGGGCGGCACGTCGCTGGCCGGGACCGCAGACACCGGTTTGCCCGGGATCGGCACCTTCTCCTATAACGGCTCGCCCGTTGTGACCGTCGCCCCGATGGTTCTTGCCGCCAACTGATGCCGACACCCAAAGAGAAATGCCGGTAAGGCTCCGCATGTCGCTCCGTATCGTCCTCCTCGCGATGCTTGCATCGTTCGCTTTGGCCGGCTCCGCGCAGGCTCAGTCAAAACTTCCCCTCGAATCGATGCAGATCCGCTCGCTGTTCAAGATGCCGGAGCCGCGCGACGAGTTCGTGCGTCAGTGCGCGCCGCATATGCTGGGCCGCTGGTCGCATCCGGAGGCCGTCTGCGGCTGCCTGCATGATCATGCGGCTGCGACGGTGGACGACCCCGACCTGCGCCAGGCGCTGCTGCGCGGCATCAGCGAGACCGGCGTGCCGACGATCGAGACCGCCTGGGTGCCGGAGGCGAAACAGTCCGAGATCGGCCCGACCTTCACCAAGATCGCCAAGCCGACGCTGCAATGCATGTTCGAGCCGCTGGCGGCGAACTGAACGGCAGCTCTTCAGAATGATGATATGGACGCCTCGCGAAAGCGGGGGCCTTTCTATTTCCTGGCGAGTCGCGGCACGCAGGAGCGGGTGCGCACCACGCCGTTCTGGCTCAGCTTGGAGCCGACGACCTGCTTGATTTGCCCGGCCGGGCACGAGCCGTCGTCGACCAGCACGCGCTGCCCGACGCGCAGATCGACGATGTCGCCCTCGCGCATCAGGGTCTGCTGCGCCGTCGCGGATGCGGTGACGGCAATCAGTACGCCGGTACCCGCCAGTGCGGCGAAGGCGATGCGCGGCATCCCGGTCTCCTCACTTGTTCTGGATCTTCAGCCCGTCGGGGCCGACATTGATCTGCAAGCCCTCGGGCTGCCTGTTGGCCTCATGGAGCTTGTAGCCGAGCAGGCCGACGATGAGGATCAATCCGCCGATCACGAGATACAGGACGTTGCGATTGGCGGGCATCCGGTATCTCCGTAGCTACACTGACTGAACGCGGCCGACCTTAGTCAGGTGGCCGCGATTCTCATAGGGCGCCGCGGTTTTGATGCCTTGCGCATCGCGCGCAGCGCGGTGAGCGTTGCCTTCGCCAATCGTTCCGCCGATGCGACGAGCTGCGGAACCGGATGGCCGGAGAAGCCGAGCACGAAACCCGGCAGCGGCCGCGCGCGGTGATAGGTTTCGGCGAGCAGCCAGCCGCCGACGCCGGCAGCGGCTTTCGCCTGCGCGGCCGCGAGCGGATCGATCGATGGATCGAGCCGCGCGACGAGGTGCAGGCCCTGCGAGGGTACGGGAACCGTGAGTTCGCCTTCGGATGCGGTCGCAAGCGTCGAGGCCAGCACGTCGCGCGCCTCGCGGTAGAGTTTTCGCGCCTTGCGCAAATTGGCCGCGAAGGCGCCGGAGTTCAGCATGTCGGCAACCGCCCCTTCCATCAGCGTCGCGGGAAAGCGGTCGAGTGCGGCGCGCGCCGCGGTGACGGGGCCGATCAATTGCTCGGGCAGGGCGCAGTAGCCGATGCGCAATCCGGGAAACAGCGTCTTGGCAAAGGTGCCCATGTAGATCACGCGGCGCAGCTGGTCGATGCCGGCGAGCGACAGCAGCGGCGCGCCGTCGTAGCGGAACTCGCTGTCGTAATCGTCCTCGAATACGAAGGCATCGGCATCACGGGCCCAGTCGAGCAGCTCGAGCCGGCGCGGCATCGACATCTGCACGCCGAGCGGAAACTGGTGCGACGGCGTGACATAGGCCGCGCGCGCCGCCGGTGCCGAGGCGCGTCCCTTATCGACGCGCATGCCCGCGCCGTCGACCGGCACCGACACCGGGCGATAGCCGCAATGCTCGATGGCACGCCGCGCCGCCGGATAGCCGGGATCTTCGCACCAGACCTGGTCGCCGGGTTTGAGGATCGCGCCGAGCACGATGCGCAGCGCGTGCAGCGTGCCCGACGCCAGCATGATCTGATCGGGGTCGCAGCGCAGCCCGCGTGCCGAGAGCAAATGGTCCGCGATCGCGGCGCGCAGTTCGCGGTTGCCGCGGGGATCGCCGTAGTGGAGGTGCTCGGGCCCGAAGGCGCGCAGCCTGCGTCCGGCAAACGCGCGAAAGCGCTGCAGCGCGCGCTGGTCGATATTGGTGCAGCCGAGCGACAGCGGAGAGTGCTGCGGCGGCTCGACCATGATCTTCGCGCGCCGCAGGCTAGCGGCCTGCGCCGGAATCCGCGCGGCGACGAAAGTGCCGGAGCCGACCGTCGCCTCGGCAAAACCGTCGGCGATCAGCCGCTCATAGGCCGTCGTAACCGCGTTGCGGCGGAAGCCGGTTTGCTTCGCGAGCGCGCGCGAGGGCGGCAACGGCTCGCCCGGCTTGACGATGCCGCCGATGATGGCGTGGCACAGCGCCTGATAGAGCCGGTGCTGCGAGGCGGCGCCCTGCGTCACATGCGGACTTGCGAGATCGAGCGGCAGCTCGGTCCTGCGCGCGGAGGCCTTCGGCGGATTGGTCGGAATAATTCGCATGGAATTGGCACTATCGCAGACCAAATGGCCGGCTACAACTGTCGACAGATTCCAGATTTCGCGAGGCACTGCCGTGACCGAAGGCGCATCCACCCCGTCCTATCCGACATCGTCCCGCAACCGGGTGAAGCGCCGCCACGACCGCGGCTTCTACGACCATGCCACGGTGCACGGGATCCTCGACGCCTCGATGCTGTGCCACGTCTCCTACGTGATCGACGGCCAGCCCTATTGCACGCCGACCTTCTTCTGGCGCGAGGGGACAAAGCTCTATTGGCACGGCTCCAGCGCGAGCCGGATGCTGGAGCACCAGTCGGAGGGCCAGCGCGTCTGCCTGACGGTGGCGCATCTCGACAGCCTAGTGCTGGCGCGCTGCGGCTTCAATCATTCGGCCGACTACCGCGCGGTGATGGCGTTCGGCACCGCTCGTCTCGTCACTGATCCGCAGGAGAAGGAGCGCGCGATCGTCGCGATGGTCGACCGCTTCTTCCCGGACCGCACCGCGACTTTAAGGGCGAGCAGCAAGCAGGAGATCAAGGCGACCTCGTTCATCGCGATGGAGATCGAGGAGGCCTCGGCGAAAATTCGCGCCAAGGGAGTCGCCGATGACGACGAGGATTACGAGTTGCCGATCTATGCCGAGCGCATCCCGGTGCGCACCGTGCTCGGCGCGCCGGAACCGTGCCCGCGGCTGCTCGACGGTGTCACCCGCCCGGCGACACTCGACGGCTATTCGGAGGGCCGGCTGCTCGACGATGCATTGCGGGATGCCTATTTTGCGCATTACCCGGCGGGCTGAAATCGGGTTACGCTGCAGCTCCCGCCCGTTTGATTTGCCGATGGAGCTGCCGCATGACTGCCGAGACGCAACGACGAATCCTTGATGCCATCGACGACGCGTTCGATGCGCAGCTTGCAACGACGGAGGCATTCGTCTCGATCCCCTCGACCCGCGGCGCCGAGGGGCCGTGCCAGGACATGATCGGCGACCTCTTGCGCCAACGCGGCTACGAGGTCGACGATTGGCATATCAATCTCGACGACCTGAAGGACCTGCGCGGCTTCGGCCCGATCGAGCATGATTTCTCCAAGGCTCGCACCGTGGTCGGCACCTATCGCCCGGCCACCAGTGCCGGCAAATCGCTGATCCTGCAGGGCCACTGCGACGTGGTGCCGACCGGCCCGCTCGACATGTGGGAGACGCCGCCGTTCTCGCCTGTGATCAAGGACGGCAAGATGTATGGCCGCGGCGCCTGCGACATGAAGTCGGGCACCATCGCCGCGCTCTATGCGCTGGATGCGATCAAGGCGGCCGGGCTGAAGCCGACGGCGCGGATTCATTTCCAATCGGTGATCGAGGAGGAGAGCACCGGCGTCGGCGCGCTCTCGACCCTGCAGCGCGGCTACCGCGCCGATGCCTGCTTCATCCCGGAGCCGACCAGCGGCAAGATGATCCGCTCGCAGGTCGGCGTGATCTGGTTCCGCCTGAAGGTGCGCGGCTTCCCGGTGCATGTGTTCGAGGCCGGCGCCGGCTCGAATGCGATCATGGCGGCGTACCATCTGGTGCACGCGCTGGAGAAGCTCGAGATCGCCTGGAACGAGCGGGCCAAGGCGGACCGCCATTTCAAGGACGTCAACCATCCGATCAATTTCAATCCGGGCATCATCAAGGGTGGCGACTGGGCCTCCAGCGTGCCGGCCTGGTGCGATGTCGACTGCCGGATCGCGGTGCTGCCGGGCTGGTCGATCGCCGAATGCCAGAAGGAGATTCTGGCCTGCGTCTCGGCGGCGGCGCGCGATCACCGTTTCCTCTCCAACAATCCGCCGCAGGTGGAATGGTCGGGCTTCCTGTCGGAAGGCTATGAGCTGGTGAACTCAGCGGCGCCGGAGGCCGCGTTCGCCAAGGCGCATCAGACGGTCTATGGCACCGCGGTGGAAGATCGCGCCTTCACTGCGCTGACCGACACCCGGTTCTACGGGCTGAACTACGACATCCCGAGCCTGTGCTTCGGCGCCACGGGTGCGGCGATGCACGGCTTCAACGAATATGTCGAGCTCGACTCGTTGCGGCAGTCGACCAAGGCCACCGCGCTGTTCATCGCGGAATGGTGCGGGGTGGAGAAGGCGTAGCCGATCCGGCATCGCGCGGCGCCCGGTCGCTCCGTTGGACGGACCACCTGTCTGACACGCGGGCCGCCGAATACTTTAAACTTAAAATAAGGGCTGGGCGGAGCGCCCCGTCGGTGGCAAAGTGCCGTCCGACGGCCGGTGAATCGTCGGGGAGCCATCATGCGCGATTGGGATGATGCCTACGCAAATACGGCCCATGTGCCCGGGGCGGACAAGCTGCCGGCGCTGTGGGCGGAGCGCGCGGCGGCCTATCGCGCCGGGCTCAAACGGTTCAGGCCTGATATCGCTTACGGAGCCGGGGCGCGGCAGCGTCTCGATTTGATTCTGCCGGACGGCGCCAGCAAGGGCCTCGTCGTCTTCGTGCATGGCGGCTACTGGATGCGCTTCGACAAATCGGCGTGGACCGATCTCGCAGAAGGTGCGCGAAGCCATGGCTGGACGGTGGCGCTGCCGAGCTACACGCTGGCGCCGGCCGCGCGCATCTCCGACATCACCGCCGAGATCGCGGCCGCGACGGCTGCGGCTGCCGCCGAGGTCTCCGGCCCGATCCGACTCGCCGGCCACTCCGCCGGCGGCCATCTCGTCACGCGCATGCTGTGTGGCGACAGCCCGCTCGAACCCGAGGTCTACGACAGGATCGTGGCGACGCTGTCGATCAGCGGCCTGCACGATCTGCGGCCGCTCTTGAAGACCGCGATGAACGATACACTCGGCATGACCATGGACGAGGCCACGCGCGAAAGCGCCGCCCTGCAGCTGCCGAAGGGAACCTCGCCGCTCACCGCCTGGGTCGGCGGGGGCGAGCGTCCCGAATTCATCCGCCAGGCCCAGCTGATGGCCAACGTCTGGACCGGCTTCGACGTGCCGACGCGCCTCGTCGTCGATGGCGGACATAACCATTTTACTGTCATCGACGGGCTGAAGGATCCATCCTCCGACATCACCAGATGCCTTGTCGGCCTCGTCTGAGGAGGCGGATCGACCGGGAGGACGTCATGAGCGGCAACGACTACGATCCCACGGCCGAGGGCGTCGAGACCGATTTCACCCGGAAGATGTCCTATGGCGACTATTTGCACCTCGATGCGCTGCTCGGTGCGCAGCACCCGATCTCGGACGCCCATGACGAGATGCTGTTCATCATCCAGCATCAGACCTCCGAACTGTGGATGCGGCTCGCCATCCACGAGCTCAGCGCAGCCCGTCGCGCCATCGCCCGCGAGGACGTGTCGCCGGCGATGAAGATGCTGGCGCGTGTCTCCCGCATCTTCGAGCAGTTGAACAGCGCCTGGGACGTGCTGCGCACCATGACACCCAGCGAGTACACCCATTTCCGCTCACGGCTCGGACAGTCCTCGGGCTTCCAGTCGTTTCAGTACCGGCTGATCGAATACCTCCTCGGCAATCGCAACGAAGCGATGCTGAAGCCGCACGCGCACGACGCCGAGGTGACGGCGCTGCTCGAAACCGAGCTTGACACGTCGAGCCTCTATGACGAGGTGCTGCGGCTTGCCGACCGCAAGGGCCTCACGATGCCAGCGGCCGTATTGATGCGCGACGTCCGCAAGACCCATCGCCTCGACGAGGGCGTGCTGCAAGCCTGGCGCCGCGTCTACGAGGCTCCCGAAGTCAACTGGATGCTGTATGAGCTCGCCGAGAAACTGGTCGACTTCGAGGATTACTTTCGCCGCTGGCGCTTCAACCACGTGACGACGGTGGAGCGCGTCATCGGATTCAAGCGTGGCACCGGCGGCACCGGCGGAGTCAGCTATCTCAAGCGGATGCTCGAGGTCGAGCTGTTTCCCGAACTGTGGCGCGTGCGCACCATCCTTTGAGCGTGGAGCCATGATCGAGCCGAAATCGCGACTGCGGGTCTATGACGACACCAGGGCGCTGTTCCATCTGCCCGCGGATGTCATCTATCTCGACGGCAATTCGCTCGGCGCGCTGCCGCTCGGCGTTGCCGAACGCGTCGCGCATGTCATCACGGCCGAGTGGGGCGATCAGCTCATTCGTGCCTGGAACACCGCAGGCTGGTACGTGCAGCCGCGCCGCGTCGGCGATCGCATCGCCCGGCTGATCGGCGCCGAGCCTGGTACGGTGATGATCGGCGACACGCTGTCGCTGAAAGTGTACCAGGCGCTTGCGGCCGCGCTCGAGATGAATCGGGAGCGCAAGGTCGTGCTCTCCGACACCGGCAACTTTCCGACCGACCTCTATATGGCGGAAGGGCTGATCGCGACGCTGGGGCGCGGCCACCAATTGCGGCTGGTGGCGCCGGAGGAGATCGAGGCGTCGCTGTCGGACGACATCGCGGTGCTCTATCTGACCGAGGTCGACTACCGCACCGGCCGCCGCCACGATATGCGAGCGCTGACGGCGAACGCGCGTGCGCTCGGTATCGTCACGGTCTGGGATCTCGCGCATTCGGCCGGCGCGCTGCCGGTCGATCTCGCCGGCGTCGGCGCCGATTTCGCCGCCGGCTGCACCTACAAATATCTCAACGCCGGCCCCGGCGCGCCGGCGTTTCTCTACGTCGCGCCACGTCATGCCGATCGGGCGCGCGCTGCGCTCTCGGGCTGGATGGGGCACGCAAGGCCGTTTGCCTTCGATCTCGGTTATCAGCCCGCCGGCGGCGTCGAGCGCATGCGGGTCGGCACGCCCCCGGTGCTGGCGATGGCCGCGCTGGAGGCATCGCTCGACATCTGGGATCGCGTCGATCTCGCCGAAGTCCGCGCGCGTTCGCTCGCGCTCGGCGACTTGCTGATAGCCGAGATCGCTCGACGCTGCCCGGTGCTCAAGCTGGTGACGCCGCGCGCGCACGCGCAGCGCGGCTCGCAGGTCTCGTTCGCTTTCGCAGGAGGCTACGCCGCCATGCAGGCGCTGATCGCCCGCGGTGTGATCGGCGATTTCCGGGCGCCTGATATCATGCGCTTCGGCATCACGCCGCTCTATGTCGGCGAAACCGAGGTCATGAAGGCCGTCGAGATTATCGAGCAGGTGATCAATGGCGAGGTGTGGCGGCGGCCGGAATATCAGGTCGTGAACGCGGTGACGTGAGCAGCCGACGTTCAATGGCCTTGCTGCGCTCGCCTTGAACCGTCACGGGCGCTGCGGCCACAACGCGTTCACGATCGCGTCGAGCCCGTCGGTCAGCGCGGCGGGGCCGGGCTGCAAAATGATCGGCGACTTGATCTCGACGATGCGATCGTTGCGCACGGCCGGAATCTCGCTCCAGCCATCGCGCTGCCTGATGCGGTCGGGCACGACCTTCTTGCCGCACCAGGATGCCAGGATGACATCAGGGGCGGCCGCGCGCACGAGGTCAGCCGCGACGATGCGATCCCTGGCCGCCTGCTGCGTACGCAGGTGCGGCAGCGCGTCCTCGCCGCCGGCGATCTCGATCAATTCGGAAACCCAGCCGATGCCGCTGATCAAGGGATCGTCCCATTCCTCGAAATAGACTTTTGGCCGCGGCGCCGGGCGCGGCGCGGCTGCGATCCCCGCGAGCCGCTGCGCGAAGCCTTGTGCGAGCCGCTCCGCGCGATCCGCCGCGCCGACCATCGCGCCGAGGGTCCGGATCATCGCAAGAATGCCGGCGACGTCGCGCTGGTTGAAGACGTGGACGGCGACGCCGGCGCGGACGAGATCGGCGACGATGTCTGCTTGCAGGTCGGAGAAGGCCAGCACCAGGTCAGGCTCGAGCGCGAGGATTTTCGGGATATCGGCGGAGATGAAGGCCGAGACCCGCGGCTTCTCGCGGCGGACCTGCGGAGGCCGCACCGCATAACCGGAGACGCCGACGATGCGGTCCTGCTCGCCCAGCAGGTAGAGCGTCTCGACCGTCTCCTCGGTCAGGCAGACGATCCGGCGGGGAGGGAAGTCGCGCATGGTGAAGCTATGCAGCCTCGGCGGTGCGTTGTCACGACGGCCATTACCTCTGACGTCATTGCCTGATTTACCCCGCGCGTCCATGCTTGGCGGCAGTCATAAGAACGCGATGCCCGGGAGAAACACGGATGACGCCGCTCGAAAAAATCCAGTCGATGAAGATGCCGTTTGCGGAACTGAAGGGGATCACCTTCACCGAGGCCGACAAGGATCGCGTCGTCGCAAAAATGGTGGTGCGGCCGGACCTCTGTACCCTGCATCACACCATCCATGGCGGCGCCGTCATGGCATTCGCCGATTCGGTCGGAGCCGCCGCCACCGTGATCAACCTGCCCGAGGACGCCAAGGGGACCACGACGCTGGAGAGCAAGACCAACTTCATCGGCGGCGCCAAGGAGGGCACCACCGTCATCGCCACCGCGACCCCGGTGCATCGGGGGCGGCGCACCCAGGTCTGGCAGACCCGGCTGGAGACCGAGGACGGCAAGCTGGTCGCGATCGTGACCCAGACGCAGATGGTACTATAGTGAGGGTAACCATGATGTGATTTAGCGATCACCTCATGAGGCATTCAAATGAATCTCGACACTTGAATTTTATGGTGCGACGCACAATATAGGGCTTGCTAGGGACTCGACGCCTCCTCGAGGGCTACCACGAGGAGTTATGAAATGAACAATGATTCTATTCGTTCGACGACCGCCAAGGGCACCGTGCGGACGCTGAGCCAGCAGGAGGAGCTTCCTCTGCTGCGCGATCACCTGTTGCGACTGGACCGAACCAGCCGCCACGATCGCTTTCATGGCTTCATCGACGACAATTTTATCCGCCGCTACGCCGAGCGTTGCGCCAATGACGGCACCGTCATCATCGCCTATTTCGAGGATGGCGTGGTGCGCGGGGCAGCCGAGCTGCATCCGCCGGAGCAGTCGCCGGACGCCCAGCCCGAGATCGCGTTCAGCGTGGAGCGGTCGGTACGGCGCAAAGGCGTCGGCAGCATCCTGTTCCGCAAGCTGATCGCCGAGGCGCATGCCAAGGGCTACACCAGCCTGCGCATCACCACCGGCGCGCAGAACGATGCGATGCGGGCGCTCGCCACCAAGTTCGGTGCGCAGCTGACTTTCCGCCACGGCGAGTCCACCGGCAGCATCGACCTGACCGAGCAGACCCGGAAGGAGCCGGCGCCAGCCGCAGCCGCAATCACGCCGGTCGAGGCCGCACGCGCGATCGTCGACATGAACCGCGCCTATTGGCGCATGGTGATGCAGATGTCGGGCTGGGGCCGCGCGGCCTGACATTCGGATTGAATGAGAGCCACAGCAAAAAGGGCAATCCGCTCAGCGGATTGCCCTTTTGTTTTGAACTAATGGCTGGCGAATTTCACGTACCGGTGCGCTTGCCGAGCACGACCTTGCGCACCACGCGGCGCTCGACCACGACGGAGCGCTGCGCGCCCTGTTCGCCGGCGATCACGCGGGTCGCGGTGCCGGTGCGGGCGCTGACGCGCGCGGTCTTCTTCACCTCGGCAAGCACGTCCTCGTAGGGCAGGCCCATCAGCGCCGAGGCGATCTCCGCCTGGGCCTCGACGTCATCGGTGATGCCGACGGCGGCGAAGATTGCTTCCTCCAGCGTCGGCGGATCATGCCGCACGCGCCGTGTGCCATACTTGGTGTTCCAATCGCCGCTCATCGCCGCCTCGTTCTTGAATCGCGGGAGATACCTAAGCGCCCCAATGTTGCATTGCAATATGAATGTGGCGTGGCAATCCAGCCATGCAGCTAGAGCCTCTCAATCTTGTGAGCGTCGTAAAGTTCGATGGCCGTCGTGCCGTCGGTCAGGGATTGCAGCGCGCGGACGAAGTCGCGTGACGCGGGGACGGCGAAATGCGCCGCCAGTGCGGCGCGGTCGGCCCATTGCTCGAAGAGCACCAGCCTGAGCGGGTTCTCGCAGTCGACATGGACGGCATGCGAGATGCAGCCGGGCTCGCCGCGGGAGCGATGGACATGCTCGAGGCTGAGGCGCCGCACCTCATCAACGCTGTCGGGGCGGGCGGTAACGCTTCCAGTGACCACGATCATGGTGTCCCCCTAAGCTGAGGCTTCCACTGCCAAAACGTCGGTCGGTTGCTGCGGCCAGCGCTTCAGCGCGGCGCGGCCCGCATCAGTCAGCACATAGACACCGCGCTCGGCACGGTCGAACCAGCCATAGACATTATGCAGCAGGATCTTGCCGGCGTCGGGAATGCCTTCGCGCAGGTCGCGCACCCGGCGCGGACCGTCCGACAGCGCCGAGGCGCAGGCCAGCGCCTGCTGCCGGTAGGCGGTCATGATCGGCGCGCGGGTCGAGCCGCCGAGCACCGGATCTCCCTTGCGCTTGCGATGCTCGGCGATCAGGCGCGAGCGCTTCTTCGGATTGCGCCTGACCGCTGTGGTCGGCGGCGCCACCAGCACCTCGACATCGCCGCGATCACTGACGCCGAGCATGCCGAAACCGAGCCGGCGGCACAGGTTGCGATAACGCGCATCGCTCTCACGGCCCTTGCCGCGGGCGGAGATCTTGGCCGCGATCCAGACCTCGTCGGCGGCGCCGGCACGGTCGAGCGCCTGCAGGATCAGTTCGAGATTGAAGGCGAGCTTGAGTTCTCCGATCACGACAACAGGCGGGTCGCCGTCACTCAGCGCCACCAGATCGCAGCCGCCGACCTCGCCCTTGACCGTGAAGCCGAGCTTTTCGAGGAAGCGTTTGACGGGCAGATAGAGCGTGGTTTCCAAGAGGCAGGCTCCGGCGGCGGCCGAGGCCGCGACTCATTGCAGCAGCATAGCCCGGATGACCCCGCCTAGGCGGAATTTGCCCGGGCCGCGGTCCACCGGCTATTGTCGGTCACCAACCAGGAGCACTCGCCGACCTATGGCGAGCGCCCGGTGTGGGAACGCAAAGTCGTCACCATCGGGTTCACCGGCACCTATACCGAAGATACCGCCGAAACCGAAGGCATCGCGCTCGCCGGCAAGCAGAGCATCCGCTTCAGGTCGAAGCTGCGGCTCTTGATCCCCGATTAGGCGCCAATGCGGAACGGGCTCTACAAGGTCGAGGTGACGAGCACGCGCGGTTTTGGCCGCGGCGTGACCGTTGTGCGCGACGGCAGGATCTTTGGCGGCAATGGCGGCTATGCCTTTGCCGGGCGCGTTGCAGGATCGGACGCGGAGCCTGTTCTCGAGATCAACAGCGTGCTGCGCAATGTCGGCGGCGACTACGCACCGCTCGACGGCGTGAAGCCGTTCGCGCTGAAGGGGCGGTGCGACAGCGCGGACCATCGCTTCGACGGGCACACGCCGCTGCTCGGCGGCGATGTCACTGCCGTGATGACCGCGCTGAGCGAGGAGGCGGCGCCGCCGGCGCGCCGGAACGGCCCTAACGGCATCGTCAACGGCCTCTATTCCCTGACCATCCGCATGCTCGACGGCATCAATGCCGCGAACACCGGCCTGATGCTGCTGCACGACGGCAGCATCCGCGGCGGCGACGCGTTCTTCACCTATCTCGGCGCCTATGAGAGCGCCGGCGGCCGCTGGAAAGGCGAACTGATCAACCACGAGCACACGCCGAGCCAGGGCGAACGCCCGGTGTTCGGCGGCAAGGAAGTCGGCATCGGCTTCTCCGGCAGCTACGACGGCGACGGCGCAGTCGGTGAAGCCACTGCGCTCGCCGGCAAGCGCAGCATCCGGTTCAAGGCGGTGCTCAGGAAACTGGTCGCGATCTAGTTAGTTAGCGCGTGTCGTTACTCACCTGGCTGCGCCTTAAACCCGCCCGTTCACCGGCAGCAATGCGCCGGTGACGGCGCTGGCGGCGTCGCTGGCGAGGAACAGGATCACGTCGGCGAGTTCCTTCGGCGTCACCCATTTGGAGACGTCGGCCTTCGGCATCGCGGCGCGGTTGGCCGCGGTGTCGATGATCGAGGGCAGCACGGCATTGACCGTGACCTTGCCCTTGAGCTCGGCCGCGAGCGACTCGGTGAGGCGGTGCACGCCGGCCTTCGAGGCCGCGTAGGGGCCCATGCCGGACGCCGCCTGCAGCGCGCCCAGCGCGCCGATGTTGATGATGCGTCCGGCGCCGCTCTTCGTGAGGTGGGGGATGGCGGCCTGCGACGTGTTCAGCGCGGTCATCACGTTCATCGCATACATGCGCTGCCAGGTCTTCGGATCGCCGTCGCTGACGGCCTCGAAGGTGAAGCCGCCGGCGATGTTGATCAGCCCGTCGAGCCGGCCGAAATGCGCCGCCGCCTTGTCGATCGCCGCCTTGGCCTGCTCGGCGTCGGTAAGATCGACGCCACCCAACTCGATGCGCTCGGCCGTCGCCGCCCCAGACGATGTGGCATGATCGATGCCTGCCATCCGCGCGCCGCGTGCCAGCGCCTCTTCGGCAACGACCTTGCCGAGCGCGCCGAGGGCGCCGGTGATGACGATGGCTTTTCCGTTCATGGCAGTCTCCGTCCGCGCAACAGGCAGGCACTCACTATGATCAGGCGGAATTCATTTGCAACGCCGCGAATTTCGCGTCCTAGTGCTGGCATCAGATCAATTCGCGCAAAGGATGTCCGTGATGTCCGCGCCCCGGCCATGTGAAACCCATCCCGATATCGTCAGGTTCGACTATGGACTGCCGCATTTCGCGCGGGCACTCAAGCATCAGCGCAAGATCAGGCTGGTGGCGCTCGGATCGTCGTCGACCGCGGGCGCCGACAACATCCTGCCGTATCCGCCGCGCCTCGAGATGCTGCTGCGGCAACGCTTCTTTGCGCGGATGATCGACGTGATCAACCGCGGCATCGGCGGGCAGGAGGCGCCGGAGGAATTCGCGCGCATCGAGTCCGACGTGGTCGCCGAACAGCCGGTGCTGGTGGTCTGGCAGGTCGGCACCAATGCCGTCTACAAGAGCTACAATCCGGCCGAGGTGCGCGCCACGCTGGAAGCGGGGCTCGACATGCTTGCCGCGCTTCCGCTCGACGTCGTGGTGATGGATTCCCAGTACACCGAAGCCATCGTCGGCACGCCCGACAAGCTTGCCTTCGCCAACACGATCATGTCGATGATCGCCGAGGTCACTGCCGTCAGACGGGTCAACCTGTTTCGCCGCTTTGCGCTGATGAAGCGCTGGGTCGACGACGGCATTCCGCGCGCCGAGCTCGACGATGGCGGGCAGCTCCATACCAGCGAATGGGCAACCGGTTGCATCAGCTGGGCCCTGTTCGATGCGACCGATGCAGCTCTGGAGGCGGAAGGCGTCGCGCAATCTACGTAAGACTACGGGGGTGGCCGGGATGGATAAAATTTGCGGCAGTTCCGTAAGTCGATTGCAGAATCCTGTCCCGTAGAAGCGGACTCCGATCAAGGCAGGGGTTTGTGCATGGGAAATCTTCCGGACCACGGTTTACCGCTCGTTCAGCTTAAGGAGCAGCGGCGCGATCTCGTGGTGGCGCTGCAGAATCGCAAAGGACCGGTGAGCAGCTGGGAATTGATGCAGATCGCAGCGATCCAGCAGGCGATCTCGGCATTCGAAGACGTGATCGCCGATCTCGATGCCGAACTCGAGCTCGAGGCTGCGGCTTAATCAGGCCTGCAGGTAGCGGCCTTCAAAGGCCTTGCGCTCGGCCGGTCCGAGACCGAGGCCGTCGCGGAAATAACGGTCGAGGCTGCCGTATTCGGCGTCGATCGCCTCGAATGCGGCATTCAGGAACGCCGCCTGAACCGTGCCGAGCACCTGTTTCACCTCATCGGGAAGGTCGGTGCTGTGGGCCGGATCGCGCTTGTAGAACTGGTTGGTGAGCATGTAGTCCTCGGCGATCACCTCGGTGGGCACGCCGAGCGCATGCAGGATCAGCGCGCAGGCAAAGCCGGTGCGGTCCTTGCCGGCGGTGCAGTGGATCACCAGCGGCGCGCGATCCTCCAGCAGATGGGCGAACAGCGTGCGGTAGCGCTCCGTGTTGTCGCGCACATAGCCGCGATAGGAGTCGCGCATCACCTCGACCGCATCGTCCTTCGACAGATCCCGCGTCGCAGCGATCGCGCGCAGCGCGGCAACCACCGTCGGCTCGACAGGCAGCGAATGCACGGTGACGTCGCTCATGCCGCACAGCGCCTCGGCGCGCTCGGCGACGCCGCGGAAGTCGAACGCGCTCTTAATCCCGAGCGCACGGACGACGGCGACGTCCTGCTCGGTGAGATGCGCAAGGTGGTTGGAGCGGAAGATCTGGCGCCAGCGCACCGTGCGTCCGTCTTGCGTCCGGTAGCCGCCGAGATCGCGAAAATTGCTGGCGCCGGCGAGGTTGAGATGACGGGCAGGGGCTTCGGACATGGGGCGGGCCTGTTGCAGCGGACGAGGTCTTGGCGCAAGGACTGGCGCATAACTTGATGCAGCAAGGTCTATAACGGGCGCGTGAGGGGGAGAATATGACTTATCGCGGGATGGCCATTGCCGCCGGCACAATTCTGTTCGCTGTCCTCGGTTCCTCCGCGGCATCGGCGCAATCCGCCTTCCGGAATTATCGCTGCGCCGACGGCACGCAGTTCGTCGCATTGTTCATTGGGAGTTCACGCGCCAATCTGCAACTCGACGGCAAGGCGGTGCTGCTGAAGAAGCGGTTCGCGCTGACCGGCGCCCGCTATGGCGGGGGCGGGGTTACGCTCCAGATCACCCGGGCCGGGGCGACCCGGCTGAAGCATGGCAAGCAGCCGTGGACGGCTTGCGAGCCGGCATAAACGCAATGCCATGAAAAAAGGGCCGAAACGCTGCGTTTCGACCTTCCTTATTGTTGTGACGCCGTCTGACGATGTCGCATTCCGCTCCGCTGTTGCATCGGCATCAGTGGTCGCGGCCCGGCTTGGCGTCGTCGATGGCTGCCTGATGATACCAGCTCTCGCTGCACAGGCTGGTCTCGACCTGGGTGGCAAGCTCGAGCGCCGTCCGTGCCTCGCCGTAACGGCGCCCGCCGAGAGCGGCGCGGCCCCCGGCCGGGAATTGATAGATCTTGGCAGATCCCTGATTTTGGCCCGTGGTGATCATTTCAAAAGTCTCCTTGGCCGGAAACGCGAGCCTCCATGGTGCGCCCGACTCTTTTGCGTGTGGTTACCCAGATTTTGATATCGGCCGACGCCCGCGGGCGCGCAAGCTGACCAAGAAGGAGGCAGTTTCTGTCCAATCCTTGTGCAAATAACGGTTTGCATCCAGCGAGGCAGGAAGCACCTGACCAACGCTTGAGCGGGCACGATGGTTGCCGGCGAGCGACCTTCGGGACCAAAACTGTCACACGACGGTGCCGCAGCTTTAATCGGAGAGGGTGGCGCAAGCGGGATTTGCCGGAGAATCGGGCGGTCGGCGGCTGCCGAAGGCGGATTCCGGCCGCCTGCGGCGCATGCCAGCCGCGCTCCTATGCCGCAGCCAAAAATGCAATGTCCGCTGTGGACATCGGCGGAAAGGCTCGGTGCCGCAGTGCAGCGACTGGCATTTTAATTGCTTAGAAGGAAACGGCCGATGGTGGCCGGGTACGCGTGGGGCGACCGACTGGCTTTCGGTTCCTCGCGGTTTTGCATCATCAACAGAGAGGTTCAATGACCAAGTACAAGCTCGAGTATATCTGGCTCGACGGATATACGCCGACGCCGAGCCTGCGCGGCAAGACGCAGATCAAGGAATTCGCGTCGTTTCCGACCCTCGAACAGCTTCCGCTGTGGGGCTTCGACGGCTCGTCCACCAATCAGGCTGAAGGCCACAGCTCTGACTGCGTGCTGAAGCCGGTCGCCTGCTATCCCGACGCCGC
The DNA here is from genome assembly GCF_020329505.1 of Bradyrhizobium semiaridum. GTDB lineage: Bacteria > Pseudomonadota > Alphaproteobacteria > Rhizobiales > Xanthobacteraceae > Bradyrhizobium > Bradyrhizobium semiaridum. The sequence continues at coordinate 16,472 of NZ_JAGKJJ010000004.1, forward strand.
GCGCGAGAACGGCGTGCTGGTGATGTGCGAAGTGATGATGCCGGACGGCAAGACCCCGCACGCCTCGAACAAGCGCGCCACCATTCTGGACGACGAAGGCGCCTGGTTCGGCTTCGAGCAGGAATACTTCTTCTACAAGGACGGCCGCCCGCTCGGCTTCCCCGAATCCGGTTACCCGGCGCCGCAGGGCCCGTACTACACCGGCGTCGGCTACAAGAACGTCGGCAGCGTTGCCCGCAAGATCGTGGAAGAGCATCTCAATCTCTGCCTCGCCGCCGGCATCAACCACGAAGGCATCAACGCCGAAGTGGCGAAGGGCCAGTGGGAATTCCAGATCTTCGGCAAGGGCTCCAAGACCGCCGCTGACCAGATGTGGATGGCCCGCTACCTGCTGCTGCGCCTCACCGAGAGCTATGGCATCGACATCGAATTCCACTGCAAGCCGCTCGGCGACACCGACTGGAACGGCTCGGGCATGCACGCCAACTTCTCGACCAAGTACATGCGCGAAGTCGGCGGCAAGGAGTACTTCGAGAGCCTGATGAAGGCGTTCGACAAGAACCTGATGGACCACATCGCGGTCTATGGCCCCGACAACGACAAGCGCCTGACCGGCAAGCACGAGACCGCGCCCTGGAACAAGTTCAGCTATGGCGTGGCGGACCGCGGCGCTTCGATCCGCGTCCCGCACTCCTTCATCAACAACGGCTACAAGGGCTATCTGGAGGACCGCCGTCCGAACTCGCAAGGCGACCCCTACCAGATCGCTTCGCAGATCCTGAAGACGATCGCCGAGGTCCCGACCGGCGCGAAGGCTGCGGCCTAACCGTCTTTCGAACCCTGCAAATCAGGCCCGCCAGGGCGACAGCCCTGGCGGACTTTTGCGTTTTGGAGAGCGGTTTCGTTGCGCTATGAACCGCGCTAGACAATAGCGCGCCGTGCTCAGGGCGCCGGCCGCATGACGGCCTCGCAACGCACTGAGCCCGCCGACAGACTGCTGCATTACTGTCGTCCGATGAGGTCACGTCGAGCCTTGAATCTGCCGGCACCGCGACGCAACCTGCCGCGCATGATGAAACCGTTCCAAGCCATCATCGTTGCCGTCGTCCTGGTCGCGCCCGCGGTGGCGCATGCGCAATCGGCCGACCTCGTGCTGTGCGACCGCGTCGCGGCCGATCCGTCCGATCCCGACAAGCCGGCCGACGTGAAAGGCGTGCCGGAGATCGCATCGTCCGACATCGCGACTGCGATCAAATATTGCGCGGTGGCGGCCAAGTCGTCGCGCCGGGCGATGTATCAGCTCGGCCGCGCCTACGCCGCCAACCGGCAGGCCGCGGAAGCGGCCGCCGCCTGGCGCAAGGCGGCCGACAAGGGCTCGACCTCGGCGATGGTCGAACTCGGCGTGCTCTACGGCACCGGCGCCGGCGTCGCCAAGGACGAAGCGCAGGCGCGCAAACTGTTCGAGCGCGCGGCGCAGGCCGGCAATGCGCGCGGCGTCAGCAACCTCGCGGCGCTCGGCGGCAGCACTGCCTCCGATCCGGCGCGGGCGCGCGACCTGCTGGCCAAGGCTGCCGAGACCAATGCCGAGGCGCAATACCAGCTCGGCATGATGCTGGCGGAAGGCAAGGGCGGCGCGCAGGACGACGTTGCGGCGCGCGCGCTGTTCGAGAAGGCCGCGGCGCAGAACCATCCCGGCGCGCTGGAGCGGATGGGCGCCTTCGCACAGGCCGGCCGCGGTGGGCCGAAGGACAGCGATGCGGCCAAAGGCTACTACGAGCGCGCCGCGGCGCTCGGCGACGAGGACGCCAAGAAGGCGCTGGCGCGGGCACGCTGCCCGCTCGTGATCAAGGACAAGCGCGGCAATGCGGTGACCGATCTCTGCTTCTAGCACAGCGGCACTGGAAGTGATTTAGCGGGAGGGGTGCAGCGGACCTGCTGCCCCACCTCCGTCACCGACTGGAACGCTCGCCGTGTCGGATCGTTGACAGACGAACGCGATCGGAGAGGCAACGTCATGATCCGCAAGCTCAGTTCCGGCGAGTACCGCCTGTATTCCCGCAAGGTCAATCCGAAGACCGGCAAGCGGCGCAATCTCGGCACCTTCAAGTCACGCGCGGCGGCAGAGAAGCACGAGCGCGACGTGCAGTATTTCAAGCGGCACTAGGGCGCAGCGCGGGCCCGCTGCCAAAATGGCGAAAACAACCCCATGCAAAGGAGCCGGCGGTCGCCGGCACCTGAGCAAGACCCTTGACACGTCGGGCAACTCAGGCGTAATCTTCCATTATTCCGAAATCCGCAGGAGCTGGCGGCCGCGGTCTACGGCGCGGGGCAGGCTGCGCCCGTTTTGACCCAGGCTTCGACCAGCGCGCCGGCCTGCGCCTGGGTACCCGGCGCGGGTGAGCGGCCGAAGCCGGGATACCAGGCCCAGCCCACCAGCGTGTCCTTGCCGATATGCTCGATCAGCTCCTCGACCTTGCGGCCGCCATTGCGCGCGGGATCGCGGATCTGCTCGCAGATTTCGCCGATGGTCTTGCCGGCCCACGTCATCTCGCGCGGCGCGAGATGCCATTCCGGATGACCGGGGACGCGGCCGGGCTCGAAATTGCCGTGCTGGTGACAGGTCGCGCAGCGCATCGTCGGGCTGCCGTGGCCGTCGGCGCTGCGCGTCACCGGCGGCTGGTGGATGCGGCTGACATCGCCCTGGCGCGGAGTGTCGCCGGCGGGGTGGCAGTTGGTGCAGCGCGGATGCGTCAGCACCTTGCCGAGCTCGGTGAAGATCGCTGCCGAGCGCTTCTCGGTATCGCTGATCGCAGTAAAACTTTCCGGCGCGGCGAGGGCGTGGCTCGCGGTCTCCGACGCCGCATAGCCGGCGCACAGGCTGGCCGCGAGCGCCGTCATCCCCACAATGATCCGAAACTTCGCCTCCGACATCATCGCGCTCATTTGTTGGCGATCAGATAGCGCTTGGCGTCGGCGAGGATCACGTCGCGCACCGCCTCGTGATACTTGATGTAGCCGGTGCAGCGGCAGAGATGACCGTCGAGCGCATCGGCAATGGTCTGCTCGAGGTCGTCGCGCGGCACCGGTGCGCGCGCGAGGCGTTCGAGCAGCACCTGGCTCTCGTTGAGGAAACCCGCCGTGCAGTAGCCGCACTGGAACGCGAAATGCGCGACGAAGGCCTTTTGCAGCGCGGAGAGCTCGCCGTCCTTGGCGTGGCCCTCGACGGTGCGGATCGTCTTGTCGTGAAAGGTCACGGCGGAGACGATGCAGGTCGGGCTGGTGTAGCTGGTGCCATCGGGATTGTCGACGATGATGGCGCAGCTCAGGCATTGCGCGGCGCCGCAGCCGAACTTGGTGCCGGTCATGCCAAGCGTCTCGCGCAGGAAATCGTTCATGGTGAGGTCGTCACGCACATCGAACGGGCCGTGCTTTCGGCCGTTGATGGTCAGGCTGAGCGTCGTCACGTCAGCGCTCCCTTGAGCAGGCTTGTCGTCACCGGCAGCGAGCGGAATCGCTTGCCGGTGGCATCGAAGATGGCGTTGAGCAGCGCCGGCACGATCGGGATCATCACCACCTCGGCCATGCCCTTGGGCGGCTCGTCCGCCGTCAGCGGCGGCAGCATCTCGATCTCGAGGTCGCGCAGCGGCAGATCGGAGCCGCGCGCAACCAGGTACTGGCCGAGATTCCATTGCCCGTTGCCGGGGCCGCCTTCATACGGCGGCAGGGCTTCCAGCAGCGCGTAGCCGACGCCCATGGCGAAGCCGCCATGCGACTGGCCCAGCACCACTTCGGGCACCAGCGCCTGGCCGCATTCGAACACGCTGTAGGCCTTGGCAATGCGGAGCGTCCCGCTGGCGCGCTCGATCTCGACCCGCACCAGCGTGCCGCACATCGAGGTGTAGGCGGTGCCGATCCGGTTGTTGTCGGTCGGCGGAAACTTGACGCTGACGCGGTCGATCCGCTCGAAGTCGCTGCGGCCGCGGCGGATCGCCAGCGCGTCGATCTCGGCGCGGTACTGTTCGCCGAACAGCGGAAAGCGCGCCCGCGACCACGCCCAGCGCGAGAAACTGTGCGCGATCGCGCCGGTGACGAGGTTGCCCGCATGCGCGGTCGCGGCGAGTTTTGCCAGCGGCAGCGGCGCCAGATTATCGAGCGTGAGTTGTCCGTCGTTCCAGCGTGCCTTGTCCCACTGGCCCGCGCGGGGATCGGCCTTGCCAATGCGCCAGAGCTCGAGCGCCGCCGGCCACAGGCCGAAGCGGAAGATGATGCGGGCGGCCTCGGCCGACGAATGGGTGCCGACATGGGCGCCGATCGAGGCGCTGGTCGGCGAGCTGATCGCCGGCACCCAGCGCGGGTTCTTCTCGGCGAGGTCCTGGGTCTTCTGATCCATCGTGTAGGGATCGCCGGAAGTGACGAGCCCGAGCGCGTCGTAACTGTCGACGCGGGACACAGCGACCTCGTCGGCGATGCCGCCGAGATGGCCGGCGACGCGGTTGGCGAGCGCGGTGCCGATGCCGTTGCCCATTTCGACGTGGTCGCAATGGATCGCGATCCGTCCCTCGGGATCGATCTCGACCCGGCCGAGCGAGCAGTCCGCGCCGGCGCCGTAATCCTTGGTGACGCAGGCAAGCCCGGTACCGACCAGCCGTCCTTCCGGCGCGTTCTGCCTGAACGTGGCGCGCTGCTGCCAGATCGGATGCTGCTCGAGCTTGTCGAGGATCTCGGGCGTGCGCACCGACACGATGTAGGGATTGCCGGTCATGGTCCGGCCGGTCTGCTTCAGCGCGTTGTTGCGGCGGAAGGCGACCGGGTCGACCTTGAGCTCGCTGGCCGCTTCGTCGATCAGCACTTCGAGCGCGGTCATGGTCTGCAGCGTGCCGTAGCCGCGCATCGAGCCCGCGGTGACACCGCGCGAATGCAGCGCGACCGTGGTGACGTCGACCTTCGGGATGTCGTAGATGCCGATCGCAGCGGTCGCGCCGACCGTCGCGACATTGGCGGAGAAGTTGGCGAGGCCGCCGCCGTCGAGCACATGGTCGGCGGCGAACGCGGTGATCTTGCCGCTCTTGCGATCGATCCCGATCCGCGAGCGCATCTTGAACGGGTGGCGTTTGATGCCGGCCTGGAACTGCTGGTAGCGGTCGTGCGCTAGCCGCACCGGCTTGCCCGGGAAGAACATCGCGCACAGCGCGACATAGAGGATGAACGGGGTATGATCGCGGCCGCCAAAGCCGCCGCCGACATGGGCGAACTGGGCGTTGATGTGCGCCGGCCTGAACGGGGCGCGCGCCTTGCCGAGTAGATGCGCGATCGACTCGATCGCCTCATAGGGCGACTGCACGCCGAGCACCAGCTCCAGATTGCCGCTTTTGCCGTCGTACCAGGCGAGCCCGCTCTCCGGTTCGAGGAACATCGGATCGACCGACTGGGTCTCGAACTCGCGGTCGAGGACGAGCTGGGACGGATCGTCCTTCGCGAACTCGGCACGGATCGCTTCGCCATAGGTCGCGGCCTTGGCGTAGTCGGGCTTGGTCTCCTTGGCGAGCGGCAGCCAGACCGGCAGCGGCGCGTTCTGGATGCGGCTCGGCGACACCCAGCCGGCCATGATGGGCGAATAGACATCGGGCGCGTCGGGCGTGGCGCCGGCCACGCGGGTGAAGCGATAGGCGCCATAGTCCGGCAGCGTCACCGGGCCGGTCTCGTCGCCGAACTTGACGAAGGTGCCGTCGCGCAGCGCCATGCGCGCGCGGTCGAAGGCGTCGAACTGCTCGAAGATCAGCAGCGCCACCGGCTGCCCGAGATAGATCGGGGTCTTGCCGACCGGGCAGAACAGGTCGCCGGTGTAAAACGTCGGAACGCGCGTGCCGATCCGGTCGAGATCGGCAGCGGTGACGATGACCGAAGGCTTGGTCGCGCCGTCGAGGCGCGCGAGGTCCATGCCGGCATAGACATGGGTCGCGTCATTGGCGCGGACCAGGATGGCGTGCGAGGTGGTCGCCGGCCAGCCCGGCATGTCAGCGGCGCGGAAATCGGACGCGTAGAGCTTCGCGCCGGTGACCTTGGCGACGCCGTCGACGCGGCCGGCGCCGTAGGCGGCGGGATTGAATTGGCCGCGGCCGGGCAAGGTCTCGCGGCTCGCGAACTCCGGTCGCTGCGCAAGCGCAAGCTGCGACAGGCTGACCGAGATGCCGCCCGCCGACAACCACTTCACGAATTCGCGTCGCGAAGGCCGCATGCCCTGATCCCTCATCAACGCTTCAACCGCGTGTCGCGCCGGGGTTTATCGCACGCCACGACACACGCCGCAGTGTTGCGGCAAAGCCGCCATGATTCGCAACGCCTACGATGGGTGGTCGGCGCTGCCTTACTTGAGCTCAGCGCCGCCTCACTTGAGGTCGGCGATCGACGCCGGTCCCGGCCCCGGCGTGACCAGCGTCGGCCACTGCTTGGAGCCGAACGGCACTAGCGGCGGCAGGAACGGCGTCATGCCGCGCTTCCTGGTCTCGGCGATGATCGCCTCGCGCGCGTCGCCTCCCATCAGCTCAAAGTCCATCAGATGATAGCTGCCGAAAAACAGCGCGCCGACCGAGCGGTCGGCGATGATCCGGGTCAGCGACTCCAGCATGTCCTGCGGCGTCGTGGTGAAGGAGATCGTCTCGATCAGCATCAGGCGGGAGTTGATGGCCTCGGGGCCGAAGAACTGCGCCAGCACGCTGAAGATCACGTTGTTCTGCCGCGCCACATAGATGGTGTTGCTGGCGGCATAGGTCTTGTCCCAGTCGGCGCCGAGCTGGCTCTTCCAGTCCGCCATCACGGTCATCCAATGCGCGACCTGAGTCTGCGCCGCCCAGGCGACGTTCCTGGCCAGCAGCGGCGCCTGTTGCTTGCCGAACGCCTCGAGCCTGGCAAAGGGAATTGCGCCGGCGGCGAGGCACTCGTCCATGAAGGCGAGGTTGTTCTGCAGGATGGCGCGGTTGTTGTCGCGCCAGTCGGCCTGCATCGGCGTCTTGTCGAGCCCGTCGAGCGCCGACTGCATCCGGCTGCGATAGGCCGCCATCGAGCCGCGCCACGACTTGTCGTCGGCATTGTCGACATAGGGACCGACCACCTCGGCCAGCGCCATCGTGCTGTGGCCCACCGACTTGAGCAACTGATAGACGATCGGCACCTGCGGAGCCTCGGTCGGCGGCTTGCCCGGCCGGTACAGGATCAGCCGGCCGCCGGCGCCGGAGAACAGACCGAGGATCACCGGATGCTTGTCGAGGATGTTCTTCTGGAAGATCCGCGCGGCATCGCCGTAGAGCTCGAACATGCCGGTGTTCAGCGCCAGCATGTCCTTGGTGGCGACGTCAGCCGCCGTCGATGCGGTCTTGCCGGAAATCGGTCCCATGTAATCAGGCAGGGCCTGCGCCAGTGCGGCACCGCTGCTGCCGAGCAGCAGGGTCGCGGCAACGGCCAGGCGAAAACGAGCGGTCATATTGTGCTCCTCGAAGCCTCTCATGGAGCCGGACGCACATCGCCGTGGCGTTAGCGGGCGCGCGGGATTTGACGCAAATTGCAACTGGATGGACGGCCCGCGCGACGCGGCATGAAAAAGGGGGCGGGCGCGCCTACAGCTAAGGGACGAATCGGGCCGTGTCCACTCCCGGACATTGCGGACGCGACTGCGCCAAAAGACGCAATGGCGCGGGCGTGGCGCCGATGCTATGCCGCATGAGGACTCGTTTCATTTATTGGATTTTTTGCGTTGCTGAACGGACTTTACAAGGTCGAGTACGGCATCAACGGCGCATTCGGCCGCAGCATCATGTGCATGCATGACGGCCGGATGCTGGGCGGCAATTCGGCGTTCGCCCATCTCGGCACCTATCAGGAAATCGGCGGCGGCGAGATTGCCGCCGAGGTGATCACCGAACGGCACAATGACGATCCGCATTACAAGCCGCTGATGGGCGCCGATGTCACCGTCATCAAGGCGCGCGGCCGGACCGAAGGCTCGACCATCCTGATGGAGGGCCGGGCGGATGCGATGCCGGACGGCGTGTTCTGGGCCAACCTCGCGCCGCTCGACGATCAGGCCCTGCCGCCGCGCGGCACGGTCGGGCCCGACGGCATCGTCAACGGGCTTTATGCGATGCACACCCGTGCGCTCGACGGCGTCGATGCCGGCCTCTCCGGCGTCATGCTGCTGCTGGACGGACGTATCCTCGGCGGCGACGCTTACTTTTATTATCTCGGCTCGTATTCGTCCGCGGACGGCCGCTGGAAGGGCGAGATCATCAATCAGGAACACACGCCGGCCAAGGGCGAGAACCCGGTGTTCGGCGGCCATGAGGTCGGCATCGGCTTCAGCGGCACCTGCTCCGGCGACCGCGCCGAGCTCGAGGGCATTGCGCTGGCCGGCAAGCGCAGCCTGCGCCTGGTGGCGACGCTGCGGTTGATGCGGACCGTTTGATTGGGCCCGCGGGCCGGACTCAATCCTTGATCAGCAGAACGCCGCCGATCACCAGCGCGATGCCGGCCAGTCGCGACACCGACACCGGATGCGGCGGCAGCCCGAAGACGCCGAAATGATCCATCGCTACGCCGGCCAGCATCTGGCCGCCGACCACCAGCGCCAGCAGGGTGGCGGCGCCGAGCGAGGGCAGCAGCAGGATCATCAGCAGGATGAACACGCCGCCCAGAATGCCGCCGCTCCAGGCCCACCACGGCACGGCCGTGACCAGCTTCCATGACGGCACCGGCTCGCGGGTCGCGACCAGCACGACCGCCATCGTCAGGAGGCCGCCGAGATAGCTGATGAATCCGGCCCAGCCCGGCGAATTCAAAGCGGAGCGCAGATTGCCGTTCAGGACCTGCTGGACTGCGACGGCAATGCCCGCACCGAGCGCGAGCAGATAGAGAAGCCAGGCTTGCATGTGACGCCCCAAAGAAATCGACCGCCGAAGTATTCCCGGTCACATTCGCTTGGCAATAAGACGCCTGCATGCGCCCATGTCGCGAAACGCAGGGAACGCCCTTCCACCAAGGCTCCGGATCGACTAAGAGGCCCGCAAATTCTCCGTTTTCTCAAGCAGCCGCATGATCCGCCTCGATAACGTCTCCAAGCAAGTCGGCCACCAGATCCTCTTCATCGAAGCCTCCGCGGCGCTCCAGAAGGGCGAGAAGATCGGCCTGGTCGGCCCGAACGGCGCTGGCAAGACCACGCTTTTCCGGATGATCTCGGGGCAGGAGATCCCCGATGAGGGCCAGGTCTCGGTCGACCGCGGCGTCTCGATCGGCTATTTCAGCCAGGACGTCGGCGAGATGAGCGGCCGCAGTGCGGTCGCCGAGGTGATGGACGGGGCTGGGCCGGTCAGCGTCGTCGCTGCCGAGCTTCGGGAACTCGAGGCCGCGATGGCCGACCCCGACAAGGCCGACGAGATGGACGATATCATCGCGCGCTATGGCGAGGTGCAGCACCGCTTCGAGGAACTCGACGGCTACGCGCTGGACGGCCGCGCGCGCGAGGCCCTCGCAGGCCTCGGCTTCAGCCAGGAGATGATGGACGGCGACGTCGGCAAACTCTCCGGCGGCTGGAAGATGCGCGTCGCGCTGGCGCGCATCCTCCTGATGCGGCCAGACGTGATGCTGCTCGACGAGCCGAGCAACCATCTCGATCTCGAAAGCCTGATCTGGCTCGAGCAGTTCCTGAAGGGCTATGAGGGCGCGCTGCTGATGACCTCGCACGACCGCGAGTTCATCAACCGCATCATCAACAAGGTGGTCGAGATCGACGCCGGCCAGCTCACCACCTACTCGGGCAATTACGAATTCTACGAGCAGCAGCGCGCACTGTCCGACAAGCAGCAGCAGGCGCAGTTCGAGCGGCAGCAGGCGATGCTGGCCAAGGAGATCAAGTTCATCGAGCGCTTCAAGGCGCGCGCCTCGCATGCCGCGCAGGTGCAGAGCCGGGTCAAGAAGCTCGACAAGATCGAGCGCGTCGAGCCGCCGCGGCGGCGGCAGACCGTGGCGTTCGAGTTCCAGCCGGCGCCGCGCTCCGGCGAGGATGTCGCCAGCCTGAAGAACGTGCACAAGGCCTATGGCAGCAAGCGGATCTATGACGGCCTCGACTTCATGATCCGCCGCAAGGAGCGCTGGTGCGTGATGGGCGTCAACGGCGCCGGCAAGTCGACCTTACTCAAGCTGGTGGCCGGTTCGGCCGAGCCCGATGACGGTTCAGTCGCGATCGGCGGCAGCGTCAAGATGGGCTATTTCGCCCAGCACGCGATGGACCTGCTCGACGGCGAGCGCACCGTGTTCCAGTCGCTGGAGGACGCCTTCCCGCAGGCCGGGCAGGGCAGCTTGCGCGCGCTCGCCGGCTGCTTCGGCTTCTCCGGCGACGATGTCGAGAAGAAGTGCCGGGTGCTGTCAGGCGGCGAGAAGGCGCGCCTCGTGATGGCGAAGATGCTGTTCGACCCGCCGAACTTTCTGGTGCTGGACGAGCCGACCAACCATCTCGACCTCGCCACCAAGGAGATGCTGATCAATGCGCTTTCGGAGTTCGAGGGCACCATGCTGTTCGTGTCGCACGACCGGCATTTTCTCGCCGCGCTCTCCAACCGCGTGCTGGAGCTGACGCCCGACGGCATCCACCAATATGGCGGCGGCTACACCGAATACGTCGCCCGCACCGGGCAGGAGGCGCCGGGATTGCGGAACTAGGGGAGCGCGCCTTCGTAGCCCGGATGCAGCGAAGCGTAATCCGGGAGAGTCTATCCGCACAACCCAAGCGGGCCGCGCTCACGCGCTCCAGCGTGCGCAGAAGCTCTCGACGTCTCCGGACTGGAATTCGGGCAGGCGCTCCCATATGGTTTCGGGCGGCCAATTCCACCACGCGATCTGCGCAAGTTGGGCGGCGATGCGGCGGTTGAAACGTTCCTTGATCGGCCGCGCCGGCACGCCGCCGACGATGGTGTAGGGGGCGACGTTGCGCGAGACCACCGCGCCGGCGGCAAGCACGGCGCCGTCGCCGACGGTGACGCCGGGCAGCACGATGACGCCGTGGCCGATCCAGACGTCGTTGCCGATCACGACGCGATCGGCGCGCCGGTCGCTGAAGAAGGCGTGATCGCGCTGCGCCGAGGCCGTGTAATATTCGGGGCAGTAGGTGAAGCGATGCTGCGACGGGCGCTCGAGCGGATGATTGGGCGCGCCGATCCGCACATTGGCCGCGATCGCGCAAAACTTGCCGATCTTTGCGTCCGCGACGATGCAGCCGCTGGCGAGGTAAGAAAAATCGCCGAGCTCGGTGTATTCCATCGCGGTGTCGCCGAGGATTTCGCAGCAGCGGCCGACCGAGACCTCGCGCAGCTTGACCGTCGGCGCGATGACGGTTTCGGCGAGCTTGGGGTGAGGCGGCTTCGTGTCAGTCATATGAATGTCCCTGGTCCGGCGGCCGGTTGCAGCCGGCGTGCGTATAGCACGTGCGGCGTCCGGATAAACCGCGGCGGCTCGCATCCCGCCCAGCAATGCAATGGCGCATGGCACGCCACGTGGCGCTCGCCTTGTGGCGCGCTGAGCCGCCCGTTAGCTTTGTCAAAAAACGGGAGCGAAACGGCCATGAAGCAGATCAGGATCGGCGACATCACGATCGACGCGGTGATCGAACGCGAGGGGCCGTGGCGGCGGCCGCAGGATTTCTTCCCGGCCTATGACGACGCCGTCTTCAAGCATCACCTGAAGACGATGGAGCCCGAGGTGTTCGATGCCATCAGCGGCATGATGGTGATCACCTACCAGACCTTCGTGGTGCGCACGCCGCGCTACACCATCCTGGTCGACACCTGCACCGGCGAGCACAAGGGCCATCCACCGCCGTTCGACTTCCCGGGCAAGGAGCGCTGGCGCAACGAGCTGTTCGCGCTCGGCGTCTCCTTCGAGCAGATCGACTACGTGTTCTGCACCCATCTGCATATCGACCACACCGGCTGGAACACGACCTTGCGCGACGGCCGCTGGGTGCCGACCTTTCCGAATGCGAAATACGTCTTCCACAAGCGCGAATATGCCGCCTGGGAGGCCGAGCACGCCAAGGGCGCCAATCCGCCAGGCACGGTGTTTCGTGACAATTGCCTGCCGATCGTCGAGGCCGGGCAGGCGCTGCTGGTCGACGACGACTATGCGCTCGACGACACCGTCACGCTGACGCCGACGCCGGGCCATTCGCCCTGTCACTGCTGCGTCAATATCTTCTCGAAGGGCCAGCGCGCCGTGGTCGCCGGCGACCTGATGCATCACGTGATCCAGTGCCGCGAGGTGGAATGGTCGGCCAAACCGGATTGGGATCCGAAAGAGTCGGCGGTGTCGCGGCGGAAATTCTTTGCCTCGGTCGCCGAGACCGACACGCTGATCCTGCCGATCCATTTCCCGACGCCGACCGTCGGCCTGATCAAGGCGGATGGCGACCGCTTCGACTATCGCTTCAAGCGCGACTAAAGCGCGATGAGATTGGGTTGAATCGTCATCGCGCTTTAGCTCGTTGTTTGCGCATGATCTTTTCGAAAAACCGCTTCACACTTTCCGGATCATGCTCCAGGCGGCGTTATCAGCCGGTCCGAATGTTTCGGAATGTTTCATCGACCGTCGAGCGCCGATCAATCGCCGCGGCTCGAGCCGCGCTTGCGCGGCCCGACGGCGTGCCGGGATCGAGGTCGTGAGGCTGGCGCCGGGATCAGGCGCCGCTCTGGCACTTCTTCATGAACGAGGTCTTTGCGGCGCCGGAGAGCTTCTTGCCGTCGGCGCTCACAGCCTTGGATGCGCAGGCGTCCGTGGTGCACTTCTTCATGAACGAGGTTTTGGCCGCGCCGGCCAGCGGCTTGCCGTCCTTGCCGACGGCCTTGGTCTCGCAGGAGGCGTCCTGCGCAAATGCCGAGCCGGCGGCGAAGGTCGCGATGACGGCCGCCAAGAAAATCCGCTTCATCTGGGTGTCTCCCTGAACCAAACAGTGCTGCGGATTGGATATCGGATTCTTGGTCCGATCAAGTTCCCGTGGCGGATTTTGGCGATAAAATAGCACGACCTGCCGCGGGAAATTCCGCGTGCGCTGCGGAACAAAATCGGGGACACGCGCAAAATGGGATTCGAGACGCCGGCACGCCAAGGCGTGCGCGGGTTCGCCACCGAGAGGGCCTATGAGGCCTGCGACCACGAGAGCGTGCTACGCTCGATTACGCCGCCCGCACGTCGGACAGGAAGCGGTTGACCTGGCCGGCGAGATCCTTCGACTGCGTCGCGAGCTGCTCGGCGGCGCCGAGCACCTGGGTTGCGGCGGCGCCGGTGTCGTCGGCGGCGCGCTGCACGCCGGAGATGTTGGAATTGACCTCCTGGGTGCCGCGCGCGGCTTCCTGGACGCTGCGCGAGATCTCCTTGGTGGCCGAGCCCTGTTCCTCGATTGCCGCCGCGATCGCGGTGCCGATCTGGTCGATCTCGGTGATGACGTCGACGACGTTCCTGATCGCCGTCACGGTCTCGTCGCTGGCGGTCTGGATCGCAGTGATCTGCTCGGAGATTTCGGTGGTGGCCTTGGCGGTCTGGCCGGCGAGCGACTTCACCTCGGAGGCGACCACCGCAAAGCCGCGGCCGGCCTCGCCGGCGCGGGCAGCCTCGATGGTGGCGTTGAGCGCGAGCAGATTGGTTTGGGCGGCGATCGACTGGATCAGCGTCACGACGTCGCCGATCTTCTGCGCGCCTTCGGCGAGCGAGCGGGCGGTGTCGCCGGTGCGGCGGGCATGATCGACGGCGCGGGCGGCGATCTCGGTCGAGGTCGAGACCTGGCGCGCGATCTCGGAGATCGAGGAGGTCAGCTCCTCGGTCGCGCTCGCCACCGTCTGCACGTTGGTCGAAGTCTGCTCCGAGGCTGCGGCAACCACCGAGGCCTGGCGGTTGGTGGCGGCCGCGGTCGCCGACATCGTCTGCGCGGTCTGCTCCATCACCCCCGATGCAGCGGAGAGGCCGCCGACCAGCTCGGTGACCTTGATCTCGAAGCTGCGGGTGAGGTCGTCGAGCACGCGGGCGCGGCGCATCTTGATGTCGTTCTCGGCCTCCTTCTCGGCAGCGAGGCGATCGGCCTCGATCCGGTTGTCCTTGAACACTTGCACTGCGGCAGCCATCGCGCCGATCTCGTCGTTACGGTCGGCGCCGGGAATTTCCTCGGCGACGTCGCCGGCGGCGAGGCGCGACATGCGGCCGGTCAATGCCGCGATCGGATTGAGGATGCGGCGGCGGACCATGATGATGAGGCCTGCGCTCAGCGCGATCACGGCGATCAGTCCGGTCAGCGCCACCAGGAAGCTGAAGCGCGCCGACGAATAGGCCGCACCGAGCCCTTGCTCGGCGTTCTCGTAGAAGGCGTCGCGCACGCCGATGATCGAGGCGAGGCCGACCTGTGATTCCGTGTAATAGGTCTCGACGTCCATCTCGTATTTGCCCGAAACGGCGCCTTCCTTGCCGAGCTTCAGCGCCTTGCCGAACCGCTCGACATAGTCGGCCTGCATCTTGCCGAGGGCGGAGAGCACGTTGGCCGAGGTCGCCGGATTGTTGCGTAGCTCCTGCAGCGTCGACAGGATCTGCTCGGTCTTGCCGGTGCTGCGGAACAGGTCCTGCTTCTCCTGCTCGGTTGCGGGGCGCTTGGCGCCGACCAGCGCCTTGTGCAGGCTGGCATTGTGGCCGCCGATGTCGCGCAGCGTCCAGGCGACGTTGGCGTAGCTGGCCTGGCGATAGGCATTGCCGTCGAGGCCGGCCAGCCGGCGTACCTGCTCGTCGAGCAGCGTGGTGACGCCGGCGTTGAACACGGAATTGTCGGCGACGATCCTGGTGGCCGCCGGTCGGCGGCCATCGACCGGACCCGCGATGGCGGTCGCGATCGCCTCGCGCAGCGCGGTGAACTTCGCCTTCAGCGCATCGATGGCGCTGGCCACCGCAGCGCCGTCGTCGAGTGCGCCAGGCAGGCCGGCGCGGACCTGGTTGACCCTGGCGAGCGCGCCGTCGGTCAGCGCGCGCAGCCTGTCGAGATCGGCGATCTGCGTCTGCTCGATCGTGCCGCTCTGGAACAGCAAATTGGTGGCCATGCCGCGCTCGGAATTCATGTAGCGCGGGATGTCGCCGACGGCGCGCACGATCTCGAGCCGGCTCTGCGCAGTCGAGATCTTGTCCATCGTCTCGTACTTGGTCACCGCGACATAGGCCGCGAGTCCGCCGCCGACCGCGGACAGGGAGACGATCGCCGCGGTCAGGAGAGTGCCGATTTTCATGTGATGCGCGCCATTCTGGACGAGAGAGGATTGGGCCCCACTCGTACAGGGTGCGCATTAAGCGAGGGTTTACGATGCCGCGCGGTGGCGTTTTGCCAGGGCCGTCCGAAAGTCGAAGCCGGTTCGGAAGCGGCCGCCAGGCGTGCCAGCAGGGCGGAACGCTCCCGAGCGCTCAGCGCGCATCCGCGCCCTTGGCCGAACTGCGCTGGGTAGCTGCGCTCGAGCCCGCCTCGCCGCAGGGCAGCTGGGTCCAGGTGCCGTCGGCGGCCTGCTGGTAGGCCTGGCAGCCCACGGAGGTGGTGGCGGATTTGTCGTCGGTCTTCTGCCGGTCGGAACTCTTCGCCAGCGCAGGGGCGGCAACGACGGTCATCGCCGCGAGCGCGCCTGCGAAAACCAGCCTTGCGATTTGCATGTCGGGTTCTCCTTTCTCGAAGCGATCCGATATCCAGGAAAGGAATTTGGCGATTTTGCGCCATGCCGGAGCACCATCGACCAATTGCTTAATGCGCCGACAACAGGCGGCGCGGGCGGTTAACGACTGTGACTTCCCGCGCGCTGCGCCGCAGGACGCTGCCGCCGCGGAATGCTAGGATCGGTCATCATGACCCACCGCATTCTCGTTCTCTACGGCTCCTACCGCTCCGACCGCATGGGCATCCGCCTCGCGCATTTCGTGGTCGACGGTTTTCGCGCGCGCGGCGACGATGTCGAGCTGATCGACGCCAAGCAGGTCGGCCTGCCGATGCTCGACCGGATGTACAAGGAATATCCCAAGGGGCAGGCGCCGGCGGCGCTGGAAACCCTGGCCGGCAAGATCCGCGGCGCCGACGGCTTCCTGTTCGTCACCGGCGAGTACAATTGGGGCATCCAGCCCGGGCTGAAGAACCTCACCGACCATTTCCTCGAGGAATGGTTCTGGCGTCCCGCCGCGATCGCGAGCTATTCGGCCGGCCGCTTCGCCGGCGCGCGTGCCGCGACCGCCTGGCACGGCACGCTCTCGGAAATGGGCATGGTGGTGGTGTCGAGCACGATCGGCGCCGGGCCGATCGCGCAGACCTTATCGGAGGACGGTAAGCCGATCGGCGAGGCCGGCAAGTCGCTGGAGCGCGCCTTCCCGCGATTTGCCGATGATTTCGCCTGGTGGATGGAAGCCGCCAGCGCGCAGCGGGCGCGCAAGGCGCCGCCCTACTGACCACGAGGCCGCGCGATATGAGCATGTTCAGTTCTCCCTTCGATCCCGCATGCGAAGCCGCGCTGGTGACCGGCGCCGGCAACGGCATCGGCCGCGCCATCGCGCAGGCCCTGGTCGGCGAGGGCGTCCGCACCGTGTTCGCGGACCTGCACGAGGACAGGGTTTTGGCTGCGATCAAGGCCGCGCCGCGTCCCGAGCTTGCGGTGCCCTGGATCGGCGATCTCGCGCGTCGCGATGCCTGCGATGCGCTGCTGGCGGACGCGCAATCGGCGCTAGGGCAGGTGACGCATTTCGTTCACAGCGCCTCGCCGCCACGCCGCGAGGCCGACCACGCCATGGCCGTCGACGACGAGATTTGGCGGCAGATGCACGCGGTCAATCTCGAGGCCGGCTTTCATCTGTCGCGCGAGCTTGCACGCCGCCTGATCGCGGCGAAGATGCCGGGCTCGTTCCTGCTGCTGACCTCGCTGCACGCCGGCACGCCGCGCAACCTGCCGCATTACTCGACGGCGAAGGCCGGCATGGCGATGCTGGTGAAGGAGCTCGCGAAAAGCTGGGGCCGCTACGGCATCCGCGTCAACGCGCTGGTGCCCGGCGCGATCGCGGCCGGCGGCTTCGTCGCCGATCCCGCGCTCGCGCGGCACATTCCGCTCGGCCGGCTCGGCCAGGCGGACGACCTCGCGCCGATGGCGCTCGCCGTGCTGTCGCACAAGCTCTCCGGCTATGTCACCGGGGCGTCGATCGTGATCGATGGCGGGCTGTCGCTGACCAACTGGTTCGCGCCGCCGGAGTTCTAATAAGGATTATTCCTTGGACCTGATGTAGCCCGCGAGCCGCGACTTCTGGTCCTTGCACCAGGTCTGCATGCCTTGGCGGCGCTGGTCGAGGTCGGTCGACTGGGTCGCGATCGCGACTTCGGTCATCAATTCGTCGGACTGCTTCTCGCCCATCTTGCCGCCGGTGTGCAGATAGGCGATCGCCTTGCGCACCTGCTCGGTGGTGCCGTCGGGCAGCTTCATCTCCTGCGCCTTCTGCACGAGGTCCTGATAGACGAGATCGGTGCCGGGGCATTCGACCTTGGCGGCGAACGCCTGCAGCACCATGGTGACATAGGCCGCGCGTGGGTCGGCATGGGCCGGCGTTGCCGCGACAATCAGGCCTGCCGCCACCAGAGCATAACGCATTCGAAGTCCTCCCGAGCTTTGACTATTTTCCGCAAGGCTAGCGTCCGAGGGAACCGACTGCAACCGTCAGGACACACTCGCGGAAAGAACCGATCAAACAGACGTGTTCCAGGCGCCTCTGCCACGATTTCTGCACGATTTCGGCAGCATGTGGTACAAGTTGACGCAGGGGAGAATGATCGTGTCGAAGTTGGGGCTTGCCGCGGTGCTGGTGGGAACGCTTGCACTTGGCGGCTGTATGCAGGCGACGCTGTCGCCGGTGACGGATGCCGCGATGACGCCGCGTGATCGGCAATTGTTGGCGCATGCGCCATACAAGGAAGCCGCGATCCCGCAGCAGTATCAGCGTCACATCGTCGACTATACCCGCCGGGAGCAGCCCGGCTCGATCTTGGTCGATACCGACAAGCGCTATCTCTACTACGTGCTGCCGGGCGGCAAGGCGATCCGTTACGGGGTCGCCGTGGGCGAGGAGGCGATGGCCTTCTCCGGCGTCGCCACCGTCGGCCGGCTGGCGGAGTGGCCGGACTGGGTTCCGACCAAGGACATTCAGGAGCGGCTCGGGCCGTATCCGGCGCGGGTTGCCGGCGGGCCGGCCAATCCGCTCGGCGCCCGCGGCATCTACCTCTACCAGGGCAACAAGGACACGCTGTACCGCATCCACGGCACCAACCAGCCCGAATATATCGGGCAGGCGATCTCGTCGGGCTGCATCCGCATGACCAATGCCGATGTCATCGACCTCTATCAGCGGGTCAAGCCGGGCGCCGTGGTGGTCGTATTGCCGCCGGGGCAGAGCGCGTAAGGTCCGGACAGCGTAGGGCGGATCAGCCTAGCGCTCATCCGCCCTCGCTTCTCACCGCACCGGCATGGGCGGCCGCACCACGGGGCCGCCGTCATCAGCGTCGACAACATTGGATTGCTGCTGCGATGGCAGCGGCATCGGCGCCGCTGTCGTCGGTGGCGGCAGTGCCGATGACGTGCGTGGCGGCAGGGTTGTGGCCGGTGCCGCGGACGGTGGCGGCGGCACGTAGGCCTGTGCCGGCCGACGGACCGGCGGCGGAACCGCAGTCGCATGCGGCACTGAGGCCGGCGATGGCGTCGCGGCGCGCGGCCGCGGCGGAGCAGGGCGCGGCTCGACAGCCCTGGTCTCGGTCGCCCTTGCAACGCGCTGCGCCAGTTGTTCCTGGCTGGCCTTGAGCTGATCGATGCTCGCCTTCAGTTGCTCGATCTGCTGTCCGACCGAGGCCAGATCGTGCGCCATCGACTGCAGCAGTTGCGACTGCTCAGGTGAAACGACGGCCGCAACCGGCGCTGTGGGTGGCGCCGATGCGACCGCGGTCGAGGAAGTGACCGGTGCCGCTGCGGGCGCAGCCGGGGCTGCTGCCGCGACGTCCTGCGCTTGGGCAACCGCCGGCGTTGCCGCTTCCGCGGGCTGCTCGGCGGCAGCGGCTTGTGAAGCCGGCTGGCTTGCCTGGTCGGCGGCCGGCGCCTCCTTGCTCGGGATCAGCGACGACAGTTGCGATGTCAGCTGCGTCACCTGTGGCATCCACTCGGCGGCCAGCTGCTTGGTGCGGTCACCGTAATGCTGCCACGCCGCAGCGCCCATCGCGCTGAGGATCGCGAACAGGAACCAGAAAATGCGGATCGCCCATTTGTTGGTGGATGGCGGCACGCGGTCGAGCTTGATGTCGTCGAGCCTGACGTCATGGGGCGCGCTGGCGCGATACATCGGGGCGACCGACGGGGCCGGTGGCGGCGGCGCAATTGCTGCCGGCGCTGAGACCGGCGGCGGCGGCGCAGCGGTCTGGCTCGGGCCGAAATAGGGTTCTCGGTGCTCCGCAGTGCCGGCGGGCGCGAGCGTTGGCGCTGCCTGTTCAGGGCGCGCTGGGGCGAAGCTGGGCTCTATCGCGAAAATATCGTGCGGATCTGCGTCTTTCATCGAAACTGTAGCTTGCATGAGCGGTCCCCGTTTTCAGGTCCAGCGTCAAACCGCAAATGGCGGCCGGCGAATTCTCGTACCTGTCGACTCCTGGCCTTGTCCCACGACTCCAGTCCGGTTTGACCAAAGCAAGGCGAGAGGGTGGAGAGGTTGGGGTGTTTCGGGAACAAACCTCCGGGAGCATGCCCGGTCATCGTGAGAGGATGTGAAGCTTTGTCCTCACCCACCGCTGTCATCGCCCGGCTGTGCGCAATTGCGCACATGGACCGGGCGCTGCGGCCCATCTGCTCAACGACTGTCTCTGGAATACTGGATCGCCCGGGCTGAACATCAAGCCGGGCGATGACACCGAGCAGGTTGAGCAAACCAATCCCTGAGGGGCGTCGGGAACTCGGACGGCACCGATCCGCGACACGCCGGTTGTGGCCAAATCAGCACACCGCGCGGAAATTCGCGCGCGCAGGTTGCATCTTGCTGAAACGCGCCACCGTTCCGCCCCGATTGGATTCGGCTGATAGGCGGTGTTGGATTTTCGGCTTTGGCTGGGGGCTGCGGCTTGGGGATGCAACATGTCATGCGACGGGGCTGTACCTTCGAACGTCGGCATCAGGTGCGGCGCAGTTGTCGTTGCGTACCCGGTCTCTTCCGATCGGACGCGAACGACGCTTCGCCTGTTGGCGCTGTTCATCGGCGCCGGGTCGCTTGCGGCCTGCGCGCAATCCTCAGGCCTTAGCGAGCGCTCGCAGGCGCTGGCGAGCCGGACCGCCTCGATCGAGCCGGCACGCGCCGCCCCGGCGCGCGCACGTGTCGCGGTCGCGCAGAGGCACACGCCCTATGCGTCGCGTAAGACGGCCGGCGAGACCAAGGTCGCCTCGCACGGGGTCGCAAGCTTCTACAGCGAAGCGCAGCCGACCGCGAGCGGCGAGAAGTTCGATGGGCGCGAGCTGACCGCCGCGCATCCGACGTTACCGTTCGGCACCAAGCTGCGCGTCACCGACGTCAAGAGCGGCCGCTCGGTGACGGTGCGCGTCAACGACCGCGGACCCTACGTGCCCGGACGTATCGTCGACGTCTCGTATTCGGCGGCGCATGAGCTCGGCATGATCGGCAAGGGCATCGCCAATGTCAGGCTGGATGTCGTGCAGTGAAGTGCATCGCGCGGGACGGGCGGCGGGATTTTTGCCGGCTTGATCGGGAAAAAGTCCCGGGCCATTCAGCGCTTTAATCCTGTTGTCGGCGCAGCCGGTCCACCTAGAATCATCGCTGCTACTTCCCCGCGCTCACCGCGCGTGGATTTCAACCCAATGAACCTTCCCCGCCTTCGTCGCGCCGAAGGCGGGGTTTTTCTTTTTGGGCTTCCGGCGGTAAATCCGCGGCGCCCCGAATCTCGCGCGGCTCACGTAGAACGCTTCACCAAATTGTCACGCTCCGGGCGAATTGCGGCCTAACGGCGCTGCCAACAGACGGCGCACGACAGGAGTCGACAAGAGGAAGCAGCGTTGGGCTACAGGATGATCGCAGAACGCGACAACGAGACGGTCAGAATCGAACGAGAGAGCACCTGGCTCATCGTCGCCAAGGCAAGGGTGTGGGCCAGCGAGGGATGGCAGGTCGTCATCACCGACAATGACGGCAAGTCCTATGCGCCGGAAGACTTTGACGGACTGCTGGCGACGCCGGGGCGTGTCGCCGCGTAGCGCTAGCGTTGCGCCGAGATCAGCAGCATCATCGGGCGTTCGAGCTCGTCGGCCAGCGCCGGCATCGCGGCGATCTGCGCCGCGGTCGGCGAAAATTCCTCGACATGGCGGAGTGCAAAACCGGCGCCGATCAGCGCGTTCAGCGTCGTGCCGACGGTGCGGTGATATTTGAGGACGCCCTGGACGTACCAGTCGGTCCGCCGCTCGCCTTCGATGAAGTAGCGGTTGACCGGCCAGGTCTTGCGGCCGTCTTTGTCCTGTAACCAGTCGGGATGTGCGGCCGCCATGTAGACCGGATGCTCGATGGTGAAGACCAGATGGGCGTCCGGGACCAGCGCGCGATGCAGCATGCGCACGAGGCGATCGAAATCCCTGATGTAATGGAAAGCGAGGGCGCTGTAGGCCAGCTCGAATGCGGCCTCCGGCAATTGCAGCGTTTCGAGATCGGCGATCTCGTAGCGGATCGCCGGATCCTGCGTCATCTCCTTCGCCCGTGCGATCATGTTCTGCGACAGATCGAGGCCGAGCACGGAGGCGGCGCCTTGCTCGCGCATCCAGCGCGAGGCCCAGCCGAAGCCGCAACCGAGGTCGACCACGCGCTTACCTGAGACGTCCGGCAGCATGCTGCGGATGGCCGGCCATTCAGGCGCGCCGACGAGGCCGCGGACCTGCCGCGGCAATTGGCTGTAGCCGGCAAAGAAGCCGGGATCGTCGTAGATGTTCTGTGCCATGTCACAGCGCCATGCGGGAGGTACGCGATTCTCTGTAGCTGCCGAAGTGGCCCGTGGGAACCGCTGATTGCGCTGCGGCTCTGGAACCAGACATCGCGTTCCGCCGTTTTGCTGCACGACCGCAGGATCGTCGTCGACGCTGTCCTGCGGGCATTGCACAGTCGAGGAGAGCGCCATGATTGCCGAGACGCAAATCCACGTCATCGCGCGGCAGATGCTGCAAAAGCACGGCCTGCAGGCGATCGCCCAGGCCGCGCAGAACGCCGTGGCCTGCGAAAGCAAGGGCGAGGCGGAGGAAGCGCGCGACTGGCGCCATATCGAGGACGCCATCAAGATGATGCGCGGACCGCATCAAGGCTGAACACCGGCAGACGGCGACGAGGCGCGATCCGGCGGACGCCTCCGCCGGATCGTTCGGCGTGAGATCCTTCTGAGGCTGCTTGCCATCCCTGGAAATTGCGGGAACTCTATGGCGTGAGCAGACAAGATTTGATCAGGGGGAATTCGCCATGGCCTTTTCATTATACGACGCGACCGTCGCCAATTATTTGCAGATCGTCGGCGCCGTCTCCGGATTCATGGACAAGAGCCTCGCGCATTTCACGGCGAACGGCGTCGATCCCGCCGGGATCGTCGAGACGCGGCTGTTTCCGGACATGCTGCCGTTCCGCTTCCAGGTGGTCTCGCTCGCACATCATTCGCGGGGCGCGATCGAGGCGGCGCAGAGCGGCGTGTTCGTGCCGCCATCGGCCAGGCCCGATCTTGACTATGCCGGACTACAGGCGCTGGTGAAGGATACGCAGAGCGAGCTTGCGGGCCTGACGCCGGAGACCGTCAATGCGCTGATCGGCCGCGACGTCACCTTCAAGGTCGGCGACCGGTCGCTGCCGTTCACCGCCGAGGGCTTCTTGATGTCGTTCTCGCTGCCGAACTTCTTCTTCCACGCCACCACGGCCTACGACATCCTCCGCCATAAGGGCGCGCCGCTCGGCAAGCGCGACTTCATCGGCCGCCTGAACCTGAAGAAGTGAGGGCCGCGCATCGCCGTTGCGCGCTGGTTCGCGGCCGTCATCGTGTTCAATTTTAGATAGTAGTTTTTTGCATCGGTTGTGTCGCAGTCCGAACGATGTTATAGATTCCAAGTCGCGCTCTATCGTTGCTCAACTCCATTTCAGGTGATCGGCTCGCTGCTTCGATCGCGCATTTTTGCGCGCGCTCGAAAGTCGTCGGCCGGATTTGTTCGGGGGCATCATGAAGACATGGCTGGCTGCAATCCTGCTGCCGTTCCTGATTGCGGCGGTGATCGTCGCCGAGCCGCTGCGGCCGGCGGCGCAGACCCAATATCAGCCGCAGGCGCAGTTCTGCGTCGACGGCATCAGCAACACGCTGTGCTCGAAGGTGCCGGCCTATATCGGACCGGATTCGCGGCTGGGTCAGACCGTCGGCTACAACGGGCTCTATGGCGAGCCGCCGCGCAGCGCCGCGGAGGATGTGCAGACACCGTTCGACAACATGGCCTGGCAGATGTTCGTCGCGCTGAGCTGGGCGGCCGACAGCACCGGCAAGCCGCCGGCACAGGGGCTGACCGCGCCCGGGCCGCGGGTCTGGCAGACCTATACCAAGGTCAGCGCGCTGTTCGGCAATTCCAAGGTGCGGGCCGGCTGCACCCAGGCGATCGCGCTGCCGAAATTCTATATCGGCTCTGACGGCAACGGTAAGCCGGCGCCGAACAACGAGGAGTATCTGCAAGCGTCGACCAATCTCCCGCTGATCGACGTCAACGGCAACTGGACGCTGTTCGAGCGGCGGGTCAATCCGATCGAGGCGTCGTATCTGCGCGCGCCGCAGGGATTGTCGTCGCAGACGCTGACCACGCGCAACGGCCAGCTCAATTTCATCAAGAACAATCCGAAGGGCGCCGAATTCACCTCGTCGGCCTCGGTACCCGACGGCAAGAACGGCTCGATCGAGATCAAGGCGGCCTGGCGCATCCTCGATCCGACTAAGGACGATGCATCGAAATTCTATACCCAGAACATCCTGCTCGCCGTCGCCGGTGATCTCGTCAGCAACGGCCAGCCGTTCTGCCGCAGCGAGAAGGTTGGGCTGGTCGGGATGCACATCCTGCAGCGCAACCCATTCGTCGAGAAGAACAAGGCGCTGCTGCCGCAATGGATCTGGGCGACCTTCGAGCACGTCGACAACGCGCCGCCGGCGCAGGCGCCGTGCAACGTGTCGAGCGGCTGCGGCGATCCGGGCACGCCGACCTACTGGATCAACCAGCCGAGTTGCGGACCGGCCGCGGCGGCGTCCGGCGCGCATTACTCGTTCTACGGCCCGCCGCAGTCCGGCCAGGGCACCAATATCGCCCCGCAGGGACCGGCCGGTGCCAGAACCCAGTTCCCGTGGAATCCGCGGCCGCCCTATGCCCAGGGCGGGACGACTCCGGCGACCGCGATGCCGCAGGCGGTGCGCTGCTGGCAGATCTATCCGACGACGAGCGCGCTCAACACGCAGTGGCGCAATGCGCTCAGCTCGGTGAAGAGCGTGTTCCAGAACTATATGCTGATCGGTACGCAGTGGGGCGGCCAGCTCGAACCGCCGACGCCGCCGAACCCGGTGCCGGCCAACGCGGTGCCCGGCATGCTCTCGAACATGACGCTCGAGACCTACATCCAGAACTACAACGGCAGCAATTCGAGCCTGCCGGGGCCTGGCTCGTGCGTCAGCTGCCACAACTTCGCGACGCTGGTCGACAACAAGACGTCGGCCAATTTCAGCTTCCTGCCGGGCCTCGTCGACCCCATCGCCGCGCGCAGCAAGATCAAGACCGCGCGGTGAGCGGCATCAGGCGATGAGCGCTAACCCGCCTTGCGCCACTGCGGCACCGGATCGAGCGGCGTGCGGTAGAGCTCGCGGCGATCGATGTCGGTGACGCGAACGGCGCAGCCGCGCGCCTTCAGCTCCGGTTTGACCTGCGCCAGCTCGCTGGCGAGCTGATCGGCGCGATCGGAGGCGACGCTGATGTTTTCGAGGATGATGGTGCCCTGGTTGCGGAACTCGTCTCCGACCACGAGATCGAATGTGTAGTATGGCATTCCGAAGCTCCCGTTTCGGTTTGCATCACAGGGTAACACTGAGTCGCGTGTTCCCTAAGATGCGTGACGCACAATCGTCGGGCGATCGGCGCGGAAACGATGTGCAGCACGTCACACGCAATGAGCAGATGTGCAGGCGCGATGCGCGGCACGACGACGATGCTTTGTGAGCCAGCTCACCGCCGCGACGTTAAGATTTGATTAAAAATCTCGGTGCACGCTTGAACTCACGTGGAATTGCGGCGGAACCGGACTCCGGGAGCCGGCAGCCGCAGGAGAAGGCCGGTGGCGTCATGCCCGCCGGCCTTTTCTCGTGAAATGGCTGTGGCGCCGCGATTACGACTTTAGTCGCGCAGCGCGGCCTGGTGCCTGGCGTGCCATTTCGGTCCGGGCCCGCGCATGTAATGCAGTTCCGGGCGATAGGGATGGCAAGCACCGACGATCAGCGCCTGGCAGCGCGCGAGGAGCAGGACGAGGCTGCGGCGCAGCGAGTGCGGAACGAGTTCCATGGCACGCCCTCAGTGCAGCTCGCCGAGCACGGCGGCGAACGGCAGTTCGAACAGCTCGTCGCCGAGATCGTCGGTGACGTGCAGCACCCAGTTGCGCCAGTCCTCGGCGCTCGGCGTCATCACATAGCTGCGCACCAGGCGCTCGGCATGCACGCGCGCTTCCGCAAGATCCATCGCGGCGCCGTTGCGATCGAGGAGCACGTGCTGTTCGTCGGAGCAGTGGAAATAGACGGCGGACATCTGCTGATTCCAGTTCTGATTCCATGGCGAGTCGACTCGTCGCGTGCTGGGATAGCAGTGTGCAGGCTTGCGGAGAATCCGGGTGATCCCCCATCGGAAAACTACGGAGAATGCCGACGATTTGAATCACCTCGCCGTGATGGCCGCGTGATCAGAAGATCGGCTCGCCGATTGCAACCCCGCTGCGCGGACCAAGCAGGATGACGTTGCCTGTCGCGTCCCTGGCACCGAGAATCAGCAGTTCCGAGGTGAAACCGGCGATGTTCTTCGCACCGAGATTGCAGACGCAGACCACCAGCGAGCCGAGCAGCGCCGTGGCTTCGTAATTGGTGATCTGCGCGCTCGACCACATGATCCTGTCAGCGCCGACGTCGACCCCGACCTTATAGGACGGGTTGCGGGCGCGCGGGAAGGGTTGCACCTCGACCACCTTGCCGATGCGGATATCGAGGCGGGCGAAGTCGTCGTAGCTGGCTTGCGGCTTCAGGTCAGGCATCTGTTCTCACCGTTCCTGAAAGGCGAGGCGGATGCCGAGTGCGATGTAGATCGTGCCGACCACGCGGCCCTGCCAGCGCCCGATGCTCCGGTTGCGCCTGATCCATGGGCTGATCTGGCCCGCCGCCAGCGCCAGCAGCGAGGTGTAGGCCGCGCTCATGACGACGAAGATCAGCCCGAGCGTGGCGAATTGCGCGACGGCCGAGCCGTGGCCGGGGTGGACGAATTGCGGCAGGAAGGCGAGGAAGAACAGCGCGGTCTTCGGGTTGAGCATCTCGGCGAGCACGGCCTGGCGGAACGCCCGGTGCGCATCGACCGGCTGCGCGGCGGGCAAATGCAGCTCCTCGTTCCTCTCGAACAGGGCGCGGATGCCGAGCACGATCAGATAGATCACGCCGGCATATTTCACGATCGAGAAGGCGAGCGCCGATGTCATCAGCACCGCCGACAGGCCGAAGGTCGCCATCGCGGTGTGGACGAGGTCGCCGAGCGCGATGCCGAAGCCGGTGGCGACGCCGACGCGGGGCCCGCCGGTCACCGATCGCGCCAGCACCAGCAGCACCGCCGGGCCGGGAATGAGGAACAGGCCGAGCACGACGGCGGCGTAGGTGAGAAGAGTGGTGGGGTCGATCATGGGGAATGTCCGGGATGTCAGGGCGCGGTGATCGCTGCTGCCGCGAAGCGGCGGGGCGGATCAAGCATGACGGCGGCGCTTTCGACAATGCGCATTTCCTCGGTTCCGCGCTGCGCGGTGCGCTCCAGCACGGCGTGGATGGCTGACGCTGCGTAGCCGAGCGCATCCGGCGTGCCGGCGCCGCGCACGCGGGCGGAGGCGAACAGCGCCGCGAACAGGTCACCGGTGCCGGACGGGCTGATCGGCACACGCGGCGTGCGGACCCGCCAGGCGCCGCCGCGCTCGATCGCCAGCGTCTCGATCTCGCCGTCGGGAGTGTCGGTGAGCTCGGCGCTGGTGACGACGATGGTTGACGGTCCACGTGCCATCACGGTGCCGGCGTGCCTGACCACATCGCCGGTGGTCTTCGCCTCCGCGCCGCACAGAAACTCGAACTCGAAATGGTTGGGAGTGATGATGTCGGCGAGCGGGCACAGCTCGCCCAGCACCAGCGGCGGGATGTCCGGCCGCACGAACATGCCGCGGTCG
The DNA here is from genome assembly GCF_020329505.1 of Bradyrhizobium semiaridum. GTDB lineage: Bacteria > Pseudomonadota > Alphaproteobacteria > Rhizobiales > Xanthobacteraceae > Bradyrhizobium > Bradyrhizobium semiaridum. The sequence continues at coordinate 44,012 of NZ_JAGKJJ010000004.1, forward strand.
CGATCGCCGAGCACGGGATCGCAGCAATAGCGCAGCGCCGGGTTGCCTTGCTTGGCGCGGGCGACAAAGTCGGCGACCTCCAGGGCGATATCGGCCGAGCCGAGATAGCCCGACAGCACCAGCGTCGCGCCCTCGACCGCGCCGCGCTCCTCGATGCCGCGCAGCAGGTCCGCGACCAGCTGCACGTCGAGCACCCGGCCGCGGATGGTCGGATAGCCCGGCCGGTTGCTGAGCAGCGTGGTCGGCACCGCTGTCACGTCGATGCCGGCAAGCTGCATCGGAAACACCGCGGCGCTGTTGCCGACATGGCCGTAGGCGACCTGCGACTGGATGGAGATGACGCTCATGCCTTCCACGTCATCCGAACAGCGCCGCATAGATCACATAGAGCCAGCCGAGGATGCCGTGGATGATCGCCCACAGGATCGACTGGTTCTTGGTGTAGGAGATCGCGATCGCCAGCGCCGAGCCAAACCCGACGCCATACTTCGCGCCCTCGACACGAACCCCATAATACCGGTCGCCGTTCATGATGATCCTTCGCGTGGATGAGGGTGGGCGAAAGGTAACCCGCCGCCTGCTGGCAGTTCAACGGCGGATTGCCCCCACGTCCAACTTGTCGTCCAGCCTGGTGCGGGATTGCCCACGGGAGCAGACGGCATCGAATGTGCTGCTTCGCTGTCCGTTCCGTCATCCTGAGAGGATGTGAAGCTTTGTCCTTATCCACCGCTGTCGTCGCCCGGCCTGTGCGCAATTGCGCACATGGACCGGGCGCCTAGTACGCCGCGGCCTATCTGCTCAATAACGACTGTCTCTGGAATACTGGGTCGCCTGACCAAGCCGGACGACGACAGCTTTGGGAGGCGCGAGGCCCGCGGGTTGCAGCCGACGCAGAAAACCGTGACATTGAGCGGCATCGCGGACAAGGTGTCGGTGTACGAGATTTCTTGACGTGCCCTGCGGGGCGTCCATCGTTCGAGCGCTAAACATGCACATCCTGCGTCCCCAGTTTCGCATCGACGAGGAGCGCGCGCTGGCCTTCGCGGGCGCGCGCGGCTTCGGCGTCATCGTCGCCGCCGATGACCGCGGCCCGCGCGCTTCGCACGTGCCGTTCGTGATCGACCGGCGCGACGACGGCGTGATCGTGCAGATCCACCTCACCGCGAAAAATCCGCTGGTCGAGCTTGCCGACGGCAAGCGGCGCTTCCTGTTGATCGTCGCCGGCGACGACGCCTACATCTCCAACGATTGGTACGCGTCGCCGGACAACGTCTCGACCTGGCTCTACGAGGCGGTGCATCTGTCCGGCGTCGCGCAGCTGCGTGAGCGGGACGCGAACCGCGGCCATGGCGACGCGCTGCTCGCGGTTTCCGAGGCGCGGTTGCCGAAGCAGCCTTGGGATCTGACACAGATGGAGCCGGGCAAGCGCGAGTCGATGCTGTCGATGATCCGCGTGATCGATATCGTCGTCGACGACATCGAGGGCCAGTCGAAGCTCAACCAGCACAAGAGCGATGCGGACCATGTCGCGGTCGCGACCCGGCTCGCGCGCGCGGAGGAGACGGCAAGCCGCCGGCTCGCGCACAAGATGCGCGCGCTGCGGCCCACGCTGGGTTATGAGGAAAACGAGTAAGGCCGATTGTTCGCTGCATCCGGGCTACAAAGCAAACGTGTTGTTAAGAATTGCTCCTTGCCGATTTGCGCGATTCCGATTCGTTCTTTGCGAACAAAATGGAGTCAGAGATGGAACAAGTTGGCAGCGCTGTCCGGTTCTCGATTGCTCTCGCCACATCACAAAACCGTTTGCTGCAGAAATAAAGCGCCGCTGGAATCGTCATCACCTGTGGACCAACCAAATTCGGCGCCGGTCATCTGTCCGGCTCGCTGAATCCACTACGGAGAAGTTCGATGAAACCAGTCAAATGCCTGTCGGCAGGATTGATCGCGGTCGCCATGTTCACGACTTCGGCCATGGCTCACAGTGTGCCCGAGCGCTATGAGCCGTCGAGAGCCAATGCGGCGATCGTGCTGCCAGGGCCGTGGCTCGAGAACCATGCGCGGATGCCGGCGTCGGCGGTCGCCAATTTCAGCGCGTCGTCGCGCAGCATGCCGGGAGGCGTGTGCGATCATGGCGACGATCCGATGATCTGCTGAGGGGAAACTTCGTCGCCTGGACAAAGGAGCTTCGTAGCCCGGATGAAGCGAAGCGAAATCCGGGAAAGCCTCCGCGGATAGACCGCCCCGGATTGCGCTTCGCTGCATCCGGGCTACGAAGCTTTGCTCCCCTACAGAGCCTGCGCATGCGAGCGGTTAACCATCGCGCGCGATACGCACGCGGCGAACTTGTTGTTAAGAATTGCTGCGCGGTGATTTGCGCGATTCCGATTCGTTCTTTGCGAACAAAATGGAGTCGGATGGGGAACAAAGCTGCGGCGCGATTGCGTCGGGAACTTCATCAGTTCGCCGCAAGCGCTCAAATTTCGTGCGCGTTCCAGCTCCGCTTGATCGGAACTCATGCGGTTGCCGCTCGTTCTATGGCCCGTGATAGCTCGATTCATCCGAGAGGAGTGACCCATGCGAAAATTCATCCTTCCCGCCGTCGCGGCCCTGGCGCTCGGCGCAGCGACGCCCGCGATGGCCTATGATGCCGGCGACCAGACTTCGATGGAGGCGGCACTCGACGTCGCGAGCAGCTTCGGCATCGTGACGGTATCGAACACGCAATTCCTCGGCGACGAGTGGGAGGTCGAAGGACGCGACCGCGCCGGCCGCTGGATGCAGGTCCATGTCGACGCGCGGACCGGCGAGGTACGCAACGTGGATCGCGGCTGGTAACAGCGCATCCGCCGCCTGACGGCGTTCGCAATGACGTAGCCCGTATGAGCGGGGCGATATGCGGGTTCGTCCCGGATGTCGCTTCGCTCATCCGGGCTACGATCTTGTGTGCTATGCTCGCCGAGCAACGCACGCATCATCCATGGCGAAAACCAGCAGCAGGAAGAAAAGCACCAAACGGGCATCGCAACGTATCGTCCTCGCGATCGATGTCGGCGGCACGCACGTCAAGGTCATGACCGACCGCGAGCGCATCAGGCGCGAGTTCGAATCCGGTCCGCATCTGTCGGCGCGCGCGATGGTGCGCAAGGTCAAGGCGCTGACCAGGGACTGGTCCTATGACGTGATCTCGATCGGTTATCCGGGGCCGGTCGTGCACAACCGGCCGCTGCTGGAGCCGTACAATCTCGGCCATGGCTGGGCCGGGTTCAGCTTCCGCAGGGCCTTCGGCTGCCCCACCAAGGTGGTGAACGACGCGCTGATGCAGGCGCTCGGCAGCTACCAGGGCGGCCGCATGCTGTTCCTCGGCCTCGGCACCGGCCTCGGCTCGGCCATGATCGTCGACGGCCTGGCCGAACCGATGGAGCTCGGCCATCTGCCGTACCGCAAGGGCAAGACCTTCGAGGATTATGTCGGCGCCGCGGGGCTCGAGCGTCGCGGCAAGAAGAAATGGCGCAAGTCGGTCGACGACGTGATCGCGCGCCTGTTCGCCGCGCTGGAGCCCGACTACATCGTGCTCGGCGGCGGCAATGCCAGGCTGGTCAAGACACCGCCGCCCAAGGTGCGGTTCGGCGACAATGCCAATGCGTTCGAGGGCGGCTTTCGGCTCTGGAAGAAGACGGCGGTCAAGCGGACCCCGCTGCGGCGGTAGGCTGCATCGGCGAATTGTCCACCGTGGTTCGAAGAGCCTGCGGATATCGCTTGCGCTGTCGCTCTTGAGCTTTGGCGGACAAGCCGCTCATCCGGGCTACGCGTGCCGGGCTGCCTGCGTCACCGGCGCTTTGGTGAATTGCACAAAGCTGGACTACGCTGCGACGGAAGATTCGGAAGAGTGCCGCCGATTCCGCGTTCCCCAAGACAAGGAGAAAGGCCGTGGCAAAACCGTTTCCCTCCAAGACCCAGATCGGCAATCACACGGTGCATCCGGAAACGTTGATGCTGAACTACGGCTACGATCCGCAACTCTCGGAGGGCGCGGTCAAGCCGCCGGTATTCCTGACCTCGACCTTCGTGTTCAGGACCGCCGAGGACGGCAAGGACTTCTTCGATTTCGTCGCCGGCCGCCGCGAGCCGCCGGAAGGGATGGGCGCGGGGCTGGTCTATTCGCGCTTCAACCATCCGAACAGCGAGATCGTCGAGGACCGGCTGGCGATCTATGAGCGCACCGAGAGCTGCGCGCTGTTCGCCTCGGGGATGGCGGCGATCTCGACCACGGTGCTGGCGTTCGCGCGGCCCGGCGACGTCATCCTGCATTCGCAGCCGCTCTATGGCGGCACCGAGACGCTGTTCACAAAGACGCTCGCGGGCCTCTCGATCGGCGCGGTGGGCTTTGCCGACGGCGTCGACGAGAACGTGGTGCGCGCCGCCGCGGCGGAGGCGATGAAGCAGGGCCGCGTCGCCATGATATTCATCGAGACGCCGGCCAATCCGACCAACGGGCTGGTCGACATCGCGCTGACCAGGCGTGTTGCCGACATGATCGGCAAGGCGCAAGGCCACACGCCTGTCGTCGCGTGCGACAACACGCTGCTCGGGCCGGTGTTTCAGCGGCCGATCGAGCACGGCGCGGATCTATCGCTGTACTCGCTGACGAAATATGTTGGCGGTCATTCCGACCTGATCGCCGGCGCCGCGCTCGGCAGCAAGGCGCTGATGAAGGACGTCAAGGCGCTACGCGGCGCGATCGGCACCCAGCTCGATCCGCATTCCTGCTGGATGATCAGCCGGTCGCTGGAAACGCTCAGCCTGCGCATGGAGAAGGCCGACCGTAACGCGCTCCTGGTCGCGGATTTCCTGCGCGACCATCCCAAGGTCGCGAAGGTGCATTATCTCGGCCACCTCGACGCCGCGTCGCCGGCGGGGCGCGCGTTCGCCGCGCAGTGCAGCGGTGCAGGCTCGACCTTCTCCTTCGATATCGTCGGCGGCCAGGCGGAAGCGGAGAAATTCCTCAACAGTTTGCAGATCTTCAAGCTCGCGGTGAGCCTCGGCGGCACCGAGTCGCTGGCGAGCCTGCCGGCGACGATGACGCATTCCGGTGTGCCGGCCGCGATCCGCAAGCGGATCGGGGTGCTCGATACGACGATCCGGCTGTCGATCGGCATCGAGCATCCGTCCGATCTGGTGGCCGACATCGCGCAGGCGTTGAGCAGAGTCTAGGGCATGATCCGGAAAAGTGCGAAGCGGTTTTCCGAAGAGATCATGCTCAAACAAAGAGCTACTGCGCTATGACGATTCAACAAATCTCATCGCGCTTTAGCCCGTGACGTTCAGTGGCTCACGGCGAAATCAATGCGGGCATTTGGACGGGTTTGGCTGCGCTCTGCTCATCCCGCGGGCTACGCATGGCGCGGGTCAGGCCGTGATGCCCGCGGCCTTGGCGATCAGCTCGAACGAGCGCAGCCGCTTGGCGTGCTCGTAGACGTCGGACACGATCATCAGCTCGTCGGCGCCGGTCTCCGCGACCAGCGCGTCGATGCCGGCGCGCACCGTCTCGGGCGAGCCGATGATGGAGCGGGCCAGCATCCGCATCGCCTGCTGCTTTTCCGACGGTGACCAGTAGGTCTCGATGTCGTCGATCGGCGGCTGGCTCAGGCCGCGCGCGCCGCGGAAGATGTTGGTGAACGACATCTGCTGCGTCGTCGCCAGCCGCCGCGCTTCGGCGTCGGTCTCGGCGGCGATGATGTTGACGCCGACCATCGTGTACGGGCGGTCGAGCTGCTCCGACGGTTTGAAGCGGGCGCGGTAGATCTCGAGCGCCTGCAGCAGCATCTCCGGTGCGAAATGCGAGGCGAAGGCGTAGGGCAGGCCGAGCTCGCCGGCCAGCATCGCACCGAAATTGCTCGATCCGAGAATCCACAGCGGCACGTTGGTACCGGCGGCGGGCACCGCCTGGATGCGCTGGTTGGGACCAGCCTCGGCGAGGAAGGCCTGCACCTCCAGCACGTCCTGCGGAAAATTCTCGGCGGCCTCCGGCGTGCGGCGCAGCGCGCGCAGCGTCAGCTGATCGGTGCCCGGCGCGCGGCCGAGCCCGAGGTCGATCCGGTTCGGAAACAGCCGCGCCAGCGTGCCAAATTGTTCGGCAACGACGTAGGGCGCGTGGTTCGGCAGCATGATGCCGCCGGCACCGACGCGGATGGTCTTCGTCCCCGCCGCGATATGGCCGATCACGACCGCAGTCGCCGCGCTCGCGATGCCGGCCATGTTGTGATGCTCGGCCACCCAGATGCGACGATAGCCGAGCGCCTCGGCATGCACGGCGACGTCGCGCGCGTTATACAACGCGCCGCTGGCGTCGGTGTCCTGGGTGACGCGGACGAGATCGAGGATGGAGAGTGCGGCCACGGCGGCTCCCGAACGGGGGTGGATGAAGGACTCGCCGCTGAAGGTACCGGGCTCTGTCCAGGCTGATGCGAAGCGGCGTCAGCCGGTCCGCCGGTCCCATATGGATACGGTGTCCATCCGGGTCAATCGCCACCGCCCCGCGCGGCTCAGCGGGCCGCGCCGGCCGGAGCCGCACTGAGCGGCGCGCCGCCGATCGAGACCGGACCTGTCGGCTTCGGCGCACGAACCGGCGGCGGCCGTCGCGGCCGCGGGGCGCCCTGTGCGGCCGGCGCCACCGGCAATTCGGCGGCGGCTGGTGGCGGCGGTGCCGGAGGCGGGGCAGGGCGTTGCAGCGCATCGACCTTCGAGCTCAGCGCGGCCAGCTGGTCGACGAGGGTCTTCAATTGTTCCTGCTGGTCCGCGACCGAGCGGCCGAGCGCGGCGAGCTCATCCTCGACCTTCTGCTGGCTCGCGAGCAGATCCGGCAACGCCTCCTTGTCGGCCGCGGCCACTTTTTCGCCAGAGAGTGCGTTGCTAAAGGAGGGAACCAGCGGCGCGATCTGGGGCCAGGCATAGACGCCACCAGCGCCGGCGCCGGCGAGCACGAGGATGGCGATCAGGATGACCCATGGCCAACGGCGGCGATTGGCGGTAATCGGGCTCGACGGTGCATGGCCGTGCCACGCTTGATCGGAATCGCTGTTCATTGAAGTTTCCTAGTCCGCCTCGGCAACCGTTGCAATCGATGCCGCATATGCACAATTTGGCGAGGACGTCCCCTCCGGTCGGAAACCCATTGCCGCCACCGCAAACCTCCCAGATCCTCGACGATCTCGTCGCGAAAGCACCTGACGGTCCCGTCGATCTCGAGTGGCTGCTCGGCAACCTGGACAAGCGCTCGTTCGGGTTGCTGCTGCTGTTGCTGGGGCTCCTGGTGATCATCCCCGGCATCGCGACGATCGCGACGCTGGCGCTGCTGTTTCCGGCGGTCGAAATGATGCTGGGACGCAGGGCGCCATCGTTTCCGCGCTTCATCTCCAAGCGGCAGTTCGACTTCAAGCGCTTCAAGCGGTTCACCATCCTGGTCCGCCCGATGCTGCAGGCGATCGAGCGCATCAGCCGGCCGCGCTGGGACGCGCGTCACGACGTGATCGACCGCCTGGTCGGACTGGCCGTGTTCCTGCTGGCGTTCTCGGCCGGCTGGCCGCTGCCGCTGGTCAACGTCATTCCGGGCATCGTGGTCGTGCTGATCGCGGTCGCCTATCTGCAGGAGGACGGCGTGCTGCTCGCGGTCGCGATGGCGGCCGCGCTGGTCTGCCTGCTCGGGCTCGGCTGGACGCTGTGGGCGTCGGTCGGCGTGGTGATGGACTGGATGGGCCACTGACGCGCGGTTTCGGCAACTCGCGTTGCACGCATCTTGCGCGCGGAGGCGACCAAGCAACGTCGCACGCTCCCATTTTGACGAAAACAACCCCATGCAAAGCAGCGCGCGGCCGAGTGCTTGCTCGCAACAACCCATGGCTGTACGCTGCGCTGCGGAATGGTTGATTTCTCGTGAATGGACTGGCTGGGATGACCGAAATTCAGGGCGTGGCGTCGGCGGATGGCGCGGAGCCGAAAATGCCGCCGGGCGTGCTGCTCGAAGGCCCACAGGTCGACGCCAAGTTTCTCGATTCCTACATCGCGTTCGGCATCATGGTGTCGGGCTCGATCGCGGCGCTGGTCTGGACATTCACGCAAGGCATCGGCTGGGTGGAGGTGTCCGTCTTCCTCGGCACGTTCGTGCTGAGCACGATCGGCATCGGCTTCATGCATCGCTACTTCGTCCACCGCAGCTTCCGCTGCGGCCCGGTGATGCGGACATTGCTCGCCGCGATGGCGACGATGGCGGTGCAGGGCTCGGTGCTGAAATGGGTCTCCAACCATCGCCGGCACCATCTGCATTCCGACAAGCCCGGCGATGTCCACAGCCCTTACTATGACGGCGCCGGCAATCGCTACCTCAGCTTCGCCAAGGGCATGTCGCATGCGCAAGGCGGCTGGGTGTGGGACCGCGAGACCACCGATGCCGCATACTATGCCAAGGATATCCTGGCCGACCCGATCGCGATGTTCTTCACCCGAACGCGCTGGTACTGGTACGCGCTGTCGGCGGTGATCATCCCGGGCGTTATCGGCTACGGGTTCGGCGGCGTGCACGCGATGATCGGCTGCGTCCTGTTTGCCGGCCTGCTGCGCAGCTATCTCATGACCATGGCCACCTCGCTGGTGAACTCGGTCTGCCACAGCGACGGCCGCTACGGCTATCGCCGCTTCGAGACCAATGACGGCACCACCAACGAACTGGTGACCACGTTCCTCACCTTCGGCGAGGGGCTGCACAACAACCATCACCGCTTTCCGCGCGACGCCTATCTGTCGCACGCCTGGTACGAGATCGACATCAACGGCCTGATCATTTTGGGACTTGGCAAACTCGGACTCGTGCACGACATCTTCCTCAGCCCGGTATCTGCCGCCGGGGCCGTGAGCAAGACTCCGGTCGAGCCCGCCGCAGAGGACCTCGATGTGTCAGGCGTGAGGTAGATTTGCCTGCACGTTCCGCAGGGCTATCGCACATGGTTGTCGGCCACATCCCATAGCCTGGTCATGCCCGGGAATTGCCGGTCGCAGAAGCCCGCAAGGCGGCACGCCGATCGCGGCCGCGCTTAAGACATTGGTCATCTCTTTGCTTGCATTTTCACGACCTCATTCAGCAAAGAGGTCCCATGTCCGACATCACCATTCCCGGCGGAAAAATTCGTGCCTTCGTCGAGCGGATCGAGAACATCGACGGCGAATTGCAGGAACTGAACGAGCAGAAGAAGGAAGTGTTTTCCGAAGCCAAGGGCGAAGGCTTCGACGTCAAGATCCTCAAGGAGATCATCAAGCTCCGCAAGCAAGACCAGGACGAGCGCGACGAGCGGGAAAGCCTGCTCGACCTGTACATGAAGGCGATGGAGACGGCGCCGGCGGAGAAGGAAGCGAAGGCGGCGTGAGAGTTCGGCGAGTAGGGCGGGTTAGCGAGTAGCCCGCATGAGCGTAGCGATATGCGGGATTGGTCTTGTGAGTTGCGTATCGGTCCCGGATGTCGCTGCGCTCATCCGGGCTACGCTTACTGGCCATGAAGAAACTCTCGCAAGATCAAATCAGGAAGGGGATCGAATCAGCCACAAGCGGTGACAAAAGCACCCATTAATGTTCATGACGATGGACAAGAAGGTTCATCGAAATAGAAGGAAAAATAGCGAGCACGCTACCAAGATATTCGCTAATACATGTTCCGATCTGCGTTAGTTAAGATTTCGATCTATAGGGGCGCAAATTTGCGATGGACTCTATTTAGACCCCTTGCCAACCATTCTGATTTTGGGCCACATATCTATCTCGCCCCGAAAAACAGCTCTGAATTTTCCTAATGGAGAGCTGTGCCATGCACGAACTTCGCTTCAAGAGGCCTTTCTTCGATTTCAACGCCAAGGGATGGCAGGCGATTGCCGCTGCCATTGTCATTGTTGGGTTGATCTTGTGGCTCTGGCACTAATTCTGCCGAGGCATGTCATTCACTGCGGTTGGGCAGTCCATGATAGTGAGGTCGCGATAGCCTATTTGCAGGAGGATGGCCTCCTGCTCGCGATCGCGATGGCGGCGGCACTGGTCTGCCTGCTCGGGCTCGGCTGGACGCTGTGGCTGTCGGTCGGCGCGGTGATGGAGTGGATGGGAAGGTGAAGCGGGGAAGCCTGCTTGAGCGAAGCGATATGCGGGGGCAATCAAGAAATCTTGTGGTCCTGGTCCCGGATGTCGCTTCTCGTCCGGGCTACGACGCTGATTAGTTATTTAATAGAGAGTAGGGCGGAACGACCCCGGCACCTGAGCGAAACGTAAGCTGTCGGTTGGCGCAACGGCGGTACGGCTAATCCGACCTACGCTTGTTCTGCGGTGATCTCGACGGCGATTTTTTCCAAACGCTCCATGAACACTTTCGGGCTCGAGCCTTTAAATGTGCGTTCGAGAATAAATGAATCCAACGCGCCAAGCGCTGCACCTATTCCAAGGCCAATTGTCGGATCAAGAGGCATTGCGGCAGCTGCAACGCCTAACTGCGTAAAATACCTGAGGGTTCTTCCTGTTGCTGATTGAACGAATGGAATCGACTTCAGGACTGCTTGATATTCTCTCGACGTAGTCTTTGGATCCGTGCGGCAATTCTCATGAAACCACATCCTAAACTGCGTTCCAGATACAGACTGCCGAAGTGAGATGATGTCCCTGATGATTTCTTTATTTTGAATGGCCAGTAGCCCAACGTCAGGAAGGTCCGCAATTGAAACTAAAGTTGCGAGTTTCGCTTCGGAATCGGCTCTTGGCCTGACACGAGAAAGGGAATTTCGGAATAGTTTCGCGACCTCTTCAGAGGTGTAGATATCGTTCCACCCAGTTAACGCGGCTGCCTTGGCCTCGAGGTTCGATTGAGCAACTCGCAAGACTTGAAATATGTCGTCGTCCTGTTCATCATCAATCAGAAGGCTGAGCCCCCTCACTTGGTTGGGGGCGAGGCCCGGTAGCTTCGCAAGATTCACGATGCCACGGGCTTTCACTATCGAAGGCTCACGCTTGATCTCTTCATAGACCGCGCGACCTAGCTCACCCTGCGAACTCTCGATCGAAAATTCTACCGTCGACCTCAACGCCAAGTTCTTAAGCAAGCGTTCGTTCTTCAGTCCCGGAAGCCCTTTGAATAGCTCAGTTATCGTGATCTCGGTCGGGGCGCTAAATAATTTCGGTGTCTTATCAGAGTCTGCAACATTTATGACGCCCACACCGCCGCCGTTTCCAAGGTAGGCCACACTTCCTGTGAAACGAGCAAACGCGATAATATCCTCGCCTAGGAGGCGAGCCACATGATCCTCACCGAGAACTCCCAACAAAAGCGCAAGAGGCATGAAATCGTTGGTGGGGATCGTAATCTTGTCGAAGAGCAAAATGCTCTCGATTAGAGTCTTAAAGGGAGGAAGGCCACGCTGCAGGAAGTCTTGGTATCGCTGATTGGGATTCCCAAAGTCAGCGAGGCAGGCCATATTGCCAAGCAGAACATTCCTCGCCACTGAAATGTTTCTCCCCGACTCGCTAGTGCTGACTTTAAGAGTTCATCTTGCGTTTGGTCGAAATGATGCATTCAAAAAGCAGCAATCTATTTCTCCGGCTCGGGCTACTGCACGTTGAAGTCCGCTGAGCTGCGCCCAGCGGACCCCATTGATTTGACCTACAAATAGAGAGTTTCCTCACGAACACCCCGTCGTACTTCCGCACGTATCGCACTTCATGCACGTGCCGTTCCTTACCAGCGTGAAGTTGCCGCACTCCGAGCACATCTCGCCCTCGTAGCCCTTGGCCTTCGCCTCGGCTCTCCGCTCGGCCTTGCTCGGCGCCGCGGCTGCCGCCGTGCCTGCCTTGCTCCACTTCATCGCCTCCAGCTTTTCCGTCGGCGAGAGGTCGTGGCTGACTTCCTGCTTTAAGGCGACTGCGCCCTCGATGGTGTCGGAGACGCCGCGGGCGGTGGGGCTGTGCGAGGCCAGCGACGTCACGCGGTTGCCGCCGGCGGGGGCGGCGTCCGAGTTCGCGCTGACCGCGGTGGTGCCGCCGCGCATGACGACGAGGTTGTCGGTGCGCGAGCGGGTCAGGCCCTTCGACAGGTATTTTGTCGCCTGCTGCGTCGGGGCCTCGTCCGGCTCCTTGCCTTCCTCGACGCCCTTGCCGAGCGCGTCGAAGCCGGACTCGTTCGGATCGACATGGGCGAGGTCGAAGCGGCTCATGTAGCTGACCGCGAGCTCGCGGAAGACGTAGTCGAGGATCGAGGTCGCGTACTTGATCGAGTCGTTGCCCTGCACCGGGCCCGCCGGTTCGAAGCGGGTGAAGGTGAAGGCGTCGACATACTCTTCCAGCGGCACGCCGTATTGCAGGCCCAGCGAGACCGCGATGGCGAAGTTGTTGATGAAGGAGCGCAGCGCCGCGCCTTCCTTGTGCATGTCGATGAATATCTCGCCGAGCCGGCCGTCGTCATATTCGCCGGTGCGCAAGTAAACCTTGTGCCCGCCGACAACAGCCTTCTGGGTGTAGCCCTTGCGGCGGTCCGGCATCTTCTCGCGCTCGCGCATCACCACGATGCGCTCGACCAGCTTCTCGACGATCTTCTCCGAGACCTGGGCGGCGCGCGCCGCCATCGGCTTCTCGTAGAGCGCCTCGACCGCATCGTCCTCGTCCTCATCGTCGCTGATGAGCTGTGAGTTGAGCGGCTGGGAGAGCTTCGAGCCGTCGCGGTACAGCGCGTTGGCCTTCAGCGCCAGCTTCCACGAGAGGAGATAGGCGGACTTGCAGTCCTCCACCGTGGCGTCGTTCGGCATGTTGATGGTCTTCGAGATCGCGCCCGAGATGAACGGCTGCGAAGCCGCCATCATCCGGATGTGGCTCTCGACCGAGAGATAACGCTTGCCAATTTTGCCGCAGGGATTGGCGCAGTCGAACACCGGATAGTGCTCGGCCTTCAGATGCGGCGCGCCCTCGACCGTCATCGCGCCGCAGATGTGCACGTTGGCGGCCTCGATCTCGCGCTTTGTGAAGCCGACCGCCGAGAGCAGGTCGAAGCCCGGCGCGGCAATGGCTTCCGCGCCGATACCGAGCTGGTCGCGGATGAAATCCTCGCCGAAGGTCCACTTGTTGAAGGCGAACTTGATGTCGAACGCGGTCGGCAGCGCCTTCTCGACCTTGGCGATCGCCTCATCGGTGAAGCCCTTGGCCTTCAGCGTCGAGGCGTTGATCCCCGGCGCATTCGACAGCGAGCCGTGGCCGACGGCGTAGGCCTCGATCTCCGCGATCTCGCTCTCGCGATAGCCGAGCGCGCGCAGCGCCGCGGGCACCGCCTGGTTGATGATCTTGAAGTAGCCGCCGCCGGCCAGCTTCTTGAACTTCACCAGCGCGAAGTCAGGCTCGATGCCGGTGGTGTCGCAGTCCATCACGAGGCCGATGGTGCCGGTCGGCGCCACCACCGTGGTCTGGGCGTTGCGGTAGCCGTGCTGTTCGCCGAGCGCCAGCGCGTCGTCCCAGGCGTGGACGGCGTGGGTGACGATGTCGGCCTGCGGGCAGGAGGCGTGATCGAGCGGCACCGGGTTGACCGAGAGCCCTTCATAACCGGCCGCGTTGCCATGGGCGGCGCGGCGGTGGTTGCGGATCACGCGCAGCATGTGCTGGGCGTTCTTCTTGTAGCCGGGGAAGGCGCCGAGCTCGGCCGCCATCTCCGCCGAGGTCTTGTAGGCGATGCCGGTCATCACGGCGGTCAGCGCGCCGCACAGCGAGCGGCCTTCCTTCGAGTCATAGGGCAGGCCCATGGTCATGAGCAGGCCGCCGATGTTGGCAAAGCCGAGACCGAGGGTGCGGAATTCGTAGGACAGCTCGGCAATCGCCTTCGACGGGAACTGGGCCATCATGACGGAGATTTCCAGCACGATGGTCCAGAGCCGGCAGAGGTGCTCGTAGGACTCGACGTCGAACCGCTTGGTGGTGGTGTTGTAGAACGTCAGCAGATTGGCGGAGGCGAGGTTGCACGCCGTGTCGTCCAGGAACATGTATTCCGAGCACGGATTGGAGGCGCGGATGTCGCCGGACGCCTTGCAGGTGTGCCAGTCGTTCATCGTGGTGTTGAAGTGCAGGCCGGGATCGGCGCTCGCCCAGGCGGCGTAGCCGATCTTCTCCCAGAGGTCGCGGGCCTTCAGCGTCTTCGTCACCTTCTTCGAGGTGCGGGCGTTCAGATTCCAGTCGCCATCGGTCTCGACCGCGCGCAGGAAGTCATCCTTCAGCGACACCGAATTGTTGGAGTTCTGGCCGGAGACGGTGAGGTAGGCCTCGGAATCCCAGTCGGTGTCGTAGGTGTCGAACGAGATGTCCTTGTAGCCCTGTTTCGCAAACTGGATGACACGCTTGATGTAGTTGTCGGGCACGAGGTTGCGGCGCGCGAGCTTGATCTCGCGGCGCAGGGCAGGGTTCTTCTCGGGGTCGAAGCAGTCGTCGCCCGAACCTTCGCAGTTCACGCAGGCCTTCATCACGGCCTTGAGGTGCTTCTGGTTGATCTTGGAGCCGGTGACCAGCGCCGCGACCTTCTGCTCCTCCTTCACCTTCCAGTCGATATAGGTCTCGATGTCGGGATGATCGGCATCGACCACCACCATCTTGGCGGCGCGGCGGGTGGTGCCGCCCGACTTGATCGCGCCCGCGGCGCGGTCGCCGATCTTCAGGAAGCTCATCAAGCCGCTCGAGCGGCCGCCGCCGGAGAGCTTTTCGCCTTCGCCGCGCAGGCTGGAGAAGTTCGAGCCGGTGCCGGAGCCGTACTTGAACAGGCGCGCCTCGCGCACCCAGAGGTCCATGATGCCGCCCTCGTTGACGAGGTCGTCGCCGACGCCCTGGATGAAGCAGGCATGCGGCTGTGGATGCTCATAGGCCGACTTCGACTTCGTCAGCTTGCCGGTCTTCCAGTCGACGTAATAGTGGCCCTGGCCGGGACCATCGACGCCGTAGGCCCAATGAAGTCCGGTGTTGAACCACTGCGGCGAGTTCGGCGCGACCATCTGCTTGGCCAGCTGGAAGCGCAGCTCGTCGAAGAAGGCGAGGGCGTCTTCTTCGGATGAGAAGTAGCCGCCCTTCCAGCCCCAATAGGTCCAGCAGCCGGCGAGGCGATCGAACACCTGCTTGGCCGAGGTCTCGCCGACCATGCGCTCGTTCTCGGGCAGGGCGCCAAGGGCCTCGGTGTCGGGCACCGAGCGCCACAGCCAGGACGGCACGGTCTCTTCCTCGACCTTCTTCAGGCGCGCGGCGACGCCGGCCTTGCGGAAATATTTCTGCGCCAGCACGTCGGAGGCGACCTGCGACCAGAACTCCGGCACTTCGACATTCTCGGCCCGGAACACGACGGAGCCGTCGGGATTGCGAATCTCCGATGTGGTCAGCCTGAAATTGATCCCGGCGTAGGGTGATTGGCCGCTGATGGTGTTGCGTCGTTCGATTCGCATGGTCGAGCCCCGTCACTTCTTCTGCCCGGCCCACATGTTTGCGGTGCCGGAATGTTATCCCTTGCGGGTTCCGGAACGCGCGTCACGCCTCCCGTCATCCGCAGCTCAGCCGGTGGATCCGGCCTGTTTCTCTCGTCCGCGCGGGTTCCGGTGGCACCGGTCCGGCGGGCGGCACGCCCTGAGCGGATCCCGACGAATCGGGGGCCGTCCCAGGCTCACGCATTCAACGCCCCAACGCTTCACGCGTACCCATCATGCGGGCCGGTTTCCGGCCTCTGATGTCCGAGCCTTGGCGGCCCGTTTGGCACCCCGGACTTGGGCACCCCGGACTTGGGCCCAAATTCAGGGCAGAAACGCCCTTCACCCGCGGCCCCAAGGCCTGGCGGAGTGGTCATTTTGGAACCCTTGTGGGAGCGACCGGCGGGACCCAAACACACTCGCGCCGAACAGGCTGAAAGCTAGGCCAAGTCCGTGACGCCCGTCAAGAACTAGTACGAGTTTCTGAATCAAACACTAAATATGGTGGAAAGAGGGGGATAACAGGGGCCGGTGCCGCGCCTGTGATCGGGCCAAGTATCAGTGAGTCCTCAGGGATTCCCAAGCCAAAAAATCTTTCGCCGGCTGTGGATCACAGCTTCGCCCCGCTGTTCACAGGCCGAGGAATTTTTCCCCGAATTTTTCCCGTCTACGGATTGCGCCTGCGGGACTCACGTAGGCCTACGGGCAAAGTACGGGGCAGGCATGTCACGGCCGTGATGGTCGGGCGACAAAATCGCGGGCAAGGTGCCGCCGATTCACACCCCGCCGGGTCCCATGACAGATTCGAAACCCCAAGCGCGGGCGCGCATTGCGCCCGCCGGCCTGATGTTCCTCGCCATCACCTCGGTGGGCTGGGGCTTCAACTGGCCGGTGACCAAATTCCTGCTCGGTGAGCTGCCGCCGCTGACCCTGCGCGGCACCACCGGGGTGATAGGTGCCGCGCTGCTGGCGGTGCTGGCGCTGATCCGCGCGCAAAGCCTTGCCGTCGAAGCCCGGCTGTGGCCGCGGCTCGTGCTCTATGCGCTGCTCAACGTCACCGGCTGGATGGTGCTGATGGGGCTGGCGCTGCTCTGGCTGCCGGCGAGCGAAGCCGCGCTGATTGCCTACACCATGCCGGTCTGGGCCTCGCTGCTGGCCTGGCCCGTGCTCGGCGAGCGGCCGACGCTATTGCGCACCATCGCGCTGGCGATGGCGTTTGCCGGGCTTGCCGCGATCATGGGCGGCAACGGCATTTCCGCGAGCGCGGCGAAGCTGCCCGGCATCATCATGGCGCTCGGCGGCGCGTTCGGCTTTGCGCTCGGCACCGTGCTGGCGAAGAAATATCCGGTGCTGCTGCCGCCGATCCCGGCGGCGGCCTGGCAGATCGGGCTCGGCTGCGTGCCGATCACGATCGTGGGCCTGCTGGTCGAGACCACGCATCTCGATCGCGTGACGACGGCCGGCTGGTGGCTGCTGGTCTATTCCACCGTGGTGCAGTTCTGCACCGCCTATGTCTCGTGGTTCGCCGCGCTCGCCCGCCTGCCGGCCTCGGTGGCCGCGATCGGCACCATGGCGGTGCCGGTGATCGGCGTCGTGGCGTCGGCGGTCGCGCTGCACGAGCCGCTCGGCGCGATGCAGATCGCGGCGCTCTTGTTCACGCTCGCCGGCGTCGTGCTGGCGACGCGCTGACCCTTCGTTCCGCTTCCGTTGGCGTGGCATCGTGGCCGGCGGGCCGTTTTCGCGATTAATCATCCGGCGATATTTGGCTTGGTGGCGCCATGTCCGTGTCGTACCGTCCATGTCGGTCCCCAAAAGGGGGTGATGCGCAGGCTCTGCCCGAGTTACTGAACCACAACCGAAGCAAAGCCAAATAGTCATGGCCGATCGCGATCCCGAACCGATGGCGGCAAGAACGTGAGCAGCCGTATTGCCGATAACGAAACGACGCTCTTGCGTGCGGCGCAGCCCGCCGCGACGATCAGGCTGAGGTTGCCGTTTGCAAGTCCAGGCATCCAGAAACTGCTGGCGGCCTACATTCTTCTGCTGTTCGTTCCGTCGACCTTTCTCGATCTCGTCGGCTATGACTATTCGTCGATCGGCGGATTGCCGCTGACCAAGATCCACATCGCGACCTATTTCGTCGTCGTGGTGTTCTTGGCTTTCATTGCCTCATACCCGCAGAAAGCCGACCTGGCTCGCTACTATCTCGCGACGAAGCTCGGAACGATCTATTTCTTTTTCGCGGCAACTTTCGCGGTGATCAACATCGTCGTCGGAGGGCGGAGTGGATTCGGGATGTATTTCGACACCGATCTGCATCTGTTTCTGTGCTGCATGCTGCTGCCATTCATACCGCCGGACGGCATGGACAGGCTTGAGCGCTTCTTGCACTGGTTTTTCGCGATCAACGCGGTGCTCGGTATTTTCGAGCTTGTCACCGGCATCAACGTTTTTCCGCTCATGACATACTCGCCGGATGGCATGACGACGCTGGAGCCGCGAGCAACCGCCTTTCTCAGTCATCCGCTTCACGCCGCAACGGTAACCTGCGCTTACATCGTCAGCCTGTTGATCGGCGCCGGCAAGCTGCTGCGTCCCAACCTGCGGGCTCCGATGATCGCCCTGCAAACGACGGCGCTGCTGGCCTTCGGCGGCCGGACCGCCTTTCTGCTGACCTTGATCATCGTCGCCATTGCCTTGCTGTGGCAGGTGCTGCGGTTCACCGCGGGAAAACCGGTTTCCCGCCTCAGCGTGATCCTTGCGATCGCCGTCGTTCCGGTCGGAATCGCGACCATTTCCGTTCTGGCTTACGCCGGCTTCTTCGATCAGTTCCTCGAGCGCTTTACCGAGGACGGAGGCAGCGCCCGCAGCCGCGTGCTGATGCTGCCGCTGCTATGGTCCTTTGACTGGACGGATTTTCTGTGGGGCGCGAATACCGACTATGCGCGGGCGCAAGTCTATTCCTTCGGTTTGGAGTGGGGAGTCGAGAATCCCTTCATCCAGATGAGCGTCTATCAGGGGGTGGTGGTCGCGTCCCTCGTGATGTCGGGGCTGCTGCTGCTGTTGTATGACGTCTACAGGCGCCTCGAAGCTGCGGTGATCTTTCCGATCGTCACCTACCTGGCGCTTTGCAATACCTTCGGATCCTTCGCGGGCCGCTTCATCAATTTTTCGATCTTCATTGTCATGGTCACCACGCTGTTCCGTCGGCGAGATGTCCCGAGGAATTACGTAACTTAAACGAAGCGGCTTTCAAATCGGCGATGTGGCGCCGGCATATCATCGTCCCAGCGCCTGCTGCAGCATGCTGGCGAGTTGCGCCTTGCGATAAGGTTTTGCCAGCAGCAGCACGCCCTCGTCGAGCCGGCCGTGATGCGCGATCGCGTTCTCGGTATAGCCCGAGGTGTAGAGCACCTTGATGCCGGGCCGCCGCTTCGTGACCTCGTCGGCGAGCTGGCGGCCGTTCATGCCGCCGGGCATGATGACGTCGGTGAACAACAGATCGAACGTCTCGCCCTTGTCGACCAGCGCCAGCGCGGCGCGGCCGTCGGCAACGGCGATGGTCTTGTAGCCGAGGCTGGTGAGCTGCGCGGTGACGTAGTTGCGCACCAGCGGATCGTCCTCCACGACCAGTATCGTCTCGCTGCCGCGCGGTGCCGGCGGCGCTGGCGGCGCCTCGGCCTCGACCTGGCCGCGGGCCGGCGGCAGATAGAGCTTGATCGTGGTGCCGTGGCCTTGCTCGCTGTAGATCTTGATGTGGCCGCCGGACTGCTTGACGAAGCCGTAGACCATGCTCATGCCGAGGCCGGTGCCCTTGCCGACCTCCTTGGTGGTGAAGAACGGGTCGAACACCTTATCCTGCACCGCCTGCGACATGCCGGTGCCGGTGTCGCTGACCGCGATCAGGACGTAGCGGCCGGGCGCGATGTCGAGATTGGTCGCAGCATAGGCCTCGTCGAGCACGACATTGCTGGTCTCGAACAGCAGCTTGCCGCCGTCGGGCATGGCGTCGCGGGCGTTGATCGCCATGTTGAGCAGCGAGTTCGACAGCTGCGACGGATCGATATGCAGCTTGGCGACATCGGGCGACAGCGCCGAACTGATCTCGATCTGCTCGCCGAGCGTCGGGCGCAGCAGCTTGGCGATGTCGGATATGGTGGCGTTGACGTCGATGATGCGCGGCTCGAGCGGCTGGCGGCGGGCGAAGGCGAGCAGATGCTGGATCAGCTCGCGGCAGCGCTCGGCGGCGCCGTCGATCAGCTCGGCGGTCTTGGCGAGCTGCGGCCGGTCGCGCAGGCTGTCGACCAGCGTCTCGGTGGTGCCGGTGATGATCGTCAGCATGTTGTTGAAGTCGTGCGCGACGCCTCCGGTCAGCTTGCCGATCGCATCGAGCTTCTGCGCCTGCTGCAGCTGGTGCTCGGTTTCGCGCGAGGCGGTGATGTCGTGATAGATCAGGGCGGCGCCAGTGATGTTGCCGTCGGCGTCGCGCAGCGGCCGGCCCGACACCACGAGGTGGATCTGCGGCGCGCCGCGCACCGGGCGGGCGATGAATTCGAGGCCGTCGAACTCCTCGCCGCGCAGCGCGTGCGCCGACGGCATGTCGTCGGCCAGCATCGGCGTCGAGCCGTCGGCATGGAACACGTTGCTGAGCGAGCGCAACTGCTGCACCGACATGCCCGGCTTGTAACGCAGCATTCTCTGGGCGGCCGGATTGGAGAGCAGCACCGCGCCCGCGGTGTCGATCACCAGAACCGCCTCCGCCATGCTGCGGAAGGTGGTTTCCATCACCGAGGTGGAGCGGCGTAGCTCCTCGAGGGCGGCGCCGAGATCCTTGGTGCGCTCGGCCACCTTGGCCTCGAGCGTCGCATTGGTGGCCTGGGTCGCGTTCAGCGAGTCCTGCAGCTGGCGGCGCGAGCGTCGCGTCGCCAAGGTCAGCACGACCGCCAGCAACAGGATCAGCACGACGCCGGCGAGATCGATCGCCAGCAGCATGCGTCCGTTGCTCTTGGATTGCGCGGTGCGCGCCGCGAGCAGGCGGCGCTCCTCGGCGACGAGCCGCTCGAGCGCGGTGCCGATCTTCTCCACCACCGCGCGGCTCTCGCCGCCCGAGGTCAGCGCCGCAATGCCGGCGGTGTCGCCGGCGTTGCGCAGCCGGATCAACTCGGCGCCGAGCGCGATGCCGCGGTCGACCTGGGCTCTCGCGTCCGCGAGCAGACCCGATTCGCCGGGATCGTTCCTCACCGCCGCGATCAGGCCGTCGAAAGCCGCGGTGAGGGCGGCGCTCTGCTCGCGATACTCGTTGGCAAAGGACGGATCAGCGGTCAGGGCGAAGCCGCGGGCCGCGCTCTCGGCGCCGCGCAGCAGCGGCCGCATGTCCGATACCCGCTTGAGGATGCCGAGCGTGCGCTCGACCGATTCAATCTCCTCGCGCGATTTGACATCCAGCCCGATCGATGCCGCACTGATGGCGAGAAGGATCGCCAGGCCACTGCCGAGAATGAGACGCTGGGAAGCCATCGACGATTGGCACGAACAACTATTTTGAAAGACGCGCGGACGGAGCAGACTTCGCAATACATTCGTTGACGGCAGCGATCAACGCCTGCGGTGTGAACGGCTTGCGCAGGCACGCGGAGGCGCCGAGCTCGATGGTCATCCGCAGGAAGTCCGGCGCGCGATCGGCATTGGCGAAGGCGTAGCCGGACATCGCAATCACGGGTATGTCGGGGGCGCGCTCGTGGAACACGCGGATCGCCTCGAAGCCGCGCATATGCGGCATGAAGACGTCGACCAGCATCACGTCGAAGCGCGACTCGTCCAGCGCGCGCATGCCGGCCTCACCACCATCGGCGACGGTGACCTCGAAGCCCTGGCGTTGCAGACAGACCTCGATGGCGACACATACCATCGGGTCGTCGTCGACCACGAGAACGCGCGGCACGATGGCATCCTCTTCAACTGGCCTCGCGTGCCGGCGACTCGCTTGGCCGTCTGGCAATTAAGGCGGAACCGAGACCGAAAGTCTGTATCATAGCGTGCATTGGCAATTTGCCGGCAAGCTGATTTCCAGCTAGCCCTGACACATCACCCACATTTGTCCAGTCCCTTTCACGACAGGTCCATGACCTTACTTCCCGTCGCCGGCCGCGCCCCCGTAGTCGGCTGCTTGCGGCGGCGGCAATGCTGCGCGAGCCGCTGTCGGCGAGCGACATCGCCGCGATGGCGGTGCGCCGGCCGCCATCGCGGTGGCGCTACGGACATGAAGGTGGCACAGGAGTCAAAAAGGGCGGCGCTAGCGCCGCCCTTCGCTGATCGGACTTGCGGTCTTCTTACGGGCAGGGATGCCTCAGGCCGTCATAGCCGAGATAGGTGCCCGAAGCCGGATCGTAGGACCTGTAGCGCTGCGCGCAGTAGCTCGCATCGCCGCCCGGCACCGCTTCAACGGCGACGCTCGGCTCATCGTAATAGCCGTAGCTGTCGTCATAGTAGCCCGGGCCGTAGCCGTAATAGCCTGAACCATAATACGCGCCTGAGGCGAGCGCGCCGCCAACCACGGCTCCGGCGACTGCACCGGGCCAGAACCCGCCGCCGCGATGATGGTGCCAGCCTCCGCCGCCATGCCAGCGACCGCCGCCGCCGCTCCAACCGGGTCGGCCGCCACCGCCAGCCCATTGGCCACCGCCGGCAACCGCGCCGCCACCGATGGCCGTACGGGGCACGTCAGGGCGCATCAGCGCGCCAGCACCGGCGCCGCCGCCGCTGAAGCGCGCTCCGCCGCCACCAACTGCGCCGCCGCCGAAATGCGCTCCGCCGCCGCCACCGCCACGGGCGACTGCTCCGCCGCCACCTCCGCCACCGCCCATCCTTTGCAGGCCCGGGCCTTGGGCAAGACTTGCGGTCGGCAGCACCAGAGGCAGCGCAAGCGCCAGTGCCGCAGCGGTGCTCAACAGCTTCAGATTGATCATTTTGGACTCCATGAAAACGGATAATGTCTAACCGTTTCTGGGGTCAGACGTTCCGTACCGCATATTGATTGTCAGGCGGCGCATGTACGGCTGGTGAACGCACAGGCCATTCCGCCGCGGCAATTGGTCGCCAAACCAGGGGGTACCAGGGTGGTCAGGCAGGCGGCTGGACATTTGCGGATTCAGGTGGCATCAGAGCCAACGTTCGAACCCACGGCCGCCCGCGCATGAAACAATTCCTGCTCAAATTCTTCACCTGGTGGAACAGCCAGACCTTTGGCACGCAATTGTGGACCTCCCGCTATGGCGAGCTGGTCGGCGAGGACGAGCAGGGCAACCGCTACTACCGCACCAAGGGTGGGGAGATCGACCCGACGCTGCATTTCGAGCGCCGCTGGGTGGTCTACAACGGCTACGCCGAAGCCTCGCGGATCCCGCCGGGCTGGTACGGCTGGATTCATCACACTACCGATGTGCCGCCGACCGAGCAGACATACGTGGCACGGGAGTGGGAGAAGCCGCATCTGCCGAACCTGACCGGCACGGCGCAGGCCTATCGCCCGTCCGGCTCGACCCTGGCGAGCGGCCGTCGCCCCAAGGCGACCGGCGACTACCAGGCCTGGACGCCCAGCCACTGATACTGATCCATCCGGCTCTGTTGCAGCCACGGATGCAGGCGCGTGCAAGGCACGCTCGTAGGCAAGTGCGCACGCGCGCCTGTGGACAACGGTAACAGCGGGGACAACTCGGGGTAGGCGAGCTGTAGCCGCTTGCACGTTTGGCGGGATCGCGGCTCAATAGGGCCATCTTACGGAGATGGGAGACCATCGCGTCGGATCGGGCTCCAGATCGCGACTGTCCCGATGAGCAGCGGCCTCCGAGTAGGATGCGGCCGGGAGATAGGCCCCCGGTGCAGACGTCCTGAAATCGCCCGCTAATGTGAGGCCACCGTGAGACAGGAAGGGCCGCCTGGGAAACCGGGCGGCCTTTTTCTTTTGCGCGTTCGCTGGGTCAGGACAGCCGCGCGGCGGCACGTCCCATCAGCTCGCGGCGACGTGCTTGCGACGGCGCGATCCGCTCCTTCATGAAGGCGAGGATCTCGCCCGGCGCGGTGTCGGGAGAACCCGAATTGAACGGCGGAGAGGGGTTGTATTCGAGCCGGAGCTGGATCGCTTCCGCGGTCTTGCGGTCGACCAGCTCCGACACCAGCGTCAGCGCGAAATCGATGCCGGCGGTGACGCCGCCGCCAGTGAAGCGGTTGCGGTCGACGCAGACGCGCGTCTTGGTCGGGATCGCGCCGAAGCCGGCAAGGAAATCGAGCGCGCTCCAATGCGTGGTAGCGCGGTATCCGTTCAGCAGGCCCGCCGCGCCCAGCACCAGCGATCCCGTGCAGACCGAGGTGACGTATTTAGCGCCATCGGCCTGCCTGCGCAGGAAGGCGAGCATCTCGTCGTCGCCGACCATATCGTCGGTGCCGAGCCCGCCCGGCACGCAGATCACGTCGAGCTGCGGGCAATCGGCAAAGGTCGTGGTCGGCGTCAGCACCATGACGGAATCGGTCGGCACCGGCTCGATGCGCTTCCAGATCAGATGCACCTTGGCGCCGGGCACTGAGGAGAACACCTGCAGCGGGCCGGTGAGGTCGAGCTGGGTCACCTTGGGGAAGACGAGCAATCCAATCTGCAGCGGTTCAGTCATCGGCAGCCTCCGATTTCCATTTGATGGCACGACGATGCCATCTTGGCTTTCTGTCCAAAATGGCGTATTTCCCTCATTAAAGGACATGGTGCCGCTTGCGTGGATTTGGCGATGATCGGCCTCCTCATCTTTCCCGACTTCCAGCTGCTCGACGCGGCAGGCCCGATCGCCGCGTTCGAGATCGCCGCGCGCTTCGCGGGCAACGCGCCCGACATCAAGACGATCGCGGCGAAGGCCGGACCGGTGCGCAGCTCGTCCGGCGTGGAGATGCTGGCGCGTGGGTTCAAGCCGTCGGCGGCGATCACGACGCTGATCATCGCGGGTGGCAATGGCGTGAGAACGCCGGCGAGCTGTCCGGCGACGCTATCGTTCGTGCGGCGCATGGCGGACCGCGGCATCCGCGTCGCCAGTGTCTGCTCGGGCGCCTATGTGCTCGCCGAGGCGGGCCTGCTCGACGGCCGCCGCGCCACCACGCATTGGCAGCGCACGCCGCATTTCGTGAAGACCTATCCGAAGATCAAGCTCGAGCCCGACCAGATCTTCGTCCGCGACGGCAACATCTGGAGCTCGGCCGGCATCACCGCCGGCATCGACCTCGCGCTGGCGATGATCACCGAGGACTACGGCGACGAGATCGCGCAGCAGACGGCGCGGCAGCTCGTGCTCTATCACCGGCGCAGCGGCGGCCAGTCGCAGTTCTCGTCGCTGCTGGAGCTGAAGACGCCGAACGGCCGCTTCGGGCCGCTGCTGGCCTGGGCGCGCGAGCATCTCGACGCGCCGCTGACGGTGGAAGATCTCGCCGACAAGGCCGGCATGAGCTCGCGGCATTTCACCCGCGCCTTCATCGCGGAGACCGGCACGACGCCGTCGAAGGCGGTCGAGCGGCTGCGCACCGAGGTGGCGCGGCAGCGCGTGCAGTCGTCGGGCGAGCCGATCGAGCGCGTCGCCGAGCTCACCGGCTTCCGCGATCCGGAGCGGATGCGCCGCGCCTTCATCCGCGCCTTCGGCCAGCCGCCGCAGTCGCTGCGCAGGGCGGCGAGGGCGGGCTGATTTCGGGGTTGGTGCAGGCCCTCCACGTCATTGCGAGCCACCCGGTCGGCGCGAAGCGCCGCCGGATGACAGGCTCCGCGAAGCAATCCACCCGCCGCGTGCGCTGAGCGATGGATTGCTTCGTCGCGCAATGACGAGGCTCAATGCGGCGCGTCGGGATGCCAGCCAAGCAACGCCAGCATCATGAAGAACCCGGCGACATAGGCCGCCGCGATCGGCCAGCCCTGGGTGACCCATCGTCCCACCGACTTGGCCTCCGGATACATGTTGGAGATCGCAACCCCGGCGGACGAGCCGAACCAGATCATCGATCCGCCGAAGCCGACGGTGTAGGCGAGGAACCCCCAGTCGTAGCCGCCCTGCTTGAGCGCCAGCGCGGTCAGCGGGATGTTGTCGAACACCGCCGAGACGAAGCCGAGGCCGAGCGCGGTCTGCCAGGATGCGGCGGGCAGTTTTTCCACCGGCATCATCGCGGCCGCCGTCACCAGCGCGAGCAGGAATAGCGTGCCCTTGAACGTCTCCGGCATCACCGACCAGTCGGGCCGCCGTAACGCGGAGGTGAGTAGGATTGCGGCCCAGACCGCGAGGCCGAGCACGGGCACGGCATCGAGCAGCGCGGGGAATTTCAGATTTGCCGTCACATTGGCGGCCAGCGCGGCAAGCAGGATCATGGCGACGATCGCGACCCGTGCCCAGTCGATCTTCAGACCGGCCGGCGCATCCTTCACGATGGGAGAATAGCGATGCTGCTGCAGTGAGGCCGGCACTGCAAACACGAGCATCGCAACGGCGGCGGCGACATAGGCCTCCACGACCGTGAGCGGGCTGATGCCGTCGATCCACATCATGGTCGTCGTGGTGTCGCCGACCACGCTGCCGGAGCCGCCGGCGTTCGACGCGGCGACGATGGCGGCGAGATAGCCGATATGGACGCGGCCGCGGAACACGTGCCGGGCGACGGTGCCGCCGATCAGCGCCGCCGCGATATTGTCGAGGAAGGCGGACAACACGAACACGATCACGAGCAGCAACACGCCGCCCTTCCAGTCATCGGGCAGCAGCGCCGGCATCTCGTCGGGGAGGCGGCTCTCCTCGAAATGCCGCGACAGCAGCGCAAATCCCATCAGCAGCAGGAACAGGTTCGCGAGCGTGACCCATTCATGCTCCATCTGGTGCAGCAGGCCGGGCAGGCCCGTGCCGAATTTCGCAAAGCCCGCGAACAGCAGCTTGTAGGCGACGATCGCCGCAAGCCCGGTCAGCGCCACCGACAGCGTGTGATGATGGAATACGGCGACGCCGATCAGCGTCAGTCCGAACAGGATGAAATCTAGCGGGATGCCGTAGACGGCAATGGGCGTGAACAAGGCGGTCTCGATGGTCGTGGCTGGGACGCGCGCGGTGCGCGCCCCGGCCTATCGCAAGGCAGGCATCGACTGCAAGACAGACAATCGCCGCAACGTGGCTGCGCCGGAGAGTCCGCGTCTAGCCCAGCGTCTTCAGCCACGCGCTGATTTCGGTGACCGCGACATTGGCCTGGTTGAGCAGCTTGCCCATGGTGAAGAAGCCATGGAACTGGCCGGGGAAGTGGCGGTATGTGACGGCCACTCCGGCATCCCTGAGCAGCTTCGCGTATTCATCGCCTTCGTCGCGCAGGGGATCGGCGCCGGCGGTCAGCACATAGGCCGGCGGCAGGCCGGCCAGGCTTTTCGCGCGCGCCGGCGAGGCGCGCCAGTCGCTGCCGTCGGCATCGCCGAGATAATGCGCGGCGAACCAGGGGATCACCGAATGGGTCAGCAAGACGCTGGTCTCCGGCTCGCGGTGCGAGGCGTGGGTCCGTGCGAATTCGGTCGCGGGATAGATCAGGAGTTGGCCGGCGAGCTTCGGCCCGCCATCGCGCGCGGTGAGCGCGACCACGGCCGCGAGGTTGCCGCCGGCGCTGTCGCCGCCGACCACGATGCGCGCGGCATCGACGCCGAGCTCCTTCGCATTGGCCGCGATCCATTCCGTTGCGGTCACGGCGTCATCGACCGCGGCGGGGAAGCGGTGCTCGGGGGCGAGGCGGTAGTCGACGGAGATCACGATCAACTCGCCCTCATGCGCGAGCTTCTGGCAGACCACCTCATGGGTATCGAGGTCGCCGATCACCCAGCCGCCGCCATGAAGGAAGACGAGGCAGGGCGCGAGGCCGTCCTTCTTGCGCAAGGTCTTCGGCGTGTAGATGCGCGCCGGAATGTCGCCGTGGGGCGCCGGGATCGCAATCGGCTTGCTCGATTCGAGCGCGGGCGGCTCGGGATTGCTGACGATGCGGGCGGCCCGGTAGAACTCGCGCGCTTCCGGCGCGGTCAGCGTTTCATAGGCGGGGCGGCCGGCTTCCTGGAACGCCTTGTAGACGGCGGCGGCATCGGGATCGAGAACGACGGGCATAGGGAGAACCTTCTTTCGATTGGATCAGGCAGCCGTGCGGCCGCCATCGACGGTGTAGGCCGAGCCGGAGACGTAGCTCGCTTCATCGGAGGCGAGGAACGCGACGATGGACGCGACCTCGGTGGCGAGGCCGAGGCGGCGCGCGGGAATTCGGTCGACGATCTTCTCGATCGGCGGCGGCGCGTTGCCGCCGCTACGTCCCTGCAGGATCGTGCTCAGCATGCGGCTGTCGATCATGCCGGGGCAGACGCAATTGATCCGCACGCCGGTGCCGGTGCATTCCCAGGCCGCGCTCTTGGTGAGCCCGATCACCGCGTGCTTGCTGGCGCTGTAGACCGCGATCATCGGCGATCCCATCAGGCCGGCGATCGAGGCGGTGTTGATGATGCTGCCCTTGTTCTGCTTCAGCATCACCGGCAGCACGTATTTCATGCCGAGGAAAACACCGACCACGTTGACGTCGAGCACCCGGCGAAAGCTCTCCAGCGGATAGTCCGGGATCGGCTTGATGTCGCCCTCGATGCCGGCGTTGTTGTAGAACACATCGATGGTCCCGAACCGGTCGACCGCGGCGCGGACATAGTCCTTGACCTCGTCCTCGGCAGTGACGTCGGCTGCGATTGCGAGCGCCTCGGCCGAGGCGGGCAGGTCCTTGATCGCGGATTTGAGGTCGGCCTCGCGGCGGTCGACTGCGACAATTCGCGCACCGCGCTCGGCGAGCAGGTGGAGCGTGGCGGTACCGATGACACCGGCAGCTCCGGTGACGACGGCGACCCGGCCGTCGAGCCTGATCCGATCGGGCATGTTGGGTTTCCTCTGCTGATCCGGTTGTGCGCCGGATTCTTCCTGATTTTCGCAGCAAGGCTGCGCGCGGGATCGCCAGGGACTATTCCACGTGTTCCCGGGCCTGACCAGTGGCCGGGGACCGGCCAGAAACCGCCCTTTCGCCGCCGCATTCGGCGTGTTAACCGATGGCCTGCGAGCGGCCGATATCAAGGTACACTGTCGCGAGCCCGAATCGCCTCTTGAAGCCGCGCGAGATGTTTCGAACCCTTGCCCTGACTGGCATAGCGGCCCTGGTCGCCGCCTCAACCGTCTCGCTTGCGCCGCCCGCGCGCGCGCAGATCGGCACGATCTTTTCCGATCCCGCGCCGCGCCCGCCGGGAGCGATCCCACGTGGCGGGCAGGTGGCACCGCCCAGCGACGACGACGAGGAGGTGCCCGAGCTGCCGCGCGGCCGGCTGCTGCCGCCGCCGACCCGCTTGCCGCCGGCCCAGGCCGTGGCGCCGCCGGGCAGCGTGCAGTCGCAGCCTCTGGCGCCGCCGCCAGGCACCACCGTCGCGCCGCAGGGAACACAGCCCGGCGTCGCCGTGCAGCCGCCGCAGCCCGGCGGCCCCGGCGTTGCCACCGCGCCGCCAGGTGCGAACCCGCTGCCCGGCCTGCCGCCGGGGCAGCGTCAGCCCCGTGGAACGCCGCAACAGGGCGCGCCGCAGCCGCCGCCGCAGCAGCCGGCGGCGTTGCAACCGGGCGACGAGGTGGTGCAGGAGCCGCCGTCGACCAAGATCACCAACAAGAAGGCGAGCTTCTCCGGCCTCGACAAGATCACCGGGCGTATCATCAATTTCGACGAGGATATCGGCGAGACGGTGCAGTTCGGCGCACTGCGCGTAAAGACCGACGCGTGCTACACGCGCCCCTCGACCGAAGCCGCCAACACGGATGCGTTCGTCGAGGTCGACGAGATCACGCTGCAGGGCGAGGTGAAGCGGATCTTCTCGGGCTGGATGTTCGCGGCCAGCCCCGGCCTGCATGGTGTCGAGCATCCGATCTACGATATCTGGCTGACCGACTGCAAAATGCCGGACCAGACCATCGTCACCGCAGCGCCTGATCCGGCCAAGCAGGTGACGCCGCCACCTCCGCCGCCACCGGCCCAGAAGCGCGCGGCGAAGCAGGCCGCGCCGCGTCCGGCGCCGCCACCGCAGCCGCAATTCCAGCAGCAGCCGCCACCCCCGCCGCCGCAACAGCAGCGCCCCGGCGGCTTGTTCGGCGGATTGTTCGGGAATTAGCGAGTCGCGTAGCCCGGATGAAGCGAAGGCGTAATCCGGGGAAGCTTCTCCGCGGATGGACCTGCCCCGGATTGCGCTGCGCTCCATCCGGACTACGAGATCAACCTCGTGCCGCGATGATCGCGAGCGCCTCCGCGCCGCTGACCGGCTTCGTCGTATCGAGCTTGCCAAAATCCGCCGGCACCCCCGTGATCGCTTTGTCGAGCAGGGCTCGATAGCGGCGGCGCGGGATCTCGACCGCACCGAACGTCTTGAGATGCTCGGTGACGTATTGCGTATCGAGCAGCTCGAAGCCGCCGGCGATCAAACGCGCCACCAGGTGCACCAGCGCGACCTTCGAGGCGTCGCGCGCGGTGTGGAACATGCTCTCGCCGAAATACGCACGGCCGAGACTGACGCCGTAGAGCCCACCAACCAGATCGCCGTCCCGCCAGACCTCGACGCTGTGGCAATGGCCGAGCGAATGCAGGCCGACATAGAGATCGCGGATGCGTTTGTTGATCCAGGTGTCGTCGCGGCCCGGCTGCGGCGCAGCGCAGCCCGCGATCACAGCCTTGAACGCCGTGTCGACGGTGACGGTGAACGCATCCGAGCGCACGGTGCGCGCAAGCCGCGAGGCGACACGAAAGCCGTCGAGCGGAATCACGCCGCGCAATTCCGGTTCGACCCAGAACAGGGTCGGATCGTCGGCGCTCTCCGCCATCGGGAAGATGCCGCAGGCATAGGCGCGCAGCAGCACCTCGGGCGTGATCTCGGCGGAGGCGGAGTCGCGTGATGTCATGGGATGGAGGATAGCAAAGCGCGGGCCGCAGCGCGATGGGCCGCCGCGAACGGTCGCGCGGTGTTGACGGGGCACGTCCGGTTCCTCCACAGGCGATGCTCCTCCTGGCAGCTTGTCGTGCCAGGCTGCAACCGTGCTAGATTGCAACGAAAAGATGGCGGCACCCGGACCCGGTGATGGCGCGCCGACAATCAAGACCAAGGGGGGACGCTGCATGAAGCTGTCATGGAGGACGTTTGCGCCGCTGGCAGTCTGGCTCGTGATCTATCTGATCCCGGTGCCATCGGGGCTGAACGCCAATCAGTGGCACTATTTTGCGGTGTTCGCCGCCGTGATCACCGGCCTGATCCTCGAATCGATGCCGGTCGGTGCCGTTGGCCTGATCGGCCTCACGGTCGCCGGCGTCGGCGGCTATGTCGAGCCGGATCCGAACAAATCGCTGCGCTGGATGCTGGCGGGCTTTTCCGAGAGCACGGTGTGGCTGATCGTCGGCGCCTTCGTGTTCTCGATCGGCTATCGCAAGAGCGGCCTCGGCCGCCGCCTTGCGCTGCTTTTGGTGAAGGCGCTCGGCCGCCGCACCATCGGGCTCGGCTATGCGGTGGCGTTCTCCGATCTCGTGCTGGCGCCGGCGACACCGTCGAACACCGCGCGCAGCGGCGGCACGGTCTATCCGATCGTCAGCAACATCCCGCGCATCTACGGCTCCGAGCCCGGTCCGACCGCCGGCAAGATCGGCACCTTCGTGATGTGGACGGCGTTCGCGACGACCGCGGTGACCAGCTCGACGTTCCTGACCGCGCTGGCGCCGAACGCCGCCGCGCTCTCGATCGCCAAGAAGCTCGTCAATGTCGAGGTCAGCTGGTCGCAATGGTTCATCGGCTTCGCGCCGCTCGGCATCCTCCTGCTGATCCTGGTGCCGCTGCTCAGCTACGCAATCTGCCGGCCCGAGATCAAGGAGAGCCCGGAGATCGTGGCCTGGAGCCGGGACGAGCTTGCCAAGATGGGACCGCCGTCGCGCCACGAATGGATCATGGCGGCGCTGGTGCTGCTGGCGATGTTCTTCTGGATTTGCGGCTCCAACCCCAACATCAGCCTGCCGCTGCTCGGCTCCAACTTCATCAACGCCACCACCGTCGTGTTCGTGGTGATCTCATTGATGCTGGTCACCGGCGTGATCGCGTTCGAGGACATCGTCGCCGAGAAGAGCGCATGGGAGGTGTTCTTCTACTTCACTTCGCTGCTGACATTGTCGTCAGGCCTGAACGAGATCGGCTTCATCAAATGGGTGGCCGAAGGTTACGCACGGCCGCTCTCCGGTACCTCGCCGATGATCGGCATGATCCTGCTCGTCTCGTTCTTCTTCTGGATCCACTATTTCTTCTCGAGCATCACCTCGCATACCGCGGCCGTGTTGCCGGTGGTGCTCGCAGTTGGCTCCAGCATTCCCGGCCTGTCGATCGCGACGCTGATGCTGCTTTGCGTCTACTCGCTCGGACTGATGGGCGTGATCTCGCCTTACGCCACGGGACCGGCGCCGATGTATTACGGCAGCGGCTACATCGGCAAAGGCGATTTCTGGAAATTCGGGCTGATCTTTGGCGCGATCTACTTTGCCGGTTTGTTGCTGATTGTGTTGCCCTGGTTACAGGCGATCGGATAACTTAACAACACTCCGGCGCGCGCCATTGATTGGTGGCGGAGCAGTCACCATCCTTTCCGATTGTTAACGCGCTTTGTCGATCGGAGCGATCAAAATGCGCGTTCGAGTGTGGCGCACGCGCAGACTTGGGATATACAGAGCCGCGCGAGCTCCTCCGTGTTCCTCGTGGGCAAGTTATGGACCAGCAGGTAAGAGACCCGTCGATTGTCGCACCCGAGCAGAGCGGGCGAACGTCGCGCAGTCGCACGATTCTCACGACACTCATCGTCTTGCTGTTGCTCGCCGGCGTCGTCTGGTGGACGCGGCAGCAAGGCGCGCCGCAGCAGGCCGGCGGCGGGCGCAACAGCGCGCCGATGTCGATCGTGCCGGAGACCGTCGCCAAAGGTGACATCGGCGTGACGCTGAACGCGCTCGGCACCGTGACCTCGCTCGCGACGGTAACGATCAAGAGCCAGATCAGCGGCTATCTGCAGAGGATCGATTTCAAGGAGGGCGACGAGGTCAAGAAGGGGGACTTGATCGCCCAGATCGATCCGCGGCCCTATGAGGCGACGCTGGCGCAGGCCAAGGGACAGCTGGCGCGCGACGAGGCGCAGCTGAAGGGCGCGCAGGTCGATCTCACTCGCTACGAGGGCCTCGCCAGGCAGAATGCGGTGCCGCGCCAGACGCTCGATACCCAGGTCGCACTGGTTGCGCAGTATCAGGGCACGGTCGAGGCCGATCGCGCGTCCGTTCAGTCCGCCGAGGTCAACCTGGCGTACTGCCGCATCGTGTCGCCGATCAATGGCCGCGTCGGATTGCGTCAGGTCGATCAGGGCAACTACGTCACGCCCGGCGACTCCAATGGCCTCGTCGTCATCACGCAGCTCGAGCCGATCAGCGTGCTGTTCACGCTGCCGGAAGACAACCTGCAGGCGGTGGCCAGGCGGCTGAGGGCGGGCGCGGTGCTGCCGACCGCGGCCTATGACCGCAGCGGCATCAACAAGCTCGCCGAGGGATCGCTGCAGACCTTCGACAGCCAGATCGATCCGACCACCGGCACGATCAAGCTGCGCGCGCAGTTCGAGAACGACAAGCGCACGCTCTATCCGAATCAGTTCGTCAACATCCGCCTGCTGCTCGACACCCACAAGGACGTCACCACGATGCCGACCGCCGGTGTCCAGCGCGGCGTGCCCGGCACCTTCGTCTATCTCGTCAACGCCGACAGCACCGTCTCGGTGCGCCCCGTAAAACTCGGCGTCACCGAAGGCGATCGCGTCGAGGTGATCTCGGGACTTGCGCCGGGTGATCGCATCGTGATCGACGGCGCCGACAAGCTGCGCGAGGGCGCCAAGGTGGTGGTGCGCAATCCCGCCGACGCGGCGAACGCTGCCGGTGCGGCCAAAGGCGCCGACAAGGGAGCCGCAAAGGATGACGGCAAGGCGGCCGATCCCGACAAGGCGGGCAAACACAAGCATTCCGAGGACGGGCCGAAGCAATGAACCCGTCTCGGCCATTCATCCTGCGGCCGGTGGCGACGACTCTGTTCATGATCGCCATCATGCTGTCGGGCATGCTGGCGTTCAGATTCCTGCCCGTCGCGGCGCTGCCGGAGGTCGATTACCCGACCATCCAGGTGCAGACCTTCTATCCCGGTGCGAGCCCGGACGTGATGACCTCGTCGGTGACGGCGCCGCTCGAGGTGCAGTTCGGCCAGATGCCGAACCTCAACCAGATGAGCTCGGTGAGCTCGGCGGGCTCCTCGGTGATCACGCTGCAGTTCGGCCTGTCGATCTCGCTCGACGTCGCCGAGCAGGAAGTGCAGGCCGCGATCAATGCCGCCGGCAATTTGCTGCCGTCGGACCTGCCGGCGCCGCCGATCTACGCCAAGGTCAATCCGGCCGACGCGCCGATCCTGACCCTCGGCCTGACCTCGAAGACCATGCCGCTGACCCAGGTGCAGGATTTCGTCGACACGCGGCTGGCACAGAAAATCTCGCAGCTCCCGGGCGTCGGCCTCGTCAGCATCAGCGGCGGCCAGCGGCCAGCTGTGCGCATCCAGGCCGACATCCGCAAGCTCGCGGCGTATGGCCTCAACATCGACGATCTCCGCACCACGCTCGGCAACGCCAACGTCAACACGCCGAAGGGCAATTTCGACGGCGCGATGCGCGCTTACACGATCAACGCCAACGACCAGATCCGCAACGCCAGCGACTACCGCTCGCTGATCATCGCCTACAAGAACGGCTCGCCGGTCCGCCTCAGCGACGTCGGCAACATCGTCGACGGCGCGCAGAACGACAAGCTCGGCGCCTGGATGAACGAGACCCCGGCGATCATCCTCAACATCCAGCGCCAGCCCGGCGCCAACGTCATCTCGGTGGTGCAGGGCATCAAGGACCTGCTGCCACAGCTGCAGGCGACGCTGCCGGCCGCGATCGACCTCAACATCCTGACCGACCGCACTGTGACGATCCGCGCCTCGGTGCGCGACGTCGAGTACGAGCTGACGCTCGCGGTGATCCTCGTCGTGCTTGTCATCTTCGTGTTCCTGCGCTCGACCCGCGCCACCTTGATCCCGAGCCTGTCGGTGCCGCTGTCGCTGGTCGGCACGCTGGGGGCGATGTACCTGTTCGGTTTCAGCCTGAACAATTTGTCGCTGATGGCGCTCACCATCGCGACCGGCTTCGTGGTCGACGACGCCATCGTCGTAATCGAGAACATCTCGCGCTACATCGAGGAGGGCGAGTCGCCGCTTGATGCGGCGCTGCGCGGCTCCGAGCAGATCGGCTTCACCATCATCTCGCTGACGGTGTCGCTGATCGCGGTGCTGATCCCGCTGCTGTTCATGGGCGACGTGGTCGGGCGTCTGTTCCGCGAATTCGCGATCACGCTCTCGGTCACCATCCTGATCTCGGCGGTGGTGTCGCTGACGTTGGTGCCAATGACCTGCGCGAAGCTCTTGAAGCCGGAAGGCACGGTGCGCGAAAACGCGCTGCAGCGGCTGAGCCGGGAAGGGTTCGACCACGTCATCGCGATCTACGGCCGGATGCTCAACTGGGTGCTGGACCGGCAGACGCTGGTGCTGCTGATCGCGCTGGCGACGTTCGGCCTTACGGCGTGGCTCTACGTCCTGATCCCCAAGGGCTTCTTCCCGTTGCAGGACACCGGCGTGATCCAGGCGATCTCGGAGGCGCCGCAGTCGGTGTCCTATGCTGCGATGGCCGAACGCCAGCAGCAGCTCGCGAGCGCGATCCGGAAAGACCCGGAGGTGCAGAGCCTGTCGTCCTTTATCGGCGTCGACGGCACCAACACCACGCTCAACAGCGGCCGCATCCTGATCAACCTGAAGCCGCATGAGCAGCGCAAGGACGATATCGCCACCGTGATGGAGCGGATCAAGGCGAGCACGACGCACCTCACCGGCATCACGCTCTACATGCAGCCGGTCCAGGACCTCACGATCGAGGGCACGGTGAGCCGGACGCAGTACCAGTTCATCCTGCAGGATGCCGATCCGAACGAGCTGGCGGAGTGGACGCCGAAACTGGTCGACAAATTGCGTGAATCGCATCTGCTCAGCGACGTCTCGAGCGACATCTCGGCGCAAGGCCTGTCGGTGTTCGTCGACATCGACCGCGACCAGGCGGCGCGGTTCGGCATCACGCCGGCGACGATCGACAACGCGCTGTACGATTCCTACGGCCAGCGTATCGTCTCGACTGTGTTCACCAATTCGAACCAGTACCGTGTCATCCTGGAGGCCGATCCGTCGCTGCAGAAATCGCTGGATTCGCTGGACTCGATCTATCTGCCGTCATCGGTGGGCACGACGCCGGTGCCGCTCTCGGTAATGGCGAAGATGCGGATCGAGACCGCGCCGCTGCAGGTCTCGCATCTCGGCCAGTTCCCGTCGGCAACGGTCTCCTTCAATCTGGCGCCAGGCGCCTCGCTCGGCGAGGCGGTCACCGCGATCAAGCAGGCTCAGCTTGAGATCGGCCAGCCGCTCGGCATCATCACCAGTTTCCAGGGGGCGGCGCTGGCGTTCCAGTCCTCGCTCTCCAACCAGCTGTTCCTGATCCTGGCCGCGATCATCACGGTCTATATCGTGTTGGGCGTGCTCTATGAGAGCTTCATCCATCCGCTGACCATTCTCTCGACACTGCCCTCGGCCGGGATCGGCGCGTTGCTGGCGCTGATGCTGGCGAAGCAGGATCTGACCATCGTTGCGATCATCGGCATCATCCTGCTGATCGGCATCGTCAAGAAGAACGCGATCATGATGATCGACTTCGCGCTCGATGCCGAGCGCAACGAGGGCAAGCCGCCGCGCGAGGCGATCTACCAGGCCTGCCTGCTGCGCTTCCGACCGATCATCATGACGACGATGGCCGCGGTGCTCGGCGCGCTGCCGCTGATGATCGGCACCGGCGCCGGATCCGAGCTGCGTCATCCGCTCGGCATCTCCATCGTCGGCGGCCTCCTGGTGAGCCAGTTGCTCACCCTGTTCACGACGCCGGTGATCTATCTCTGGTTCGGCCGGCTCGCGCTGCGCTTTGCCGGGCGAGGGGGCGAGGTCGGCGAGGCGAGCGGGTCGCGCTGAGCCATGGATCCGTCGACGCCCTCGCTTTTCCTGATCCTGGCCGCTGTGGTGACGATCTACATCGTGCTCGGCGTGCTCTATGAGAGCTTCGACCATCCGCTGACCATCTTGTCCACATTGCCCTCGGCGGGTGTGGGCGCCTTGCTGGCGCTGATGGCATTCAACACCGAGTTCAGTATCATGGCCCTGATCGGCGTCATCCTGCTGATCGGCATTGTGAAGAAGCATGCGATCATGATGATCGATTTTGCCCTCGAGGCGGAACGCAGGCGCGGGCTGGAGCCGCTCGAGGCGATCAGGGAGGCGTGCCTCCTGCGCTTCCGCCCGATCATGATGACGACGATGGCCGCGCTACTCGGCGCGTTGCCGCTGGCGATCGGCATGGGCGACGGCGGCGAATTGCGCCAGCCGCTCGGCATCGCGATCGTCGGCGGCCTGATCCTGAGCCAGATTCTGACGCCCTATACGACGCCGGTCATCTATCTCTACCTCAACTGGTTTCGCCTGTGGACCCGGCGCGCGCGTCGCGGTGGCGCCGTGCGGGCGGCGGGGTCCTCACTTCAACCGGGCAGGTAAATGCCGACAGTTGCAGCGTTGCGGAGAGTTCGAGTGGTACGGAAACCGCGCATGCGTGCGTTCGGCCTCAGCCGGCGGCCGGCGCTCATGCTGCTGGTCGGCCTCGGCCTGTCCGGCTGCGTCCCCGGCGCGGAGCGGCCCGAACTCCATCTCGAAGTGCCGGCGAGCTACCGGACGGCCGGGAAGGGCGATGCCGACGCGGCGGTTCCGGCGCTTGCCTGGTGGCGCGGCTTCCGCTCCGCGGAACTGACCGCGCTGATGGAATCCGCGCAGCTCTACAATCTCGACATCGCGGTCGCGATCGCCCAGATCGCGCAGGCCGACGCCAATGTCGGCATTTCCGGCGCCGCGCTGCTGCCGTCGCTCTCCGGGTCGGCCAACGCCGAGCGCCAGGGTGCCGGAGCGGCGAGCGGCACGACCGGCGCCGGCGGAACATTCTCGCAGTTCAGCGCGGGGCTGACCGCGAGCTACATCCTGGATTTCTGGGGCAAGAACCGCGCGACGCTGGCGGCGTCGGAGGAGAGCGCCACCGCCGCCCGCTACAATCGCGAGGTGGTCGCGCTGAGCACGATGGCGACCGTCGCCAACACCTATTTCCAGGTGCTGGCGGCGCAGGACCAGATCAAGGTCGCCCGCCGCAACCTCGGGGCGGCCGAGCGCATCCTTGCGCTGATCAAGCAGCAATTCTCCGGCGGCACCGCCTCGCAGCTCGACGTGTCGCAGCAGGAGGCGCTGGTGGCGACCCAGCGCGCGGCGATCCCACCGCTCGAGGTGACGGTGGCGCAGAACACCGCCGCCCTCGCGCTGCTGGTGGCGCGCGCACCGGCCAATTTCACCGTGCGCGGCGGCAGCACCACGCAGATCGCGGTGCCGCGCGTCACGCCGGGACTGCCGTCGGAACTGCTTTATCAGCGGCCAGACATCCGCCAGGCCGAGGCGCAGTTGACCTCAGCCAACTTCAGCGTAGATGCCGCGCGCGCGGCGTTCTTCCCGCAGATCCAGCTGACCGCCACCAATGGCACGCAAAGCGCGGCACTGGCCTCGCTGTTCGGGCCGGGCGCCTGGTACTACACGCTGTCGGCCGGTCTGACGCAGCCGCTGTTCGACGGCTTCCAGCTGGAGAGCCAGCTCAAGCTCGCCAAGGGCCAGCAGCTGCAATTCCTGCAGGCCTATCGCAAGTCGGTGCTGTCGGCGTTCGCCGACGTCGAGAAAGCGCTGGTCGCTTTGCAAAAGTACACGCTGCAGGAGCGGTTGCAGTCGGATGTGGTGGCGAGCTCGCGCAAGGCGTTCGAGGTCGCCGAGACGCAGCTGCGCGGCGGCACCGTCAATCTCATCACCGTGCTGCAGGCGCAGCAGACGCTGTTCACGGCCGAGAACAATCTGGTCACGGTGCGGCTCAACAAGCTGCTGGCCGCGAGCAGCCTGTTCCAGGCGCTCGGCGGCGGCTGGACTCCCGCCGGCACGCTGGCGGCGCTGCAATGAGGTCGGTGATGCAACGCTTCCTGACGGTCTTCGTCGCCGCCATCGCGCTCAGCGCATCGTTCGGTGCGGCGCGCGCGCAGCACCGGCCCAACAGCGTGCCGCTCGCCTTCGGGATGACGGCCGACCAGGCCAGCCAATCACTCGGCGTCCCCCTGGCTTACGTACGCGGCACGCCGGGCAATGAATTGCTGGTCGCGCTCCCCAATGTCAGGGGCAGCATTCTGTCGAGGCGCAGCGATGCGCTCTATCTGCAATTCGGCAAGGGACGCCTGATCGCCTGGAAGGGCGATTGGGGCACGGTGCCGCCATGAGGACCGCGACATGACCGCCATCAGAGCACTGATCGCCTGCGCCGCCATCGCGCTCTCCATGGGCGGTGTGGCATCGGCGCAGGATCGTCCGCTCCGCTACGGCAGCACCGGCGGCTGGGCGTTCGACGGCAGGGACGACGATCGCGATTTCCGCAGCAACGGCTATTTCCCCGGCAATTTCGCCGCCGATCCGTTCAGCGCCGGATTTGGCGCGGCGGGCCTGTTCGGCTGGACGCCGCAGCATTCGCGGCGGCCCTATCCGTCGCAAGTGGTGTTCGGCGCGCCGTGCCGGGATTGCAGTTCGCCGCGCAAGCGGCGGCACCACACAAGCACGATTGAAGAAGTCTGCGGGGAGCCCGCCGCTAGCCCTGGATGCGCAGCAATTCGGCGATGATGCGCGGTTTCATCCAGCCGACCTTGTCGATGATCTCCTGGCGCAGCGCATCCTTCTCCGCCTCATATTGCTCACCTGTGATGCCGCCTTGACCGCTGGTGGCCGTGACACCAAACGACTCCAGCAACATCTCGTGGCGTGCCTTCCAGTCAATCACGTAGTTGGTTACGGCCTCGGTGATCGGAGGCACCGTGCCGGGATGGCCGGCGATCCCGCACAATTGCTTGGTGCGCTCATCCGCCGCCAGCATCAGCACATTCCAGTCGTCGAAGCCGATCAGGTCCATCGACCCATAGAGGAACGCGCCATGCTCGCCGTCCCAGATCGTGCGGTCGATCACCAGGAAGGGCACGGCG
The DNA here is from genome assembly GCF_020329505.1 of Bradyrhizobium semiaridum. GTDB lineage: Bacteria > Pseudomonadota > Alphaproteobacteria > Rhizobiales > Xanthobacteraceae > Bradyrhizobium > Bradyrhizobium semiaridum. Next base: position 83,854 of record NZ_JAGKJJ010000004.1, read on the forward strand.
CGGCAGTAGCCGTAACGGGCGGTCATGTCGCGGTTGAACACTTCGGCGCGCTGCTCGAGCCGCTTCCTCGCCGCGGCGAACATCGCGATGTAGTCATCCGCCGTCTTCCTGATGTTGCGCGGATCGTCGGGGTTGAAGCCGAGCTCGCGCAGCATCGAACCGATCTTCGGATCGTTCCAGATCTCCTTCGGAAAGACGCGCGTGATGCCGTCGTCATCCGGTGTCGGACGCGTCATCTCCCGGACTTCGGCAAGGCTGTACTGCTTCTTTCCGAACGTGATCCTGCGCCCAAACATCGTTGTCGCCTCCTGCCAGGCTGCCGGCGCGATTATGGCGAAAGATGTCCAGATGTTTGTTAACCGGCCTGGGAGGCTGCCTTCCCTTTGCGGACAGGATGACGCCGCGGTTAAGGCGAACCCGACAAGTCGATCAATCGGCCTGCAATCGATCCCGGCGGGTGGGGCCGTGCCTGGGCCTATTTCGCGGCGACGCCCGTCGGTTTTGCCAGTGACGGGCTCACGCGGGCAAAGCGCACCACGATGCGGGTGCCGTTGTGGGCCGGATCGCGCTCGACGCTGGCGTCGAGCTTGGCCGCCATTGCGTTGACGATGCGCTGACCCATGCCGGTGCCGCGCGGATCGGCCTTATCGTTGAAGCCGACGCCCTGGTCGCTGATCGACAGCACGAAGTCGTCGCCTTGCGGCTTCAGCTCGACATCGATCGGGCCGGCGCCTTCGGGATAAGCGTATTTCACCGCGTTCATCACCAGCTCGTTGACGATGATGCCGATCGCGACCGCGCGGTCCGGATCGATCTCGATCGGATCGGCACGCAGCGTCAGCCGCGACATCTTGTTGCCCTCGGCGGAGCGGCGGAGATCCTCGAGCAGCGCCTCGAGATATTGGTTGAGCATCACGGTCTTGAAGTCTTGCGAGGTGTAGAGCCGGCGATGCACCTGGGCCACCGCCGCGACCCGGCCCATGGCGTTGGTCAGCGCTGCCTTGACGTCGCCTTGGCTCGCCGAGTTGGCCTGCAAATGCAGCAGCGAGGCGATGATCTGCAGCGAATTGCCGACGCGGTGATTGACCTCGCGCAGCAGCACCTCGCGCTCGGCCGCCAGCGCCGCATAGCGGTCGCGCGAGGCGTGCACCTCGGCCTCGGCCTCGTCGCGCGCCTTCTGGATCGCGGCCTGCCGGATCGCGCCGTTGACCGCGACCTGGAGCAGGGGGATGAACTCGCCCCCGACATCCTTGACCAGATAGTCCGCCGCGCCCGCCTTCAGCGCGGTGACCGCAATGGCGGAATCCTGCGCGGCCGTGACGAACACCACCGGCGGCGCGTCCGCGATCTTCATGATCTGCTCCAGCGTCTCCAGCCCGTCGAGGCCGGGCATGTACTGATCGAGCGCGATCACGTCGATGCCGCCCTGGGTGAGACGATCGAGGCCTTGCTGCCCGCTTGCGGCATGCACGACCTTGAAGCCGGCGCGCGTCAGCCCGCGTTCGACCAGGCGCGCCAGCGCCGGATCGTCATCGATATAGAGCAGGGTCGGCGTGGCGCTGGTCATACGGCTGGCGGAACCTGGATCACGGAGAAGAACAGGCCAAGCTGGCGAATGGCGTTGGCGAAGCTTTCGTAGTTCACCGGCTTGGTGATGTAGACGTTGCAGCCGAGCTCGTAGCAGCGCTTGATCTCCTGCGAGTCGTCGGTCGTGGTCAGCACCACCACCGGCGTCGACTTCAGATATTTGTTCTCCTTGACCCGGCGCAGGATATCGATGCCGGTCATGTCGGGGAGATTGAGATCGAGCAGGATGAGCAGGGCATGGCCCTTGCGTTCGGCCGCGGTACCGTCCTTGCCGAACAGATAGTCGATCGCAGCTGTACCGTTGGTGAACGGGACGATCTCGTTGTTGACGCCCGAGCGCCGGATATTCCGCTCGATCAGGCGAGCATGGCCCTCGTCGTCCTCGATCATGATGATGGTAACTGGATCGCTCATGATGCTTTATCCCGGTTCTTGCCTGTCCAGTTGATGGGCAGTGTTATCGTGAAGGTGCTGCCACTGTGAAGTTCCGATGCTACCGACATGGTGCCGCCCAGTCTGCGCACAAGTGCGCGGACATGCGCAAGGCCGATGCCCTGACCCGGCTTGTCCTGGGTGCCGGCGCGGCGAAACAGGTCGAAAATGCGCTGATGATCCTTCGGATCGATGCCGCGGCCGTTGTCCTTGACCTCGAAGATCGCAAAGCCGAGCTTGCTGCGTCCGGCGATCTCGATCGTGCCGGGGACACCGTCCTTCAGGTACTTCAGTGCATTGTCGATCAGATTGGAGAATATCTGCTCCAGCGCAAGGCGGTCGCTGACGATTTTCGGCATGGCGCCGACCTCGATGCTGGCGTTGGCCTCCGCCGCCTGGTGGGCGACCGTCTTGACGATGCCGTCGATCAGCTCGTGGACGTCGATCCGCTCCGGCTTGAACTCGCGGCGGCCCTCACGGGTGAGGTTGAGGATCGCTGAGATCAACCGGTCCATCTTGGCGATCGAGGATTTGATGAAGCTCAGCGATTCCATGAAATCGTCCGAGAGCTGCTTGTCCGCGCCTTCGAGCTCGGGTTCGGCAATGTCGGTGGCGTCGTCCGGCATCGCCGGTGCCGGCGAGGCGGCACGATTGAGGCTTGCGATGCGCTTGAAGATATCGCCGCGCAACTCCTCGAGCTCGCTGGTGAAGCCCATGATGTTGACCAGCGGCGAGCGCAGATCGTGGCTGACGATATAGGCGAAGCGCTGGATCTCCTCGTTGGCTTCGCGCAGGTCGGCGGTGCGCTCGTCCACGGTGGTTTCCAGCGTGACGTTGACGTCGCGCAGCTTCGCCTCGGCCTCGTCGCGCGCCCGCGACGATCGCCGCACCAGCACGATCGAGAGGCCGGCGAGCGCCAGCACCATGCAGGAGCCTGCAATGGTGACTGAGGAGGCCAGCACCTGTGTCTCGTCCGCGGTCGCCCTGCGCAGCGCAAACAGGCGGTCCTCCTCGGCGCGCATCTCGCGTCCGATCCGGGTGATCGCCTCTACCGCGTCGGATGATGTGGCGTTGCGCAGCACTGCGATGCTGGTCGCGACGTCGTTGTTCTGGGCGCGCTCGATGCCGAGGGTGAATTCGGACAGCCGCTTCTCGACCGCGGTCCGCAGCTTGGCGGCATTGGCGACCTGCGCCGGATTATCGGTGGTGATCTTTGCGAGATGATCGAGCGCGGCCGGAATTCCGGTAGCGGCTTGCCGATACTCCGTCAGATATTGCGGCGACGAGGTCAGAAGAAATGCCCGCGCGGCGCTTTCGGCGCGGCGCACCTCGAACAGCAGGTTGGAGATCTGGCCCTCGACCTCCACGGTGTGGACGACCCAGGCGTTGTCCTCGCGCGCCTTGTTGACCAGCAGCACGGAGGCCACGCTGACCGCGACCAGCACGACAAAACCCACCGATAACAGCAGGATTTGCAGTGCAGCGCGGCGCCCGGAAATCGCCGTCAGCATCGGCTCGTCAAATGAATGGAGGTCAATGCGTCCCCGTGGAAACTCGTCAACCCTTTAATACGCCTCAGCGCGGGTCGAGTTCCACGGGAACCATGGAATTATTTCTGGGCGTCGGCCGCCTGCCCGGCGAGATACTCTTCCAGCCAGTGGATGTGGTAGTCGCCGTCGATGATGGCGGGCTCGCGGACCAGTGCGCGGAACAGCGGCAGCGTCGTCTCGATGCCGTCGACCACCATCTCGTCGAGCGCGCGGCGCAGCCGCATCAGGCATTCGCCGCGGGTCTTGCCGTGGACGATCAGCTTGCCGACCAGCGAGTCGTAATAGGGTGGGATCACGTAACCCTGGTAAACGGCGGAATCGATCCGCACCCCGAGACCGCCCGGCGGGTGGAATTGCGAGATCCGTCCCGGCGAGGGGCGGAAGGTCTGCGGGTTCTCCGCATTGATCCGGCATTCGATGGCGTGGCCGATGATCGCAATGTCGTCCTGCCTGGCCGGCAGTTCGCCGCCGGCGGCGATCCGGATCTGCTCCAGCACCAGGTCGATATCGGTGATGCTTTCGGTGACGGGATGCTCGACCTGGATGCGCGTGTTCATTTCGATGAAATAGAACTCGCCATCCTCGTAGAGGAATTCGATGGTGCCGACGCCGAGATATTTCATGTCCCGCATCGCCTTGGCGCAGGTCTCGCCGATTTTGGCGCGCGCGGCCGCCGCCAGCACCGGCGAGGGGCCTTCCTCCCAGACCTTCTGGTGGCGGCGCTGCAGCGAGCAGTCGCGCTCGCCGAGATGGATGGCGCCGCCGCGGCCGTCGCCGAGAATCTGGATCTCGATGTGGCGCGGTTTCTGCAGGTATTTTTCGAGATAAACGGAGGCATCGCCGAAGGCCGACTTGGCCTCGTTGGCCGCGGTCGACAGCGCCAGCGCCAGATCGGCCTCGCTGTGGGCGACCTTCATGCCGCGGCCACCGCCGCCGGCTGCGGCCTTGACCAGGACCGGGAAGCCGATCTCCTTGGCGATCGCCATGGCGTCTTCTTCGGAGGACACCGCGCCGTCGGAGCCGGGGACCACGGGGATGCCGAGCCGCTTGGCGGTCTTCTTGGCCTCGATCTTGTCGCCCATCAGGCGGATGTGCTCGGCCTTCGGCCCGATGAAATCGAGGTTGTGGTCGGCGAGGATCTCGGCAAAGCGGGCATTCTCGGACAGGAAGCCGTAGCCGGGATGCACGGCGTCGGCGCCGGTGATCTCGCAGGCCGCCAGCAGCGCGGGGACGTTGAGGTAGGAGTCCTTCGACGGCGGCGGGCCGATGCATACGCTCTCGTCGGCCAGCCGCACATGCATGGCGTCGGCGTCGGCGGTGGAATGCACCGCGACGGTGGAGATGCCGAGCTCCTTGCAGGCCCGCAAGACGCGAAGCGCGATCTCGCCGCGATTGGCTATGAGGATCTTGTCGAACATGTTGTCCTGCCGCGAATGGCGAGTGGCGAACAGCGAACAGGGAAGCGCGACGCCATTCGCTACTCGCTATTCCCTATTCGCCTACTCAATTATCACCAGCGGCTCGCCGAATTCGACGGGCTGGCCATCTTCGACGAGGAGCTGGGTCACCGTGCCGGCGCGCGGTGACGGGATCTGGTTCATCGTCTTCATCGCTTCGATGATCAGGAGCGTCTGGCCGGCGTTGACCTTCGAGCCGACCTCGATGAACGGCTTGGCGCCGGGCTCCGGCGCCCAATAGGCGGTGCCGACCATCGGCGAGGGCACGACGCCCGGATGCTTGGCGAAGTCGGTGGCCGCGGCTGCCGGAGCCGCTGCTGCAACAGCGGGCACGGCTACGGCCTGTACCGAAGCGGCGGGGACGGATGCGGCGATGCTGATGTTGCGCGCGACACGGACGCGCAGGCCGGCGCGCTCGATCTCGATCTCGGTGAGGTTGGTCTCGGCGAGCAGCAGCGCGAGCTCGCGGATGAGGGCGCTGTCGTCGCTCTTGCTCTCGCTCTTGGACTTGGCGGTTGATTTATCGTCTGGCTGGCGCGCCATGATCTTTGATCCGGAATCTCTGTCTGGTGACGGGGAACGTCAGGATTGGCGGTTAAGTCGTTGCTTTGGCGCCGATCTTGGTGGCGAGCCCAATGATGGCGAGGCGGTAGCCGTCGATGCCAAAACCGCAAAGCGACGCGAACGCGGCTTTAGCAGTGAACGAGTGGTGCCGGAAGCTCTCCCGGGCGTGGATATTGCTGACATGGACCTCGACGGCCGGGATTTTCGCGGCGACCAGCGCATCGTGCAGCGCGATCGAGGTATGGGAATAGCCGCCGGCATTGATGATGATGCCGACCGCCTTCTTGGCGTGGGCCTCGTGAATGAAGTCGATCAGCTCGCCCTCGCGGTTGGACTGCCGGCAATCGGCGGTCAGGCCGAACTGCTTGGCGGTGTCCGCGCACAGCTTCTCGACGTCGGCGAGCGTGGCGTGGCCGTAGGTCTCGGGCTCGCGGGTCCCCAGCAGATTGAGGTTCGGCCCGTTCAGGACATAGATCGTTCCGGCAGCAGCCATTTCCACAGGTTCCGACGCGGTGAAGTGGGGCGGGTTATAGGTAACAACCGGCCACAGGGGAAGCCTTTAGGTGCGTTGCAGGCGTCTTCAACAGCTTCGTCCCGGCTGTCAGGCTGCCGCCGTAACCTACGGAAAACGCTGATTAACCAAACTTTATGGGCAGAGCGCTCGGACGCGCGGTCCTTGCCCGTCATCCACTGCCGAAGCCGGGGGGCGCCCAGCAAAACCCCGCCCGAAGGGGGCGGGGTTCGCAATGCGGCGAGGGCGCATCGGCCGCCCTCGTATCGAGGCCAGACTTAGCCCTCGATGATGTAGACGATCTCGTGGGTCTCCGGCTGCACGATCACGTAGCGGCCCTTGACCAGGATGACCTGGTAACCGCGCCACTGCGGATAGATCGCGACGACCCGCTCCGGGACCGGGTAGAAGTGCACGTTGGCCGGGACACGCGTGCCGACCGAGACGTTGAAGTTCACGTTGTTGACCTCGGTGATCTTCTCCGACCTGATCGCGGTCGAGATCTCGCTGCGCTTCTCGGGGGGCGGAGCCGCGGTGGCCGACGTCGCCGCGTTGCCGGTCGTGGTCTGGGTACGGCTGGTGTCGTTGGTCTGCGCGCGGTTGGTGTCCGTGCCGCTCTTGGTCTGGGCATTCTGGTTGGTGTCGGTCGTGCCCTTGGTCTGAGCGTTCTGGTTGGTCGTGGAGCCGCTCTTATCGCGCTGCTCGGCCTTCATGTTGCCGGACTTGTCACGCTCCTCGGCTTTCATGTTGCCGCTCTTGTCGCGGCCCTCGGCCTTCATGTCCTTGGAGCCCTTGGCCCCTTCGTTCTCCGAGCTCATCCCCTTGGAATGCTGGGTGCTGTCCTGCGCGCCCTTGGAGGAGGCGCCGGACTTGTCGGAGTCCGAGGACTTCATGCCGGATTCACCCTGGCCGGAGCGGGACTGGCCGGTGGTCGAATGCTCGGAACCCTTCTTGCCGTCCGAGTCATGCTGCATGGTGCCGGATGAGGCGCCACCCGACGGCGCATTGTGCTGCATCGTCGCGCCGCCGCCGGCACCGGGCGATTCCTTGCCGCCGGTGCCCTGCGCATTTGCAAAGCCCGCACCGGCGATCAGAGCCGCCGCGGCGACCGAAATCAGAAAGCGATTTGTCATGGAATTCCTCCTCACATGTCTGCATTGCCCGCGCCGACAACGAGAGAAGGTGCGCGATGTTCCTCGCGAATTTTGGTTCCCCGTGGTTGCACTGTGAATGCGCGATGAACGCGCGAACGCTTCACCGCAGGCGCAATCGAACTCCATGCTGTCGAAATCGACCTGGCCGTTGCCGCCGCCGACATTGAAGCCGGCGAACCGGTTCGGAGACCCGGCAAGAAGAAAGGGCAACAAAAAATCCGGCTGCGGTGCAGCCGGATTTCACCACATGAAAGGAATGCCGCCGCTCAGCAGGTCGCCTTGCCGCAGCGCGCGATGCCGATCTTCTCCTTGAGATTGTCGACGCCGACCGCGCCGATCACGACCTGCTTGCCGATCACATAGCTCGGCGTGCCGTTCATGCCCATCGATTCGGCGAGACGGAAGTTCTCCTCGATGGTCGCCTTGACCTCCGGGCTCGCCATGTCCTTCTCGAGCTTGGCCATGTCGAGGCCGACTTCCTTGGCGACCGCGAGTGCGCGTGCCTTGTCGGCGGCGCCGCGGCCGCCGAGCAGCTTCTGGTGGAAGTCGAGATACTTCTTGCCGGTCGGGTCCTGCATGCGCACCGCGACCGCGACCTGCGCGGCCTCGACCGAGCCCTGACTCAGCACCGGGAATTCCTTCAGCACGACCTTCAGCTTCGGGTCCGCCTTCATCAGCTCGAGCATGTCGGTCATCGCGCGCTTGCAGTAGCCGCAATTGTAATCGAAGAACTCGACGAAGGTGACGTCGCCGTCCTTGTTGCCGACCGTGACGCCGCGCGGCGAGTTGAAGATGGTGTCGGCGTTCTTGGCGACGCTCTGCTCATGCTTCTCGGCCTCGGCCGCGGCCTGCCGCTTGGAGAGCTCGTTCATCGCCTCCTCGAGCACCTCGGGATGCGCGATCAGATAGTTGCGCACGATGGTCTCGATGTCGCCGCGCTGGGTGTCGGTAAAGCTCTGGGCCGACGCCGACAGCGGCGCGGTGCAGACGCCGAGCGCGAGCAGGGCGGGGGCAAGAAAACGAAGCGCTGGCATGACAAAATCCTTGTTCGGCGTGGCTCGAAAGATGGCCGGGAAAAACCGGGGCCGTGAGCCGGTTGCGGTGATCGTTGTATGGAACTTGCGTTTATTTCTAGTTGTTTTTCTGACCCGGCATCGGCTTGGCGCTCACAATGTCGTCAGCTTTGACCCAGCCGGGCGTGCCGATGGCGAATCTCGTCTTCGCGCGCGACGCCAGGTCGCGGGCGGTCTTGGTGTCGCCGCGCAGATAAGCGGCCTGCGCCGAGGCGAGGTCGGCCTGCGCGTAGTCGCCCTTGCGGCCATAGGCCATCGCGAGCTGGGTGAAGCCGATCGGCGCCTCGGGCTCGCGGGCGACGGCGGCACGCAGGATGCTGATCGCCTCGTCGGTGAGGCCCTTGTTGTCGGATGCGACGAGGGCCTGGCCGAGCAGCATCTCGATCAGCGGCGAATTGCCGGACAGCTGCACCGCCTTGCGCAGCGGGGCGATCGCCTCCGCCGGCCGGCCGCCTTCGAGCAGCGCCTGGCCGCGCAGCTCGTAGAAGTAGGGATTGTTCGGCTGCACCTGGATCAGGCCGTCGATCTGGGCGATCGCCGATCGCAGGTCGCCGTGCAGATAGGTGGTGATGGCGCGGGCATAGCGCGCCGGGAGGCTGTTGTTGGACAACGGATAGCGGCGATAGACGGTGTCCTGCCGCTCCATGAAGCCCGAGATCTTGGCGCGCATCATGTCGTGACGGAGCTGCAGCGCCGGGTCGTCCTTCTTGTCCCAATAGGGGCTCGAGCGCGCCAGGCCTTCCAGCGCCGCGACGCGGTCCACCGGCATCGGATGCGATTGCAGATAGGGGTCGGCGCCGCGCGCGGCGAACAGGCCCTCGTCGCTGAAGCGCTTGAAGGTCTCGTACATGCCTTTGGGGGACTGTCCGGTCGCGGTCAGGAACTTGACGCCGGCACGGTCGGCGTTTTCCTCCTGCGCGCGCTGATAGGATAGCAGCGTGCGCATCACCATCGACTGCGGCGCGGAGATCGCCGCGGCACCCGCGCTGGACAGGCCGTTGCCGGCGCCGCCGCGCGCGCCCGCGGCCATCGCGCCGGCACCGAGCAGCATCGCGATGATCATCTGCGTCTGCGCCTGCGCCAGCCGCTCACGCATCTTGGCAAGATGGCCGCCGGCAAGATGGCCGGTTTCATGCGCCAGCACGCCGATGATCTGGTTCGGCGTCTCCGATTGCAGCAGCGCGCCATAGTTCACGAAGATGCGGCGACCGTCGGCGACGAACGCATTGAACGCGCCGTCGTTGATGATCACGATCTGGATGTTCTGCTTCTCGAGCCCGGCAGCGCGCAGGATCGGCCTTGTATATTCGCGCAGCAGCTGCTCGGACTCGGTATCGCGCAGCACCGGCGGCCCTTTCTGCTGCGCCCGTGCTGTCGTGACCGGGCCGACCGCGAGCGCGACTGCGGTCAGAACTGCGGTCAGCCTGAAAGTCTTGTTGTGGGTCTTGGCGCGAGGCGCAGGGCGGAACAGCATGAGGCGATCTATCGGCGATGGCCGGGCGCGCAACGGCAAGGCCATATTACGGCCCTGATCGGACCCGGCGCGCGGCACAGTCGGTTGTTCTTGCGGTTTTTCGTCACGCGGACCGTGTATTCACTTGGCCTGAAAGCGCTATAAGGAGCCACCGAATGCGGCCAGTCTGGGGCGGTACCCGATTGCGGGAACCGTGATCCGGCAGCGGCCCGTGCCATAGCAGAATTCCATGCGCGAAGCGACACTGAGAAACCGTGTAACCAGCCTTTTGACCGCGTCCGGGCGGAGCGATGTTCCACCGTTCATGGTGATGGACGTGATGGCTGCGGCAGCCCGAATCGAGGCCGCCGGCGGCCACGTCATCCACATGGAGGTCGGCCAGCCTGCCGCGGGCGCGCCGCAGCCGGCGATCGCGGCGGCGCAGGCCGCGCTCCAGGGCGGACGGATCGACTACACCTCCGCGCTCGGGATTCCGTCCCTGCGCGCGCGCATCGCCCGGCATTACCGCGACACGTATGGATGCGAGGTCGACGCCGAACGCATCATCGTCACCACGGGCTCGTCGGGCGGATTCATCCTCGCGTTCCTCGCGATGTTCGAGCCGGGTGACCGCGTCGCGGTTACCGTGCCCGGCTATCCGCCGTACCGGCACATCCTGACCGCGCTCGGCTGCGAGCCGGTGCTGATCGAAACCTCGGGCGACACCCGCCATGCGCTGACCGGTGAGGCGCTGCTTGCCGCGCATCGCAAGACGCCGCTACAGGGCGTGCTGGTCGGCAGCCCCGCAAATCCGACCGGCACCATGATGTCGCGCGAGGCATTGGCGGGCCTGATGGCGGCCGCCGACAGCGCCGGCATCCGCTTCATCTCCGACGAGATCTATCACGGGCTCGACTACGCATTCCCGGCGGTGACGGCTGCCGAGCTGTCGCCGCAGGCGCTGGTGATCAACTCGTTCTCGAAATACTTTTGCATGACCGGCTGGCGCGTCGGCTGGATGGTGGTGCCCGAGGTGCTGGTGCGGCCGATCGAGCGGCTGCAGCAGAACCTCTCGATCTCGGTGCCGACGCTGTCGCAGATCGCGGCCGAGGCGGCGTTCGACGGCCGCGAGGAGATGGAAGCGATCAAGCGCGGTTATCAGGAGAACCGCCGCATTCTTATCGAGGGCCTGCCGAAGGCGGGACTGACGAAATTTTTACCCGCCGACGGCGCGTTCTATCTCTATGCCGACGTCTCCGACTTCACGTCGGACAGCTTTGCTTTCGCCAGTGAAATGCTGGAGAAGGCGCATGTCGCGGCGACGCCGGGTGTCGATTTCGATCCGATCCATGGTCGCAGCTTCATCCGCTTCTCCTATGCGCGCTCGGCAGCCGACATGGAGGAAGCGGTTGCGCGGATCGCGCATTGCCTTAAATAGCCGCCATCTTCCAGCGCCATCCCGGAGTCCATCTTGTCAATCCAATCGGTTTCGCAGTCCGCCGCCGCGCGGCATTTTCCTCTCGCGTCCGTGCTGTGGCCCGCGCGGGCCGGGCAGAACGCCGGCATCGTCCGCGCCGTCGTGCTGGTGGCGTTCGGCACCGCATTGTTGACTCTGTCAGCGAAAGTGAACCTGCCGCTGCCCTATGTGCCGATGACGCTGCAGACGCTCGCGGTGCTGATGATCGGCGCGATTTATGGCTGGCGGCTTGGTGGCGCGACCTTGATCGCCTATCTCGCCGAAGGCGCGCTCGGCATGCCGGTGTTCGCCGGTCCGGTCGGCGGCCTCGCGCCGCTGCTCGGACCGACCGGCGGCTATTTGTTTGGATTTGTGGCCGGCGCGCTCATCACAGGCTGGCTCGCTGAACGCGGCTGGGACCGCAGCGTGGCCTTGCTGTTCGTGGCAATGGCGATCGGCCACGCTGTCATCTTCGTGGCGGGCTTCGTGTGGCTCGCTTTCGGCACCGGGCTTGGTGTCGAGAAGGCATGGCTGGTCGGCGTCGTGCCGTTCGTCGCCGCGTCGGTGGTCAAGAATGCGCTGGGTGCCGCGCTGGTGCCGGCTGCCCGGCGGCTGGCCGATCGCCGCGGATAAAGGCAGACCTCGGCATAGTTCCATTTGACTTGAACAGCCAAGTTGATCTTGGCTGTCAGCCTCGTTTCTGAGGGGGAGTGAAACATGGCGACGACAACCGTTGCCACGGGCGCGCCGGCGGCTGCCGACGCCAAGCCGTGGTACAAGATCCTCTATGTCCAGGTCCTGATCGCGATCGTGCTTGGCGCATTGGTCGGCTGGCTGTGGCCGGGCCTTGCCACCAACGACTGGATCAAGGCGCTCGGCGACGGCTTCATCAAGCTGATCAAGATGGTGATCGCGCCGATCATCTTCTGCACCGTCGTCTCCGGCATCGCGCATATCCAGGACGCCAAGAAAGTCGGCCGCATCGGCGTCAAGGCGCTGGTCTATTTCGAAGTCGTCTCGACCTTCGCGCTGATGATCGGGCTGATCGTCGGCAATCTCGTGAAGCCGGGCGCGGGCTTCGGCGGCGCGGCGGCGAACGCACAGGCGGTCGCCGGCTACGCCAAGCAGGCGGAAGCGCAGAAGAGCGTCGACTTCGTCCTGCACATCATCCCGGACACCGTGGTCGGCGCATTCGCGCAGGGCGAGATCCTGCAGGTGCTGCTGTTCTCGGTGCTGTTCGGCTTTGCGATCATGAGCCTCGGCGAACGCGGCCACACCATCCGCTCGTTCATCGACGACGCGGCGCATGCGGTGTTCGGCGTGATCTCGATCGTGATGCGCGCGGCGCCGATCGGCGCGTTCGGCGCGATGGCCTACACCATCGGCAAGTTCGGCACCGGCGCGATCCTCAACTTGGTCGGGCTGATCGCGACGTTCTATTTGACCGCCGCGCTGTTCGTGTTCGTGGTGCTCGGCATCATCGCCCGGATGGCCGGGTTCTCGATCTTCAAGTTCCTGGCCTACATCAAGGACGAGCTCTTGATCGTGCTCGGCACCTCGTCCTCCGAGAGCGCGCTGCCGTCCTTGATGGAGAAGCTGGAACGGCTCGGCTGCTCCAAATCGGTGGTCGGCCTCGTGGTGCCCACGGGCTACTCGTTCAACCTCGACGGCACCAACATCTACATGACCCTGGCGACGCTGTTCATCGCACAGGCGCTCGGCTACGACCTTTCGTTCAGCCAGCAGCTCACGATCCTCGTCGTGGCGATGCTGACCTCGAAGGGGGCGTCCGGCATCACCGGTGCGGGCTTCATCACGTTGGCGGCGACGCTCGCGGTGGTAGATCCGCGGCTGGTGCCGGGCATGGCGATCGTGCTCGGCATCGACAAGTTCATGAGCGAGTGCCGCGCGCTGACCAATCTGTGCGGCAACGGCGTTGCCTGCGTGATCGTCGCCTGGTGGGAGGGTGAGCTCGACCGCGACAAGCTCAACGCCAATCTCGCCAGGCAGATCGATCCGACCGACATAGAGACGGCACTGACGACGGACTGATTCACTTCCAAGTCAGAATCGGTCGATCCGATACGGCGAGGCGTCCACCATGGATGTCTCGCCGTTCATCGTTTCGGCGAGCAGCCGTGCGGTGGCGGGGCCGAGCGTGAAGCCCTGATGGCCGTGGCCAAAATTCACCCACAGCCCGCGATGCCGCGGCGCCGGCCCGAGCACCGGCAGCATGTCGGGCGTGCAGGGACGGGTGCCGAACCAGGGCTCGGGCTCGACGCGCCTGCCGATCTCGAGCAGACCTCGCGCGGCGGCCTCGGCGTGGTCGAGCTGGATCGGCGTCGCCGGCGCATCCGGACTGGTCAGCTCGGCGCCGGTGGTGATGCGGATCCCCTTGGCCATCGGCGCCATCGCATAGCCCATCGCGGTGTCGACCAGCGGCAGGTCGAGCGAGCGGCCGCCGCTATAGTGCATGTGGTAGCCGCGCTTGCGCACCAACGGGACGCGGTAATCGAACCTTGCCAGCAATTGGGGTGACCACGGCCCAAGCGCGACGACGGCGTGCGCGGCATCGATCCGGCCGCTGGGCGAATCGACCGACCAGCCGGACGTGGTCTGCTGCAGCGTCTGCGCATCACCGTTCAGGAGGACGCCGCCGAGACGCTCGAACAATCCGGCATAGGCCGAGACGAGGCCGCCGGGATCCGACACGGTCCAGGGCTCGAGCCAGTGGATGGCGCCCGGCAGATCGTCGCGCAGGATCGGCTCGGCCCTCGCGAGCTCGCTGCCGTCGAGGACGCGAAACTGCACGCCATAGTCGCGGCGATTCTGCTCCGCGGTTGCGATGGCGGCCTCGAGCGCCGCGCGATCGCGATACAGGATGCGAAAGCCGGCGCGGCGGATCAGATTGTCAGCATGCGCCTCGCGGATCAGCGTGTCGTGCTCCGCCGTGGCATGGGCGATCAAGCGTGCCCAGGCGACCGTGGCCTCGCGGTGCCGTTCCGGCGTCGAGTGCCACCAATAGCGCAGCAGCGGACCGGCATGGTGCGGCAGCGCCGCCAGGCGGTAGCGCACGTCGTTGGTTCGGCCCATCGCGATCCGCGCCAACGTCGCAAGATCGCGCGGCATCGGATAGGGCCGTACCGCTTCGCTCTGGATGATGCCGGCGTTGCCGTAGCTGGTCTCCCGGCCGGGCTCCTTGCGGTCGACCAGGGTCACCGACCAGCCGCGGCGCCGCAAATGCAGCGCGGTGCTGACGCCCACCATACCGCCGCCCAGAACGATCGCGCTTTGCATTGACCTGCTTCTCCGTCAGGCCGGCATCTGCGGCACATTCGACAATTCAGCAAAAACGCCCGGCTTCGAACCGGGCGTTTCCTTGTCTGATCGGTCCTAGTGGCCGCCGCCGAAGCGCCGCGACCACCAGCCCTTGCGCACCGGAGCCTCGGTGGCGGCAGCCGGTGCGGGCTCTGCCTCGGCCGGGGCAGGGACCGGCTCCTCAGCCGGGCTCTGGACCAGCACGGGTGCCGGTGTGTCCGGCTGCGGGGTCGACGCGAAGCTGACCTTTTCGCGTACCGTAGAGCGGCGCCGGGACGTGCGGTCGGGCTCGGCCGCGGCTTCCTCCGGCACGGCGGCGGCTTCGGGCGCCGCAGCTGGCTCGGGCGTGACGGCCGTCTCGACCGGCGGAGGCTCCTCGATCGGTGCCGGTGCAGCCGGCTCGACGTCGGACGACGCGCCCGGCTCCGGCTGCGCCAGCGACGGCGCCGGCTCGTAATGGCCGTCGAAATCGGCGACGGCCTCGGCGGCTTCCGGCTCGTCCGCCGGGCTCAGCTCATCGGCGATCGATCCGGCAAGGCCTTCATCGGCTCCGCCGCCGCCGCGCCGGCGGCGGCCGCCACGACGTCCGCGGCGGCGCGGGCGACGTTCGCCACTGCCGGCCTGATCGCCGCGCGCAAACTCCGGCTGCTCGTCGCCGCCATCCTCGTCGCCTTCGGCATCCTCGGCTGCAGCCGCTTCGGTGCCTTCAGGCAGCACATGCATGAGGTCGCCGTCCTCGCGCGGTTGAGCGGCCTCGCGGGCTTCACCACCGCCGCCGCGGCCGCGGCGCCGGCGGCGTCGCTTGCGGCGCTGACCATCGCCATCGCCACCCTCGGTGCCGGCGTCCTCGCCGGCCGCCTGTTCGTCGGCAAGGCCTTCGGTCTCGTCGGTTTCGACCTCGGCCTCGTATTCGAACAGCTCTTCCTCATCGTCGGCTTCCTCGGCCTGCGCCGGGGCTGCGGAGGCCTGCGCCGCGAGCAGTGCCTTTGCCGCCTCGAGCGTATGCACCTGCTCGCCGCGGTCGATGATGTAGGACTGCGTGCCGTGCACGGTGGCATCCGCGACGATCGACAGCGCGACCTTGAAGGAGTCCTCGAGGTCGCGCAGATGGCCGCGCTTGTGGTTGAGGACGTAGAGCGCGACGTCGGTGCGGGTGCGCACCACCAGATTGTGGGTCGCGCCCTTCATCAGGATTTCCTCGATGCCGCGCAGCAGCTGCAGCGCCACCGACGAGACCGAGCGGACGTGACCCGAACCGCCGCATTGCGGACAGGGCTCGGTCGAGCTCTCCAGCACGCTGGCGCGGATGCGCTGGCGCGACATTTCCAGCAGGCCGAAATGCGAGATGCGGCCGACCTGGATCCGCGCGCGGTCCTGGCGCAGGCAGTCGGACAGTTTGCGTTCGACCGCGCGGTTGTTGCGCTTCTCGTCCATGTCGATGAAGTCGATGACGATCAGGCCGGCGAGGTCGCGCAGCCGAAGCTGCCTTGCGACTTCCTCCGCCGCTTCGAGATTGGTCTTGAGCGCGGTATCCTCGATGTGATGCTCGCGCGTGGCGCGGCCGGAGTTGACGTCGATCGAGACCAGCGCTTCGGTCTGGTTGATCACGATGTAGCCGCCGGAGCGCAGCTGCACGGTCGGCGTGAACATCGCGTCGAGCTGGCTCTCGACCCCCATCCGCGAGAACAGCGGCTGGCCGTCGCGATACTGCTTCACCGCGCGCACATTCGCCGGCATCAGCATCTTCATGAAGTCGCGGGCCTCGCGGTAGCCGGCTTCGCCGGCCACCTGGATCTCGTCGATCTCCTTGTTGTAGAGGTCGCGCAGCGAGCGCTTGATCAGCGAACCTTCCTCATAGACGAGGGTCGGCGCCTGCGACTTCAGCGTCAGATCGCGCACCGTCTCCCACATCCGGATCAGGTATTCGAAGTCGCGCTTGATCTCCGGCTTGCTGCGGGAGGCGCCGGCGGTGCGCAGGATGATGCCCATGCCCTCGGGCACGTCGAGATCCTGCACCACTTCCTTGAGGCGCGAGCGGTCCTGCGCCGAGGTGATCTTGCGACTGATGCCGCCGCCGCGCGCGGTGTTGGGCATCAGCACCGCATAGCGGCCGGCGAGCGACAGATAGGTGGTCAGCGCGGCGCCCTTGTTGCCGCGCTCTTCCTTGACCACCTGCACCAGCATCACCTGGCGGCGCTTGATGACTTCCTGGATCTTGTACTGACGACGCGGACGGAACGCGCGCTCCGGAACCTCCTCGAGCACGTCGTCGCCGCCGACCGATTCGACTTCCTCTTCCTCGGTTTCGTCGTCATCCTCGTCATCGTCGGCTTCATCGCCCGCGGCGGCATCGGCCAATGGTGCATCTTCGGCCGGCGCCGGCTCGGACAGAGCATACTCGGCGACGGGCTGATCATCACCGGCCGCATGCACCTCGTCGGCATGATCATGGTCGTGACGTGCAGCGTCGTCGGCGTGCGCCGCGTTCTCCGCGATCTGCTCGGCATGCGCCCGCTCGGGCTCGTGATTGAGCTCGACACTTTCGACGGTTTCCGGCGCTGCCGAGGCAGCGGAGGCTTCGACCACGGCGACGACGGGATCGCGCGGCGCGTCGCCGTCCGCTGTCGTGCTCATTTCGCGGGAGTCGTGCTCGTGGTCATGGGCGACGTGATCATCCGCATGATCGTCATGCGCATGATGTTCATGTGCCTGATCCTCGGAATGCACGTGGTCGTGGTCGTGAGCCTCGTGCTCATGACCTTCGTGGGTGACCATGTCGTGATCGTGGGGCTCGGCGCCGATCGGCTGCTCGAGTGTTTCGTGGGCTTCCGCCTGCGGATCGCTCGCGCCTTCGATCACCTCGCTCTGCACGCGATCGCCATGGCCGCGGCGACGGGCATTGCGGTGGCGCGAGCGGCGGCGGTGACCACGGTTTTCCTGCTCCTCCTCGGCCTCGCGGTGGGCACGCTCTTCGGCCTCGATCAGCGCCTGACGGTCGGCGACCGGGATCTGGTAATAGTCGGGATGGATTTCGCTGAAGGCGAGGAAGCCGTGCCGGTTGCCGCCATACTCGATGAAGGCGGCCTGCAACGACGGCTCTACGCGCGTCACCTTGGCGAGGTAGATATTGCCGCGCAGTTGCTTGCGCTGGGCGGTCTCGAAATCAAACTCTTCGACGCGATTGCCACGGACCACGACGACCCGGGTCTCTTCCGGGTGGGTGGCATCGATCAACATCTTGTTGGGCATTTTGGAGCTCTTGACGGCGGCGGGCACGGTGCATGGCGCGCGCAAATTGCGCCGCCCGCTGACGCGACCGTCCACCTGATTCGGGGGTGAGGGGAAGGCCAAAACGCGTCCTGAGGCGCAGAGCCGGATCGGAACCCACCGTGATGACGCGGCGGGCGAAGCTTTCACTTCGCGTCGGCGCGATCGTCTCGGCGATCCTGGTCGGCAATACAGTCTGGCGCATTAAGCGTCGGCCCGTCTAAACATGGTGGCGGCGAGAAGACCGCCGTATCTTTTGCTGAAAGCCCGGCCTGGCGCCGAAGCGCCTGCCGGCCATCGCATATCGAGGCCCCAAGGGGGCCGGATAATCGTTTATGCCGTGTCTCAAACCGTCCTCTGGCGAGAGTGTGCCTGGGACTGGACGCCGCTCGGGCTCGAATCCGCCGCTCCATGTCAGCCGCGCGCGGCGCTGGCTGGGGAGGGACCGGAAAAACACGGCGGTCACTTCGGGCTCCGAAGGTTCCACCGCTGCACCGGGAGGCTGAACGCGACACAACCGGGAGTACTAGCCGTCAGCAATCCGTACATACGTGGATTAACCGCCGGGTGCAAGGGAAGCGTCGCGGGGCGGCAACACTCGATCCTTTTCGCATCCGCGTCATTAGGCTGCGATTAACCGTGTGGTTCTAATGCGGTAAGAGGCTGCTTGGGAGGCACCGAATCGGTGGTGAATCGGGCAAATCACCGCGTTTGGCTGGCAGGCGGGCTGTTGTGCGCCGCAGCATTGGTGCTGGCTGACCTGAGCGTCCCCAGTGCGGCGGAGGCGCCGCGGGCCGACTCATCCGCCCCGGCCGCGGCCGCTAGCGGCTTTCCCGTCGCATCCAGCGCACGGCTTGCCGGCGACGGCAAACAGACCCGTTTCATCCTCGACCTCGACCGGAAGATCGATTTTCGCGCCTTCGCGCTGGGCGATCCCTACCGCGTCGTGGTCGACACCCCGCAAGTCAACTTCCAGCTCGCGGCGGGCACCGGCGCGACGGGACGTGGGCTGGTGAAGGCGTTCCGCTATGGTCTCGTGATGCCCGGCGGCTCGCGCATTGTGTTCGACCTGACCGGACCGGTCAAGATCGCCAGTTCCTATGTGCTCGACGCCGCCAACGGCCAGCCGCCGCGGCTGGTGCTCGACTTCGAGGAGGTCGATCGCGCCAGCTTCGCGCAGTCGCTGGCGCCCGAGGAGCGGCCCGAGTTGAAGCCGGCGATTGCCGAATCCAGCACCGCGACGATCCCGCCGGTAACGTCGGCCGCGCTGCCGCCGATTGCCGTGGCAGATCCGCGCCCGCTGATCGTGATCGATCCCGGTCACGGCGGCATCGACAACGGCACCCAGTCGGGCGGCCAGACAGAGAAGACCCTGGTGCTGGAATTCGGGCTCGCGCTGCGCGACCGCATCGAGAAATCGGGCAAATACCGCGTGGTCATGACCCGGACCGACGACACATTCATTCCGCTCAACGACCGGGTGAAAGTGGCGCGCACCCAGGCGGCGGCCCTGTTCGTCTCGATCCACGCCGACGCGCTGCCGCGGCGCGAGGGCGACGCCCAGGGCGCCACGATCTATACGCTGTCGGACAAGGCCTCGGACGCCGAGGCGGAACGGCTGGCCGATGCGGAAAACAAGGCCGACGCGATCGGCGGCGTCAATCTGGGCGACGAGCCGACCGAGGTCGCCGACATCCTGATCGACCTCGCGCAGCGGGAGACCAAGACCTTCTCCAACCGCTTCGCCCGCATGCTGATGACCGAGATGAAGTCGACGGTCAGGATGCACAAGAACCCCCTGAAGTCGGCCGGGTTCCGGGTGCTCAAGGCGCCGGACGTGCCGTCCGTGCTGGTCGAACTCGGCTACGTCTCCAACAAAGGCGACCTCGAGCACCTCGTCTCGGAGAGCTGGCGCAACAAGACGGTCGGCTCGATGGTCCAGGCGATCGACGCGTTCTTTGCCAAGCGGCTGGCAACTGTCGGACCGGCCAAATGAAATTGGCCGGCTGAAAAGCCGCTACCGTGGCCGGGAAGCCCTAGTTTGGCCACAGCCGCAACGGTATAGACAACAGACCGCAGCGCTCGCGGAGGCGAGCCGTATTAGTCCGGCGGCTCGTGTATATTGGGCATCGCGCAACGGCGCGCCCGCTGAGTCCCAAGCTTCGTCGCGTGAGAGGCATTCTTTGGACTGGCGCTTCTGAACACCGGGGCGCCGAAGGGGTAGGAACGGAACGTCGATTATGCGCCTGCTCGTGCGGTTTTTGGGCTTCTTGTTCGCTGCAGGGACGGTCTTGTTCCTGGTCGGTGTGGCCGCCATCGCCGGTGGGATCTGGCATTTCTCCAAGGATCTGCCGGACTATTCGCAGCTTCAGGATTACGAACCGCCGGTGATGACCCGCGTCCACGCGGTCGACGGTTCGTTGCTCGGCGAATACGCCAAGGAGCGCCGGCTCTATCTGCCGATCCAGGCGGTGCCGAAGCTCGTGATCAACGCGTTCCTCGCAGCCGAGGACAAGAATTTCTACGAGCACGGCGGCATCGACTATCAGGGCATGGCGCGCGCCGCGCTGCTGTATGCGCAGAACTATGGCTCCAACCGCCGGCCGCAGGGTGCATCGACGATCACTCAGCAGGTCGCGAAGAACTTCCTGCTCACAAACGAGGTGTCGTTCACCCGCAAGATCAAGGAAGCATTGCTGGCGATGCGCATCGAGCGGGCCTATTCCAAGGACCGCATCCTCGAGCTCTATCTCAACGAAATCTATCTCGGACTCGGCGCCTACGGCATCGCCGCCGCGTCGCTGGTCTATTTCGACAAATCGGTCAACGAGCTGACGATCGCCGAGGCCTCCTATCTCGCGGCGCTGCCGAAGGCGCCGGCGGCGCTGCATCCGGTGCGCAACCACGACCGCGCGATCGAGCGCCGCAACTACGTGATCGATCGGCTCTTGGAAAACGGCTGGATCAAGCAGGCCGACGCCGACAAGGCGCGCAAGGAGCCGCTGTCGGTCACCAACCGTTCAAACGGCGCGCACACCTTCGCGGGCGAATATTTCGCCGAGGAGGTCCGCCGCGACATCTTCGAGCGCTATGGCGAGAAGAAGCTGTATGAAGGCGGCCTGTCGGTGCGCACCACGCTCGATCCCAAGATCCAGGTGATGGCGCGCAAGACCATGGCGGCCGGTCTCGTCAACTATGACGAAGCGCAGGGCTGGCGTGGCGCGATGCACAAGATCGACGCATCCGGCGACTGGGGCGTCAAGCTCGCCGACGTCAAGGCGCTGTCGGACATCTCGCCGTGGCGGCTGGCTGTCGTGCTCGAAAGCGGCGACCAGTCGGCGCGGATCGGCTTCCAGCCGGGCAGGGAGCTCGGCGGCGCCGTCAGCAAGGAGCGGCAGACCGGCATCGTCACGATCGAGGGCGTGCGCTGGGCCAAAAGCAAGGGCAAGACGCCGACCGCGGTGTCGCAAGTGCTGCAGCCGGGCGACGTGATCTATGCCGATCCGCTGGTGAACAAGGACGGTACCGCGGTCGAGGGCCAGTACCGGCTGCGCCAACTGCCCGAAATCTCCGGCGCGATGATCGCTATGGATCCGTGGACCGGCCGCGTGCTCGCGATGGTCGGCGGCTTCTCGTTCGACCAGAGCCAGTTCAATCGCGCCACGCAGGCCTATCGGCAGCCGGGCTCCTCGTTCAAGCCGATCGTGTACGCCTCGGCGCTCGACAACGGCTACACGCCGTCGAGCATCGTGGTGGATGGCCCGATCGAGATCGATCAGGGGCAGGGCGCCGGGGTCTGGCGGCCGGAAAATTTCTCGACCGGCAAGTATTACGGGCCGACCAGTTTGCGCAATGCGCTGACGCATTCGCTCAACACCGTGACGGTGCGCCTCGCCCAGGACGTCGGCATGCCCTTGATCGGTGAATATGCCAAGCGCTTCGGCGTCTATGACGAATTGCCGAACTATTTGTCCTATGCGCTCGGTGCCGGCGAAACCACCGTGATGCGCATGGTCACGGCCTACTCGATGTTCGCCAATGGCGGGCGCCGGGTGAAGCCGACGCTGATCGACCGCATCCAGGATCGCTACGGCCATACCATCTATAAGCACGACGCCCGCGAATGCCGCGGCTGCGACGCCCCCGGTGGCTGGAAGAACCAGGCGGAGCCGCAACTGATCGACCGCCGCGAGCAGGTGCTCGACCCGATGACCGCCTACCAGATCACCTCGATGATGGAGGGCGTGGTCCAGCGCGGCACCGCGACTGTGATGCGCGACGTCGGCAAGCCGCTCGCCGGCAAGACCGGCACCACCAACGATGCGAAGGACCTCTGGTTCGTCGGTTTCTCGCCTGACCTCGTGGTCGGTCTCTACCTCGGCTACGACAAGCCGCGCAGCCTCGGCCGCACCGCGCAAGCCGGCCGTACCGCGGCGCCGATCGCCCGGGATTTCCTGAAGCTGGCGCTGGCCGACAAGCCGCCGACCCCATTCAAGGTTCCGGCAGGCATCAAGCTGATCCGCGTTGACGCCAAGAGCGGCGTCCGCTCCGGGCCTGGCGGCGGCGGGAACACGATCCTGGAGGCTTTCAAGCCCGGAACCGCACCGCCGGAATACACGCCGAGCGTCCCGGTCGCCGACGCCGATGGCCGGGGAGGGGGGCCTCAGCCGTCGCAGGGACAGCAGCCCGACAGCGGCGCTTTCTTGCGGCCTTTCGGATTGTATTAGCCGGCGACATGTCCACATCACCGGGACAGCGCGGCCAAGCCGATTGCGCTTTGCCGTGACGCTCGCTACATCCCTCGGAACCTGTTTTCCCAACACCTGAAAGATCATGCGCGCGGAAATCGAACGCCTTGTTGAAGAGATCAAGCAGTCAGTCGGGCTGCTGAGGAGGCATCTTTGACGTCGAACAATCGACGGCACGCCTCGCTGAGCTGAACAAGCTCGCTGAAGACTCCAATCTCTGGAACGATCCCCAGAAAGCCCAGCGGCTGATGCAGGAGCGCACCTCACTGGAGGACGCGCTTTCCGGCATCGGCAAGGTCGAGCGCGAGCTCGAGGACAATATCGGCATGATCGAGCTCGGCGAGGCCGAGAACGACGAGGGCGTGGTTGCCGATGCCGAGAAGGCGCTCAAGGAGCTGAAGAAGGAAGTCGCCCGGCGCGAGCTCGAGGCGCTGCTCTCGGGCGAGGCCGACAAGTTCGATTCCTATCTCGAGGTCCATGCCGGTGCCGGGGGCACCGAGAGCCAGGACTGGGCACAGATGCTGCTGCGCATGTACACGCGCTGGGCGGAGAAGCACGGCTTCAAGATCGAGTATCTCGAAGAGTCCCAGGGTGAAGAGGCCGGCATCAAGTCGGCGACCATCCAGATCAGCGGCCACAACGCGTATGGCTGGCTGAAGACCGAGGCCGGCGTGCATCGCCTGGTGCGCATCTCGCCATTCGATTCCAACGCACGGCGCCACACCTCGTTCTCGTCGGTGCAGATTTTTCCCGTGATCGACGACTCCATCAAGATCGAGATCAAGGAGAGCGACGTCCGCACCGACACCATGCGGTCCGGCGGCGCGGGCGGCCAGCACGTCAACAAGACCGAGTCGGCGGTGCGCCTTACGCACATTCCGACCGGGATCGCGGTCGTCTGCCAGGCCGGCCGCTCGCAGCACAAGAACCGGGCGCAGGCCTGGGACATGCTGCGCGCGCGGCTCTATGAGATCGAGCTGAAGAAGCGCGAGGAACAGGCCGCTGCCGATCAGGCCGCCAAGACCGATATCGGCTGGGGTCACCAGATCCGTTCCTACGTGTTGCAGCCCTACCAGATGGTGAAGGACCTGCGCACGGGCGTGCAGACCTCCGACACGTCGGGCGTGCTTGACGGCGACCTCGACGAGTTCATGGCGGCGACCCTGGCGCAGCGCGCCTTTGGTACCGGGCCCGGCACGGTCGAGGATGTGGATTAGCCCATGCAGCGTGTGGCCTTCATCGGATTAGGACGGATGGGCCACGGCATGGCGGGCCGCTATCTCGATGCCGGCTTCACGGTCACGGTGTGGAATCGGAGCAGGGCCAAGGCCGAGGACCTGATCGCGCGCGGCGCGCAATGGGCGACCTCGCCGGAGGATGCCGCGATCGACGCCGATGCCGTGGTGACCATGGTCGCCGACGACGAGGCCTCGCGCGCGGTCTGGCTGACCAAGGACGGCGCGGCCGCGACCATGAAGGCGGGAACGCTCGCGATCGAGTGCTCCACGGTCTCGTACCAGCATGCGCTGGAGATGGCTGGTGAGCTGCACAGCCGCGGCCTGATCTACATCGACTGCCCGGTCACCGGCCTGCCGGAGGCGGCGGCCGCGGGCAAGCTGACGCTGCTGGTGGGCGCCGATCCCGCCGACCTCGAGCGGGCGCAGCCATATCTGGCGCCGATCGGCAGCACGATCCGGCACTTCGGCGCGGTCGGCACCGGCACCGTGTTCAAGCTGATCAACAACCTCTTGGGCGCGGTGCAGATCGCAAGCCTTGCCGAGGGCATTGCGATCGCCGAGCAGGCCGGTCTCGACATGCAGCTGGTCGCCGAGGCGCTCGCGACCGGCGCGGTGGCGAGCCCGCAGGTCATCCGCCATTCCCGGCGCATGATCGACCGCAATTTTTCCGGCGCCACTTTCACCGCCGCGCTGCGCCACAAGGATGCCGAATATGCCGTACGGCTCGCCCAGACGCTCCTGCCGGGCGTTCCGGTCAGCCGCGCCGCGGTGACCTCCTATGCCAAGGCCAAGGCGCACGCGCCCGACGCCGACGAAGGCCGGATGATCGAGATCGTGTCACGGCCGAAATAGCCCAAGCGCCGGCTCCCGGAAATCGGGTGGGCCCCGCCGCCGCAGCTTGCTAGCCATCTGTGGCCAGCGCAGATGAGAGTTTTGCATGCCCTCCGCCGACCACACGATCGATCCTCGCGATTGGGCGCTGCTCGGCGTGCTGTCGGTGCTCTGGGGCGGCTCGTTCTTCTTCAACGGCGTGATCCTGCGCGAACTGCCGCCGCTGACCTTGGTGCTGCTGCGTGTGGCGCTGGGCGCGATCATCCTGCTGCCGCTGCTGCGGATCCGCACGATCGCATTCCCGAAGGGCGTGTCGGGGTGGATGCCGTTCTTTGCGATGGGGCTGTTCAACAATGTGCTGCCGTTCTCGCTGATCGTATGCGGGCAGATCTACGTCTCCAGCGGGCTGGCCTCGATCCTCAATGCGACGACGCCGCTGTTTGCGGTGGTCGTGATGGCGGCCGCCGGCGAGGAGCGGCTGCTGGCGCGACGCGTTGCGGGCGTGCTGGTCGGCGTGATCGGGGTTGCGATCCTGCATGGCGATACGCTGGGGGTTGAGAGCCGGCAGGGCATCGGCATCCTGCTGTGCCTCGCCGGTGCTTTCAGCTACGGCATCGCGGCGCTGGTCGGGAGGCGGCTCCCGGTGCATGTGCCGCCACTGGGCACGGCGACCTTCCAGATGATGGCCTCGGCCGTGATGATGGCCGTTGTCGCCGGCGTGGTCGAGCAGCCATGGCTGCTGCCAATGCCGCACCCGGCGACATGGCTCGCGGTGCTCGGGTTGGCGGCGCTGTCGACCGCGCTGGCCTATATCGTGTTCTTCCAGATCCTGCAGCGGTCCGGCGCCACCAATGTGATGCTGGTGACCTTGCTGATTCCGGTTACCGCGATGCTGCTCGGCACGTTCGTGCTCGGCGAGCCGATCGCGATGCGCGAAGTGTTGGGGGCGCTCGTGATATCAAGCGCTCTGCTCGTGATCGATGGCCGCGTACTGACCTGGTTCAGCCGCGCGCCTGCTTCCACGCCGCATACCAGCCCGTAAAGCGTCCGCTGTCGCGCTCGCCGCCGTGCCAGGCGGCGTAAGTCGTGCCGTCGTCGGCGACCAGCACCACCGCATCGAGGCCCTTGGAGCGGCGCAGCGTGTCCATTGCCTGCGCCGGCGTCTGCGCGATCGGACCTGCGACATTGAACGAGGTGTTGACCGACATCTCGACGCCGATACGGCGCCCGAGTGCTTTCAGATACGCATAGGTGAGGGGATCGTCGGCCTCGCGCACGATCTGGATGCGGCCGGTGCCGTCGGCATGCACCACAGCCGGGATCTTCTCACGCGCCTCGGGCTTGGAATGCGCGGTCAGCACCATGTAGTTATAGGCGTTGTAGTCGCCGTCGGAGGCGCCGTCTTCCAGCTCGAAGTAATCGCGCGCGGATTGCAGCGTCGCCATCGGTGCCAGCGGGCGGATTGCTTCGCGGTATTTGACGCGCTCGTTAAGCCGCTCGCGGACATGGGGATCGCAGGGATTGGCGAGGATCGAGCGATGCCCGAGCGCGCGCGGCCCGGTCTCCGCGGCGCCTTGGTAAATCGCGATCACGCCGCCTTCGGCCACCGCGTGGGCCATCAGGTCCGCGATCGCATCGCGCCCCTCTGATGTCGCGACATTGCCGATCTCAAGCGAAGCGACCTCATCGGTCTGCAGCGCCGCGGTGATGTCGGCGCGCAACGGCGGCAGGCCGCAATAGAAGGCGTGCGACAGCGGCGCGCCGCGCGGAGCGCCGGCCATGTGTGCGAACAGCCAGGCGGCGCCGATCGGCACGCCGGGATCGCCGGGCACCGGCGGGATCCACATGTGCAGCCGCGCCTTGCGCTGCTGCGCACGCTCGAACCACGCTTCGTTGAAATGCTCCAGCAGCCGCATGTTGCCGAGCGCGTTCAGCGCGACCCCGCCGGTCAGCACCAGGCGATCGGTACCGGTGAGGCGCAAAAGATGATCGATGACGTGGATCATCGCGTCCTCGAACACCAGCTGGGTCGCCGCGGCCTTGTCGAGCCGGTCCTTGGTGTCGGGGCGGTGCTCGATGTCCTCGACGCGCAGCACGGCGTCGGGGTTCCAGAGCTGGTCGGGCCGCAGCGGCTGGCCGAGGATCTCGATCAGCGACGGGTGATAGGGATTGTCGCCGGGATCGGCGTACCAGTTGGCCATCGCACGGTTGAGCCGCACGGTGCCTTCGGGCCCGAGCTGCAGCACCGCCTTCAACCGCGCGTAATACGGATTGGACGCGCGGTTCATGTCGCCCCACGCCGCGGCGCCCATGTAGCGGCCCTCGCTAGAGAGCCAGGTCCAGCCGCCTTGGCTGGAAGAAATCACGGTGTAGAAGGCGCCGAGCGAGTCGAACAGGCTCTGGTTGCAATAGAGCTGTTTCATTTCGCCATTCTCGGCGACGTAGAGCGAGATCGAGCCGACATCGCCGGTGCCGTCGAGCACCGCGATCGCGACCTTGCCGCTGACATCTGCGAACGGCGAGGCCGTGAACGAGTACCAGGCGTGATTGTCGTGATGCGGCATGCAGATCAGCGGCAGTTGCTCGCCAAGCCCGTACATCCGCGCCATCTTGCGCGACAGTCGCCGCACCTGATCCATCTGGCGCAGGTTGATCGCCGGCGCGATCGGCGCGCGCAGCAATTTGAGGCTGGCCGGCGCTTCCTCCAAGGAGGTGCGGATCAGCATCGCCAGCAGCGCCGGATAATCCCAGGTGGTAACGAACGCGTCGATATCGCCGATGTCGCGTCCCATTCGCTGCAGCACCGCGCGCATGTCGTCGAGCGCGTGTTGCGGAAACTCGTTGGTGTGCTTGTTGCCGGAGAAGCGCTCTTCCTCGTTGTTGACGATCAGGCGCGGGCCGTCCTTCTGCGTGACCTCGACCAGCGCGACGCCGGTATTGTGCGTGCCGGGGCAGGCGAGGCCGGCGATGTACACGGTCTCGCCGCGCTGCAGCTTGTCGCGGACCTTGACGATAGTGCGCTTGGCGACATCGCTGTTGGCCTTGTGCAGGCCACGGCCCGCCAGCGACCGCTCGCTGAGCCGGCGCGTGAGTTCATAACACCACGCCGCAAGACGCGGGTGGCGCGGACCGATACGGATTTCCGGCTTAAGCAATCAGAACGCCTCTAGTCGTGTGTCCTCAGGTCGACCATCAAACACAAATAGCGCCAGGCAACAATGCCGTTTCGTGGAACGGAAAAACCTCGCGCTTGCCAGCACATCTGTGACTTGCGAGACTTGCCGCCAATCAACGACAAAAATTGGGAGGAAACCATGCCGGCTCGTTCTGGATATATCTGCGCCATGGTGGCATTCGCAAGTGCCGCACTGATCGCGAGCACGGCGGTTGCGCAGAAGAAATACGATCCCGGCGCGACCGATGGCGAAATCAAGATCGGCAACATCATGCCGTACAGCGGCCCGGCCTCGTCCTACGGCGTGATCGGCAAGACCGAGGCGGCGTTCTTCAAGATGATCAACGATCAGGGCGGTATCGGCGGCCGCAAGATCAATTTCATCAGCTACGACGATGCCTATTCGCCGCCGAAGGCGATCGAGCAGGCGCGCAAGCTGGTCGAGAGCGACGAGGTGCTGTTGATCTTCCAGCCGCTCGGCACGCCGTCGAACTCGGCGATCATGAAGTACATGAATGCCAAGAAGGTGCCGCAATTGTTCGTCGCTTCCGGCGGCACCAAGTTCGGCGACCCGAAGAACTTTCCGTGGACGATGGGCTTCCAGCCCAACTACCAGAGCGAAGGGCGGATCTACGCGAAGTACATCCGCGACAAATTCCCCAACAGCAAGATCGCGGTGCTGTGGCAGAATGACGACGCCGGCAAGGATCAGTTCAAGGGACTCAAGGACGGCCTCGGCGACAGGGCGGACATGATCATCGCCGACAAGTCCTATGAGGTCTCCGATCCCTCTATCGATTCCCAGATCGTCGCGCTGCACGATTCCGGCGCCGACATCTTCTTTTCCTGGGCCGCGCCGAAGGGCTCGGCGCAGGCGATCCGCAAGGTCGGCGAGCTCGGCTGGAAGCCGAAATTCTTCCTCGCCAACACCGCGACCTCGGTGGCCTCGGTGCTGAAACCGGCGGGCCTGGAATATTCCAAGGGCATCATCTCGACCGCTTATCTGAAGGACCCGACCGATCCGACCTGGGACAAGGATCCCGCCGTCATCAAGTGGCGCGCCTTCATGGACAAGTACTATCCCGACGGCGACAAGGCCAACGCCAACAACATCTACGGCTACGTGCAGGCCGAAGCGATGGCGCAGGTGATCAAGCAGTGCGGCGACAATCTCACCCGCGACAACGTGATGAAGCAGGCCGCCAGCCTGAAGAACTTCCACTCCGAGCTGATGCTGCCTGGCATCATGGTCAACACATCGGCCGACGACTACTACCCGATCGAGCAGATGCAACTGATGCGCTTCAACGGCGAGGCGTGGGAGCTGTTCGGGGATGTGATCACCGGCGAGGTCGGCCACGAGGCGACGCGGTAGGGGATCGGCGGTCACGCCGCTGCGCGGACGTCGTCCTGGCTTTCGCAGAGACGACACTGAGTGTCGTGTCGCGGCGCCCTTCAAAGCACGCTGTCATCGCCCGGCTTGACCGGTCGATCCAGTACTCCAGAGGCAGTTGTTGTTGAGCCGAGAGGCTGCGGCGTCCTGGATCGTTCGGTCCATGTGCGCAATTGCGCACAGGCCGGGCGATGACGGTCGTGGATGGGGACGCAGCCGTCGTCATTCCAGGGATTTCGCTAGCTAAGGGCCAAACAAATCGGCGCATGCGGTTCGTCCGCGCCGACGTTCAGATCCGCCGCTACGAGGAAATCTCAGCCGGCGCTGAGTCGGACGCCGGCGCGCAGGAACTTCTGCGGATCGACGGCTTCACCATCGATGCGGGTTTCATAGTGCAGATGCGGGCCGGTCGAGCGGCCGGTCGAGCCGACCGCGCCGATCACCTGGCCGATCTTCACGCTCTCGCCGACCTTGACGCCGATCTCGGAGAGATGGCCGTAACGGGTCGACAGGCCGTTGCCGTGATCGACCTCGACCATGCGGCCGTAGCCGCCGGCCCAGCCCGCCGACACCACCTTGCCGTTGGCGGTGACGCGGACCGGATCGCCCTGCGCGGCGCGGAAGTCGAGGCCGGTGTGCATCGCCGGACGGCCGAGGAACGGATCGGTGCGCACGCCGAAGCCGCTGGTGAACTCGACCTCGCCGACGACAGGCTTGCGATAGGGCACCAACGCCAGCGTCTGGGTCAGCCGCTGCATCTGGGCGCGGTTGATGTTGATGCGGTAAAGCTGGCGCTCGAACGGGCCGGCATCGGCCGCGAGCTTCACCGGAACGAACGGGCCGCCCATGCCGCCGCGCGGCGTTGCCGCCTCGAGCTGCGCCATGTTGAGGCCGAGATCCGAGATCACGCCGCGCATCCGGCGCAGGCGGGAATCGAGGCTCTCCTCGGCCGAGGACAGCGCGGCCATCTGGCGCCGTTCGACCTGGTCGAGCGAGGTCTGCAGGCGGACCAGCACATTGTCGACGCCCTGCGCCTTGGGGAACTGGTTCGGTTGCGCCTTGGCCATCAGCGGCGCGCGCGATTCCAGCCGTGCCTCGCGGTCCGGCGGCGCCACGAAGATCACGGTGTCACTGATCGGGGAAGGCTTGAGCGGTCCGGAGGCGGGGGCTGCCTCGGCGCGGCCCTGCGGCTTGATCGATCCCGTGGCGCCGAGGTCGGGCATCGCGCCGAGCGCCGTGGCTTGCGATTCCAGCATCGACTGGCGCTTCATGATCTGGTCGAGCTTCTGGTCGAACTGCTCCTGGTCGAGCAACTGGCGGCTCGTGGTGCGGTCGACCTTGGCGCGCAGCTCGGAGATGCGGTCCTCATAGGCGTATTGCATCTCGGCCTGGCGGGCGATCAGCCGGGTCAGGACGTCGTCGCGGAACGCGAAATAGGTCGCGGTTGCCGCCGACCACATGCCGAGTACAACGACGGTGCCGACCGCGATCCAGAACACGACAGGCCCGAAACGGACCTGCTTGCCGGCATGGACGATGGTGTAGCCTTGGCCGGAGGCGGCCAGCGCGGCGGCCGCAGCGCCGTGATGGGCAGCCGGGCGGCGCGAGGGCGTCCGGCCATGGTCCTGCGGATGATGATGCTTGTGATGGTGGTGACCGGACCGGCTCACATCGGTACTCCCGCGGCCGGTCGGACCAAGCTCCGTACGGCTTATTGCGGGGGCGATTTGAGCCCGGCATGGTTAATTTTCAGGAAACGGAACCTGTGCAATCAGAGCGACCGGGCGGCCGCCAACACCTCGTCGGCGTGGCCGTCGACCTTCACATGGCGCCAGATTCGGGCGACCTTTCCGTCCGAATCGAGCAGAACCGTGGTGCGAATAATTCCCATGAAGGTCCTGCCATACATGGATTTTTCGCCCCAGGCGCCGTAGGCCTCCAGCATCTCATGGGTCTCGTCTGAGCCGAGCGGCATCGAGAGCTGGTGCTTGTTGCGGAAGGACTCCTGCGCCTTGACCGTATCGGCCGAGATGCCGAGCACTTCGGTCCCGGCGGCGGCGAACTCGCCCTTGAGCCGGGTGAAGTCGATCGCCTCCCTGGTGCAGCCGGGCGTGTCGGCGCGGGGATAGAAGAACAGCACCAGCTTGCGGCCGGCAAAATCCGCCAGCGAGACGCTGCCGCCGCCGTCGCGGGGCAGTTGAAAGGCGGGCGCGGCGGCGCCTTCGGCCAGCTTGGCCGTCGACGACTTGGCCGGAGATTTGGCGGATGGCTTCGGCTTCGAGGTGGCGTTTGGCGACGCCTTGGTCGTCGCCGCGGCCTTTACCTTGCCCTTGGTCGCCGCCGTGCGGGTTTTCGTCGCGGATTTGCTCGCGGCGGGCCTTGCGGCCCGCGCCGGCCTGGCCGCCGCCCGCTTTCCCTTTGTATCGGTGGATTTCTTGCGCGTTTTCTTGGACATACGCCTTCCTTTCGTCGCTTTCCGAAGCTCAACCATTAGGGTATTGCGGTCTCATCGGCGGCGATACGGATTCGCACCGTTCGCTGGGCAAGTTTGATGGCCACGGAGTATGGTGACAAGAAATTCGACGCGTTGCCTGTCCGCGCGTTGAATCGGCGTTTTGAGTGGCTGTTTTAGTTCCTTTCGAGGGGCCATCAGCGAGTAACATTATTGGTCGAGGATTGGCAGCGATGCCGACACAGGAGCGCTCGAGGCAACTCGACGGGCGACCCGGTGACGGCGATCAACTTCACCGCCAGCACCGAGAGGCAATGGCAAGGAATACGTCGCCGCAGGGGTCACATCCGCGCGCCGGGGCTGAATTCTCGCAGTGGGAAGACCAGGCCGCGTGGGACGAGCAGGATGAGGCGGCGGGCGACCGTGCGCGGCAATTGCTGGCGCGTTCCAATACCAACCTGCACCGCTTCACCGATTTCTGTACCCGTGCGCAGCGCCGGCTGAACGGTGGGCGCTGGATTCGGCGCATCGGTCTGGTGCTCGCGGCCCTCGTGGTGATTTTCGCGACCTGCTTCGGTGCGCTGTGGTGGCGGCTTGGCGCGGGGCCAATCAATCTCGACATCGCAACACCGTGGCTTGCCGCCGCGATCGAGGAGAATATCGGCCACGGCAATACGGTCGAGGTCGGTGGAACGCAGATCGAGCGCGCCGGGCGTGTCCGCGTCGCCGTGCGCATCCGCGACATCATCGTGCGCGATCGCGACCATGCGGTCGTGGCCAGCGCGCCGAAGGCCGAAGTGCGCCTGTCGGGAACTGCGCTGCTGATGGGGCAGTTGCGCGCCGAGAGCCTCAACCTGGTGGATGCTGAACTGTCGGTGCGCATCACGCCGGACGGCCACGTGACAGTGTCCGCGGGCGAGACGGCAAAACCGCTCGCGACCGGTGTTGCCTCCAAGCGCGAGGCGGGAATGCCACCGACATTCCCTCGGCCGGCACCTTCCGCTCCTGATGTATCGCCGCCGCCGGCCCCCGCATCCGACCCGGTGGCCGCTGCCTCCGATCCGGCGCAGAGCGGCCTGCTGGCGGGTCTCGACTGGCTCGACAGCCTCAGCATGACCGGTCTCGACGGTCAGAACCTCAACGAGATCGGCCTGAAGAACGGCAATCTCGTCGTCGACGACCAGCAGCGCGGCAACAAATGGAGCTTCGAGAATATCAGCCTCAGCCTGCGGCGCCCGAGCGGCGGCGGCGTCGCACTGAGCTTCGGCGAGGAGGGTGCCAAGCCCTGGTCGGTGCGCGTCGTGGTCGGTCCACCGGTCGACGGCGTGCGCTCGGTCGACATCAAGGCCGACAAGGTCTCAACCAGCAACATCCTGCTGGCGCTGCGCACCAAGGATATGACCTATACCGCCGACCTGCCGCTGTCGGGTGAATTGAAGGGCGAACTCGGCCGCGACGGCCTGCCGACCTATTTCCGCGGCAAGGTCACCGCCGGTGCCGGCAACATCATCGACACTGATACGCCCAGCTATCCGATGCCGATCGAATCCGCCGAGATGAGCGTGGAATGGGATGCGGGCCGGCGTGTGCTGCTGGCGCCGATCAAGATCATCTCCGGTGCCAACCGCATCACGCTGCTCGGTCACCTCGAGCCGCCGAACGATAACGTCACCGATTGGCAGGCCGGCCTGTCGGGCGGCACCATCGTGCTCGCCGGCAACGACAAGGCCGAGCCGCCGCTGATCTTCAACCGCATCAGCATCCGCTTCCGCTTCGATACCGAGAAGAAGCGCGTGCTGCTGACCCAGGCCGACATCTCCAATGGCGAGATCGGCGTCGCCGGCACCGGCAGCATCGACTATTCCGGCGAGCCGCGGCTGCAGCTCGGCTTTGCCGGCACGCCGATGTCGGCTTCCGCGTTGAAGCGGATGTGGCCGATCATCATCGTGCCCGAGGTGCGCGAATGGGTGCTTGAGCGGATCGATCGCGGCACGCTCCAGCGCATCGATGTCGGCGTCAACTCGCCGGTGCACAATCTGTCGCGCAAGGGACCGCCGATCCCCGATGACGGTCTCTCGGTCAACATCGTCGCGTCAGGCGTCACGGTGCGTCCAGTGGATCAGATGCCCGCCGTGCATGACGCCGATCTGAAGGCCAGGGTGACCGGCCGCACCGCGACCGTCACCATCGGGCAGGGCATCGCCGACACGCCGGCCGGGCGCAAGATCACGCTGTCGGATTTCATCTTCGAGGTGCCCGACATGGCGCCGAAGCCGTCGCCGTCGAAGGTCAGGTTCCGGGTCGATTGCCCGGTGCCGGCGGCAGCCGAGATCCTCGCATCCGACCGGCTCAGCGATCTCTCCGGCCCGCCGATCGATCCCAACGCCAGCAAGGGCAACGTCACGGCGACGATCAATCTCGGCATGCCCGTGAAGGGCGAGCTGACCAAGGCCGATACGATGTATTCGGTCGCGGCCGATCTGTCCGGCGTCGCCGTCGACAAGCTGGTGATGAACCAGAAGCTCGAAGCCAATGCGCTGAAGCTGACTGCCAACAATGCCGGCTTCCAGGTCAAGGGCGACGTCAAGATCAACGGCCAGGCCGCCTCGCTCGACTACCGCAAGCAGTCCGACGGCGACGCCGACGTCAGGCTGCAGGCGACGCTTGACGATGCGAGCCGCGCGCGGCTCGGGCTCGATCTTGGGCCGGCCGCGTCGGGGGCGATCCCGGTCAAGCTGAGCGGCAAGATCGCCAGCGGCGACAGCAGCAACGCCACCAAGATGGGCGTCGAGGCCGATCTGACCCAGCTCAAGCTCGACAACATCCTGCCGGGCTGGGTCAAGGCGAAAGGTGCGGCGGGCAAGGCGACCTTCAACGTGGTGCCAAAGGGGCAGTCGACCCGCTTCGAGGATATCGTGATCGAGGGCAGTGGTGTCTCGATCAAGGGCTCGCTCGAGGTCGATCAGAACGGCGACCTCGTCAATGCTAACTTCCCGACCTATGCGCCCTCGGAACGCGACAGGACATCGCTCAGAGCCGATCGCGGCCCCGACGGCGTGATGAAGGTGACGATGCGTGGCGACGTGTTCGACGGGAGCGGCTTCCTGAAGTCGGCAATCTCGGGCCGCGACTCCGACAAGAGCAAGACCAAGGGGATCGATTTCGACATCGACCTGAAGCTCGGCCTGGTCGCCGGCTTCAACGGCGAGGCGATGCGCAGCGTCGATGCCAAGGTCTCGCGCCGCAACGGCGCTATCAAGGCGTTCACGCTGAGCGGCAAGGTCGGGCGCGATACGCCCGTCACCGCCGACATGCGCCGCCAGCAGGGACGCGAGGCGATCTATCTGCAGACCGCCGACGCCGGCGCGTTTCTGAAGTTCATCGACACGTACTCGAAAGTCGTCGGTGGCCAGCTGACGCTCGCGATGGAGCCGCCGACGCCTGATGCCAGCCCGAAGGAGGGCTACATCAACATCGCGGATTTCTCGGTCAAGGGCGAAACCCAGCTTGACCGCGCCGTCGCCGGCGGGCCCGTCAACACCCAGAACGGCATCGCATTCTCGGCGCTCGGCGCCCAGTTCGTGCGTCAGAGCGGCCAGCTCACGATCCGCAAGGGCGTCGTCAAGGGACCCAGCATCGGTGCGACCATCGAAGGCAGCATCGATTACAACAGCAACCAGGTGCGGATGAGCGGCACCTTCATTCCGATGTACGGCCTCAACAACGTGTTCGGCCAGATCCCGTTCTTCGGCATCTTCCTCGGCGGCGGCAGCGACGAAGGCCTGATCGGCGTCACCTATGAAGTGGTCGGCACGCCCAACGCGCCGGTGCTGCGCGTCAACCCGATCTCGGCGCTGGCGCCTGGACTGAGCCGGAAGATCTTCGACTTCAAGCCGTACAGCCCGAACGAGCTGCCATCGCCGTCGGCGAATAATTAAGGGCGTCGGTCTATCCATCGCTTGCCGGCCTGAGCCGGATCACAGGCTGGGTCCGACATGCGCCACGAGGCTAACGTCACCGACGTGGATTCGTCGCAGTCCCTCAATCTCCGTGCGGCGCGCAGGACATCGCATCCGGCATTTGCCGCTTCTGCGACTGACATGTCCACGTCATCGTGGCCGGGCTTGACCCGGCTTGGCCAAAATGGCGAAAAACAACCCCATGCAAAGTAAGTTTAGAGGTGTAATTATACCGAATTCCGGGCGTCGATATCTCGGAGAAGGCTGGCATTGGGGCGTCGCAGACCGTTTCCGGGGGCAAGCAGACACGCAACCTGAGTCGGGGATATCGATCGGCTTGTGACCCTGAACGGACGTCGCAAGCCGCTCGCTGCATGCAGATCATGGAGGCACCGCCACCCGGTGATTTGCATGACGCCAAGCTGGTCGAACAACTCAATCTGTTCACCGTTCAGCACTGCAATGTGGCAGCGACGTCTGGCACCCAAGATCAAGATACAGAGCTTATCCTCCGTGATCGTCCATATCCCGGCTGTACGTCCAAGGCCTCGTCCCAGTGCGGATGCAGCACAATACTCATCAACGGGGCTAGGCAGAACGCCTATTGAAGCATTCGTTTGGATTTCCGCCAATCCGTTCTCAAAGCGACGCCTTATTGACCCTTGCCGACGAAACTAGGCCGTCGTCCTACGTCGGCTCCAGGGAGAAGACCGGACCTGCAGGCGGAGATCGAGACCGCCGGTGTTGTGACCCAAACCAGACCTACAGAGGGTACTTCAGTGATCGCTCCATGATGATCGTGCGCTCCTTACCAAAATAACTATCGCGCACGGCCTTAAATCCGAGCTGCGCATAGAATGTTTCAGCGCTGATTGAAGAGGGGACAGCCAACCTATCGATTTTTCTCTGGCGGGCCGTGCGCTCAACCTCCGCCATGAGCAGCTTGCCTATGCCCCGGCTCTGAACGTCAGGAGATACGAAGACGGTGCGGACTACACTTCCATCGAGGCTTGCTGTTCCAACGACACGACCACCGATCGCGGCAACGAAGACGGTGCGCTTGCTAATCAGCTCTAGCACGGCGCTCGGACTAAAACTGGACTCGATTCTCTTGATGATCTCTCTTGCATAGTCCTTCGCATTGATTTCGCGCAATGTACGTAAGATGACCGCGCTTATTTCGTCGGCGTCTTCTTCACGCGCTGTCCGGATCGTGCATTCAATAGTCCCACGCGTAGCCAGAGCCTTGGTCATTGGATAACCGGAACTCGTCCCAAATCCACCGACCGGCGGTCCATTTTCAACATAGCCGTTGGACAAGTAAAATCGGCGAGCGGTTTCGGTGCTCGTCAAGTTGCATCGGTCATTGCCTCGTTCCGCGGCTCGTATTTCCAATGCACGCAGCAGGGCGCGGCTAACTCCTCGAAATCGCACATCGGGCGACACGTAGTTGAGGCCAATCGTTCCCGCATCAGTTACTGATCCGACTGCTAGGATGTCCTGATTTTCAACTGCTACGAGCACTGAGTTGTCAGCTTGCTTGACCCAAGCACAGAAATTCTCATGTGTCTTATTGCCCAACCATCGCGCCAAGATGGAAGGGTCGTTTCGG
Organism: Bradyrhizobium semiaridum; assembly: GCF_020329505.1. GTDB lineage: Bacteria > Pseudomonadota > Alphaproteobacteria > Rhizobiales > Xanthobacteraceae > Bradyrhizobium > Bradyrhizobium semiaridum. Next base: position 121,084 of record NZ_JAGKJJ010000004.1, read on the forward strand.
TGATCAACTTCGCAAAGCTCCGCTATCGATCGCTTCAACACAATGCAGGCAGCGGGCGCATCTTCTGGTATAGCATCTCGTATTTGCATCCAGTGATTTTGGCATGGAGCCAATCCCCGGGGCAATGGCACGCATATTGCCATGTCGCCTGTTTGACCCGATTCGGACCTCAGCGCCCGGGCTACGAACGCCTGCTCACTTGGGACCAGCGGACCTCGGCGGAAGGCCGCCTCCGCTGGAGGCCGCTCTAGACCAATTCAGCGCCGCAACGCCGGCACCACCAGGAACGGAATCATCCCCAGCACGACGTTGACCAGCGCAAACGCGATCAGCGGGTTGTAGCTGTGGGTCCAGTCGTGCAGCAGGCCGCCGCCCCACGCGCCCAGCCCTGATCCGAGGCCGCTGCCGATCGAGATCGTGCCGTAGATCGTGCCGACGCGCTCGCCGCGGAAGATTTTCAGCGCGGTCGCCGTGATCAGCGGACCGCGCGAGCCGATCATGCTGCCGAAGCAGATGACGAAGCCGGTCAGCAGCCAGTAGTTCGGATACCATTGCAGCAGCCAGAGCAGGATGATGCCGAGGATCGAGACGCCGTAGCTGAACAGCACCGAGGGACGGCGGCCGATGATGCCGTCGAGCGTCGAGACGCCGAGCATGCCGACGAACAGCGCGACGCCGGAAAATCCCCAGGCGGTGGCCGCCTGCAGCGGCGGGAAGCCGACGTCGATCAGATAGGCGACGATCTGCGCGGTGAGCGCGTACATTGCGATCGCGGTGAAGAAGAAGGTGGAGAACAGCGCCCAGAAGGCGTGGTGGCGCATTGCGCTGAGCAGCGTCCAGCCTTCATCGACCAGACGGTCGGATTTCTTGACCACATGCGGAGAGCCGCCGGCGAGCAGGCGCCATGGCAGGAACAGCAGCGGCAACAGCAGGCAGAGCGCCGATATGCCGAACACCAGGTACGCGCTGCGCCAGCCGATCCGGTCGATCAGCACCTGCGACAGCGGCAGCAGCACCAGCAAGCCGGCGCCGGTTGCCGAATACATCACGGCCATCGCGGTCGGCAGCCGTGGCCCGAACCAGCGCCCGAGCAGGATCGAGTTCGAGACATTGCCGATCAGCGCGGTGCCGAAGCCGACGCAGAGCCCGACGCTGAGCTGGAACTGCCAGAGCGCCTGCGCATGCGCTGCGGTCAGGAACGCGCAGCCGAGCAGGGATAGCCCAAGCGAATAGACCACGCGCGGACCGAAGCGGTCGAACAGGCGGCCGACCAGCGGCGCGGTGAGGCCGGCGGCGAGCCAGGTCAGCGAGTAGACCGACACGACCGAGGCGCGGTCCCAGCCGAAGTTTTCCGAGATCGGCTTCAGGAACACCGTAAAACTGTCGCTGAGGCCGCGGCCGAGCACCGACAGCAGGAAGCAGAGCGCGAGCACGTTTAGCGCAATGCGCGCCGGCCTGTGCGGCGTCGCAAGCGTTTCGTCCCGCTGCGTATTCTGATCCATTGCTTGCAGGGAGCGCGCTTTCGCCGCTTCCTGCAACCGACAAAAGCGAATGCGCCTATGCAGGCTTCAACAGGACGTGCCGCTTCTTGCCGAGCGACAGTTTCACCACGCCTTCCGGCGTTAGATTGGCCGGCGTCAGCTGCATCTTCTCGTCGGTGACCGCGGCGTCATTGACGCGAAGACCGCCGCCCTTGATCTGCCGGCGCGCTTCGCCGTTGGAGGCGACGAGCTCCGCCTTGACGAACGCCGCGAGCACGCCGAGGCCAGCTTCAAATTCGCCATGCGGAATTTCCACCGTCGGCAAGGTTTCCGCCAGCGCGCCTTCCTCGAAGGTGCGGCGCGCGGTCTCGGCGGCCTCGTTCGCCGCGTCGCGACCGTGCAGCAGGGCGGTCGCTTCCGTCGCCAGCACCTTCTTGGCCTCGTTGATCTCGCTGCCGCCGAGCGCCGCAAGCTTGGCGATCTCGCTCATCGGCAGGACCGTGAACAGCTTAAGGAATTTGACGACGTCAGCGTCCTCGACATTGCGCCAGTACTGCCAGAAATCGTACGGCGAGAACTGGTCGGCGTTGAGCCACACCGCGCCCTTGGCGGTCTTGCCCATCTTGTCGCCGGAGGCGGTGGTGAGCAGCGGTGTGGTCAGCGCGAACAATTGCGGCGTGCCCATGCGGCGGCCGAGATCGACGCCGTTGACGATGTTGCCCCACTGGTCGGAGCCGCCCATCTGCAGCCGGCAGCCGGTGCGGCGCGACAGTTCGACGAAGTCGTAGGCCTGGCAGACCATGTAATTGAATTCGATGAAGCTCATCTCCTGCTCGCGCTCGAGCCGGAGCCGAACCGAATCCATCGTCAGCATGCGGTTGACCGAGAAGTGCCGGCCGATGTCGCGCAGCATCTCGATCCAGTTCAGTTTCGTCAGCCACTCGGCATTGTCGAGCATGATGGCGTCGGAATGACCGTCGCCGTAGCGCAGCACCTTGGCGAACACGCCGCGGATCGAGGCCTTGTTGGCTTCGATCTCAGCGATGGTGCGGATGGCACGCGTCTCGTCCTTGCCGGAGGGGTCGCCGACCATCGTGGTGCCGCCGCCCATCAGCGTGATCGGCTTGTTGCCGCTCTGCTGCAGCCAGTACAGCATCATCATGGTGAGGAAGTTGCCGATATGCAGCGACGGCGCGGTGCAGTCATAGCCGACATAGGCGGTGGCCTCGCCCTTGGCGGCAAGCGCGTCGAGGCCCTCGAAATCGGAGCACTGGTGGATGAAGCCGCGTTCCTGTAAAGTGTTCAGGAAATCCGATTTAAATGCCGTCATTTGTCTGCGACTCAGATCATTCTTGTTTTACGGTTTTTGCATCTATTTGCGGAACCTTGGAGTGCTGAGGCTGCCGCGGCCTGACGCGCTGTGGCATTATAGGATGTAGTTATTTGAGACAAGCCGGGGGTTCCCGGTTGGGGCGCTACAAGATGATGCTGACGGCACTCGGTCTCATGAGCGGTACCTCGCTCGACGGGGTCGACGTGGCCTTGATCGAGACCGACGGCCGCCAGATCAAGTCCTTCGGGCCCTCGGGCTACCGGCCATATACCGATGGTGAACGCAGTCTGCTGCGGCAGGCGCTGACCGAGGCTGTGCACCTGCCGCGGCGCGATGCCCGGCCCGGCATCCTGCGGCAGGCCGAGCACGCCGTCACCATCGCCCATGCCGAGGCGGTCGCTGCCTTCAGCACGCAGCACCGGATTTCCTGCCAGGACGTCGACATCGTCGGATTCCATGGCCAGACCGTGCTGCATCGCCCGGAACGGCGGATGACGGTGCAGATCGGCGATGCCGCCGCACTCGCCAAGGCGATCCATATCCCTGTCATGCACGACTTCCGCGCCGCCGATGTCGAGGCCGGCGGGCAGGGCGCGCCGTTCGTGCCGGTCTATCACCGCGCGCTGGCGCAGTCGCTGGACCGCGAGGGGCCGATCGTCGTGGTCAATATCGGCGGCGTCTCCAACATCACCTATATCGACGGCACCGACACGCTGATCGCCTGCGACACCGGTCCCGGCAACGCGCTGCTCGACGACTTCATGTATCGCAACCTGCACCAGCCGTTCGACACCGAGGGACGCGTCGCCGCGCAGGGCAGGCCGGACGAGGCCTGGATAGCGCAGGCCTTGAGGTTGCCCTTCTTCTCGGCTCCGCCGCCGAAATCGCTCGACCGTAACGACTTTGCCTCGCTCAAGCTCGGCGCCGTGGCGCCGGCCGACGGTGCCGCGACGCTGACGGCATTCACCGCCGCTGCGATCGCCCGGATCGTGCCGCTGCTGCCGAAGCCGCCGAAGAGCTGGATCGTCGCCGGCGGCGGCTCCTCCAACCTGACGATGCTGCGGATGCTGCGAGAGCGGCTGGCGCCGGCCACCGTGGAGGCCGCCCAGACGCTCGGCTGGGCCGCGGATGCGATCGAGGCGCAGGCCTTCGGCTTCCTGGCCGCGCGCGGCCTGAAAGGCCTGCCGCTGAGCTATCCCGCCACCACGGGCGTGCCGATTCCGATGACCGGAGGCATCATCGCGCGGCCGTGATTTAGATGCGGATGCATCTACCTTGACAATTCCATGCAGCTGCATCTAATTGGATGCATCTGCATCGAATGCGAGGTCCCCGCGCCATGGCCGCCCTGAAGCTGATCAGCCACAAGCTCTGCCCTTACGTGCAACGTGCCGTGATCGCGCTGCGCGAAAAGGGCATTCCGTTCGAGCGGATCGATATCGATCTCGCCAACAAGCCGGACTGGTTCCTGAAGATCTCGCCGCTTGGCAAGGTGCCGGTGCTGGTCGTCTCACGCGACGACGGCGGCGAGGTCGCGTTGTTCGAGAGCAACGTGATCTGCGAGTACATCGAGGAGACGCAGGGCGGCAGCAAGCTGCATCCGCAGGACGCGCTTGTCCGTGCCGAGCATCGCGCCTGGATGGAGTTCGGCTCGGCGATCCTGGGCGATCTCTGGGGGCTCGAGACCGCCACCGATGCCGCGACGTTCGAGGCCAAGCGCAGGGCTGTCGCGGCGAAATTTGCGCGCGTCGAGGAGGCGCTCGGCGCGGGACCGTTCTTCGCGGGCGAGAGTTTCAGCCTGGTCGATGCGGTGTTTGCTCCGGTGTTCCGCTATTTCGACCTGTTCGACCAGCTGACCGATCTTTCTGTGTTCACGCATACGCCGAAGCTGCGTGCCTGGCGCAGCGCGCTCGCGCAACGGCCGAGCGTGCGCGGCGCGGTGTCACCGGACTATCCCGCGCTGCTGCACGCGTTCCTGGTCGGTCACCACGCGCATATGCTGAAGCTCGCCGCGTAACGCCATGTCGCATTCGGTTGCCTGGATCGCGCTCGTGGTCGCCGGCCTGCTCGACGTCGGCTGGGCGGTCTCGATGAAATATGCCGAGGGCTATACGCGGCTCGGCTGGACGCTGGTCTCCCTGGTGCTGCTCGCCGCGTTCGTGTTCCTGCTCGGGCGCGCGCTGCAGGTGCTCGGCGTCGGCGTTGCCTATACGGTGTGGACCGGCATCGGCGCCGTCGGCACGCTGACGATGGGCGTGCTGCTGTTCAACGAGGTCCTGAACCCGATGAAAATTGCCGGGATCGCGCTGGTGCTGGTCGGCATCGCCGCGCTGAAGCTGGCGCCGGAATAGACGGTTTTGTAGCCCGCATGAGCGAAGCGATATGCGGGACCGGTTGCGCCATAATCGACACCGCCCCGGATATCGCTTCGCTCATGCGGGCTACAAGCGCTTCACCGCACGTTGGCGAGGCGCATGTCGAGATAGCCGGTCACCGTCTCCATCAACGGCTCGAGCTTGCCGTCGAAGAAGTGGTTGGCGCCGGGGATGACCTGTTGGTCGATCACGATGCCCTTCTGCGTCTTCAGCTTCTCGACCAGCGCGTTGACGTCCTTGGCGGGCACCACGGCATCCTTGTCGCCGTGCACAATCAGGCCCGATGACGGGCAGGGCGCGAGGAACGAGAAGTCGTAGAGATTGGCGGGCGGCGCGATCGAGATGAAGCCCTCGACCTCCGGGCGGCGCATCAACAGCTGCATGCCGATCCAGGCGCCGAACGAGAAGCCGGCGACCCAGCAGGCGCGCGCCTCGGGATTGATCGCCTGCGCCCAGTCGAGCGCGCTCGCAGCGTCCGACAATTCGCCGGTGCCGTGGTCGAACGCGCCCTGGCTGCGGCCGACGCCGCGGAAATTGAAGCGCAGCACCGAGAAGCCCCGATGCGCGAACGCGTAGTAGCACTGGTAGACGATCTGGTGATTCATCGTGCCGTGGAACTGCGGATGCGGATGCAGGATCATCGCGATCGGCGCGTTCTTCTGCTTGGCCGGGTGATAGCGGCCTTCGAGGCGGCCAGCAGGGCCGGTGAAAATGACTTCAGGCATCGTGATCTCTTGCTTGATCCCTCGATTGGTCTAACCGTATCAACGGGATAGGGCTGACTTCATCGGCTCCCCGGCAGATAAAGCGCGTCACTCGAAGGGGTGATCGGCGTCGTCGCGGTCGCGCGGAGGACGCTTCCGTGAACTTTTGAGGCCCGCTTCTAGCATGAGGCAAGGGGCAAAAAGCAAGCATCTTGAGCATCCGCAGAAGCCCAGTCTCGCGCCGCAAATGCGATTGCACGCGACGGCGCGATCCCCACTTGCGATAAGACGCGCGGAAGCACCGGTTATTTGGTGCACGAATCGCGCAAAGTCGATGTAGGTAATATTGTAGGCATGCTTGAGAGGATCTATCTCGACTGGAATGCCACGACGCCGCTTCGCCCGGAGGCGAAGGCAGCGATGGCGGCGGCGTGGGAGCTGAGCGGCAATCCGTCCTCGGTGCACAGCGAGGGCCGCAAGGCGCGCCGGCTGGTCGAGGATGCCCGCAGCGCGGTGGCGGCTGCCGTGGGAGCGCGCGCGCAGGACGTGGTGTTCGTGTCCGGCGGCACCGAGGCCAATGCGCTCGCGCTGACGCCGCGGCTGCGGCGCGGCGCGGCCGGACCGGTGGCGCGGCTCGTCGTGTCGGCGATCGAGCACGCCTCGGTGCGCTCCGGCGGACGGTTTCCACAGCAGGCAATCAGCACCATCAATGTCACGCGCGGCGGGGTGGTCGATCCGCAGCATCTGCGGGCGCTCCTGGCCGACGGTGCGCCGGCGCTGGTGTCGGTGATGCTGGCGAACAACGAGACCGGCGCGATCCAGCCCATAACCGAGATTGCCGAGATTGTTCATGCCGCCGGCGGGCTGCTGCATGTCGACGCCATCCAGGCGCTCGGAAAGATCCCGTTCGATCTGTCCTCGACGCGGGCCGATCTGCTGACGCTGTCGGGGCACAAGATCGGCGGGCCGAAGGGCGCCGGCGCGCTGGTGCTGGCCGAGGGCGTCGAGGGATTCGAGGCGCTGCTGCGCGGCGGCGGCCAGGAGCTCGGCCGCCGGGCCGGCACCGAGAACGTCGCGGGGATCGCCGGCTTCGGGGCCGCCGTGAAGGCGGCGATGGCAGCCCTCAAGGCCGATGCGGCGCGGGTGAGGGAGCTGCGGGATCGCCTCGAGCACGGGCTCAGGCAGACGCCGGGGCTGGTCGTGTTCTCCGACGAGGTTAAGCGGTTACCAAATACCGTCTTGTTCACCGCTCCCGGGATGAAGGCAGAAACCGCGGTCATCGCCTTCGATCTGGCCGGGGTGGCAGTCTCCTCCGGCTCCGCCTGCTCTTCAGGCAAGGTGCAGCCATCGCAGGTCTTGGAGGCAATGGGATACCGCTCTGAGCTGGCCCAGGGAGCGGTGCGGCTTAGTCTTGGCTGGTCTACCACGGCAACAGACGTGGATTTGACCCTTAAGGCTTGGCGAAAGCTCGCCGATACCCTAGTTAAGGGAGTGCGACGAAACACAGCTTGAACTGTTCTAAGCGGGTGATTTCGTCCCCGAAGCATCGTAAGAGACTTTCGGAACTTGAGATCCACCGCGGTCCTTGAAACCGCGAGCGGAGGATTTGGATGCCTGCTGTACAAGAGACGGTCGAGCGCGTTCGGCGCATCGACGTCGACCAATATCGGTATGGGTTCGAGACGCTGATCGAATCCGACAAGGCCCCGAAAGGGCTGTCGGAAGACACCGTCCGCTTCATCTCCGCAAAAAAGGACGAACCGGCCTGGATGCTGGAGTGGCGCCTGGAGGCGTTCCGCCGCTGGCTGACCATGACCGAGCCGACCTGGGCGCGCGTCAACTATCCGAAGATCGACTATCAGGACCTCTACTATTACGCGGCGCCGAAGCCGAAGAAGTCGCTGTCGTCGATCGACGAGATCGATCCGGAGATTCTCAAGACCTACGAGAAGCTCGGCATTCCCCTGCGCGAAGTCGCGATCCTCGAAGGCGTCGAGCCGCCGGCGGGCGGCGAGCAGACGCCGAGCCGCCAGATCGCGGTCGACGCCGTGTTCGATTCGGTCTCGGTCGCCACCACCTTCAAGGCGGAACTGAAGAAGGCCGGCGTGATCTTCATGCCGATCTCGGAGGCGATCCGCGAGCATCCCGAGCTGGTGCAGAAATATCTCGGCAGCGTTGTGCCGACCTCGGACAATTACTTCGCGACGCTGAACTCGGCGGTGTTCTCCGACGGCTCGTTCGTCTACGTGCCGCCGGGCGTGCGTTGCCCGATGGAGCTGTCGACCTACTTCCGCATCAACGAGCGCAACACCGGCCAGTTCGAGCGCACGCTGATCATCGCGGACAAGGGCTCCTACGTCTCCTATCTCGAAGGCTGCACCGCGCCGCAGCGCGACGAGAACCAGCTGCATGCGGCCGTGGTCGAACTGGTCGCGCTCGATGACGCTGAGATCAAGTATTCGACGGTGCAGAACTGGTACCCCGGCAACTCCGAGGGCAAGGGCGGCATCTACAATTTCGTCACCAAGCGTGGCGACTGCCGCGGCAAGAACTCGAAGATCTCCTGGACCCAGGTCGAGACCGGCTCCGCCATCACCTGGAAATATCCGAGCTGCATCCTGCGCGGTGATAATTCCAGCGGCGAATTTTACTCGATCGCGATCTCGAACGGTTTCCAGCAGGTCGATAGCGGCACCAAGATGATCCACCTCGGCAAGAACACGTCGAGCCGCATCATCTCCAAGGGCATCGCGGCCGGCAAGTCGCAAAACACCTATCGCGGCCTCGTCAGCGCCCACCGCAAGGCGACGGGCGCGCGCAATTACACCGCCTGCGATTCGCTGTTGATCGGCGACAAATGCGGCGCGCACACTGTGCCCTATGTCGAGGCCAAGAACTCCTCGGCGACGTTCGAGCACGAGGCAACGACGTCGAAAATCTCCGAGGACGTGCTGTTCTACTGCATCCAGCGCGGGCTCTCGCAGGAGGAAGCCGTCGGCCTCGTCGTCAACGGTTTCGTCAAGGATGTGCTGCAGCAACTGCCGATGGAGTTCGCGGTGGAAGCGCAGAAGCTGATCTCGATCAGCCTCGAAGGTTCGGTTGGCTAATTCGTCTCGCTTAACGGCGCGGTCGATGCGCCTTGTGGACGCTGCTCAGGAAAAATCTGATGTCTCTGCTTGAAGTGAAAGACCTGCAGGTTCGTGTCGAGGATCGCGAGATCCTCCACGGGCTGTCGCTGACGGTGAATCCGGGCCAGGTGCACGCGATCATGGGGCCGAACGGCTCCGGCAAATCGACGCTGTCCCATGTGATCGCAGGCAAGCCCGGCTATGAGGTGACCGGCGGACAGATCCTGTTCCGCGGCGAGGACCTGCTGGAAATGGATCCGAACGAGCGCGCCGCCAAGGGCGTGTTCCTGGCGTTCCAGTATCCGGTCGAGATTCCCGGCGTCACCACCTGGAATTTCCTGCATGCCGCGCTCAACGCGCAGCGCAAGGCGCGCGGCGAGGAGGAGATTTCGTCGCCGGCATTTCTGAAGAAGGTCCGCGAAGTCGCCAAGTCGCTCAACATTCCGCAGGACATGCTGAAGCGCGGCGTCAATGTCGGCTTCTCCGGCGGTGAGAAGAAGCGCAACGAGATTTTGCAGATGGCGCTGTTCGAGCCGGCCGTCTGCATTCTCGACGAAATGGATTCCGGCCTCGACATCGACGCGCTGCGGATCGCCGCCGACGGCGTCAACGCGCTGCGCTCGCCGGAGCGCGCGATGGTCGTGATCACCCACTATCAGCGGCTGCTCAACTACATCGTGCCCGATTTCGTGCACGTGATGTCGAAGGGCCGCGTCGTGAAGAGCGGCGGCAAGGAGCTGGCGCTGGAGCTGGAAGAGTCCGGCTATGCGCAGTTCGAGGACGCTGCCTGACAGGTGGTTTTGAGATGAACGTAGTTGCAAAGACCGAGACCGGGCGCGCGCTGGGCGAAGCATTCGCCGTCGTGCGCGACCGTCTGCCGGGCAAAGGCAAGATCGCCGACCGGCGCCGCGAGGCGTTCGACGCCTATGAGCGCCTTGGCCTGCCGCATCGCCGGATCGAGGACTGGAAATACACCGACCTGCGCGCCCTGATGCGCGAGGTGCTGCCGCTGGCGCCGCTGCCGGACGCCGCCGCGCTGAAGCGCGCTGCCGGCGCCGTCACGGCCCATGCGATCGATGGCGTCGTCCGGCTGGTGCTGGTCGACGGTACGCTCGCACCCGATCTTTCCGACCTCGGCAGTCTCGAAAAAGGCCTCAGTATCCGCGCGCTGCGCGAGGTGCTGGATTCCGGCGACGGCGAGCTCTCCGCGCAGGCCTTTGCGTCGGACAATTCAAATCCCATGGTCGCGCTGAACGGCGCGATGGCGACCGATGGTGTCGTGATCGACGTTGCCGCGGGCACGGTGCTGAGCAAGCCCGTGCATATCGTGCACGTCGCGTCGGGCGCCGCGCCGGTCGCGATGTTCACGCGCTCGCTGCTGCGGCTCGGCCGCGATGCCGGCGCGACGCTGGCAGAGAGCTATCTCGCCGCCGAGGGCGCCAAGGCTTACCAGGCGCATGACGGCCTGGTCATCGCGATCGGCGACAATGCGCGGCTCGACCACGTGCGCTTCGTCGAAGACACCGTGGACGCGTTCAACATTTCGTCGGCGACGGTCTCGCTCGGCGCGCACGCACATTTCAACACCTTCGGCATGACCACCGGCGGCCATGTCAGCCGCTACCAGCTGACGGTGGCATGCGCCGGCGAGCATTCCAAGGTCGAAACCAACGGCGTCAATCTGATCAACGGCAAGCAGCACGCCGACACCACGCTGTTCATGGATCACGCGGTGCCGAACTGCGCCAGCCGCGAGATCTTCCGCGCCGTGGTCGACGATCGCGCCCATTCGGTGTTCCAAGGCCGCATCATCGTCCGCCCGGATGCGCAGAAGACCGACGCCAAGATGATGACCCGGGCGCTGCTGCTGTCCGACGATGCCGAGGCCGACAACAAGCCGGAGCTCGAGATCTTCGCCGATGACGTCACCTGCGGCCACGGGGCGACCACCGGCGCGCTGGACGAGAGCCTCCTGTTCTACATGCGCGCCCGCGGCCTCCCCGAGAAGGAGGCCCAGGCGCTATTGATCCAGGCCTTCGTCGGCGAGGCGATCGAATCCATCGCGAGCGATGCCTTGCGCGACGTCGCGATCGCGGCCGCGCAGCGCTGGCTGGCGGCGAGGGGGTGAGCATGCATCCGGCAGTTTCCAACGGAGCCTACGACGTCGCCCGCGTGCGGCAGGATTTTCCGGCGCTGGCGACGCAGGTCTACGGCAAGCCGCTGGTCTATCTCGACAATGCCGCCTCGGCGCAGAAGCCGAATGCGGTGCTCGACCGCATGACGGAAGCCTACAAGAGCGAATACGCCAACGTGCATCGCGGCCTGCATTATCTCGCCAATGCCGCGACCGAGGCCTATGAGGGCGCCCGCGCCAAGGTGGCGAACTTCATCAACGCCCGCCGCAGCGAAGAGATTGTCTTCACCCGCAACGTCACTGAGGCGATCAATCTGGTGGCCTCGTCCTGGGGCGGCGTGAACATCGGCGAGGGCGACGAGATCGTGCTCTCGATCATGGAGCACCACTCCAACATCGTGCCGTGGCATTTCCTGCGCGAGCGTCAGGGCGCCGTGCTGAAATGGGCGCCGGTCGACGATGAGGGCAATTTCCTGATCGAGGAGTTCGAAAAGCTTCTGACGCCGCGCACCAAGATCGTCGCGATTACCCAGATGTCGAACGCACTCGGCACCATGGTGCCGGTCAGGGACGTCATCCGCCTGGCCCATGCCCGCGGCATTCCGGTGCTGGTCGACGGCGCGCAGGGCGCGGTGCATCTGCCGGTCGACGTGCAGGACCTCGATTGCGACTTCTACGCCTTCACCGGTCACAAGGTGTACGGGCCGACCGGCATCGGCGCGCTCTATGCCAAGCATGAGCACCTCGTCGCGATGCGGCCGTTCAACGGCGGTGGCGAGATGATCCGCGAGGTCGCCAAGGACCGGGTCACCTATGGCGATCCGCCGCACAAATTCGAGGCCGGTACGCCGCCGATCGTCGAGGCGATCGGACTTGGCGCTGCGATCGATTATGTCAATTCGATCGGCAAGGAACGTATCGCGGCGCACGAGCACGAGCTCGTTACCTATGCCCAGGAGCGGCTGCGCGAGATCAACTCGCTGCGGCTGATCGGCACCGCCCGCAACAAGGGTCCGATCATCTCGTTCGAGATGAACGGCGCCCATGCCCATGACGTCGCGACAGTGATCGACCGCCAGGGCATCGCGGTGCGTGCCGGCACCCATTGCGTGATGCCGCTTTTAGAGCGGTTCAACGTCACGGCCACCTGCCGCGCCTCGTTCGGGATGTATAATACCAGGGAAGAAGTCGATCATCTGGCGCAGGCGCTGATCAAGGCGCGGGAATTGTTCGCATGACCGATACTGCCGAAGCCAAACCGGCCATCATGGAAACCACCTCGGCGCTGCCGGCGGAAGAAACCGAGCGCCTGAGCGGCGAGATCGTCGCCGCGCTGAAGACAGTGTTCGATCCGGAAATCCCGGCCGACATCTATGAGCTCGGCCTGATCTACAAGGTCGATCTCAAGGACGATCGCTCCGTCGATATCGTGATGACGCTGACCACGCCGAACTGCCCGGCTGCCGGCGAGCTGCCAACCATGGTCGAGAACGCGGTGGCGAGCGTGCCCGGCGTCGGCGTCGTCAACGTCAATCTGGTATGGGATCCGGCATGGTCGCCGGATCGCATGTCGGACGAGGCGCGCCTCGTCCTGAATATGTGGTGATGCGTAAACACGGCTTTAGGCTCTAGGAAAAGATCGGCAATTGATTTGCCGCCGGGACTGACCACATGAGTGACATGACACACGCTGCACCAAGTCCAGACAAGGTTGCGCCCGCCAAGCCGAAGCGGCCGCGCCCGCAGGTCATGAAACTGACCGATGCCGCGGCGGAGCGGATCAGGGAACTGACGCAGCGCGCCGATTCCGAGATCGTTGGCCTGCGCGTCGGCATCAAGAACGGCGGCTGCGCCGGACAGTCCTACACCGTCGAATACGCCCACGAGATCCGCCCGACCGACGAAGTGGTCGAGGACAAGGGCGTGAAGATCCTGGTCGACCCCAAGGCGGTGCTGTTCCTGCTCGGCACCGAGATGGACTATGTGGCCGACAAGATGCAGGCCCAGTTCGTGTTCAACAACCCGAACCAGGTCTCCGCCTGCGGCTGCGGCGAATCGGTGCAGCTCAAGCCGGCGACGGTTTAGTCGTTGCCGTCCCGGCCGAGTGCACGATGCGCACAGGGGCCGGGATCACCACCAGCGTTGATTGTTCGGATGATCGTCGCCCATACTGCCGCTTCCTGAGGCCGTGGGGCATGGCTCCCAGCCCCGTGCGCAATTGCGTACTCGGCCGCGACGGTGGATACATGGATCGCGAATTCCTGACCGACCTGTTTGCCGATTTCGGTCCGGTAACGCTGCGCCGGATGTTTTCCGGCTACGGCATCTCGGCTGACGGCGCCAATTTCGCGCTGGCGCTGCGGGCCGGGCTCTACTTCCGCGCCGACGAGGAGACCATTCCGCAATTCGAGGCGGAAGGTTCAAAGCCCTTTCAATACCAGACGCGGTCGAAGACGGTGCTGGTCAACTCGTACTGGCAGCTGCCGGCCAGGCTGTTCGATGACACCGAGGAGCTTGCGGTGTGGGCCCGCTCGGCGCTCGCGGCTGCGCAACGCGCCGCGCTGCGCAAGCGACCGCGGGCACGAAAGGCGAAGGCGCCTGCGAAGAAGGCCGTGGCGAAGAGGGCCGCCGCAAGGAAGCGTGCGGCCAGGAAGAAGCGCTGAGGGAAAGGCTCTCAGCCGGTCAAGCGCCGACTACATTCGCGTCATTGCTCGCAGTGGCGGCAGAGAGGGCCGAAAGCTCACGCCACGCGGGTCTGCGTTTCGGCGCTGTATTCCGGGTCGGCCTCGCAGATCACGCGGTTGCGGCCGGCGCGCTTGGCGGCGTAGAGGCAGGCGTCGGCGCGCTCGATTAGGGAATCGGTATCGTCGGTCGGCTTCAGCATGGAGACGCCGACCGAGATCGTGACGCGGCCGAGGATCTCGCCGGTCGACTTCTTCTTCAATTCCTTGGCCATCACGGCGCGGCGGATGTGGTCGGCGACCGTCAGCGCCTGGCGCAGCGCGGTGTTGGGCAGCACGACCGCGAATTCCTCGCCGCCATAGCGGGCGGTGATGTCCTGGCCCTTGATGTTCTGCTTCAGCGACTGCGCCACCAGGCGCAGTACCTGGTCGCCGGTGAGGTGGCCGTAGGAATCGTTGAAAGACTTGAAGTGATCGATGTCGAACATCAGCAGCGACAGCGGCTCGCCGCTCACCAGCGCGCTGTGTACCGTCATGTCGATCGAGCGGTCGAAATATTTGCGGTTGCCGAGGCCGGTGAGCGGGTCGGTCAGGCTCTCGGCGCGGATCGCTTCCAGGCTGTGCTGCAACTCGCTGATCTCGGACTTCGACAGTGCGAGCCGGTCTTCCAGCGCCTTGTTGGTCTCGCGCATATCGCGCGTCGATCTTGCCAGGCTCTCGACGATCGCCTTGATCTGATCGCGGGTGGTAGCGGTCGCGAGCTTGTCGCTGGCGCCGGCGAGACTGGCGTCGTAGGTCGCGGACACGCCGAGCGCATCGGTGATCAGTTTCATGACCGTGTCAATCTCGCCGATCACGCGCGCGCCGACCTTGTCGATGCGGTCGGATGTCTTGATGTGGGAGAGGTAGGTTTCGTAGATCTGCTCGAGATCGGATTCGCTGAGTTTGCCGCTGCGCGCCAGCGTCTCGTTGATGACCTTGTTGAGCGCGGCGTTGTAGCCGGTCGCGTAGACGTACCAGATTTCGTAGTTGCGCGGGACGGCGGTCTGGCGAAGCGAACGGATCTGGCCAAGCGCGACTTCGGCAAAGGCCAATGTACGTTCGTGTTCGTCCAGCAGCTTGACCACTGTTACGTCCCCAATGCGCGTGGTTGCCGGTTATGGTCCAGCAGCAATAACTAAACTATCGGCGCGAGGGTACGGGACGAGAGTGAAGGCAAGGTAAACAGTAGAATTACGGGAGGCCGGCCGCGATCGCTTGTCGCGGCGCGCGATTATACGAATCGAGCGCCGCTTCCGATGCCTCGCCGTGCGGACTGTTGCTTCGCGAAATCCGCCGGCAATTCCGGACGTTACGCGCGTGCGCGCACAGGTCGCAGGAGGAAGGCGGGCAGGTGCGAATGATCGGCGGGCTCGTGGTCCACGTCGCGCTGCGGCCGCCGCGGCTCGGCCCGGCCGATCGACGGCACGTGCGACGTGGATGGCTGCTGGTTGGCGTTGCGGCCGTGGCGCGGCTCACGGTCCTTGCGCGGCTCGCGATCATGACGCGCTTCGCGATCATGACGCGCTTCGCGATCCTGGCGCGGTTCGCGATCCTGGCGCGGTTCGCGCTCCTGCCGCGGCTCGTGCTCGGGGCGTGCCTCACGGTCCTGGCGCGGCTCGCGCTCGCGGCGCGGCCTGCGGCCACCGCGGCTGCCCTCGCGTGAACCGTCGCGGCCGCGCGCCCGGCGCGGCGCTTCGGCGTCGCCGGACGCATCGCCATGAACGGTGTAGTCGCCCTCGGCGCGCGGGATCTGCTGGCCGATCAGCTTTTCAATCGCGGCCATCGACTTGCTGTCGAGCGAGGTGACGATGGAGATCGCGGTGCCGGTGCGTCCGGCGCGGCCGGTGCGGCCGATGCGGTGCACGTAGTCGTCGGGATGGTGCGGCACGTCGAAATTGAAGACGTGGCTCACCGCGGGAATGTCGAGGCCGCGGGCGGCGACGTCGGAGGCCACCAGCAGCGGCAGCTCACCCTTGCGGAATTGATCCAGCGCAGCCATGCGCGCGCTCTGGTCCATGTCGCCATGGAGCGCGCCGACGCTGAAGCCGTGCTTCTGCAGCGATTTGTGAAGGATCGCGACTTCACGCTTGCGATTGCAGAAGATGATCGCGTTGTTGAGGTCCTTGGCCTCGCGCAGCAGGCGGCGCAGGATGTCGCGCTTCTCGTGCGCCTCGCGGCCCGCAGGCACCTGCAACTGGGTCACCGTGACCGCCGTCGTCGCCGGCTTGGAGACCTCGACCTTGGCTGGGTTGTGCAGGAACTGCTCGGTGATGCGGCTGATTTCCGGCGGCATCGTCGCGGTGAAGAACAGGGTCTGGCGCGTGAACGGGACAAGCTTGCAGATGCGTTCGATGTCGGGGATGAAGCCCATGTCGAGCATCCGGTCGGCTTCGTCGATCACCAGCAACTCGACGCCGGTGAGCAGCAGGCCGCCGCGTTCGGTGTGGTCGAGCAGGCGGCCGGGCGTTGCGATCAGGACGTCAACGCCGCGCGTCAGCTTGGAGTCCTGGTCGCCGAACGAGACGCCGCCGATCAGAAGCGCGACGTTGAGCTTCTGGCCGGCGCCGTATTTGTCGAAGTTTTCCTTCACTTGGGCGGCGAGCTCGCGGGTCGGCTCGAGGATCAGGGTGCGCGGCATCCGTGCTCGGGCGCGGCCCTTTTCGAGGATCGTAAGCATCGGCAGCACGAAGGCGGCGGTCTTGCCGGTGCCGGTCTGGGCGATGCCGAGGACGTCGCGGCGTGCCAGAACGTGCGGGATCGCCTGTTCCTGAATGGGGGTGGGGGTGGTGTAACCTGCGCCCGCAACTGCGGTGAGAACCTTGTCGGACAGGCCGAGATTGGAAAAGGACATTGAGCCTCTGGTCGATACCGCCGTTCGGGATCGAAGGTATAAGGCTGTCGCGTTCGGCCCCGAAACGGCTCGCTTCTCAAAAAAGCTCGGGGGCTGCTAAAGGACGCTGACGGGCGGCAAGCCTGACGAATCGTGGTTCGATCCGAGTGCCGCGTTCAAGCCGGAACATAGGGAGGAAACCGGCAAAGTCAATCTGTGAGCCGGCCAAATGGCCGAAAAAGCTTAATATTTTCGCCCAAATAAGCGTCTTTTCCGTCATTTTACGGTCAAATGACTCATCCCACCCGGATCGCACGGCGCCGTCCCGGCCGCGTCATCCGGACTGGTTTGCGCGGTGGAGCTGATCGGATTGCGCCGGGCCGATCTCATCGTGCTCGAGAGCCCCCCGCAGCCCGGTAGTCGCCCGGCGTCATCTGTTCGGCCGCATTGAACAACCGGTAGAACGTGGCGAGGCTTTCGAAGCCGCAGGCAAAGGCGACCCTGGTGATCGACCAGTCCGGCCGTTCGCGGAGCAGGCGGCGGCTCCGCTCGATACGGAGTGCGGTGACGGTCTCGGAGAAACTGATCTCTTCCGCCTCGAACAGGACGTGGAGGTGACGAAGCGAAATGCCCAGCAAATCGGCGATCAAAGGGGGCGACAGCGTGGGCCGCAACAGGTGCTTCTCGATCAGACGGCGCGCCAGCGACAGGCGGCCGGTGCGCAGCGCTTGCTGCGCCAGCCGGCTGCCGGACCGCAGCACACCGCGCTCGATCAGCGCGATGTGGGCCAGCGCCGTGATCAGCGGGGCCGTCTCCGTCGGCGCGGCGGCGTCATCGCCCTCGAGCAGGTCGCGGAAGCAGGATTCCAGCAGCGGCCGTAGCGCAGTCTGATCTTGCACCGGCTTGGGCGCGAGCTCGTCGAGCCTGCCGCGGCGCGGCTGGGGAATACTCGCCAGGGGGATCTTGAGGATGCGCAGATGGAAGCCGTCGTTGTGGAGCGGCACGGTGCGGTAGGGCAGGTCCGCATAGCTGGTCGCGAACATGCCATCGCGCACCGCAAAGTCGCCGTGCCTGATACCGCTGAACCAGCCACCTCCGCCAAGCTGCTGGTAGATGCACAGGCTGTCGCTCCGCGCATCGGCGATGTCGCGGTGGCGGCGCTCGACGCGATAGGGCGATGCGCGCATCTCGACCAGCCCGGCGTCACCGAGCTTGCGCAGCGAAAACTTGCCGAAGAAGTCCCGCCGATGTTCGGGCGCGAGTTCCGCGGTGACGCCGAACAGGCCCTTGGCGCGCACCTCGCGCCAATAGTCAAAGCGATCGCGCGGATCGATTTGTTCAGTGGACCATGTGTACACGGGGAGATGCCTTGGACTTGCGGAGAGGCAGAACTTATCATGCGGGCATCAAAAGGGAACTTATCGATATCTGTGCGGGCGCCCGGTGCGTCCGGCTGGCGCAAGGCGGATCGGACAGTCGGTCTTGAACCGGCCAAATGGCTGGCCCGACTATTGATCGGTGGTCGCGCGGGTCGCAGACCTGTCGGTGCATGCGGGAATGAGGATGAAGCACTGGTTTTCGATGATATCGGCGACCGCCATCGCGGCTGCCGTTTTGGCGGTTGCCATGCCGGCGCAAGCCGCCAAGCGCGTCGCGCTGGTGATCGGCAACAATGATTACAAGAACGTGCCGAAGCTGCAAAAGGCGGTCAACGACGCCCGCACCATGGGCGATACGCTGAAGCAGCTCGGGTTTTCCGTCATGGTGGCCGAGAATCTGAACCGCCAGGCATTCTCCGAAACCCTGCTGGCCTTTGACCGCACGGTCGAGCCCGGCGACACCGCGTTCTTCTTCTACGCCGGCCACGGCTTCGAGATCACGGGCCAGAACTTCCTGCTGCCGACCGACGTGCCGGCCGCGACCGAAGGGCAGGAAGAACTGGTGCGCGACGCCTCTGTTCTCGCCGACCGCATCGTCGAGCGTCTGCAGAACAAGAAGGCGCGGACCTCGATCCTGGTGTTCGACGCCTGTCGCAACAATCCGTTCGAGCGCGCCGGCACCCGTGCCGTCGCCGGCGGCGGCGGGCTGGCGCCGATGACGCAACTGCCGGAAGGTGTGTTCTCGGTGTTCTCGGCGGGGCCGCGGCAAACCGCGCTCGACCGCCTGTCGAACGACGATACCAATCCCAATTCGGTGTTCACGCGGACCTTTGCCAAGGAGCTGCTGCGGCCTGGCGAGAATCTGGTGCAGGTCGCCCAGCGCACGCGGCGTCTGGTCAGCGAGGCTGCCGAGACCGTGCGGCACAAGCAGATCCCGGTCTATTTCGACCAGATGGTCGACGACGTCTTCCTGAACGGGGCGGCGAAGGGGCAGGCCGATGCGGTAAAGCCTTCGGCGCTGCCGCAGCAGGTGGCGGCGTTGCCGCCGGTGGCCGTGCCGAAGCTGCCGAAGGAGGACTCCGCCAACGCGCCGATCGCCAGCTTCTCGCGGCACAATGGCGGCTGGACCGTGGTGTTCTCGATCGCCGATCCGACGCTCGGCATCTCCTGGCGCATGGGCGATGCCGGCGATTTCCGCGAGACCGGCTTCATCGACACGCTCGATCCGCGCACCCGCAAGCGGATGCCCAACCCCTCGATCGAGCTGCCGGCCGATGCGCCGGCCGGCACCATCCAGTTGCGCTACGTCGATACGCAGGGCGAGATGCAGGGGCCGTTCCCGATCAGGTTCGATCCCGACGCCGCGCTGATCCGCGACCAGCGCAAGATCCTCGACATGACCGCGACGAGCTGGCTGTCGTTCCGCGAGTTCAACGGTCTGCTCGTCTATTACACGCACCTGATGTCGTACCGCTGTGCGATCCGCGAGGTGCGGATCGGCGTCGACAGCGCGGTGCCGGATAAGGTCTTGAAGATGCCGGCTTGCAATCCGCGCGATCCGAGCGCCATCCCGTCCGACGCGCAGCCCTACCTAAAACTCGGGCCGCAGACCAAGGCGGTGTCGGTGGAGCTGACGTATCGCGACGGCAGCGTCTCGGAGATCAAGACGTTCCGGCGCTAGTCGGATCGAACCAGCGATTGGGATGGAGTCATGGACGAAGGTGGTCCGCAACAGCGCAGCGCGCGCGATCTGAAGGTTCGCTGCTGCGTGGTCGGCGGTGGGCCGGCCGGCATGATGCTTGGCTATCTCTTGGGACGGGCCGGGGTCGACGTCGTGGTGCTGGAGAAGCACGCCGACTTCTTCCGCGACTTCCGTGGCGACACCGTACATCCCTCGACGCTGCAGGTGATGGACGAGCTCGGGCTGATCGACGGCTTCCTGAAGCTGCCGCATCAGAAAATCCAGAAGATGGACGGCATCTTCGCCGGCAGGTCGGTGCGGATCGCCGACCTCAGCCGTCTGCGCGTCAGATATTCGTTCATCGCGATGATGCCGCAGTGGGACTTCCTTAACTTCCTGCGCGAGAGCGGCAAGCGCTTCGCATCGCTGAAAGTGCTGATGAACACCGAGGCGACCGATCTGCTCCGGCGCGGCGAGACCATCACCGGCGTTCGCGCGACGACGCCGGACGGGCCGATCGAGATCGAGGCCGATCTCACCATCGCCTGCGACGGCCGCCATTCGACGGTACGCGAGCGTGCCGGGTTCGCGGTCGAGGAGATCGGCGCGCCGATGGACGTGCTGTGGTTTCGCGTCGGGCGGCGACCCGACGAGACCGAGAACCTGTTCGCTCGGATCGAGAACGGCAAGATGATGGTGACATTCGACCGCGGCGATTATTGGCAGTGCGCCTATGTGATCGCCAAGGGACAGTATGAGGCGGTGAAGGCGAGGGGACTGCCGGCGCTGCTCGACGACGTGCTGCGGCTCGCGCCGATCCTCAAGAGCGGCATTGCCGACGTGAAAAGTTTTGACGACGTGAAGCTGCTCACGGTGGCGATCAACCGGCTGTCGCGCTGGACGCGCCCGGGCCTGCTGTGCATCGGCGATGCGGCGCATGCGATGTCGCCGATCGGCGGCGTCGGTGTCAACCTCGCGGTGCAGGATGCCGTCGCGACTGCCAACATCCTCGCGGCAAGGCTTGCGCAGGGCTCCCCGTCCGAAGACGAGCTCGATGCCGTCAGGCGGCGGCGCGAATTTCCGGTGCGCGTGACGCAGCGCATGCAGGTGGTCGCGCAGAACAACATCATCACCGCCGCGCTCAGAGCGGGCGGTCAAGGCGTGCCGTTCGCGCTCCGGCTGATTACGGCAATGCCCTGGCTGCAGGGGCTGACGGCGCATCTCGTCGGCATCGGGGTTCGCCCCGAGCACGTCCATTCGCCAGCCAAGGGTTGATCCGCGAAGCAGAGCTTGTCTCGATCCGCACGCCTTGCAAAAAACCCGGTGCGATGCGCCGGGGCTTTCCTGCGTGGTAGCCCTTTAGGCCATTACCGAATAGCCGCCGTCGACTGGAATTGCGGTGCCGGTGACGAAGTCGGATGCCGGCGACGCCAGGAACACGGCGATCCCGGCAAAATCGTCGATCGCGCCCCAGCGCGCCGCAGGCGTGCGTGCCAGCACGCGCTCGTGCAGGCCTGGCACCTGCTGGCGCGCGCCGCGCGTCAGGTCGGTGTCGATCCAGCCGGGCAGGATGGCGTTGACCTGGATGTTGTCCGGCGCCCAGGCATTGGCGCAGGCGCGGGTGTACTGCACGATGCCGCCCTTGCTCGCGGCATAGGCCGCGGCGAAGCTCGCGCCGAAGATCGACATCATCGAACCGATATTGATGATCTTGCCGCTCCCGGATGCTTTCAGCGCCGGATACGCCGCCTTCGAGCAGACGAAGGCGCTGGTCAGGTTGGTGTCGATGACCTTGCTCCACTCGTCGAGTTCGAGCTCATGCGGCGGCTTGCGGATGCTCATGCCGGCATTGTTGACGAGGATATCGATCCGGCCGAGCTCGCTGACAACTTGGGCGATCATGCCGTCGACCGCCGCCTTGTCGGTGACGTCAGTCGCGACCGCAATGGCCTTGACGCCGCGCTGCCGGAGATCTTCGACGGCGGCCTTCGACTTGGTCTCGTTGCGACCAACGATTGCGATCGCCGCGCCGGCATCGGCGAGGCCGCGAGCCATGCCGAGCCCGATTCCGCCATTGCCGCCGGTGACGATGGCGACCTTGCCCGACAGATCAAACAGTCCGTTTTTCATTGTTTTATCCGCTGTGGTTTTTGAGGCTGCGTCGAGACTGCCCGATCAACGGCGCCGTGACCAGATCGGCATCAGGCGGGCGGACCCGCGTGCAGCCAATGGCCGCACGATGCCTTCTGCGGAAGAGGACATCTGCCCAACAAAAAAGCCCCGGGAAAACCGGGGCTTTTCGTCTGCTAAATCAGCAGGGATCAGTACTCGTCTCAGTACTTGGCGACAACCGGGCCGCTCCAGTTGAAGCGGTAGACCAGCGACGTGCTGATGGTCTGCACGAAGGGCTTGAAGGTGATGTCGCGGCCGTTCGAAAGGTTGGTGCCGTCGGCCAGCTCGGAGATGTTCTTGTTCTCGTAGTAGGCGGCACGATACTCGGTCTTCATGAACCAGCCCGGCGCCGTGATGCCGAAGATGTTCAGGTTGTTCTCGACGCCGCCGCCGACGAACCAGCCGCTGCGATCGAAGCCGTTCGTGTGCAGGCCGGCGGGGAGAGCCGTCGCGGTATCATACAGCGTGGTGCCCTTCCAGTGCGAGCTGGAGTAGCCGGCATTCACGTAGGACAGCACGTTCGGGGCGACCAGATAGCCGAGGCGCGCACCGGCGGCCCAGCTGTAGTCGTTCTTGATGTTGCCAGCGACGAACGGACCCTGATCCTGGATGGTGCCCTTCAGGCTGCCGAACTGGCCGTCAGCGAACACGCCGATAACCCAGCTGTTGGCGGTCTGCCAGTCGTAGCCGGCGCCGACGGTACCGAACCAGCCATCGCCGCCCTGGCGCTGGTTGAAGCCGAGGATCGGCGCGCCCGTGGTGGTCGACTGGACGCCGGTGTCGGCATCCCAGATGCCGCCGCCGCCGCCGCCGAAGATGTAGAAGCCGGTCCAGCTCGGCGCGACCGGGAGCGGAGCCGGAGCCTTGGTGTAGGGGCGGGCAGCCAGGTCGGCCGCCGACGCCGATGCCGTCATCGCAGCAACCGCGGTCAGCGCGAGCAAAATCTTCTTCATATCCAAATCCTCGACTTTAGCGTTCCAGCGGGTCACTGACGGGACGTGTTAGCGCCGATTCCCCAAGCTCATGTCGGGGACTATACGCAGTTCCACTGAAAATGCTGTTGCGGGTGAGACACAACCGGCCGAAAACGCAGCGAGGGCTGCGCTGCGGACAGGCGAACGAAGACGGCCGTCGCCGGATCGAGGGCGGCCGGAAACTCATTTGAAATCAACCAGTTGGATCGTCGGCGCGTCATCTAGACGTCGAGCAGATCGTCGCTCGCGAATTCGGCCTTGTCTGAGATGAAGGCAAATCGGGCTTCCGCCTTGGTGCCCATCAGCCGCTCCACGGAAT
The DNA here is from genome assembly GCF_020329505.1 of Bradyrhizobium semiaridum. Lineage (GTDB taxonomy): Bacteria > Pseudomonadota > Alphaproteobacteria > Rhizobiales > Xanthobacteraceae > Bradyrhizobium > Bradyrhizobium semiaridum. The sequence continues at coordinate 144,317 of NZ_JAGKJJ010000004.1, forward strand.
CGGCAGTGCCTTCGCGATCTTCGGTCAGGAGTTTTACGCGCAGCAGGGTCCGCGTGGCGGGATCCATGGTGGTTTCCTTGAGCTGCGTCGGGTTCATTTCGCCAAGGCCCTTGAAGCGGCCGATCTCGACCTTTGCGTTGGCGTGGAATTCGGACTTGATCAGCTCATCCCGGTGGGCATCGTCGCGGGCGTACACGGTCTTCGTGCCATGGGTCAGCTTGTAGAGCGGTGGCACCGCCAGATAGAGGTGGCCTTGATCGATCAGCGGCTGCATCTGCCGGTAGAAAAAGGTGATCAGCAGTGAAGCGATATGCGCGCCGTCGACGTCGGCGTCGGTCATGATGATGATGCGCGAATAGCGCAGGTCCTCTTCGCGGTAATGCGTGAGCGTGCCGCAACCGAGCGCGAGAACCAGGTCGGCGAGCTGCGCGTTGGCAGTAAGCTTGTCCTTGCCGGCGGACGCGACGTTAAGGATTTTGCCCCGCAACGGCAGGATGGCCTGGGTCTCGCGGTTGCGTGCCTGCTTGGCGGTGCCGCCGGCCGAGTCGCCCTCGACGATGAAGAGCTCTGATCCTTCGGTGCCGGCGTTGGAGCAGTCGGTCAGCTTGCCGGGCAGGCGCAGCTTCTTGCCGGCGCTCTTGCGCGCGGTTTCCTTTTCCTGGCGGCGGCGCAGCCGCTCCTCGGCGCGATCGATCACGAAATCCAACAGGCGGTTGGCCTGGTTCGGATTGCCCGACAGCCAGTGATCGAACGGGTCCTTCATCGCCTGTTCGACGATGCGCTGCGCTTCCGCGGTGGCGAGGCGATCCTTGGTCTGGCCCTGGAATTCAGGCTCGCGCACGAACACCGAGAGCATCACGGCGGCGCCGACCATCACGTCTTCCGAGGTGATCGAGGCCGCGCGCTTGCCCTGGCCGGCGCGCTCGGCATGGTCCTTCAGGCCGCGCAGCAGCGCGCTGCGCAGGCCCGATTCATGCGTGCCTCCGTCCGGTGTCGGCACCGTGTTGGTGTAGGACGACAAGAAGCCGTCGGCGTCGGCGGTCCAGGCCACCGCCCATTCGCACGCGCCATGTGCGCCGCTGCGGCCGGACTTGCCGGAGAAGATGTCCTGATGCACCAGCGTGTCGGCGTGGATCGCCGCCGCGAGATAGTCCTTCAGGCCGCCGGGGAAATGGAAGGTCGCCTCGGGCGGCACATCCTCGACGCCCTTGAGCAACTCCGGGTCGCAGCGCCAGCGGATCTCGACGCCGCCGAACAGATAGGCCTTGGAGCGCGTCATCTTGAACAGGCGCTGCGGCTTGAAGGCGGCCTTGGCGCCGAAGATGTCGGTGTCGGGCTTGAAGCGGGTGCGGGTGCCGCGGCGGTTGTTGATCTTGCCGAGATCCTCGAGCTTGCCTTTGGGAATGCCGCGCTCGAACACCATCCGGTAGAGCTTCTGGCTGCGCGCGACCTCGACCTCGAGTCGCGAGGAGAGCGCGTTGACGACGGAGACGCCGACGCCGTGCAGACCGCCCGAGGTTTCGTAGACCTTGGAGTCGAACTTGCCGCCCGAGTGCAGCATGCACATGATGACTTCGAGCGCCGACTTCTTCGGAAATTTCGGATGCGGGTCGACCGGAATGCCGCGGCCGTTGTCAGTTACGGTGAGGAAGCCATCGGCCGTCAGCTCGACCTCAATGAAGGTGGCGTGGCCGGCCAGCGCCTCGTCCATCGAGTTGTCGATCACCTCGGCGAACAGATGATGCAGGGCCTTCTCGTCGGTGCCGCCGATATACATGCCCGGCCGTTTCCGGACCGGTTCCAGCCCCTCCAGGACCTCGATGTCGGCCGCCGTATAGCCGTCCTCGGCGCTTCCCGTAGAGCGGGCGGCAACCTTCAGAGGTGCGCGAGCCTTGGACTCCGGGGCTCCGAACAGGTCGTCGGCAGACTTGGTTTTGGCGTTTGATTTCTGAGGCTTGGACATGGTTCTTCAAGTGGCGCGCCAGTTCTGGCGCGGCGAATCGGTTGCTTTGACTATGCCACGGATAGGCTGCCAATGGGGACGGCCGAGGGCAGCTGGGCCCCGCCGTCCCCTCAGATAGGCAGTGCCAATTACGCCCGCGAGGTGCGGAACACAACGACCACGAACAGGGCCATGGCGGCAACCACCATGAGCGATCCGACGATCGGAGCGGCCTCGAGCGAGGGCCCCTTCAGCAGCACCAGCGCCACGCCGGCCGGGAACAGGATGCCACCCACGATATGCAGCCAGCCCTGGACCTTTGCCAGCAGCATGCTGCCGGCGGCCGGCACGAGGCGGTAGTACAGGCCGAACAGGAACAGAAGCACGCCGCCGACGAGATTGAGATGCGCATGTGCCGGCGCGAGCGTGAAGTCGTGCTGGATACCCATGGCGATGCCCGCGAGCATTCCGAACAGCAGAACAACCACGCTCACGCACATCATCAGTGATCCGATCATCCGGTGAATCCTTTTTTCTTGTGAGGAAATGTCAGCCAGCCGGAGCAGCAAGAGGCCGAAGCGCTCCATGGGAAATCACGTTCGATCCCCGCCTTTGTGACTTGATGTCACGCATTGGGCTGGCTTACCTGTTCTTAGGCGAAGGGCCGGTAGAAAGGTTCAATCAGGAACGCCACGGAGCGGAAGGCATTCGACGAGATGGAAGATTTTGCGCGCGCCCTGGCTGAATTCGTGCGCCATCACCAGGCTTGGGCCGCCCCGATCGTCATGCTGCTGGCGTTCGGTGAATCGCTCGCTTTCATCTCGCTGCTGGTCCCGGCCTGGGGCGCGCTGGTCGCGATCGGCGCGCTGATCGGCGTCAGCGGCATCAGCTTCTGGCCGGTGTGGATCGCCGGCGGCATCGGAGCTGCGCTCGGCGACTGGGTCTCCTACTGGTTCGGCTATCGCTACAAGGAGCAGGTCGCGCAGATGTGGCCGCTGTCGCGCTACCCGGAGATATTGCCGCGCGGCGAGGCGTTCGTGAAAAGGTGGGGCGTGCCCAGCATCTTCATCGGCCGCTTCTTCGGTCCGCTACGCGCCTCGGTGCCGCTCGCCGCCGGCATTTTCGAGATGTCGTATTGGCAATTCCAGATCGCCAATTTCGTCTCCGCGCTGGTCTGGTCGGCCGCGCTGCTGCTGTTCGGCGACGTCATCGCGCACGCCGTCGAATGGATCTGGCGGGCGGCGTAAAGCCGGGCTCCGGGCCCAATCCGGCTCCCACAGCCTGTGAGAGAAACTAAAATTCGTTCTATCTCCGCGACGTGCTAGTAATTTCCCGGTGTTAGCTGAACAGCCGTCGTCACGCTCGGCTGCGGGGTTTTCGGCAACATGACAGCGCGTATCGTTTCAGCTCTGCTGCTGGTGCTGATCTCATCGATCCTGACCGGGGGCAACGCTGCCGGTCCGGCGAACGCGGAGCAGGGCCCGGTCTGGGTCGATCCGGGTTGGCGGCGGACGGTGGCGCGCTATCACGTCACATTCGATGAGCATGGTCTGAGCACGACAGTGTTCGACTTTGAGATCCAGGCGCTCGATGAGAAGGGCGCCCAGACCATCGCGCAGCAGACCATTGCCTATAACAGCTACTTCACCGAACTATCCTCCGGCGAACTCGCTACGTTGAAGGCGGATGGCAGCGTCATCGCAGTCGATGAACGCGCCATCCGCGATCAACCGGCATCGGCGGACTTGTCCTCCCCCTATTTCGATGAGTTGCGGCACAGGATCATTGCCTATCCGCATGTTGCCGCCGGCGACAGGATCAGGGGACACCTGGTCTACAAGGCCAAGATCGCCAGGTTTCCCGGCGAGTTCGCGCAATACTGGGCGCAGCCGGCAGACCAGCCGCCGGAGTTGATGGAGCTCACGGTCGACGGGCCAGCCGCCAGGCCGCTGCATCTTGCGCTCAGAAACGTCGAGCATCGCGAGGAGCGGCTGGGCGAGCGGGTCATCCACCACGTGGATTTCAGGCAGCAGACGCCGAAGCCACGCCAGATCGACGCTGACTCGTTCGACGACGCCAGGCGTTTCGAAGTCAGCACCTTCGCCGATTATGCCGCCTTTGCTGCCATGCTCAATGCCCGTAACGGGCCCATGGCCGTGCCCGATGCGAGGCTGCGAGCGCTCTCCACCGAGATCGTCGGCGACGCCGCCGACATCAACGGCAAGATCGAGCGAATTTACAATTGGGTGGCACGGAATATCCGCTACGTCGGGATTGGTTTCGAGGACGGCGGCTGGACGTCGCAGCCGGCATCGGCCGTGCTCGCGGCCCGCTACGGCGACTGCAAGGCGCATGCGACGATCCTCAAGGCCCTGCTGGCGGTTCACGGAATCGAAGCCAATCTGGTCGCGGTGAATGCCGATGTGCAATTCACACTCACGGAGGTCGCGACTGCCAATTTCAACCATGCCATCGTTTACGTGCCGGCGATCGACCGGTATCTCGACCCGACCGTATCGCTGCTGGGCTTCGGCGCGTTGCCGCCGGGCCTCGGCGGCAAGCCGGCACTCAACATCGACAAGGGCGCCGTGGTCCGCATTCCGGTGCCGAAGCCGGACCGTTTCTCGCTGGCGGCGGAGACCGACTACACCTTGGCAAAGGACGGTACGCGGCAAGCCCGCTCGATCCTGTCGGGCACCGGCGTCGGCGCGCTGCTGGGGCGTTCCGTCGCCCAAGGCCTTGAAGGGGTGGATCGGGCAGCGACGGCGAGGCGGCTGATCGAGCAGGCGCAGCTGAGCGGCACCGGCGACTACAGCTTTCCGAACCCGCGCGAGCTGTCCGACAGCTACGCCATCACGGCCACATTCCAGATCAGCAAGCCTGTCGAACTCGGCGAATGGACGCGCATCAGGATGCTGCCGCTGACGGATGTGCGGCCCTCGCTGCAACTGTTGAGCGTTGGCGGTGCGACCGACCGGCCGTTCCTTTGCCGCTCGCTCGAGTACCGGGAGATCAGCTCGCTCACCCTTCCGGAGGGCACCAATCTCAAGGAAAAGCCGTCGCCGGTCGCCTATACCAAAAGCTTTAGCGGCTCGACGGCGTATGGGGTTGCCAATGGCCGCATCGATGTGAGCGGTGCCGCCGAGCTCGACGGCCGGACGGTCCGTTCCAGCGCCGTCGTCCGCCTGAGCGTTGACGCGGCGGTCTGCCCGGCGGAGTTCGCCACGGCAATCAAGGCCGGCCTGGACCAGTTCACGGAGTTCAGATACGGGCCGATCGGCCTGACGCCTCAGGTGCCCGCCGCCGTCACGGACGTTCGTGCCGGCTTCGACGAGGGTGTCCGCGCGTTTGCAGCAAAGCAGTACAAGCTTGCCATGACGCGTTTCAAGCCGCTCGCCGAGGGCGGCGACGCCAGGGCTCAATCCTATGTCGGGCATATGTACGAGAGCGGTCGAGGCGTCGAGCGCAACCCGGGCGAGGCACTGCGCTGGTTTCTGATGGCGGCCGAGCAGGGTGACTCCTACAGTCAGTCGCAAGTCGGCATGCTCTACGAGACTGGACTGGGCATCGTTCACGACGAAAAGCTGGCGGCCGAATGGTATGCCAAGGCAGCCAATCACAACCATACCGACAGCATGGCTCGCCTGGCGACGATGTACCGCGACGGTCGCGGCGTGGCGCGAGATTTTGAGCAGGCGGTCCGTTGGTACACCAAGGCGGCCGATCAGGGCATTGCATGGGCGCGGGGAATCTGGCGTTGCTTTACATCAATGGCCAGGGCGTTCCGCAGGATACCGCGACAGCAATCCTTTTCCTTCGCCAGGCGGCCGATCAGAATGATGCCAACGCCCAATATAATCTCGGCTGGGCGTATGAGAGCGGCACCGGCGTTCCGCAGGACGCCCAGGAGGCCATCAAGTGGTATCGCAAGGCGGTTCAGGGCGGAAGTATCTTGGCCCGCACCCACCTCGACGCCCTGACTGGCGGGGACACGCTCATCGGCGCTGTCGTCCGCTACATCGGACAGGGTATCGGGTACTGTCGCGATATCGTTGCGCAGGCTATCGAAAGGATGCGGCGGACCGGGTAGGGTCTTGGAATAACGGCGAGCCGCGGGGGTTAGCGCGGACATCAGCGGTCGTCTCCGGTGTCATCGTGGGGCCGGCCCGAGACTGATAAGATCGCCGTCACTACCTCACCGGGAGAACCTCACATGGAATTGACACGACGTCACGCACTTGCCGGCGCCGCCGGCCTCGCTGCTGCGCCATTGTTGCCGTCTGTTTCCGCCAACGCCGCCGCGCCGATGGCCGACAAGCAGGCGCCGAGCTTCTACCGCTACAAGGTCGGTGACATCCAGGTCACCGTGGTCTCCGACGGCAAGAACGTCTTCAGGCTGGAAGACTCCTTCATCACCAATGCGAAGCGGGACGACGTCAACGCCGCGCTGGAGAAGGCGTTCATGCCGCGCGACATGATGACGATCTACTTCGCACCGCTCGTGCTCAACACCGGCGGCAAGCTGGTCGTGATCGACACCGGCAACGGCGCGCTCGCGAAGACCAACAGCAAGGGCGCCAACGGCCTGTTCGCGGACAATTTCGTCGCGGCCGGATTCGACCCGAAGAACGTCGACATGGTCGTGATCTCGCACTTCCACGGCGACCATGTGAACGGCCTCTTGGCTGCCGACGGCACGCCGGCCTTCCCGAATGCCGAGGTCCTGGTGCCGGCCACCGAGTGGAAGTTCTGGATGGACGAGGGCGAGATGAGCCGCGCGCCCGCCGGCCGCATGCAGGGCCTGTTCAAGAACAACCGCAACATCTTCGAGGCCGGCCTGAAGAAGAAGGTGACGCCGTATGAATGGGGCAAGGAGATCGCGCCGGGCCTGACCTCGGTCGAGACTGTCGGGCACACGCCCGGCCACACCTCCTACGTGTTGGCGTCCGGCTCGGAGAAGGTCTTCATCCAGTCCGACGTCACGAACAACCCGAACCTGTTCGCGACCAATCCGGGCTGGCGCGCGTTCTTCGACCAGGATGGCGAGATGGCGGAGAAGACCCGCCGGCGCGTCTACGACATGCTGGTTGCGGAGAAGCTACAAGTGCAGGGCTTCCACTATCCGTTCCCGGGCCTCGGCAATATCGTCAAGGACGGCAGCGGCTATCGCGTCGTGCCGGCAGCGTGGAATCCGACCATCTAGCGAGGCATGGTTTCCCGGTTTCGGGGGCGGCGCTCGCGACGCCCCCCGGGGTAGACGGAACCAAATCCTTGACGTCGGGCGGCCTTGGCCTTATAGCCCCGCCCATGATCAACGCCGCGACCATCATCATCGCTCGCCGCCGCCGCGCCATTGCGGTATGGGCGGTCGTTCGCGTTTAGATCATCGCCCCTGCCGCCGGATCTCGTCCCGCGGCGCTCTTCCTTGGAAAAAGACACGCGGTTCGATCTGGCGGCTCCCTTCATCGCCCAGGAGCCCAAGAACCATGTATACGCCACCGGTATTCAAGCCTGACCGCGCCGCAAGCCTCGGCTTCGCCGAAGCGCGCGGATTCGGCCTCGTCTGCGCGTGGGATGGCGGCAAGCCGATCGCCTCGGCGCTGCCGTTCTATCTGACCTATGCCGCGGACGGCACGCCGCGGGCGCTGTTTCATGTCGCCCGTCACAATCCGCTGGTAAAGGTGGCCGATGGCGGCTCCTGGCTGCTGGCCGTCACCGGGGCGGATGCCTATGTGTCGGCCGACTGGTACGTGTCACCGGACCAGGTGCCGACCTGGCTCTATCAGGCGGTGCATCTGACCGGGCCGGTGCGGACCATGTCGGGTGAGGAACTCGCCGTTCAGATCGACGCCCTGAGCGCCAAGTTCGAGAACCGGCTGTTGCCGAAGAAGCCGTGGACGTCAGCCAAGATGACAGCCCCGCGGCTGGATGCGATGAAGAACGCGATCGTGGGCCTCGAGATGACGGTGGAAGAGGTGGAGGGCAGCTTCAAGCTGAACCAGCACAAATCCGAGACCGACTTTGCGGCGGTCGCGGGCCATCTCGCTGCGCAAGCCGATGCCGGCGCGCAGGCGATCGCGCATCTGATGCGGCAAGCGCGGCCGGATGTCTTTGCTATCATGACGAACGAGCTCGAAAGGAGCGTGCCATGACCCTCACCGATACCAATCAGCCGGCCACCAAGGGCGGCGCGACCAAGAGCGTGTTCGTCGACGGCGCCTCCGGCACCACCGGCCTCGGCATCCAGGAGCGGCTGCGCCTGATCGGCGACGTCGCGGTGAAGCATATCGCCGAAGACAAGCGGAAGGATCCGGCGGCGAAACGGGCGCTGATGGAGGAAGTGGATCTCGTGATCCTCTGCCTGCCCGACGATGCCGCCAGGGAAACCGTGGCTGTCATCGATACGATGGGCGATGCCGCGCCGAAGGTGCTCGACGCCTCGACGGCCTATCGCGTTGCGCCCGACTGGGCCTACGGCTTCCCCGAGCTCGCGCCCGACCAGGCCGACAAGATCAGGACGATGCCGAAGGTCTCCAATCCGGGGTGCTATCCGACCGGCGCGATCGCGCTGCTGCGGCCGATCGTCGATGCCGGCCTGTTGCCGCAGGACTATCCGGTCACGGTGAACGCGGTGAGCGGTTTTTCGGGCGGCGGCAAGTCGATGATCGCAAGCTTCGAGGACGGCTCGGCGCCGGCCTTCGAGCTCTACGGTCTCGGCTTCGAGCACAAGCACGTGCCGGAGATGCAACTCTACTCGCATTTGACGCGGCGGCCGATCTTCATCCCGTCGGTCGGCAATTTCCGGCAGGGCATGCTGGTGTCGGTGCCGGTGCAGCTCGACGCGCTGCCGGGCAAGCCGACCGGGGCCGATCTGCAGGCGGCATTGGCGAAGCATTATGCCGGCAGCAAATACGTCAAGGCGATGCCGTTGCAGAATGAAGCCAGCAAAAGCGGCCGGCTCGAGCCGGAGGCGCTCAACGAGACCAACCAGCTCGAGCTCTACGTCTTCGCCAGCGACAAGCATCGCCAGGCGGTGCTGGTCGCGCGCCTGGACAATCTCGGCAAGGGCGCCTCGGGCGCAGCCGTGCAGAACATGCGGCTGATGCTCGGCCTCGCCGACAGCTAAGATCAGGGCGCATCGTGGACGACGCCACGCTGCAATTCTACCGGCGCAATGCCGGCGCCTATGCCGGGTGGGCGAAAGCTCCGTCCACCCGGCTGACCGGCTTTCTCAAGCTGTTGCCGCCAGGCGGCACGATCCTCGAACTCGGCTGCGGGGCCGGCAACCATGCCGCCGTGATGCTCGCCGAGGGCTTCGTGCTGCGCGGCGCCGACGGTTCGCCGGAGATGGCCGAGGTCGCCGCGCGCCGCATCAATCATCCCGCGGGATAGCCGCCCGGCCGCGCTCAATTCACCCAGGTCGCAGTGTAGGTGAGGGGAAGACCGAACAGGCGCATCGATCTGATCCGATAATTGGTGACGCCGGCCGTCCGCAGCACCGATTCCAGCTCGTTGCGCGACAACAGGTTCATGTAATCGCCTGCCGCCCACCCCTTGCCGATGAATTCGCAGCAGCGATCGAACTGCTGCTTGGGCAACATGAGATGCAGCAGCGGCAGGCGCGTATGCACCTCGATCGGGAACAGGCGGTTCGGCGTCGTCAGATAGCCGCGCTTTGAGACGCGCCGCATCTCGCGAACGAATTGAATTTGCCGGTCTCGGCTGCCGACATGTTCGATCACGGCGTTGGAATAGCCGATATCGAAGCTGCCGTCAGGGAATTGGAGATCGCAGCCGTCGCCGTTGATCACCTTGATCTGCGGATGGTTCCGGCTGAAATGCTCCATCTTCTCGGGAGTCAAGGCCGTGATTTGTTCCGGATAGGGATAGTGCTTGGCCAGATAATTGTCGGTCGACCAGTAATCGGTGTCGGTGACGCCGATGTCGATGATGGTGTCTGTGCTGCTCGGCTGCAGCAGATCGATGAACTCCTGATATTTCCTGCGCCGGTTGCGACCGGATACTTTCGACGCGAGCGACTCGATCAGATCGGTTGCCGGATTGGTTACAAGCTGGTCCATGAGCGATCTCTTCCAAAAATGAGCGACGACGTTACGTGATCGGCGTGCCTTGGGGCGCGCACGTCGGCTCTTGGTAGTCACGCTGTCCTTTGTCGGACCGCAACGTAAACGGTGCTCTTGGGTACGTCAGGGAGTAGCACCGGCCTTCCAGCATGACTGGCGAGTCGACGAATGCGCCTTGGTCTTCGTACTGGCGCAAACACTAGATCAAAATGCTGAGACACGCTTCAGTTGTGTTGCAGTAACCCTAACGCGGAAGGGCGGGTAACCATGTGTATCAGCGAGGCCGATCCCGCTCGCGAGGTTCGGCGACCGCGCGCCTTTAGCGACGACGCTGGATGTCGCCGCGCGAAGCGGATCAACCGGCGAAATTGCCGATCAGAGGATCTTGAAGATCGCGAGCGCCAGCACCGCCTGGGCGAGGAAGCCGACGGTGAAGGCCAGCGTGCGGAATACCGGCAGGCCGAGCGTGTAGACGATCAGATGTGCGACGCGGGCCCAGAAATAGACGGCGCAGGCCAGCACGGTCCATTTGGTCGAATAGTCGGCGGCGTTGAGGATCAGCACCAGCGGCGCGAAGATCACGAGGTTCTCGACCGCATTGTCGTGGGCGAACATCAGGCGGTTGGCCCATTCGGCATGTGGCTTGTCGTTGCGCGAGGGGTTGGCCATGGCGCCGGAGAGGCCGCGGACCTGGCAGCGGTTGACGATGTAGGGGATCCACAACAGCCCGGTCAGGATCACCGTCAGTGACAGCCAGAACAGTTCGCGCGTCATCGTATCCCCCTCAAGTGATTCGATTCCCGACCGCCGGGACCGCCTGTTTATAGCTGAGCGGAGGACCTTTCGCTACGCGCGGACGCGGACATAGCTGCCGGGAGCGTCCTCGAGCGGCGGCATCTCGTCTGAGCCGACCGCGCGCGCCGGCACCGTCTCCGGATCGTGGCTTTCCAGCCAGGCGCGCCAGTCGGGCCACCACGAGCCCTTGTGCTCCTCCGCACCCTTGAGCCAGTCGGCCAGCTTGACGTCCTTGATGTTGTCGTTGGTCCAGTACTGGTACTTGTTCGACGCTGGTGGATTGACCACGCCGGCGATATGGCCGGAACCGGACAGCACATACTTCACCGGGCCGCCAAAGAACTGCGAGCCGTACAGCACCGATTCCGCCGGCGCGATGTGGTCCTCGCGGGTGGCGAGATTATAGATCGGGACCTTGACCTTCGAGAGATCGAGCAGCGTGTTGTCGAGCACCATCGTGCCGGTCGACAGCCGGTTCTCCAGATAGCAGTTGCGCAGATAGTAGGAGTGGTTCGACGCCGGCATCCGCGTGGCGTCGGAATTCCAGTGCAACAGGTCGAACGCGGCGGGCGACTGGCCCTTCAGATAATTGTTCACGACATAGGACCAGATCAGGTCGTTCGAGCGCAGCATGTTGAAGGCCATCGCCATCTTGCTGCCCTCGAGCACGCCCGAGGCCTGCATGTCGCGTTCCAGCGCCGAGACCTGATCCTCGTCGACGAAGACCAAAAGGTCACCGGCGTGGGTGAAGTCGACCTGCGCGGCAAAGAACGTCGCCGAGGTCACGCGCTGGCGGCGCTTCTCGGCGAGATAGGCCAGCGTCGAGGCGAGCAGGGTGCCGCCGACGCAATAGCCGGCGGCGTGCACCTTCATCTCGCCGGTGATCTTCTCGATCACGTCCATCGCCGTGAGCGGGCCTTCGGTCATGTAGTCCGCCCAGGTCTTCTTGCCGAGCTCCTTGTCCGGGTTGACCCAGGAGATCACGAACACGGTGATACCCTGGTCGACGCACCATTTGACGTAGGATTTCTCAGGGCGCAGGTCGAGGATGTAGAACTTGTTGATCCAGGGCGGCACGATCAGCAGCGGCGTGCGCAGCACGTTCTCGGTCGTCGGTGAATACTGGATCAACTGCATCAGGTCGTTCTGGTAGATCACCTTGCCTGGCGTCGTTGCCATGTTGACGCCGACCTCGAGGTTGGTCGGATCGGACTGGCGGATGCGCAGCGTGCCGCGGCCGGCCTCGATATCCTCCGCCAGCATCTTCATGCCGCGCACGAGGTTGTCGCCGTTGCTCTCGACGGTCGCGCGCAACACCTCCGGATTGGTCAGCACGAAATTCGACGGCGCCAGCGCATTGGCGATCTGCTGCACGTAGAACTCGGCTTTCTTGCGGGTGTGCGGGTCGATGCCCTCGGCGTCACGGACCAGCTGCTGCGCCCATTTCGAGGTGAGCAGATAAAGCTGGAGGATGAAGTCGAAGAACTGGTTCGACTTCCACTCCGGATCCTGGAAGCGCTTGTCGCGCGGCGGCGGCTCGATCGCCGGCTTGGCATCGGCTTCGCCGGCCATGCGGCGCACTGCCGCGCCCCACAAATTGAGGTAATCCTTGCCGAGCCGCATCTGCAGCTCGGAGGCACGCTCCTTGTCGGACAGCCAGTATTCGGCGATCACGCTGAATGTCTTGATGACCTCGCCGAGCTCGTTCGGGGGCTTGTCCTGGACCTCGCCGGTCTGGCGCGGCTTGAGGTAGGCGGCCAGTGCCTGGCCACTGCTCTCCATCGCGCGCGCGATATTCACCGCGAAGGCTTCGGCGTTGAATTTGGGGGCGGCTTGGGCTTCAGTACTGACGTTGCTCATTTGGCGAACATTATCGTGTCGTTGCGGGGCAGTCATCGCGCGGTGCGGCAACGATAATCAGTCAAATTCCAACGTTTCCTTCTGTTGCACTGCGATAAAAAATCTTTGTTCTGACATATTGAGGCCTCAGGGGTCGCATTTGTTGTTCACGCTTTAATCGTTTCGGGCGACAATGGTTTGAACGGTCAGAGCGGGAATTGACGCAGCTTGGGTGCTGCAAGGCTCGTACCAGTGCGACCCGTGTCGGCAACGCGACCTGCGCGCTAGCTTGTTGGGGACATTTCGGCACATGCCGATCGATCGAATGATAAAGAGCCTTGCGGCCGCAGCACTGTTGGCGTCAATCACGGCGCTGGGCGGCTGTTCGAGCACGATTGCGGATTATGCCTTGCCGGCCGATTCCCCGGCGCGGACAAGGGATGCGAGCGGATACCTGCCGGTGCACGACCTTCCGCCCGACCGTAGCGAGCAGACCATGAAGCCGTCCGATCAGGCCAAACTCGAGGCCGAGCTCAAGGCGGCACGGGAGCGTCAGGCGACGGCGGCCGCGCAGAACGCCGCTGCTGCGAGCGACGTGGCCGCGGCGAACGCCGCGCCCGGAAGGTAGCGTCTGAAAGGGCCGATCTGCGCTGGCGCTCCGGAGCGTCCGTGCTAAAAGAACCTCAATTCAACCGCATATCCGGCCGCCGCCCGCAGCTTGCGCGCCTGATCTCGCTCTAAGTCATTGATTCGGTGCGATTTCTGGATGGGGCCGAGTTCGGTTTCGGCAACCGATCAAGGGTCGTCGATTCTGGCATGCCGGTTGTCGGAGCAAGGGTCCCATGGAAGATTTTTACCGCATTCGACGTCTGCCGCCTTATGTCTTCGAGAAGGTCAACCAGGCCAAGGCGGCCGCGCGCAACGCCGGGGCCGATATCATCGACATGGGTATGGGGAACCCGGACCTGCCGACCCCGCCGCATGTGATCGAGAAGCTCAAGGAGACCCTCGGCAAGCCGCGGACCGACCGCTACTCCGCCTCCCGCGGCATCAACGGGCTGCGCAAGGCGCAGGCCGGCTACTACGCGCGCCGCTTCGGGGTGAAGCTCAATCCGGACACCCAGGTCGTCGCCACGCTCGGCTCGAAGGAGGGCTTTGCCAACGTCGCCCAGGCGATCACCGCGCCGGGCGATGTCGTGCTGTGCCCGAACCCGAGCTATCCAATCCATGCCTTCGGCTTCCTGATGGCCGGCGGCGTAATCCGTTCTGTGCCGTCGGAGCCGACGCCGCAGTTCTTCGAGGCGGTCGAACGAGCCATCATCCATTCGATCCCGAAGCCGATCGCGCTCATCGTCTGCTACCCGTCGAATCCGACCGCCTATGTCGCGGACCTCGATTTCTACAAGGATTTGGTCGCCTTCGCGAAGAAGCACGACATCTTCATCCTGTCGGATCTCGCCTATGCCGAGGTCTATTTCGACGAGAACCATCCGCCGCCGTCGGTGCTGCAGGTGCCGGGCGCGATCGATGTCACCGTCGAGTTCACCTCGATGTCGAAGACGTTCTCGATGGCCGGCTGGCGGATGGGCTTTGCGGTCGGCAATGAGCGCATCATCGCCGCGCTGGCGCGGGTGAAATCCTATCTCGATTATGGCGCCTTCACGCCGGTGCAGGTGGCGGCGACCGCCGCGCTGAACGGGCCCGACGACTGCATCCGCGAGATGCGCGATACCTATCGCAAGCGGCGCGACGCGCTGGTCGAGTCGTTTGGCCGAGCCGGCTGGGACATTCCGCCGCCGCAAGCCTCGATGTTCGCCTGGGCGCCGCTGCCCAAGGCGTTCGAGGCGGTCGGCAGCATGCAGTTCGCCACCTTGATGGTGGAGAAATCCGGCGTCGTGGTGTCGCCCGGCGTCGCCTTCGGCGAGCATGGCGAAGGCTATGTCCGCATCGCAATGGTGGAGAACGAGCAGCGCATCCGTCAGGCCGCGCGCGGCGTGCGCCGCTTCCTTGAAAGCGGCATCGAAACGTTGCACAACGTGGTGCCTCTCGCCAACCGACGCTAATCCTTCCAGGTTCTCAAGTCTCATGGTCGCACCCCTCAGAGTGGGCATAGCGGGGCTCGGCACCGTCGGTGCCGACGTCATCCGCCTCATCGAGGAGCAGGGTCGCCTGCTCACCGAGCGCACGGGCCGCGGTGTGCGCGTCGTCGCCGTCACGGCGCGTTCGAAAGCCAAGAAGCGCGGCATCGACCTTCGCGGCGTCGAATGGGCGAAAAGCCCGCAGGCGCTGGCCGAGCATCCCGACATCGACTGCTTCGTCGAGCTGATGGGCGGCGCCGGCGATCCCGCGCTGTCGGCGATCGAGGCCGCGCTGAAGTCGGGCAAGTCGGTGGTCACCGCCAACAAGGCGCTGATCGCCAAGCACGGCCTGCGGCTGGGCGCCGCCGCCGAGAAACATGGCGGCGCATTGAATTTCGAGGCCGCCGTCGGCGCCGCGATCCCGGTGATCAAGACGCTGCGCGAGGGCTTGGCCGGCACCAGCGTCAACCGCGTCTACGGCATCCTCAACGGCACCTGCAATTACATCCTGACGCGGATGGAGCAGGAGGGGCTGTCGTTCGAAGACTGTCTCAAGGACGCTCAGCGCCTCGGCTATGCCGAAGCCGACCCGTCATTCGACGTCGACGGTCACGACACCGCGCAGAAGCTTGCGATCCTGGCAAGCCTCGCCTTCGGCACCAAGGTGGCCGAAAGCGCCGTCTATGTCGAAGGCATCTCTTCGATCACGCCGGAGGACCTCAAGGCCGCCGCCGAGCTCGGCTACCGGGTCAAGCTGCTCGGCGTCGCCGTGCGCACGGCAAAGGGCATTGAGCAGCGCGTGCACCCGACCATGGTGCCGAAATCGTCCTCGATCGCGCAGGTGATGGGCGTCACCAATGCGGTGACGATCGACGGCGAGGGCATTCCACCGATTACGCTGGTGGGCCCGGGGGCGGGCGGCGGCGCGACGGCCTCGGCCGTGGTCGCCGACATCGCCGACGTGGCCCGCGGCATTCGCGCCAAGCCCTTCGGCCGTCCGGTCGAGCGATTAGGCGATACCACCAAAGCGCCGATGGAACGCCATGAGGGTGGCTATTATATCCGCCTGATGGCGCGCGATCTGGCAGGAACTGCTGCAACAATCGCCACCCGCCTTGCGGAACAGAAGATATCCCTGGAGTCGATCGTGCAGCGGCATCCGGATGGCGTCGATGTGAACGGTGCGGCCAAAAAACCTTCACCGGTCCCGGTCATTCTGATTACCTATGCGACCAGCGAGGATGCCGTGCATCGCGCGCTGGCCGCAGTGCAACGCGACAAGGTCATCAGCGGCCGGCCGCAGGTGATCCGGATCGAGAAGAACTAGAGCGTTTTCGAGCGAAGTGGGTACCGGTTCGCGTGACGAAAACGCGTCAAGACAAGAATCTCTAGCGCGGCCTCGACGGGCCGGGTGCGAGACGATTGATGCGGGCGGCTTTGCCCGCGCCTAGAGCCCCAAGGAGTACGCCGATGTCGACCCATATTTCCGTTCCGCCGCAGATGCTGCTCGAGCGCATCCTGACGCTCGAAATCGTGCGGGTGACGGAGCGCGCGGCGGTGTCGGCCGCGCGGCTGCGCGGCCACGGCCAGGAGAAGGCCGCCGACAAGGCCGCGGTGGATGCGATGCGGCGCGAGCTCAACAAGCTGCCGATCGAAGGCACCATCGTGATCGGCGAGGGTGAGCGCGACGAGGCTCCGATGCTGTTCATCGGCGAGAAGGTCGGGCTCAATGCCGGCCCGAGGGTCGACATTGCAGTGGACCCGCTCGAAGGCACCACGCTGTGCGCCAAGAACATGCCGGGCTCGATCGCCACCATGGCGATGGCCGACGGCGGCACGCTGCTGCACGCACCCGATGTCTACATGCAGAAGATCGCGATCGGCCCGGGCTTCGCCAAGGACGTGATCGAGCTCGATGCGCCGCCGGCCGACAACGTCCGCCGCCTCGCCAAGGCCAAGGGCGTCGATCCCACCGCCATCAACGTGCTGGTGCTCGACCGTCCGCGCCACGCCGACATCATCAACAGCGTGCGCTCGACCGGTGCAGCGGTGCAGCTGATTACCGACGGCGACGTCGCCGGCGTCATTCACTGCGCCAAGCCGGATGAGACCGGCGTCGACATGTATATCGGCACCGGCGGCGCGCCCGAGGGCGTGCTGGCGGCGGTCGCGCTGCGCTGCATCGGCGGCCAGATGCAGTGCCGCCTGATCCTCGACAGCGAGGAGAAGCGCGAGCGCGCCTACAAGATGGGCGTCACCGATCCGAACATGATCTACGGCATCGAGGACATGGCCAAGGGCGACTGCCTGTTCGCCGCCACCGGCGTCACCACCGGCTCGCTGCTGACGGGCGTGAAGTTCAAGAAGGACGTGATCGAGACCGAGACGGTGGTGATGCGCTCGGTCACCGGCACCGTGCGCTACATCAAGGCCGAGCATCGGCAGCTGGAGAAGTTCCACCTCGACTGAGCATACACCGTCATTCCGGAGCGTCCGAAGGACGAGCCCGGAATCCATAACCACCATCGGGAGTATGGATTCCGGGCCTGCGCCAAGCGGCGCATCCGGGAATGACGAGAAATGATGTGATGCAAGCAAGAACAATAACAGCGGGAGGCACTATGTCCGATCTTGCGGGAGTCAAGGCCCTGGTGTTCGACGTGTTCGGCACCGTCGTCGACTGGCGCACCAGCTTGATCAACGACTTCACCAAATGGGGCGAGACGCGCGGCATCACGGCCGACTGGACCGCGCTGGTCGATGGCTGGCGTGCGGTCTACGCCGCTTCGATGGACGAGGTTCGCAAGAATCCGCAGAACGGCTACGTCATCCTCGACGTGCTGCACCGCCGCTCGCTGGAGAAGCTGGTCGCACAGTTCGACATCAAGGGCCTGACCGAGGCTGACTTGCAGCATCTGACGCTGGGGTGGCATCGCCTGCATGGGTGGCCGGACAGCGTCGCCGGCCTGACGCGGCTCAAGACAAAGTACATCATCTCGCCGCTGTCGAACGGCAACGTCGCGCTGCTCACCAACATGGCGAAATTCGCCGGACTGCCCTGGGACCTCGTGATGTCGGCCGAGCTGTTCGAGCATTACAAGCCCGATCCGGAGACCTATCTCGGTGCGGCAAAGCTGCTCTGCCTGCCGCCGGAGCAGGTGATGATGGTCGCTGCGCACAATTACGATCTGAAGCACGCGCAGAAGCACGGTTTGAAGACCGCGTTCGTGGCGCGCCCGCAGGAATACGGTCCGCTGCAGAAATACGATTTCGAGGCCACCGGCCAGTGGGACATCGTCGCCAAGGATTTCGGGGAAATAGCCGACCGGATGGGTTGCTAGGACTGGCCCGGGAGTCCCCGAATCGTTACGATTCCTGCCTGATTTGGTAGGGATCATGACGCTGCACGTAACCGCAATACCTGTCGAAGCGCTGCCGGCGTTCCTCGGCGTGACGCGGTCGCTGACCGGAAAACTCTGGCGGGACCGGCTCGATGCGCGCGGGGCGGCGAAGGCGCTGGCCATCGTGCAGCGTCACAATCTGCCGGAGATGCTGGCGCGGGTGCTGGCCGGGCGCGATGTCGAGATCGACGGGGTCGCGGACTATCTCGATCCGACGATCCGCAAGCTGATGCCGGATCCTCATACGGTCACCGGGATGGAGGCCGCCGCCAAGCGGATCGCGAACGCCGCGGCGCGCGGCGAGAAGGTCGCGATCTTCGGCGATTACGATGTCGACGGCGCGACCTCGGCGGCGCTCCTCGCCTGGCATCTGCGCCATTGCGGGCTGGATCCGCTGATCCACATTCCCGACCGCATATTCGAGGGCTACGGTCCCAACACCGACGCCGTCCGCGCGCTCGCGGGGAAGGGTGCGACGCTCCTCATCACCGTCGACTGCGGCACCACCAGCATCGAGCCGCTGGCGGAGGCGAAGAAGCTCGGCATGTCGGTGGTCGTGATCGATCACCATCAGACCGGCGATGAGCTGCCCGAGGTCGATGCGCTGGTGAATCCGAACCGGCCGGACGATCTCTCCGGCCTCGGCCATCTCGCCGCCGTCGGCCTCGTGCTGGTGACGCTGGTCGCCGTGAACCGCGAGCTGCGCCAGCGCGGTTTCTGGACCGCCGAGATGCCGGAGCCGGATCTGCTCGGCATGCTGCATCACGTCGCGCTCGGCACGGTTGCCGACGTCGCGCCGCTGATCGGGCTCAACCGCGCCTTCGTCGCCAAGGGGCTGATCGCGATGCGCCGCCGCGACCATGTCGGCCACACCGCGCTGATGGATGTGGCGCGGCTGAACGGGCCGCCGGAGGCCTGGCATCTCGGCTTCATGCTGGGGCCGCGCATCAATGCCGGCGGCCGCATCGGCCGCGCCGATCTCGGCGTACGTCTGCTGCTCGAGGGAGATGTCTCGGAGGCGGCACGGATCGCGGCCGAGCTTGACCGCCTTAATGCCGAGCGGCGCGTGATCGAGCAGGCCGCCGAAGCGCAGGCCGAAGCCGAAGCGTTGGCCGCGCTCGGGCTCGAGGACAGGGGCGCGGTGATCGTCACCGCCGCCGAGGGCTGGCATCCCGGTGTGGTCGGACTGGTCGCGGCGCGGCTGAAGGAGAAGTTCGCGCGGCCTGCGTTTGCCATTGCGCTGGAGCCCGGCGGCATCGGTACCGGATCGGGGCGCTCGATCGGCGGCGTCGATCTCGGCAAGGCGGTGCGGCAGGCGGTGCATGACGGTCTCTTGATGAAGGGCGGTGGCCACGCGATGGCGGCCGGCGTCACACTGCGCAAAGAGAAGCTCGCCGAATTCCGCGCCTACATGGAGAACGCGCTCGCCGCCGACGTCGCCAACTCGCGCCACGAGAACGAGCTGTTCATCGATGGCGCGGTGACCGCGCGCGCGGTGACACCGGAATTCGCCGCGACGCTCAACCGCGCGGGTCCGTTCGGCGCCGCCAATCCGGAGCCGGTGATCGCGCTGCCGGCGCATCAATTGGTCTATGCCGACGAAGTCGGCCAAGCTCACCTAAGGCTGCGCTTCAAGTCGGGCGACGGCTCGATCGTCAATGGTATCGCATTCCGCGCGGTGGGACAGAAGCTCGGCAGCGCCTTGACGCAAAATCGCGGCCAACAATTGCACGTGGCGGGATCTCTCGCAGTCGACCGTTGGCAAGGCACCGAACGTGTGCAATTCCGTGTCCTCGACGTTGCGGTGCCGGATCAGGGCCCGACGGTGATCCGATAAGAAACGAGCGGGAGTGGACATGGCAGGACAGGTTGAAGGCAAGGTCGCGCTGGTGACCGGGGGCGCGTCAGGAATCGGCGCGGCGATCGTGGAATTGCTGGCGCAGGAGGGCGCGACCGTTTTTGCGACCGATATCGACGAGTTGAATGGACCGGAGATTGCTGCGCGCCTCAAGAAGGCCGGACGCGAGGTGATCTTCCTGCCGCAGGATGTCACCAGCGAGGAGCGCTGGATCGAGGTCACGGCCGAGGTCGGCAAGCGCTATGGACGGCTCGACATCATGGTGTCCAACGCCGGCATCGGCATCGGCGCGCCCTCGATCGTCGACATGACGCTGGCGGATTGGCGCCGCCAGACGGCAATCAATCTCGACGGCGTGTTCCTGTCGGTGAAGCATTCGCTGCCGCTGATGCGCACGCATGGCGGCGGCTCGATCATCATGATGTCCTCGCTGGCTGGCCTGCGCGGCGCGGCGAACCTCGCCGGTTATTGTGCGACCAAGGGCGGCGTGCGGCTGTTTGCCAAGGCGATCGCGATGGAGTGCGCGCAGATCGGCGATGGCATCCGCGTCAACTCGGTGCATCCCGGCATCATCGACACGCCGATCTGGGGGAAGATTCCGACCAGCGCCACCGGCGCCGGCCAGAACGCACCGATCGATCCCGAGGAGCGCGCAAGGTTCGCCACGCCGCTTGGCCGCGCCGGCCAGGCGCTCGAGATCGCGCAGGGCGTGCTGTATCTCGCATCCGATGCGTCGCGTTACGTGACCGGCACGGAGCTTGTGATCGACGGCGGCATGAATGCCGGCGGCGTGGTGCGGCAGCCCGCCAGTCGCTAACCGTAGCCCGCATGAGCGAAGCGATATGCGGGGAGAGCAACCCGGGTATCGCTGGCGCTCACCCGGGCTACAAGGATCATGGTAGCGGCTAGCCGCCTTGCCTAAGCCGTGCCAGCACCTTCAGTCCGCCGTAGCCGTCGGCGGGCTGCAAGCCAGCCTTGATCTGAAAATCCTTGATCGCCTTCATGGTGTCGTTGCCGACGCGGCCGTCGGTGCCGCCGGTGTCGAAGCCAGCTTTGGTGAGCCGCGTCTGCATCTCCTGCACCTCGGCGAGCGTGAGCGCGCGCTCGGAGCCGGGGAACGGCTGGATGAAGGGCGGGCCGCCGAGGCAGCGGTCGCCGAGATGACAGATCGCCAGCGCGTAGTTCATCGACGGGTTGTAGCTCTTCACCGAATAGAAATTCGGTCCGAGCAGGAAGGCGGGGCCGCCCGCCACGGGAATCCAGAGTTGCGCGGAGGCGTTCGGCTGCGGGAACGGCTGGCCGTCGGCTCTGACGACGCCGGCGCTGGCCCAGGCCGCGTAGCTGCGGCTGCCGCTGGCGCCTCCGCTGGGAGCACGGACCTCATAGCCCCAGTGCTCGCCGCGGTGCCACTTGCCGCGGTTGATCAGGTATTTTGCGGTCGAGCCCAGCGCATCGTCGGGGCGGCCGAATGGCGAGACCTTGCCGTCGCCGTCATAGTCGAAGCCGACATTGAGCCAGACTTCCGGCATCCATTGCGAATGGCCCATCGCGCCGGCCCAGGAGCCGTTCATTTCCTCGGGCGTGCTCCAGCCGCGCTGCACGATCTTCATCGCGTTGATCAGCTCGGTTTCCCAATAGGCCTTGCGGCGCGGCTCGTTCCAGGCGAGCGCGGCAAGCGAGGGGAATACCGGCGTCATGTGGTTCTGCTGCACCAGCGGATCGCCATAAGCGGATTCCACGCCCCACAGCGCCAGCAGCGTGCCGCGCTCGACGCCGAAGTCGCGCTCGATCCGGCCGAACAGCGCCTCGTTTTTGCGCAGCGCCTCGCGGCCGTGAATGATGCGCCAGTCGGAGACGCGCCGGTTGATGTATTGCCAGATCTGCTCGTGGAATTCCGGCTGGTTGCGCATCTGCCGGAACACGCTCATGTCGGGCTCGACCCGTCCCATGCACCGGTTCCAGGTCGCGTCCGTAATGCCCTTGGCGGCCGCCTTGGCGCGGAAGCTGTCACGCCATTGCTCGAAGCCCGCAGGCGCCGCGGCTAATGCGCCGGCCGGAGCGACGAGCATGGCTCCAGCCGCAAGCCCGGCCTTCAGGAGGGCGCGGCGGGCAGGGGACGTCGGAGAATCAAGTTGTTTCATGTGCGCAGTCTAGCGGCGCGGCCGGAATCGGCCAAAAGCCATGACGCCGCGGCAGCGCGATATGAGCGTGATCCGGCCGAAACAGGTCCTCGCTGTTCCGGATAATGCACTAGCTATCCTGCAAATCTATGGCGATTTTTGACAGCCATTGGCGGACCACGCGTTCCGCCTTCTCGTCGAGGCCGGCGGCGAGCCGCCGCTCCTGCGCCTGGGCGATCTGCCGGCACTTCTCCAGCAGTGTGGTTCCATGGCTGGTCAGCGTCCACTGCAGGACCCGGCCGTGCACAGGATGCGGCGTCTTGCGGATGGCGCCGTCGCGCTCGAGGTTCTTGATGATCACACTGACGGTCTGCGGCGTCTGCAGCGCAACGCGGGCGAGGTCGGCGCCCGACAGGCCCGGATAGGCTTTCAGCATGGTAAGCACCACGAATTGCGGCGTCGTCACGCCGAGCTGAGCCAGCGCGCGCTCCATCGACAGCCGCGAAGCCGCATGCGCCTGCCGGAGCAAATAGGCGAGGTAACCCTGCTCGCCGCGCTTGCCCTGGCCCGGCGGCGGAGGGACCGGTAGGGCCGGCGTAGCACCCCCAGCCACCGGCGCGCGACCCGCGACGCCCGCTGCAGCGGTGGTTTTGCCGACCGGACGCACCACGGCGGGTCCGGATTTCGTTCTTTTCTGCATTCCCGCCATGTCGCCCGATGCTGCCTTCTTCGATGCCGGCGCCTTGCCCGGAATATCAGAGCTCTGATAATGTATCAGTATACTGATAACATAAGGCCAAGCAGATGTCACATGCCCGCAAGGAATACACCGATTTCGAGAGGCTTGCGCCCGACGTGTTCGCAGCGGTGCGTTCGCTCGGCCAGTTCGCCGCGAAGGCCGGCCTCGGCAAGCAGCTGCTCGAGCTCGTCAAGCTGCGTGCTTCGCAGATCAACGGCTGTGCCTTTTGCGTGCAGTATCACATCCTGCAAGGCGAGAGCCTCGGCGTACCCGCCGACAAGCTGAACCTCGTCGTGGTGTGGCGCGAGGCGCCGCAATTCTCGTCGCGCGAGCGCGCGGCGCTGGCCTGGACCGAGGCGCTGACGACACTGCCGAACGGCGTCAACGACGAGATCTACGCCGAGGTCACCACGGAATTCTCCGAGCCGGAGCTGACCTATCTCACCTCGGCGATCGCCTCGATCAATGTCTGGAACAGGTTCGGCGCGGCCTATCGCTGGACACCGCCGGCGCGCAAACAAGCAGCCGATGCCGCGGCCTCGTAAGGCTGTCCACGCAAGACGGACTGAACGGCAGCTGAACAGAGAGAGGAAACAATGACCACGATGACCGCGCCACTGTGTCTTCCACTCAGCCGACCGCCGCGGCCGGTTTCACTGGCCGTTGTCGCGGGCCTGGCCTGCGCGTTCGTGATCGGCAAGGCGCTGCCGATCCCGATGGATACGATCTCGGCGGTGATCGCGCCGCTCTGCGCCAGCGCGAATGCAGCCTCGCCGCTCGACAAGGTCGAGGTCATCGCCTCGCACGCGCTGCCGAACGTGGCGGGCAAGCGGGTCACGGTGGTCCGCGTGTCCTACGGTCCCGGCGGATTCACGCCGCCACATCGTCATTCCGGGTCGGTGACCGCCTACATCACCAAGGGCGAAATCCGCTCCCAGCTCGGCGGCGGGCCGGTCGAGACTTTCAAGGTCGGCCAGTCGTTCTTCGAGCCGCCGGGCTCGACCCACATGGTCTCGGCGAATGCGAGCACAACGGAGCCGGCCGAGCTGATCGCGGTGTTCGTCGCCGACGAGGGTGCGCAGCTGACGACGATGCTGGAATAGCTGCAATCGATCGGGCAGGGCGCCGCGCGCGCTATAGCGCGATGTCGCGCTTTAGCTCTTTGTGTGAGCATGATCTTTTCGGAAAACCGCTTCGCACTTTTCCGGATCATGCTTTAGATCCCCGCGCGCGCGAGCGGATCACGGCCGAACCGGTTGTCTCCCTTCGATCCCGGCAGCACGCTCAGCGTTGCAACGATCGCAAGGTAGGGAATCCAGTATTTGACATGGAGTGCGGCGGCGAGGTGCGGCACACCCAGAATGGCCAGTGCCCACCAGCCGGAGACATTGAGGTCGTGCAGCCGCTTCACGATGATGGCGGCGAACGGCCACAATGAAGCAATCAGCAACATGCGCAGGATCGAGATGTCGTCGTCGGGTGGGCTGTTGGTGTAGTAGCGCGGCTCTGAATCGAGCTTGCTCCCGATCCGGATGACCAGCATGTCGGCCAGCATGAGGCCAAAAAAGCCCAGGCTGAATTCCTGCCGGCCGATGCGGCCATTCACCAGGAGAAAAAACCAGACGAAGGTGGAGAGCACGCTTGGTCGCGATCCTGCCTGAACGGGCATCAGCGATGCCTGGGAAGGCCGTTGTTGGAAGCGGTTCGTCGCCCGCGGTGTGACGGCCACGCGTTGACTCGCGACCGTCCCCATCATGATCAACGCTGCGGGCATTTGTCTCCGTGACATGACGCGCATGCGATCGCGAATGGAACCGGCGGCGGCACCGCCGGCCGCGTGGCTTCCATCGGAGTAGGCAAAACAGGCCGGGTGGTATAGCGAGATTGATCGAAACTGGATCACCTCGATCCCGATTGTCCGCGCTATGTCTTTTTTTACACGTCTACCGACGCGCGCCGCTGCAGAGGAACAAGCCGATGAACAACCTGAAAGGATTGTCCGCGTTTCCCATCACGCCGTCGGACCGCGATGGCCGGATCGACGTTGGCGGTCTCAGGGCGCTGCTGGAACCGTTGATTGCCGCGAAGGTGGATTCGATCGGGCTGCTCGGCAGCACCGGCTCATATCCGTATTTCACGCGCGACGAGCGGCGGCGTGCGGTGCAAGCGGCGGTTCGGCTGGCGGAAGGAACGACGCCTGTTCTGGTGGGCATCGGTGCGCTCCGCACCGACGAGACCGTCAGACTGGCGCAGGACGCACGCGATGCCGGCGCTGCGGCGGGGCTGTTGGCGGCCGTCTCCTACACGCCGCTCACGGACGACGAGGTGTTCAATCATTTCCGGACGGTCGCGCGCGAAAGCCGGTTGCCGATCTGCATCTATGACAATCCCGGGACGACCCATTTTCGGTTCACGCCGGCTCTGGTCGGTCGTTTGAGCCGTCTCGATGGCATCGTGGCGGTGAAGAGTCCCGCGCTGGATGCTGCTGCCGTACCGGGTCATCTCGCGGAGTTGCGGGCTGCCACACCCGATGGTTTCTCGCTGGGCTACAGCGCTGACTGGAATTGCACCGAGGCGCTACTGGCTGGTTGCGACACCTGGTACAGCGTTCTCGCGGGAATTTTCCCGGGGATTTGCCTCGAGATCGTTCGTGCCGCGGCGAGCGGCAATGCTGCGGAGGCGCGACGGCTCGACGCCCGCCTGCGGCCGATCTGGGATCTGTTCAAGACGTTCTCGAGCATTCGTGTCGTCTACGCCATCGCCAATCTCAGGGGGATCTGCGCGGCGGAGCCGCCACGCCCGATCATGCCGCTGCCTGCCGAGGCCTTGCAGCGGGTCCGCGAGGTCATGGCCGGAATGCCGATCGATTGATGGCGCGCCGCCGGGCGCCATCGGTCAATTGCCGCCACCTTCTTGCGTGTCGATGTGACGCGCGACGTCGTCGGGCAGGGCATGAGCCACGACGGGGGCTGTTGGCGGTTCGGGCCCGATCTCGCGGCCGCGGCCACGTATCAGCCGTTCATAGGCCGACACCAGCGTAGTGTAGGGATTGACCCACAGCCAGCCGTCGCGCGTGAACACCTGCACGTCGAAATGCAGATGCCGCGACGTGCCGTTGGGATGGTCGAGATAGTTCGAGACCACGCCGATCTTCTCGCCTTCAGCAACGCGGCGACCGTTGAGCAGGCCGTCGGTATCCATCACCGTCGGGTTCATATGCATGTAGCGGAACCGGACGTGCTCGGCGCGGGTGTTGACCTGCAGCGTCGCGGCCTGCTGCTGCGCCGCGCGGATCACGATGCCGTCGCGCGCGGCGACGACCGACTGCTGCTTGGGATCGCAGCCGGTCTTGCTGTCCGCCGGACACGCGCCTGGCTTGATGTCCTGGCCCTGATGGCCCAGGCCGCTGTCGCATTGCCGACCTCGAAACTGCGCGCCTCGCAGAAATTGTCCTGCCACGGATATTCGTTGGCCGCGGCCTTGCGGGGCGGAAAGGATTGCGAATGCGCGAAGACTGGCGCCTTCTCGAGCGGAAAGCGGATCTGCGAATAGACCGTGATGTCGGCATGGCCGCCCTGCTTGCGGCCGCCGCTACCCGCAACGATGTCGCCGCTCGGCCGATAGGTAAAGTCGGGGGACTGGGCCACTGGCCGATCCGCGACCTCGGAGGCGATGTCGCTACGCGGCCGTGACGGCTGCCCGCCGGCGATGCGCAAGGCCTTCAGGAAGCGCTCGGCGACCGGGTAGGCCTCGCGGCAGGCCAGCCGCTTCGGGCGCGGCACGCTGTCGAGGCACTGGATCGAGACGACGTAGGGGATGCCGAAGCGGGTGAAGGCGTAGCGGACCCAGCCCTCGCGGATGAACCGGCGCATATCCGGGAATTGGCCGGCGAGCGCCTTGACCGGTTCGCCCTTGCCGCCGAGCCGGTCGGCAAGATCGTAGACGAGGATCGAGCCCGAGATCTGCACCTCGACCGGCTTTGTGAATATCCGCTGCGGCATGCCGTCACCGGCACCCGGCGCGAGCGAGAACACCGCGTCATAGCCGGATGCGCCGGCATGGAACAGATCGGCTGCGCGAAAATCGGCCTGGTAGCGTGCGACGGACAGGCTCTCGGGCGCGCCGTCTTGCCGCGCCTCGAGATTGCTTGCGGTATCGAATGGCAGCAGGACGGGGATCGGGCTGCGGGCGATGCCGGGGAAGATCGGCGATGTGATCGCGTTCAACTGAACCAGGGCAGGCATCGAACGCGGATCGGAGGCGGGGAAGCGGCGCTGGCTTGCGAAGCTGAAGCGCGAGGCAACCGACGGCCTGGCGTTGATCTCCTGGCGCAACTGGTCGAGCGCGCCGCGCCACTCGACCCGCATCGCCGAGATCGACGGCGTTCTGAATTCGTCGGCGGAGGCCTCGGGAAGGGCAAGGAAAAAGGCTGCCAGCCAGCAACCGACCAGGCTGACAACCTTCCTGTTCACGATGTCCCCCGGGCTCTTGTGTCGCGCCGCAGAGACTAAAGCATGATCCGGAAGTTCATTCCAAATCGCATCGCGCCTTAGGCTTAATCCTTGGCGCGCTCAACGTAGGAGCCGTCCTCGGTCATGACCACGATGCGGGTGCCGGTGGTGATGTGCGGCGGCACGCCGGTGCGGATGCCGTTGGAGAGCACGGCGGGCTTGTAGGACGAGGAGGCGGTCTGCCCCTTGGTCACGGGCTCGGTCTCGATCACTTCCAGCGTCACGCGCTGCGGCAGCTGGATCGCAACCGGGTTGCCCTCGTGCAGCGAGAGCTTCACGGTCATGTTCTCCTGCAGATAGGGCGCCGACGTGCCGACGATCTCCTTGGAGACCTGGACCTGGTCGTAGTTCTCGGCGTTCATGAAGTGGAAACCGTCGCCGTCCTCATAGAGGTAATTGAAGTTGTGGTCCTCGACGGTGGCCTTCTCGACCTGGTCGGTGGTCTTGTAGCGCTCCGAGACCTTCACTCCGTCGCCGATGCGGCGCATTTCGATCTGGCTGACCGGGGTGCCCTTGCCAGGGTGAATGTTCTCGGCGGAGAGGACCACATAAAGACGGCCGTCCTGCTCGATGACGTTGCCCTTGCGGATGGAACTGGCGATGACTTTCAAAGGTGTTTTCCTGAATTTGGGAGCCGGGGGCGCAAACCGGTCGCCAGCCCTCGGCCACGGCGACGATTTCGGGCTGCAACATACTCATTTGCACCTGATAAGCCAGCCTTTTGCGGTTGGTTTCGGCGGATGGGAGGCGCCATTTCGGCCATTTTTCTCCCGGAATCGGGCGGTTCGGCGAGCTCGATTGCCCGTTTGGCAGGTTTGCCCAGATAGACAATCCCGGCGTCTTTCGACATGAAGGGGCGACTTTTGCTTGGATGCTTGCGAGACAGAGGACATGTCCGTCGTCAATCAGCTCGATATCAATGGCTTACGGCCGTCTCTTCAACAGCCGCTTGGGCTCGTTGATGCCGATTCGGCGCAGCCGGAGGCCATGCGGCGATGACCTGGCCTGACCAGCCATCGTCGTGGTGGTCGCCGGCGCGTTATGCGGACCGCCGTCCGTTCCTGCTGGCGCGGCGCGAGATCACCAAGGCCGTGAGAGCCTGGTTCGAAGAACAAGGATTTGCCGAGGTCGAGACCGCGATCCTCCAGATCTCTCCGGGCAACGAGACGCATCTGCACGCACCACGCACCGAGCTTCTGCGCGCGGACGGTACGACGGCGGCGCGCTATCTGCGCACCTCGCCGGAATTCGCCTGCAAGAAGCTGCTCGCGGCCGGCGAATCGAAGATCTACGAATTCGCGCGGGTGTTCCGCGATCGCGAGCGCGGCGATCTGCATCTACCCGAATTCACCATGCTGGAATGGTACCGCGCCAATGCCGGCTATGACGCCATCATGGCCGACACGGTCGTCGTGATCGCCCATGCCGCGCATTCGACCGGGATCGGGCGGTTTTCGTTTCGCGGCAAGACCGCCGACCCGTTTGCCGAGCCGGAACTGCTGACTGTCGCGGCGGCCTTCGAGCGCTTCGCCAATGTCGATCTGTTGGCAACGATCGCAGGCGGTGAGGGCGATCGGGCGGCGCTGGCGGCGGCAGCAAAGGGCCGGGTGAGGATTGCGGACGACGACACCTGGTCCGATATCTTCAGCAAGGTGCTGATCGAGCATGTCGAGCCCAACCTGGGACACGGACGGCTGACGGTGCTGTTCGAATATCCATCGCCGGAAGCAGCGCTGGCGCGCACCAAAGCGGGCGATCCGCGGGTCGCCGAACGTTTCGAGATCTATGCCTGCGGCGTCGAGCTCGCCAACGGTTTTGGCGAGTTGACCGACGCCGCCGAGCAGCGCCGCCGCTTCACTGCGGCGATGGACGAGAAGGCCCGCCGCTACGGCGAGCGCTACCCGCTTGACGACGATTTCCTGGCCGCGGTCGGCCAGATGCCCGAGGCAAGCGGCGTCGCGCTTGGCTTCGACCGGCTGGTGATGCTGGCGAGCGGCGCCCCGCGAATAGATCAGGTGGTCTGGACACCGCCCGCAGGAGAGACATGAGCAGGATCGATCCCAAGCTGGCAGCGACGTTGCGGCAGCCGCGCGAACTGGTCGACGCAGGCCTCGTGCCGGTGGACGCGCTCGCCGAGCTCGAACAGGTCGCCGCGCGCTATGCGGTCGCGGTGACGCCGGCGGTTGCCGCGCTGATCGATCCGGACGATCCAAACGATCCGATCGCGCGGCAGTTCATCCCGACCGCTGCGGAGCTCGTAGAGCAGGCGGGCGAGAGCGCCGATCCGATCGGCGACGATGCGCATTCGCCGGTCGCCGGGATCGTCCATCGCTATCCGGATAGGGTGCTGTTCAAGCTCGTGCATGTCTGCGCGGTCTATTGCCGGTTCTGTTTCCGCCGGGAAATGGTCGGGCCTGGCAAGGCCTCGGCGCTGTCAGATGACGCCTATCGTGCCGCGCTGGACTACATCCGCGGGCATCAGGAGATCTGGGAGGTCATCCTGACCGGCGGTGATCCCCTGATGCTGTCGCCGCGCCGGCTGGCCGAGATCATGGCGGATCTCGCCGCGATCGAGCATGTGAAGATCATCCGCATCCACACCCGCGTGCCGGTCGCCGATCCTGACCGCATCAGTCCTGATCTGGTCGCGGCGTTGCGGGTAGAGGGGGCGACGACCTGGATCGCGGTCCACGCCAACCATCCGCGCGAACTGAGCGGCGGCGCTCGCGCGGCTTGCGCGCGGCTCAGCGACGCCGGCATCCCGCTGGTCAGCCAGTCCGTGCTGCTGCGCGGCGTCAATGACGATGCCAAAACCCTCGCGGCGCTGATGCGCGCCTTCGTCGAGTGCCGGATCAAACCGTACTACCTCCACCATGGCGACCTTGCGCCGGGCACCGCGCATCTGCGCACGACGATCGAAGCCGGGCAGGAGCTGATGCGCGCCCTGCGCGGCCGCGTCTCCGGCCTGTGCCAGCCGGACTATGTGCTCGACATCCCCGGCGGCCACGGCAAGGCGCCGATCGGCCCGAGCTATTTGTCGCAGCCCGCTTCCCGCGAACGTGACGGTTCCGCGGAACGAGGTTATCGTATCGTGGATTATTGCGGCGACGTGCACCGCTACCCGCCGCAACCCTGAGCCGGCGATGGGCAGGACGGACGAAGGACGGCAGGAGCCGCCCGAGGACGAGGGCAACCGCAGCGTCGAAAATGCTGTGATGCTCGGCTTCTTTGCAGTGCTCGTTGCCGCGGGAATCTGGTTACTTTCGACAATGGCCGATATACGGAAGGTGCAGGATTGCGCGGCGCAGGGGCGACGCAATTGTGCTAGCATCGATGTCCCGGAGCGGGCGCGATAGGGTTGAGGAGACGCGAGATGCGGAAAGCGGTTTTGGCGATGGCTTTGATGGTGGCGGTCGGTGCGCCGCAGGCCCTGACGCAACAAGCCTGGGCGCAACAGGGCGGATCGTCCTCGATCCAGAAGGACCGGCCGCTGGTGGAGGCGCCGATCGGCCACCGCCAGCCGCGCCGCAGCGACGTGCCCAGCGAAAAGAATCTGAGCGATCCGAACAGCGCGATGAACAAGGAAGACGCCGCGCTCGACAAGAAGATCAAGAGCATCTGCCGCGGCTGCTGAACCGCGCCGCAAGCCTGGCGGAGCGCGACGTCGCCCCGCCACTTGCGCTCGATCCGTTTGCAGCGTCAGGCCGAGAGCTCCTTCAGGCTGCTTTGCTGCGCATTCCGTCTGGCGTCGACGGCGTCGGCCAGCCGGTGCAGCACCTCGACCGTCGTGTCCCAGCCGATACAGCCATCGGTAATGCTCTGGCCGTAAGTCAGCGGCTTTCCTGGCACGACGTCCTGGCGGCCCGCCACCAGATGGCTCTCGATCATCACACCGACGATGCGCTGCTCACCGCCTGCGACCTGGCCGGCGATGTCTGCGGCAACGGCCGGCTGGTTCTCGGGCTTCTTGCTGCTGTTGGCATGGCTGGTGTCGATCATCAGCTTTGCTGCGACTCCGGCACGGCCGAGTTCGGCCGCCGCGGCATCGACGCTTGCCGCGTCGTAGTTCGGCGCGCGGCCGCCGCGCAGGATGACGTGGCAATCCTCATTGCCGCAGGTTGCGGCAATCGCCGAGCGGCCGCCCTTCGTCACCGCCATGAAATGGTGCGGATGGGAGGCCGACTTCACGGCGTCGGCTGCGATCCGCACATTGCCGTCGGTGCCGTTCTTGAAGCCGACCGGGCAGGACAATCCCGACGCCAGCTCGCGATGGATCTGGCTCTCGGTGGTGCGCGCGCCGATCGCCGCCCATGAGACGAGGTCCGCGATGTATTGCGGCGTCGTCATGTCGAGGAATTCGGTGCCCGCCGGCAGGCCGAGATTGTTCACCGCCGACAGCACGCTGCGGGCAAGCCGCAAGCCCTTGTTGATGTCGAAGCTGCCGTCGAGGTCGGGATCGTTGATCAGCCCCTTCCAGCCGACGGTGGTGCGCGGCTTCTCGAAATAGACCCGCATCACGATCTCGAGGCGGTCGGCGAGCTGTTCACGCAGGCCGGCAAGGCGCTCGGCGTAATCGACGGCCGCCGCGGGATCGTGGATGGAGCAGGGGCCGACGACGACCAGCAGGCGGTCATCGGTGCCATGGAGGATGGCGTGGATGGCGTTGCGGGCGCCCATCACGACGCGGGTTGCCGTCAGGGTACGCGGGATTTCCCGCATCACCTCGTCGGGCGTACTCAGCTCTTTCAGTTCCTTGATGCGAAGGTCGTCTGTCGTACTCAACACGGCTGGCTCCTTTTAGGATTGGGACCTGCCGGCAACAAAAAAGCCGCCAGGTCTGGCGGCTTGTTTTGGTGGTCTGCTGCAATTCTCAGATTGAGCGCGATCCTCCTGCCGCCAGCAAGCTGTCGTAGCTAAAGTACCAAAAATAGCTGGTGGCGACGGTGATCATGGCGGGCTCTATAGCCCAGCGAATTGCCCCTGTCACCCCATAATCGGCAGCTGGGTGCGGTTCGGCGTCAGGTGTTGCGCGCCGCCAACGCCATCCCGATCAGGGTGGCGCCGCCGAACATCAGATTGAGGCCGACCAGAAGGCCGATCGCCCATTCCGCCGAGCCCGGCAGGCCTGCGATGATGAAGAAGGCGATCAGGATGTCCATCAGGCCGGCGATCAGGAGCCATGACCAGCGCCCGGACAATTCGCGGCGGTGCTCGAGCGCGTACATGATGGTGGCAACGCCCTCGGCGACGAAATAGGCGCCGATAACGATGGTCAGCGTCAGCACACCCTGCATCGGCTGGGCCAGCAGCACGAGCCCGGCCAACACGGCGAGCGCAGCCGAGATCAGCGACCACCAGAAGCCAGGCATGCTGCGCGCCCACCAGGTCACGATCAGCCCGCCGATGCCCGAGATCAGGAACATCCAGCCGAGGAAGATGGTGACGGCGAGACTTGCGAATGCCGGCACCAGCATCGCGGCGATGCCGAGGATCACGAGCAGGACGCCCTCGAACAGGAACGCCTTCCAGTGCGCTTTGACGGCCGCACTCGTCTGCGATCGCAGCTTGTCGAGGTCGTGGGGCAGGGTCATCGCGGCGCTCCCGATTTTGCTGGCGTGGACGGATTCTAACTCTGTCCGGATGCCGACGAAAAGCCCTCGGATGCGTTGCGCATCCGGTTGCGGCCGAAGAAGTAGACGGCGGTGGTCGCGACCAACAGCGCAAGCCCGATCAGGATCGAGGTGAAGCCGATCGGGATCAGGATGAATGAAGCGTTGCGCTCGGGGTTGATGTACCAGTGATGCAGCGAGGTGAGCAGGAAGGAGACGCCGGCAAAGCCCGCGCCGCCGCCGATCAGAAGCAGCGCCCACATCCGCCTGAGCTGGCTCAGCCGCTCGCGCGCGACATCGGTGCGCGGCGCATGGTGCCTGCCGACGCGCCGGACGAGGCGGATGGCAAAGCCGATCGAGGAGAAACCGATCACCACGCTGGCCGTGCCGAGCAGGAATCGCGTGGTCGAGCCGAGATCGGGAATCCGTTGCAGCGACAGCAGCGGAAAGTCGAATGCCGCGTGCAGCGCGACCGGCGCAAACAGCACCATGGCCCAGCTTGAGACCTTCGCCCAGTCGCGGTGATGCCGGTGTGCGCCCAGCGCGCCGCCGGAGCGCGCGATCGCAAGATAGGCCCCGGCGATGATGCCGAGCGCGCCGTGGAACGGCACCGTCAGCACGCTGCGCAGCGCCGCGAGCGCGCGCCACATGTCCTTGTGCTGGACCAGATAGGCGAGGTTCTCATAGGCGGCGAAGCCGAGCCCGGCAGCCGCGCCGTAGACCACCGTGTCCATCGGGTCGGCGAAGGCGCGGCGGCGTGCCGAGATGGCGACGATGACGAGGACCTTGACGATCTCCTCCGGCGCCGCCACGCCGAACACCGCGCGGACGGCCTGTGTCAGCCAGGGATCGTCGGGAATCGCGAGCAACGCATTGAACGGCGCGCGCGCGAGACCGAGCAGCGAGATGCTGGCAGCGCCGAGCACGAAGGCCAGCCACACCTGCGTCGGTGGTCCGGGGCGCTCGTCGGCGGCAATGACCAGCCACAGCACCAGCAAGGCAGGCGCAATGGCGGCAGCGCCAATCACAGTCGGAAGCGACTCGAGCAACAGCATGAAGGTAATTTGTCCTCGCTAGGGCCGGAAAATGGCCGCAAACCCAGCGCTTTGCAAGGTGGCCCGAGGCCGCGGCCGCGCGGCTCGGAATTCACGATTGGCTGTAACCGCCCGCGGGGCTCCGCAGACCGACACGGATGAATGCGCCGCCGGCGGCGCGCCGATCAACGACATCTTCCAGGTGCGTTTGGACAAGCAGGAGGCGGATTTCGCATGCGCGATCGAGCGCGGAGCGTAAGGACGGCAAGAACACATTCAAAATGAGCGCACACCTTGTGTGCGACAGGACTTCGGATTTGCGCTGTGGCGCCTCAATACCGTCTTGGTTCGCTGCGACCGTCTTGAACAGGGCAAACGATTTCTTAGCGGTTCTGCTCTTAGCTCGCAGCACGAATAGCGTGAGAGTTTGATGATGTCTGCACTCCGGAACTGGGCCGGCAAGGCCGCCGTGCTGCTTCTGCCGATCGCGCTCGGCGCCTGTGCGCAATATGCGCAATACGGCATGACCACAGCGGCGCCATCCGGACAGGGACCGATGGCTTGGGACGGAGCGGGGCGGGATCCCAACCTCGGTCCGCCGCATCGGCAGTCGCGCAAGGCATCACCGGCTGTCGCGGAGACCATCGACAATCAGGCTCCGTCGACGGCGGATGCAGATACTGAGCTGGCGCGCAAGCTCGTGATCTGCAGCACGTGCATCAAGCCTGCCACGGTGCAGTCGAGCGAGCGGCAAGAGGTAACCAGCCTCGCAAGTCGGCAGTGATTGCCGCCGGTACGATCAGCGAACGGAACGGCGGACGCTCCGCGGTACGATTCCCGAGCTGCGATGGTGTCCGGAGGCCATAGTTAGGCCACGATGTCGTTCGATGCGCAGCGCCATGAAGTTCGAAAGAGCCATCGTTCCCGCAATCATCGTTGCGCTGACTCTCGCGTTCCTGATTCACCTCGGTGACACCCGCGCCCACGCGCACATGCCGCCGCATTGTGGATTCTGGACCTCGATCGAGGCTGGATTGTCTTGCAGGTAACGACCGGCTGACGGGCGCAGTCACGCACGGGCGGGGCCTCGCGCGGTTGCGAGGCCGCGTAACGGGATCGTGCGCGGCGATCGACAGGCGGAATCCGGTCATTCGGCCGTGGAGGGATGGCCCTGGACCGGTGATCCATTTGGGTCATGACAGGAGGTGCACGGAAATGTTCTCACCCCGCGCGGGACATCCGATTTGAGAGGCGGGCGCACCGGCGAAGAGGAAGCGCAGGAGCGCGCGCTAGCTGAGCATTTTTTTGCATTTTGCCAGGTGATTTGATGGTGCGTACCGGCTTGATCTTGCTCGCACTTGTGGCTGGGGCGCTGGCCCTGCTGTCGCTTCCTGACATGGACGAGCGTTCTTCGTCTGTTTCGGCGCTTGGCGTCCCCGTCAGCCGGCTGGGCCACTGATACACAGCCCTGAGCCGACGCCGTTTCTGAACGCTTGCCCCTCCAGCCAATCGCCACTATACGTTCGCTCGTCGCGGCCGTTGACGACTGCGGCCGGTCCGGCCTATCTCACGTTTAACGTATTGATCTGCCGGGAGTTTTGCTCCCTTCGTCTATCGGTTAGGACGCCACCCTTTCACGGTGGAGAGAGCGGTTCGATTCCGCTAGGGAGCGCCATGACCTCGTGCCGGACGAAATTTCCGCAAGACGGCTGTTGGCGCGCCGACTCGCGGCAACGGGGGTGATTGCTGGAATCCGCGGCGATTTCGCAACGCTTTGTAAAGCCAGCGGCGCTACGGCTGAGCCCCGGGGAATGATGCCATGGCCTTAGGGACGAAGAAGCGCGACACGCGCAAATCGCTGCGCCAGTCCGGATGGATCACGCTCGACGGCGGATTTGCGGCGCGGCCCTGCCTGGTCGAGGACATCTCGTCCTCCGGCGCCAGGATCACGATGCAGGACAACAATGCGCTGCCGGCCAAGCTGCGGCTGGCATTCTCGCGCGACGCCCGTACCGGGCGCGCCTGCGAAGTGGTCTGGCGCGACGGCAAGACTTTCGGCATCAAATTCGTGAACTAGAACGCTGTGGTCTCGTTCAGCCTTGCGCGATAAAAGGCCGGATGCGGATCATGAGCCTTGCCATCATCGCCGTCCTGCTTCCGGCCGCAGCCCTCGCGCAGCAGCGCAACGGCCGGAATTTTCAGACCCCACCCGACGCCGGCAAGACACTGGCGCCGAAGACCACGGCACGGAACAATCCCTGTGCGTCGTTCGGACCGGGGTTCGTCAAGCTCGAAGGCAGCGACACCTGCGCGAAGCTCGGCGGCGCGATCAGCGTCGGCGCCGGGATATCGGGCGGGCGCTGCCCAGTCTATGACATCGGCGGCGCGATGAAGCGGACGAAGCCCGGACGCTGTCCGAGCTCGCCGAACCAGCGTGCCAGATTTGGCAGGGCAGGCTTGGTGACACCCTCGACGCCGAGCCAGCGCCGCGCAAAGGCGCCGATCGCGATGTCGGCGATTGTGAACTGATCGCCCTCGACGAAGCGGCGGCTCGCAAGCTGGGCTTCGACCACGCGCCACACCACGCCTTCGGCATCGACATCCTTCTGAATCTGGATCATGTCGCGATCCTCCGGCGGCGTGCGCACCAGTCCCCAGAACACCGGACGGTCGACCGGCTGCAGCGTCGACAGCGTCCAGTCGAGCCAGCGGTCGACGGCGGCGCGCGCCTTCGGCGCCTGCGGATAGATCGGCGAATTCTGGCCGTGAGCCATGCAGAGATAGCGCATCACCGAATTGGATTCCCACAGCACGTAGTCGCCCTCGACCAGCGTCGGGATGCGGCCATTCGGATTCATCGCGAGATATTCGGGTTGATCGTTCTTGCCGAACTGCATGCCGGCGTCGATGCGCTGATAGGCGAGGTCGAGCTCGGCGAGGCACCAGAGCACTTTCTGCACATTGACCGAGTTGGCCCGACCCCAGATCGTCAGTTGCGGCTTGCCGTCCATCACGCGTTCTCCCGCGGTTTGCTTTGCCGAGTTTCTTAGCGGAGTACCCTGAAAAATGCGCGCGACGAATTGTACCGAGAGCAAAAAAGCAAGGCCCCGCCGTGATACGGCGAGGCCTTCACGCTAATGCGAGCTGCGCGTCAAATCCGGCTTAGTGGCCGAAGAACAGCCATAACAGAATGATCACCGGAATCGGTACACCCAACAGCCAAAGCAATATTCCTCGTCCCATCGGTTGCCTCCTCGCATCGATTGTTCGGAGGCAACGCCAGCGGCCGTATCGTGTTCCTAAGCATCAAGCGCCGCCCGCATCGCGGTATCGGCCGTAAGCGCGCCCGCCTTGATCGCCCGGCGAAGGTGGCCGGGGGCCTACCAGTGGCCGGTGTTCTGCATCGAGGCCCATGGCTCCGCCGGCGGCTTCGGATCGCCCTTTTGCAAGATCTCGATCGAGTGCAGGTCGGGTGAGCGCACGAACGCCATGTTGCCGTCGCGCGGTGGCCGGTTGATGGTGACGCCCATTTTCATCAGCCTGTCGCAGGTCGCATAGATGTCGTCGACCTCGTAGGCGAGGTGGCCGAAATAGCGATCCTCGCCATATTTCTCCTCGTCCCAATTGTAGGTGAGTTCGACCAGCGGCGCGCCGCGGGTCGGGGGCAGCGACTTCAAGAGGTCGAGATCCTCCGGCGCGCAGAGAAACACCAGCGTGAAGCGGCCCTTGTCGTTATCGATGCGGCGCACTTCCTTCAGCCCCAGCGCATCCTGGTAGAACTTCATCGCCGTGTCGAGGTTCCGGACACGCAGCATGGTGTGGAGATAGCGCATTTTCTTGTCCTCCTGAGAGCGTCAGAGATTTTTGTTTGGGCGGAACGGTCCGACGAGAACGTAGCAGCAAATTGCGCCAAGGGGCAGGGTTCGCAGGCTGCATGCGGGTAAGATCAAAGCCAATTTTGTGCGCTCTCAACCTTTCGCGAGCTTTCCGGCTGCGGAGGTTCGCCATGCAATCAGCTTACTCTCAATCGATGAAGACTTCCGTCGTTGGTCTCAGATCGTCCGACAGCCGCGGCGGGGCGTGGTCGCTGCGCTTGTCGCTCAGCTCGGCAATAACCCACGAACGTGCACGACTCCTCGTTCGCCGAAACTGAATCGGTCATGTCCGAAATTTCATCCGGGACGGGTGCGGCATAATGAACGGTAAGGTTGCAGCAGTTTAATGAACGGGTACCCCGACATCGGCTATTTTCCGCGCAACCTATTGGAGGCCGTTTGATGTCGAACCGCGTCGAAGACGTGCAGATGTTGAGGTTGGCGAAGGCATTCTACAGGATCAAAAGCGTCGACGTGCGCCGCGCTGTGTTGCTCTACGTCGAAGAACAGCTCGAGAAGGAAGAGAAGCGGCCGGACGGTTCGCCGACGAACACTTCCACGCAATCGTGACCCGTGGCACCGCGCAGATCCACGCGGCCGCGGCCCCGGCCGATACGCTCAAACATCGTCGCGCCCGAAATGGAAAGCCCCGCAGGCTGGATGCGGGGCTTTCCCAGTTGACGGACTGGGGATTCAGGGCGTGAGCCGTCAACTGCCGGAACCAAACTTAAGGTTGAATCCGGAAAATGCAACAGCGCCGTGATGACGGAATATGTTCGTCCCACAGCGCTGCGCCAGATACTGGGCCCTGAAATCCCCAGCGCCGGTGTGTCGCCACATACCGCAAAAGGTTCAAGCGAAAGGCCCGATCGGAGCGCCGTATCGCGAGCGCTTGCGTGGCAACGCCGTGGGCACGACGGGGCCGCGAGATGCGGCCTGCCGTGGAGCAGTCTTAGATCTTGATGTCCAGGATGGTCTCGACCGCGTCGCGGTCGGCCTTGTTCTTGGCGGCGAAGATGTCGAGCACATCCTCGCTGAGGATGCGGGGTTG
Source organism: Bradyrhizobium semiaridum (assembly GCF_020329505.1). Taxonomy (GTDB): domain Bacteria; phylum Pseudomonadota; class Alphaproteobacteria; order Rhizobiales; family Xanthobacteraceae; genus Bradyrhizobium; species Bradyrhizobium semiaridum. The sequence goes on from NZ_JAGKJJ010000004.1 coordinate 183,253, forward strand.
GGCCTTCGCGGTCTGATCGACGACGAGCTGCACGCGGGCTTGCGTTACTTCGGTCGGGACTGGGTAAATGAGCATGGCTCTCCCTCCGCGTGGAACCTTGTCAGTGATTTCTTAATGATTTGTTGCGCCATTCTCGCGAATCATGGCCACGATTGTTGGCAGAGCGATCAGCTCCTCCGAAGGGCAAAGCGCCCTGGTCTGCAGCGGCGATTTGTGGATATGTGCGCAGCAAGCTACCGCGTTTGCTGAGGAAATGCTGCCGGCGGCCCAGTGGATATGCTGCGGACAGGCGTTGGATATGCTGCGGATAAAGGGCGTTGCTGGTAGCGGGCTGCTGGCGATCAGTCCACCTTTTCGCCGGGATGCTTGTGATAGACGGCGATGCCGATGAAGCCGGCAAAGGCGATCACGTTGAGAAGAAGTTCCATCCACGCCGGCATAACGTCATCCTAGTTTCGCCAATAAATAAACCCGAGGGTTGTCTTTTTGTTCCGGCGCTAACCGATGGTAGCTTTGCGCAATCGCATGGCTTCGGATTCGAGTCCATGCGTGGAACACTGGCTATGTGCCTGAAACGCCGCACCAACATCGAGCGCGCCGTGCCGTGATCAGGCGATCTGCAACCATCACCGCTGCCTGACGTTAGCCCGCGAGATCACTGTGGAGGAGGTTGCGCATGAAAAAGACATTGGCAGTTCTGGCGGCCGTCGCGACGGTTGGCGCAACGGCGCTGAGCGCGCCGGCTGAGGCGCGCGGCCGCGGTATAGGTCCAGGCTTGGCATTTGGCCTGGCCGCTGGCGCGATCGCCGCCGGTGCGGCAGGCGCATATAGCTACGGCTACGGGCCGGGCTACTACTATGGCCCGCGCTATCGCACCTATTACGGTGGCGGGCCCTATGCCTACTACGACGAGCCGTACTACCGTCCTTATCGGCACCACTACTATCGCTGGTAACGGCGCTTGGTAGCGAAAGAGCCCGGAGCTGTCAGCTCCGGGCTCTTCAATTGCAGATCAAGGCGCGATCGGATTAGATCGCGCGGCAGATCGCGCGATATCAAGCTGTCTTCCTTTGAAATCCGCTCCAGGCATTGCCGAGCGTGCTGGCGTAATACTCCTGGCGGTCGCGCTCGAACTTCTGCTGCGTGGCCCTGAAGCTGGCAACCCGTGTGGCGATCTCTTCACGCTCGCGCGCGAGCGCGTCTTGCTGTTCGCTCATTGCCCATCCGCCTGATGGTGGTCCTGTCCCGGCGGGATTTGCATGGCCGAATTGGGCGTCAATGCGGAGCGGGCATTGATTGTGATGAAGCGAAGGCGGTGGAAAAGGCGTAGCCCGCCTTGTCGCCTGCGCGGCTTGGAGTTAGCCAAAAAGAAAAAACGGGAGGCCGGAATGGCGAAGATCGATCTGGATGCCGCGAGAGAGCAGGCCGCGCGGCGTGATCGTCGCCCCGCGTTACGCGCCGATCTGGCAAGCGGTCGGGCCGTGCTATAGTCAGGCGGGTCAACCGGATCATTCCCTGTGATCGCAAGAGATCTGCGCAGCGGCATCGAGCGGCTCGGCAACATGATTGCCGAGGCGTCGTCGATCGTTCCGTTTACCGGCGCCGGCATCTCCACCGAGTGCGGCATTCCCGATTTCCGTTCGCCGGGCGGGATCTGGACGCGCAATCGGCCGATCCCGTTCGATGAATTTGTTGCCAGCCAGGATGCGCGCGACGAGTCGTGGCGCCGCCGCTTCGCAATGGAACCGACCTTCGCCGCCGCTAAGCCCGGTCGCGGGCATCGCGCACTCGCCTCGCTCTATCGCGCCGGCAAGGTTCCGGGCATCATTACCCAGAACATCGACAATCTGCATCAGGCGTCAGGCTTCGAGGCCGACGACGTCATCGAGTTGCACGGCAACACGACCTATGCGCGCTGCATCGGCTGCAGCAAGGCTTACGATCTCTCGTGGGTGAGCAGCTGTTCGACAGCACCGGTAGCGCGCCCGACTGCGCCGACTGCGGCGATCCCGTGAAGACCGCGACGATCTCGTTCGGGCAAGCGATGCCCGAGGACGCGATGCATCGTGCCACGGAACTAACCCGGCACTGCGATCTTTCCTTGCGATCGGCTCGTCGCTGGTGGTGTGGCCCGCCGCGGGCTTTCCGATGATGGCGAAGAACTGCGGCGCGAGCCTCGTGATCATCAACAACGAACCGACCGATCAGGACGACATTGCCGATCTCGTGATCCGTCACGACATCGGCGAGACGCTTGGTCCGTTCGTGGGCAACTGAAGCCCGTTCGATTCGGGCTGTGCAAGCCTGTTCATAGTTCCCGATAGATTCGTTTTTTAGCTATGCGATGCGGGCGGGAGTGTTATCTTTTGATTCGAGATTCGCGCGTGGTTATCGCGAGTTTGGTGATGGATAGCAGCGTGTTCAGGCTCAGCCGCGATGACGGCGGGCTGCAATTGATGTGTGGGGTCCGGGGTCATGGGGTCGGACGGATTTGAGTCCAAGAAGCTCGGCGGACCGCCGGCGAGCGGGGCCGGGCAGAGCAGACTTGGGCCAGGCGACTACGCGAACAACGCGCCGCGCGATCCGGCGCTGGATGCGTTCTCGGTTCTCGGCGACGCCGCGGCCAATCTCGTCGAGCTTTCCGGCGTCATCAAATGGTTCGATGCCTCGAAGGGTTACGGCTTCATCGTTCCTGACAATGGCTGGCCCGACATTTTGCTGCACGTGACGGTGCTGCGGCGCGACGGTTACCAGACGGCCTATGAAGGCGCGCGCGTCGTCGTCGAATGCGTCCAGCGTGCCAAGGGCTACCAGGCCTTCCGGATCGTCTCGATGGACGAGTCGACGGCGATCCATCCGGCGCAGATGCTGCCGCCGCGAACCCACGTCACGGTGACCGCGACCAGCGGGCTCGAGCGCGCGCAGGTCAAGTGGTTCAACCGGCTGCGCGGCTTCGGCTTCGTGACCTGCGGCGAGGGCACCCCCGACATCTTCGTGCACATGGAGACGCTGCGGCGTTTCGGCATGACCGAGCTGCGGCCCGGCCAGTATGTGCTGGTGCGGTTCGGGCCCGGCTCCAAGGGAATGATGGCCGCCGAGATTCATCCCGAGACCGGCCCGTCGGCGCTGTCCTCGCACTAGCCCGAATTGTTGACCCGAGACCGCTGACCCAGTCCCCGGATTGCCTGACGAAACGTGAGGCGAGGGGCTGGCGGCAAAGCTCTGGCATTTGCCGCAATCATCGGGTTAGGGTCCGCCGGAAAATTCCACCGGCATGAGTAACCTTCGATGAATTTCGATCGCAATGTTGGGCGGCTTCGCCTGTGGCTGCTGGCCGCGCTCGTCATCCTGTCCGGCGCGCTGCCGGCTCCGGCCGCGCAGGCCGCAAGTTTCCAGCCGCTCGAGATCGTCACCAAGTCCGGCGTTCATGTCTTCTCGGTCGAGATGGCGATTACCGAGCAGGAGAAGGAGACCGGCCTGATGTACCGCAAGGAGCTGGCGGACGGCAAAGGCATGCTGTTCGACTTCTCGCCGGAGCAGGAGGTGTCGATGTGGATGAAGAACACCTACATCTCGCTCGACATGATCTTCATCCGTGCCGACGGCCGCATCCTGCGCATCGCCGAGAATACCGAGCCGATGTCGACCAAGATCATCCCGTCAAGGGGGCTCGCCAAGGGCGTCCTCGAGGTGATCGCCGGGACCGCGCAGAAATACGGCATCCAGCCCGGCGACCGGGTCGCCCATCCGTTGTTCAACGGCCGCTGAGGGGCACCAAGCGGCGCCTTGCTGGCGCCGGCTTATGCGTGTATCCACAGGGCCTCTCGGAAATGTCGGGGTATAGCGCAGCCTGGTAGCGCGGCAGTTTTGGGTACTGCAGGTCGTTGGTTCGAATCCAGCTGCCCCGACCAAACCCTTTCTCTTGCTTTTTGCGATCGGCGGGAACCCGGCGCGCCGTCCCGCGGCAAGCGCCCGACGAGACTGCGCCGGCCGACGAGGAAAACCCCGCAACGAGGGCGGGTTTTCAGCTGGCGGCAATAGGGATTTAAGGGCAGCGCCGCCAGCGTGTTCCTAAACTAGAGATTGTATCGCGAAATGCAACAGCGCCGTCTGGGCGGAATATGATCGTCCAGACAGCGCTGCGCGAATTACTGGGCCCTCAAATCCCCAGCGTCGATGGGTCGCGCCAACCGCCGGTAAGGTTCAAGGAAATCCGTGGGCAGCTTCGCGCTGGTTCGCGCTGCGATCGGCATCGAGCGGACGTGCCTTGCCGATGGGACGCTCGGGCTGGCAGGCTGGCGCGTCCGCACAAGAACAATCCGCGAGGTAATGCCATGGCGCGCAAACTGATCGACATCTCCGTCCCCCTGCAGAACGACGTTCCGGCCGATCCGCCCGGCAATCATCCGACCATCCAGTATATCGATCACCAGCAGGGCCTGCCGCGGATGCTGCAGTTCTTCGAGGGATTGAAGGCGGAGGACCTGCCCGACGGCCAGGGTTGGGCCGTCGAACAGGTCTCGCTCTCGACCCATAACGGCACGCATCTCGACGCGCCCTGGCATTTTCACCCGACCATGAACCGCGGTGAGCGCTCGTGGACCATCGACGAGGTACCGCTGGAGTGGTGCTTTCAGCCCGGTGTGAAGCTCGACTTCCGCCATCTGCCCGACGGCTATGTCGCGACCGCCGCCGATGTCGAGGCCGAGCTGAAGCGCATCGGTCACACGCTGTCGCCGCTGGAGATCGTCCTCGTCAACACCAGCGCGGGCGCCAAATACGGCCGGCCGGACTATGTCACCTCGGGCTGCGGCATGGGCTACGAGGCGACGATGTATCTGCTCGAGCGCGGCGTGCGGCTGACCGGCATCGACGGCTGGAGCTGGGATGCGCCGTTCGTCTACACCGCGAAGAAATATGCCGAGACCAAGGATGCCAGCCTGATCTGGGAAGGGCACAAGGCCGGGCGGCACATCGGCTATTGCCACATCGAGAAGCTGCACAATCTGGAGCAGCTACCGTCAGTCGGCTTCATGGTGTCCTGCTTCCCGGTGAAGATCGAGCGCGCCTCGGCGGGATGGACGCGTGCGGTCGCGATCCTCGATGGCTAGGGCGCCGGTCGGGCGGTCGTATCCGAAGGCTTTTGCGGCTCGCCCGTCATTCCGGCAGGTTGTTGCCGCGACGCCACAGCCTGAGGCATCAAGATGTGTATTGATGCACGCAGTGGTAGCGAACGATTGATCAGCCGGCCGCGGCCGCCTGCCATCAATCCTGACTTCCGCAGTTCTCTCCCGCAGACTAGAGCCCCGGCGTCCTCCGGGGCTCTTTCTTGCCTGCCGGGCAGACTTGGCCATTCCATCAGGATCGCGCGCATAAAAATTCAGGCGCGCCGCAGCCGGCGCGCCTGATCGGCTGTTGCTGATCCGCTTGCGTCAGCGGGCGGCTGTCACCAGCGGCACACGCGCACGCCGCGCGGGGTCCACCAGCAGCGCGGGCCCGGCGCATAGAAACCATAGCCGCGAGGATAAAAGCCACGGCCACGATAGCCGCCGCGATAGCCCCAGCCGCCGCCACGATAACCCCAGCCGCCGCGTCCGCGATAGGCTTGGGCAGGCGAGGTGGTGGCACCCACCAGGATGGCCGACGTGCTTGCGACATAGACGAACAACAAAGCGACCGCTGCGAGGCAACGCGTCAGGATATTGTAGCGTTTAGTCATTCTGGATATCTCCCGGTCACTTCCAAACATCTCACCGATGCCGGCTGTCTCGCTTGGACGCGCGAGACCAGCATGCGGTTCGTACGCCCCAAGACAATTTTTTCACTAAGGTTCTTACGAGCTTTGACGACTCTATTGAGAGGGCGAGGTAAGGTCAAGTTACGGACCGGATTACTTTGGATTATCATGTTGTTACGTTCATCTTGCCGTTCATCTGCCGTTCAGCCTGTTCATCTTGATCTATGTTAGTTCGGTTTGTGCACCGCGGAAGCTGAGCTTCCCGAACGCGTCGATCGAGTCGTTGAGTCGTCCTGAAGAGTCCCCATGCCGAAACAACACACCTACGTCCTTGGTCTCAACACCTACGACCATGACGTGAGCGCCTGCCTGCTGCGTGACGGCGCGATTGCCTTTGCGATCGCGAAAGAGCGCATCACCCGCGAGAAGCATGCGTCCGGCTTCTACAAGGAGGTGATCGACTACTGCCTTGGGGCTGAGGGCATCACGCTCGACGACGTCGATCTCGTGGTGCGCAACAGCTACATCCTGCCGGTGCCGGAGATGGAAGAGCGGCTGGCGCATCAAGACATGCCGGGCTTCCTGCCGATCGCCGAGCGCGACGAGGCGGAGAAGCACCCGCTGTTTCGCTCGAAGTCCGACAAGGTGGTGTCGATCTCGCATCACCTCGCGCATGCCTACAGCGCGTTCGCGGTGTCGCCGTTCAGGGACGGCGTGGTGATGGTCGTCGACGGCGTCGGCAACTACCAGTCCGACGTCATGGAGTCCTATCCCGGCGATGCGGCGACGCCGCTGGCCCGCGAGTCCGAGAGCTACTACAAATTCGACGACGCCAGGCTCGAATGCCTGAAGAAGGTCTGGATGGAGCCGGCGCGCGGCCTGTTGTCGGACGAGTTCTACAACATGCCGGGTCTGGGCGCTCTTTACAGCCGGGTGTCGACCTATGTGTTCGGCGACTGGAACAAGTGCGGCGAGCTGATGGGGCTGGCACCCTATGGCCGCCGCGAGCAGGTCGGCCATCTGCTCGAGATGACGGACGGCAAGCTCAGCATCCCGTTCTGGAGCGCCGAGAACCAGCGGCCTTATGTGCTCGACAGCGGCAGCTGGGACAAGAATCCGGCGATGCGGCACTGGGAGGACATCGCCTGCCGGGTGCAGGACGACACCGAGAATGTGCTGCTGGCGCGGGCGCGCTGGCTGCGCGAGACCACCGGCGCCAAGAACCTGTGCATCGCCGGCGGCGTCGCGCTGAACTGCGTGGCGAATGGGCGCATCGCGCGCGAGGCCGGCTTCGAGAATATCTGGATCCAGCCCGCCGCCGGCGACGACGGCATCGCGATCGGCTGCGCCTATTACGGCTGGCTGGAAGTGCTCAAGCAGCGCCGCTCCTTCGTGATGGAGCATGCCTATGTCGGCCGGCCCTACAGCGACGCCGAGGTAGCCGCCGCGCTCGGCGATTTCCTGGTCCGCATCCAAGTCGACGCGCGGCGCAGCGACAATGTCTGTCGCGATACCGCGAAGTTGCTGGCCGAGCAGCGCGTGATCGGCTGGTTCCAGGGATCGTCCGAGTTCGGGCCGCGCGCGCTCGGCAATCGCAGCCTGATTGCCGACCCGCGCCGGGCCGAGATGAAGGACATCCTCAACAGCCGGGTCAAGCACCGCCAGGCGTTCCGCCCGTTCGCGCCGATCGTGCTCGCCGAGCGCATGAAGGAGATTTTCGAAGGCGAGGAGGACTCGCCTTTCATGCTGATCGCAAAGCCGGTACGCCCCGAGTGGCGCGACAAGATCCCGGCGATCGTGCATGTCGACGGCTCGGCACGCGTGCAGAGCGTGCGCGAGGAGACCAACCCGAAACTCTATCGCCTGCTGAAGGAGTTCGAGGCGCTAACCGGCGTGCCGGTGCTGATCAACACCTCCTTCAACGTCAAGGGCGAGCCGATCATCGAGACGCCGCAGGATGCCGTGAGCTGCTTCCTGACCACCGGGATCGACAACCTCGTGCTGCACGACACCGTGGTATCGAAGACCTGGATGCACAAGGTCGTCGCGCCGATCATGACCACGTTCGGCGACGTCTCGACCATCGTCGCCTCGACCACGCAGGACCGCAACCGCGGCGGCTAAAGCATGATCCAGAAAAGTGCGAAGCGGTTTTCCGGAAAGATCATGCTCAAACAAGGAGCTAATGCGCGATGACGATTCAACCCAATCACATCGCGCTTAGCCCGTCTTGGCCGGCGCAGCCGCCTTGGGCGCCGGCGGCTTGACGGGCTTGTCCTGCCGCTTCGACCAGGAGATGTAGTAGGCCACGATCGTCATGATCGCGATGCCGGAAATCGACACGAAGATCTGCGCGAATAGCGAGCCCGAGCTCATCGAGAGCTCGAAATGCCCGACGAACGACAGGAACACGCCGACGCAGAACACCGCGAGCGATTGCTGGCCGCAGACGATCAGCGGATCGAAGATCTTCCACTCCAGCGCTGCCCAGTCCTTCGGGATGAAACGGATCACCAGCACGGTGATCACCACGAAGTGCAGGAAGCGGTAAGGCGCGAGGTTGGTCTTGTCGTTCGGATTGAACGCCGAATAGAGCCAATCCGGAAACATCGCGCCGAAGTCCGGGAAGCGGCCGGCCATCGTCATGATCAACGCGAAGATCAGATAGGCGATGCAGAACCAAAGCGTGTAGGGCGAGTTGATGATGTGCATGTTCTTGCGGGCGCCGCCCATCGCGCACCACGAGCCGAACACGAACAGCACCTGCCAGGCGAACGGATTGAAGTACCAGGTGCCGGCCGGGTAGGCCGCCAGGTTCCAGCCCATCTGCCGCGACATCAGCCAGAGCGCGATCGAGGCCAGCATGGTCCAGTTCGGCTGGCGCAGCATGAACCACAGCACCGGCGGGAACAGACCCATCAGCACGATGTAGAGCGGCAGCACGTCGAGGTTGACCGGCTTGAACTTCAGGAACAGGCCCTGACGCAGCGTCTCGGTGGCGTTGTCGACGAGGCCGGCGACGTTGAACTCGTTGATGATCTCGGAATCACCGAAGCGCAATGCCAGATAGCTGATCGAGGCAATGTAGATCACGAACAGGATGATGTGGGCGACATAGAGCTGCCAGACCCGCTTGGTCAGCCGGGTGGCGCCGACGATGAAGCCGCGCTCCAGCATCATGCGGGCATAGACGAAGGACGCGGTGTAGCCGGAGATGAAGACGAACAGGTCGGCGGCGTCGCTGAAGCCGTAATTGCGGGTTGTGATCCAGTTCACGACGTTGTCGGGGATGTGATCGAGATAGATCGCCCAGTTCGCGATGCCGCGGAACAGGTCGAGCCGGAGGTCACGTCCTTTGTCGGGCAGGGTGGCGTGGATTTCCATAGGGCGCGCCGCTTCTTCGAGGTGGTGATGCTGCCAAGAAGGCCGCGCCGCGGGCCCAAGGGACTTCAAGGACGGTCCCGGGGAGCCAGATTGTCACAGCGCGGTAGAATGACTATACCGGTCCGGCGAAGGGTACCTCCGAGAATACGGAATCACCGATCACGTTGCTGAACGGTGTCTCTATACTATCCCGGCGGTTTCCTCCAAACGCTTCCATGTCGCATATTTCACGGGACCCCCACCATCCATGACCGCACGCATTTTTAAGCCCGCCAAAAACGCGATGCAATCGGGACGCGCCAAGACCAAAGCGTGGCAACTGGACTACGAGCCCGAGCAGCCGCGCACCGTGGAGCCCTTGATGGGCTGGACCTCTTCGACCGACATGAAGCAGCAGCTCACGCTGCATTTCGAAACCAAGGAGGAGGCGGTGGCCTATTGCGAGCGCAAGGGCATCGCCTACCAGGTGATCGAGCCGAAGGATTCGGCGCACCGCCAGATTGCCTATGCCGACAATTTTGCCTTCCGCCGCTGGGAGCCGTGGACGCACTGAGAGGGTGTGAAGTCTTGTCCCACCCACCGCTGTCATTGCCCGGCCGCGGCTGTGTGCAGCCGCCTGTGGCTGGAATTCAGGTGGGGGCTGAGATGGCGAGGCTGCCGGGGATCGGCAGCGGCGCATCCTTGGAGACGCCGAGCACCGGAAAACTTCTAATCTTGCGCACATTGGGCAAGCCCGCGAATTGCAGCAGCTGCTGGCGCATGTCGTCGACGCTGGGCGCGACGCATCTCAGCATGAAGTCGGCATCGCCGGAAATTCGCCAGCATTGTAGGAAGCGCGGCACGACCGCCACCGCTGCCTCGAAGGCCTCGATCGCGCTCAGCGTTTGGCTGTCGAGCTGAATCAGGACGAAGGTCGTGACCTCGTAGCCGAGCTGGCGCTCGTCGAGGGTTGCGCGGACCGCCTGGATCACGCCGCGGCCGCGCAGCGCACGGACCCGGCGCAAGCAGGGCGGGGCGGTGATGCCGACCCGCGCGGCGAGCTCGTTGATCCGCATCCGGCCGTCCGTCTGCAGTTGGGACAGGATCTTGAGATCGATGTCATCGAACTGTTGGCGTTCTGTCACGGGCGCTCGCCCGCCACGGCGTCCTTCACGCGCTTGCTGGCCTTGTGCGGTTCGGCTGTCACGGCCGCGCCGGCGCCGACGCCCGACAGCACCAGCTTCTCATGCGCCGCGATGATCGCCTCGCGGGTCAGGCGGCCGCCGGGGCGATACCAAGTGCAGAGCCCGGTCAGCAGCGCCAGGATCGCGAAGGTCGCGACCTGGATGTCGACGACCTCGAAGACGCCGTCCGCGACGCCGTCGGCGAGGATCTGCGCCAGCCGCTGCTCGTAGGCGCCGCGCAGCGCGACCACCGCGTCGTAATTCTTGGACTCGAGGCTGCGCAGCTCGGAATTGGCGATGAAGACCTCGCGCTTCCGGCTCATGTGATAGGTGACGTGGAAGGCGACGAAGGCGCGCAGCTGCTCGACCGGGTCGGTCTTGTTCTCGAGGGCAAGATCAAGCGTGCGCAGCAGATCGTTGATATGGTCCTGCACCAGATCGAACAGCAAATCCTGCTTGGTTGAGATATGATTGTAGAGCGAGCCGGCCTGGATACCGACCTCGGCGGCGAGCTGGCGCAGGCTCATCGCCTCGTAGCCGTGCTCGTAGATCAGGCGCACGCCGGCCTTGCGGATCGCTTCGAGCGTCTTCGGGCCGTGTGAGCCGATCGTGCGTGCCATCGGGGGCCTCGAATGGGTGTCAGCCTGCCAGGAGAGGTCCGGAAACAAGCAAACGACCGTATGTTTATTTCATGAAATCCAAGCAAATTCAATGGACTGCGGATTTCATGCACTGATCATAGCAGATCGTCTTGCGAGGCCAATAAAAAAACGTATGATCGTTTAATTGCAAGATGAATCCTTAGGGAGGGATCATGGCGTCGAACCAGGCCGCAGTGTTCAATTTCGACCTTGGCGAAACCGCGGATGCGATCCGCGAGACGGTGCATGATTTCTCGACCAACGAGATCGCGCCGCGCGCGGCCGAGATCGACCGCAGCAACCAGTTTCCGCGCGACCTCTGGCCGAAGATCGGCGCGCTCGGCCTGCACGGCATCACGGTCGAGGAGGAGTATGGCGGCTCCGGCCTCGGCTATCTCGAGCACTGCATCGCGGTGGAGGAGATCTCGCGGGCCTCGGCCGCGGTCGGCCTGTCCTACGGCGCCCATTCCAACCTCTGCGTCAACCAGATCCGCCGCAACGGCAACGAAGCCCAGAAGCGCAAATATCTGCCGAAGCTGATCTCCGGCGAACATGTCGGCTCGCTGGCGATGTCGGAGCCGTCGGCCGGCTCGGACGTGGTCTCGATGAAGACCCGCGCTGACAAGAAAGGCGACCGCTTCGTCCTCAACGGCAACAAGATGTGGATCACCAACGGCCCGGTCGCCGACACGCTCGTGGTCTACGCCAAGACCGATCCGAACGGCGGGCCGCGCGGCATCACCGCCTTCATCGTCGAAAAGGGCATGAAGGGCTTCTCCACCGCGCAGAAGCTCGACAAGCTCGGCATGCGTGGCTCCGACACCTGCGAACTGGTGTTCGAGGACTGCGAGGTGCCCGAGGAGAACGTGCTCTCCGAGGTCGGCCGCGGCGTCAACGTGCTGATGTCTGGCCTCGACTACGAGCGCGCGGTGCTGGCGGCGGGGCCGATCGGCATCATGCAGGCCTGCATGGACGTGGTGCTGCCCTACGTCCATGAGCGCAAGCAGTTCGGCGAGCCGATCGGTTCGTTCCAGCTGGTGCAGGGCAAGATCGCCGACATGTACACCACGATGAACGCCTCGCGCGCGTACGTCTATGCAGTGGCGAAAGCCTGCGATCGCGGCGAGGCCACCCGCGAGGACGCCGCCGGCGCGATCCTCTACGCCGCCGAGAAGGCCACCCAATGCGCGCTGGATGCGATCCAGCTGCTCGGCGGCAACGGCTACATCAACGATTATCCGACCGGCCGCCTGCTGCGCGACGCCAAGCTCTACGAGATCGGCGCCGGCACCAGCGAAATCCGTCGCATGCTGATCGGCCGCGAGCTGTTCAACAAGACGGCGTAATGTTTCTTCTCCCTCGCCCCGCTCTTGCGGGGAGAGGGCTGGGGTGAGGGGCTGTCACCGCGTCAATGGTGGCAGATGCGTTCGCGGAGGCTCCTCCTCACCCGGATCGCATCTTCGCTGCGATCCGACCTCTCCCCGCAAGCGGGGCGAGGTGAGGCTGGGCCTCCGTTCGTCGTTCTAACAAGTCCTCCAACGAAACGTGCAACACAGATGCCGCTTCATTCGACGATCGATCCGACATCCCAGGAATTCGTCCGCAACGCTGAAGTTATGCGCGGCCTGGTCACAGAGCTCCGCGAAAAACTCAACGAGGTCGCCGGCGGTGGCGGCGCGGCCTCGCGCAAGCGCCACACCTCGCGCGGCAAGATGCTGGCCCGCGACCGCGTCGATCTCTTGGTCGATCCCGGCACCGCGTTCCTGGAACTGTCGCCACTCGCTGCCAACGGCCTCTACGGCGGCGACGTGCATTCGGCGAGCGTCATCACTGGCGTCGGGCGCATCTCGGGGCGCGAGTGCATCATCGTCGCCAATGATGCCACCATCAAGGGCGGCACTTATTACCCGATGACGGTGAAGAAGCATCTGCGCGCCCAGGACATCGCGCGGCAGAACAATCTGCCCTGCGTCTACATGGTGGATTCCGGCGGCGCCTTCCTGCCGCTGCAGGACGAGATTTTCCCGGACGAGCGGCACTTCGGCCGCATCTTCTATAACCAGGCCCAGATGTCCTCGCAGGGCATCCCGCAGATCGCAATCGTGATGGGCTCCTGCACGGCGGGCGGCGCCTATGTACCGGCGATGTCGGACGAGAGCATCATCGTGCGCAATCAAGGCACCATCTTTCTCGGCGGTCCGCCGCTGGTGAAGGCGGCGACCGGCGAGGTCGTGACCGCCGAGGAGCTCGGCGGCGCCGACGTCCATTCGCGGCAGTCGGGCGTCACCGACCACTACGCCCAGAACGACGCCCACGCGATCGGCATCGCCCGGCGCATCGTCGCCACGCTGAAACAGCCGGCGAAGGCACAGCTCAACATGCATCCGCCGCAGGAGCCGCTGTTCCCGGCCGAGGAGATCTACGGCGTGGTCTCCGCCGACGGCAGAAAGCCGTTCGACGTGCACGACATCATCGCGCGGATCGTCGACGGCTCCGAATTCGATGAGTTCAAGAAGCTCTACGGCACCACGCTGATCTGCGGCTTCGCCCATATCTGGGGCTATCCCGTCGGTATCATTGCCAACAACGGCATCCTGTTCAGCGAGAGCTCGCTGAAGGGCGCGCATTTCATCGAGCTGTGCTGCCAGCGCGGCATCCCGCTGGTGTTCCTGCAAAACATCACTGGCTTCATGGTCGGGAAGAAGTACGAGGCCGGCGGCATCGCGCGCGACGGAGCCAAGCTGGTGACGGCGGTGGCCACCGCCGGCGTGCCGAAATTCACTGTTGTGATCGGCGGCTCCTACGGCGCCGGCAATTACGGCATGTGCGGGCGGTCCTACAGCCCGCGGTTCCTCTGGCTGTGGCCGAACGCCCGCATCTCCGTGATGGGCGGCGAGCAGGCCTCGATGGTGCTGAGCCAGGTGCGCCGCGACGGCATCGAAGCCAAGGGCGAGAGCTGGTCGGCGGAGGAGGAAGAGAAATTCCGCGAGCCGATCCGGGCGCAATACGAGAAGCAGGGCAACCCGTACTACGCGACGGCGCGGCTCTGGGACGATGGCGTGATCGACCCTGCCGACACCCGCCTGGTGCTCGGGCTCGGGCTGTCGGCCGCCGCCAATGCGCCGATCGAACCCACCAAGTTTGGCCTGTTCAGGATGTGATCATGGACCGCTCAAAACTCTACCGGCGTTTCCGGACGCTCCTGATCGCCAACCGCGGCGAGATCGCCTGCCGTGTCATCCGCTCCGCGCGGGCCATGGGCCTGCGGACGGTCGCGGTGTATTCCGAAGCCGATCGCGATGCGATGCATGTCGCGCTGGCCGACGAGGCCGTGCTGCTCGGGCCTGCACGTGCCCGCGACAGCTATCTCAACATCGAGCGGGTGATCGCCGCAGCGAAGGAGACCGGCGCCGAGGCGGTGCATCCCGGCTATGGTTTCCTGTCGGAGAATGCCGAGTTCGCGCAGGCCTGCCTGGAGGCGGGGCTCGTGTTCGTGGGCCCGACCGCCGAGATGATGACGGCGATGGGCTCAAAGTCGGGCTCGAAGGCGCTGATGGAGAAGGCTGGCGTGCCGCTGGTGCCCGGCTATCACGGCGAGGCGCAGGACGAGGCCGTACTGGCGGAGGCGGCCAACCGGATCGGCTTCCCGGTGCTGGTCAAGGCATCGGCCGGCGGCGGCGGCCGCGGCATGCGCGTGGTCAATTCTGCAAGCGAATTGTCGGCTGCGATCACCAGCGCCAAGCGCGAGGCCAAGGCCGCGTTCGGCGACGACCGGATGCTGATCGAGAAATACGTGCGGAACCCGCGCCATATCGAGGTGCAGATCATCGGCGACAGTCACGGCAATCTGCTCTCGCTGTGGGAGCGCGAATGCACACTGCAGCGGCGGCACCAGAAGGTGATCGAGGAGGCGCCGTCGCCGACCCTCAATGCCGCGCAGCGAGACACGGTCTGTGAGGCCGCGCGCAAGGCGGCCGGTGCGGTCAACTATGTCGGCGCCGGCACCATCGAGTTCGTCTCCGACGGCAAGGACGTGTTCTTCATCGAGATGAACACGCGCCTGCAGGTCGAGCATCCCGTCACCGAGCTGATCACCGGTGTCGATCTGGTCGAATGGCAATTGCGGGTTGCTTTCGGCGAGGCGCTGCCGCTCAAGCAGGACGAGATCAGGCTGAACGGCCACGCCATCGAGGCGCGCGTCTACGCCGAGAATCCGCAGAAGAATTTCATGCCCTCGGTCGGCCGCATCAAGACCTGGCGGACGCCCCCTGAGGGTGACGGCCTGCGCATCGATGCCGGCTATCGCAGCGGCGACAATGTCTCGCCTTACTACGACGCGATGCTGGCCAAGCTGATCGCCTGGGCGCCGACCCGCGAGGGTGCGATCGAGAAGCTCAATCGCGGGCTGGAAGAGACCGACGTCCGCGGCATCGTCACCAACATCCCGTTCCTGTCGGCGCTGGTGACGCATCCCGACGTCAGAACCAATGCGATCGATACCGGCTTCATCGAACGCGAGCTGAAGAACCTGACCGCGGGTACCGGCGCGGCCGGCGAGTTCGAGCTCTGCGCGGCGGTCGCCGCGATTGTCAACGCGGAGCAGCAGGCTGCGCGCAGCGAGGCCAATTCGCCCTGGCAGACGTTTGGCTGGCAGCCGGTCGGCCGCCGCCAGCGTGTCTTCTCGCTCCGGCAGGGCCACGAGCCCGCGCAGACCATCACGCTGCATTACGGCAGCGGACCATCGACGCTCTCCGTGGCCGGACGCGAGCTGACGTTTGCGATTTCGTCGCCCGACGAGAGCGGTTTCGACCTGACGCTCAACGGCGTGAAGTCGCGTGTCGCCTCCGTGATCGACGGCCATGAGCTCTATCTGCGCACCCGCAACGGCCGCTTCGACCTGCATTGGGTCGATCCGTTCGGCGGCGAGACCGACGAGCAGGTCGGCGAGGACAAGATCGTGGCGCCCCTGCCGGGCACCGTGGTCGCGCTGCTGGCCCAGGAGGGCGCGACGCTGGAGAAGGGCGCTCCGATCCTCACCCTGGAAGTGATGAAGATGGAGCAGACGCTGCGCGCGCCCTATGCCGGCGTGCTGAAGAAGCTCAGATGCAAGGTCGGCGATATCGTCGGCGAGGGCGTCGAGCTTGCCGAAGTCGAAGCGGCGGCGGCGCCATGAGCGATCATATCCGCATCATCGAGATGGGGCCGCGCGACGGCCTGCAGAACGAGAAGACGCAGATCAGTGTCGAAGCGCGCATTGCGTTCGTCGAGGCGCTGGTCGCGGCGGGACTCAACACCGTCGAGGTCGGCGCCTTCGTGTCGCCGAAGGCGATCCCGCAGATGGCAAGTTCAGATGCCGTGCTGCGCGGCGTCAGTCACGTCAGGGACGCCGAGTTCCACGTGCTGGTACCGAACGAGAAGGGCTACGAGACCGCACGCGCCGCCGGCGCTCAGGTGGTCTCGGTGTTCGCCGCGGCCTCCGAAGGCTTCTCCCGCGCCAACATCAACTGCTCGGTCGCGGAATCGATCGAGCGGTTCAAGCCGGTGCTGGCGCGGGCCAAGGCCGACGGCGTCAGGGTGCGCGGCTATATCTCCTGCGTGCTCGGCTGTCCGTTCGACGGCGAGATCAAGCCGAAGGCGGTTGCCGACCTTGCCGTGACGCTATGGGACCTCGGCTGCTACCAAATCTCGCTCGGCGACACCATCGGCGCCGGCACGCCGCGTAAGGCGAGGCAGATGCTGCGCGCGGTCGGCGCCGAGCTGCCGGTCGCCAACCTCGCGATGCATTTCCACGACACTTACGGCCAGGCGCTCGCCAACCTCTATGCCGGCATGGAGGAGGGCGTCCGCGTCATCGACAGTGCCGCCGGCGGTCTCGGCGGCTGCCCGTATGCGCCCGGCGCGACCGGCAACGTCGCGACCGAGGATGTGGTCTATATGCTCGAGGGCATGGGCGTCAGCACAGGCGTCGACATGGACAGGCTGCTGGCCGCGACGAACGAGGTCGCCGGCTTGCTCGGCCGCCCGCCGGTGAGCCGCGTCGCGTCTGCGCTGAACGCCAAGAAGCAGCGCGTCTCGTAGCGTGGGCGTTGAGCGAAACCCACCGACGTGATGGGTTTCGTTGCGCTCCGCCCATCCTTGTATTGGCGCTATCTGCTTCCGTCCGGCCCCATCACGAGGTCCGGCAGCCCGGTCGATATCCCCGGGAAGAAGCACAGCAGCAGCACCGCGAGCATCATCAGCAGCACGAAGGGCAGCGTGCCCCAGATCACCTCGCCGAGCGGGATATCGGGCGCGACGTTGCGGATGACGAAGATGTTGAGCCCGACCGGCGGGTGGATCAGGCCCATCTCCATCACGATGGTCATGACGACGCCGAACCAGATGATGTCGAAATTGGCGGCGCGCAGCGGCGGCAGGATGATCGGCGCGGTCATCAGGATGATCGAGACCGGCGGCAGGAAGAAGCCGAGCACGACAACCATCACCAGGATCGCGAACAGCAGCTCCCAGCGCGGCAGGTGCATCGCCACGATCGCTTCCGCGGCCGACTGCGAGATGTGCAGGTAGCTCATCACGTAGGAATAGAGCAGCGACATGCCGATGATCATCATCAGCATGGTCGACTCGCGGATCGTCGATTTCAGGATCGGTGACAGGTCGCTCGGCTTCCAGACGCTGTAGATCACCGCGATCAGCGCCAGCGCCAGCAGGCCACCGAGACCGGCGGTCTCCGATGGCGTGGCGTAGCCGCCATAGAGCGCGATCATCACGCCGGTGAGCAGCAGCACGAACGGGATCACGCGCGGCAGGGCGCTGAAACGCTCGGCCATGGTGAACTCGTCGCGTTGCAGGATCGCGGCGTCCTTGCCGGTCGCCTCATAGGCGGCCTTGGCCGTGGCATATTCCTTGCGGAAGCGGAACACGGCGTAGAGGCCGAACAGCGTTACCAGCAAAAGGCCGGGGCCGATGCCGGCCAGGAACAACCGGCCCAGCGATTTCTCGGCGGCGACCGCGAACAGGATCATCGTGATCGAAGGCGGCAGCAGGATGCCGAGCGTGCCGCCGGCGGCGATGATGCCGGCCGCGAAGCCGCCGGAATAGCCGCGCTTGCGCATCTCCGGGATGCCGGCCGAGCCGATCGCCGAGCAGGTCGCAGGCGAGGAGCCCGCCATCGCCGCGAACAGCGCGCAGGCGAACACATTGGCGACGCCGAGTCCGCCGGGCACGCGATGCAGCCAGGCATGCAGCGCAGAATAGAGGTCCTGGCCGGCGCGCGACTTGCCGATCGCCGCGCCTTTGAGGATGAACAGCGGGATCGACAGCAGCGTGATCGAGGCCATCTCCTCGTAGACGTTCTGCGTCACGGTATCGAGCGAGGCCGAAGGCATGTAGATCGCCATGAAGACGACGGCGACGGCGCCCAGAGCAAATGCGATGGGCATGCCCGAGAACATCGCGAGCAGGGTGGCGAGGCCGTAGGACAGGCCAATTCCAAACACGGTCATCGGCGTGCGCCACCGGTCAGCGGGATCAGGATTTGCAGCAGGATCTGAACGCAGAGCAGCGTCATGCCCACCGCCATCAGCACATAGGGGATCGCGAGCGGCGGCGACCACATCGAGTTCGAGACCTGGCCGTCGACATAGGCCTCATGGGCCAGGGTCCAGGACTTCCAGGCGAAGAAGGCGCAGAACGCGAAGCTCGCGACATCGACCAGCCACAGCCGGATGCCGTTCGCCCGCGCCGACAGCAGGCCGACGAACGCCTCGATGCTGACATGGCCGCGCTGGCTCTGCACATAGGCCGAGGTCATGAAGGTGGCGCCGACCAGGAGAAACACTGCGGCCTCGTCCTGCCAGTAGTTCGGGCTATGGAACAGGGCGCGGCCAAGCACGCTGTAGCTCAGGATAATGCAGGCCGCGATCAGGGCGATCGCGGCGAACACCACGATGACGTTGTTGCAGACGCCAAGCGCGCGCTCGAGCACCGCCAGGGGCGTGTTGCCCGCGGCAGTGCTTGTGCGTTCCTCTTGATCCGCGACCGGACCATGCATCATGCGGCGACGTCGGTTGCGAGCTTCAGCAGATTGGCTGCGGTCGTCGTCTTAGCACTGTAGTCCTTCCAGGCGGTATCGCGCGCAATGTCGCGCCACTTGCCGACGGTCGCGGCGTCGAGCGCAGAGACTTTGGCGCCGGCCTTCTCGTAGACCTTGGCGACCTCGACGTCGTCGTCCTGCGCGCCCTTGCGGCCGAATGCTTCCAGCTCGGCGCCGACGGCGAGAATGACGTCCTGCTGGTTCTTCGGCAGCTTGTCGAAGATCGCCTTCGACATCATCAGCGGCTCCAGCATGAACCAGTAGGAGGCGCCGGCGCCCGAGGTCAGCGATTTGGCGACTTCCTCGAGGCGGAACGAGATCAGGCTGGTGGAGGAGGTGATGCCGGCGTCGCAGGCGCCGGTCTGCATCGCGGCGTAGAGCTCGTTGGAGGGCACCGACAGCACCGCGGCGCCGGCGGTTTGCAGCACCATGTCCATCTCGCGCGAGCCGCCGCGCACCTTCAGGCCCTTGGCATCTTCGGGCGCCACGATCGGCCTGGAGCGGCTGGCGACGCCGCCGGCCTGCCAGACCCAGGAGATCAGCAGGATGCCCTTGTCGGCGAGGAAGTCGGTGAGCGCCTTGCCGACCGGCTCGTTCTTCCAGCGCAGGCCCTGGTCGTAGGTGGTGACGAGGCCCGGCATCAGGCCGATGTTGGTCTCCGGCAGCTCGCCGCCGGCATAGGGCATCGGATAGAGGCTGAGGTCGAGCGCGCCCTTGCGCATCGCCGAGAACTGCGCGTTGGTCTTGATCAGCGAGGAGTTCGGATAGACCTCGGCGGCGATCTCGCCGCCCGAGCGCTTCGCCACCTCGGCGGCGAACATCCGGCACAGCCTGTCGCGGAAGTCGCCCTTGTCGATGGTGCCGCCGGGAAATTGGTGCGAGATCTTCAGCGTGATGGCGGCATGCGCGGTGCCGATGCCCATCCGCAGGACGGCAGGTGCGGCGAGGGCGGATGCGAGGACGTGGCGGCGTGTGAGCATGGTTCTCCCCTGAAGAGCTTCTTGATGGCTGTTAGGCCGGGCCGAGCGCCAGCTTAGCCGGACTTCACGTGAATCTTCTCTAGTCTGATAGTTCGAGGCGCCCTGATAGGCGGGCGGACCCGCGGCGGCAAGCCCTTGGCGTTGCTGCGGCGCACACCTTGCCGCGCGAGTATCGGTCCGATCATCCTGGCACCGGCGGCACCCGCCGTGACTCAAGAATTCGTCATCGGAGGTAACAATGGGGCGCCCGATGCGTCGAGAACAGAGCGGCAGATGTCGCGCTCACACTCGACCACACAAGGGATCATCGTCATGACCAGCAAGACCTCCATCGGCCTTTCCGCCGCGCTTCTGTCGCTGAGCCTCGCGCTCGCACCCGCCGCCTTCGCTCAGGATAAGATGGGCAAGGACGACGCGATGAAGAAGGACACGATGTCCAAGGATCACATGAAGAAGGAAGACGGGGGCATGATGAAGAAGGACGACGCCATGAAGAAGGACGGCGGCGCGATGATGAAGAAGGACGACGGCATGAAGAAGAACTGACGCCGTCGGCTTTCCATATTGCCGCAGGTCCGCCGACTCGCCGGGCCTGCTGCCACGCTTACCGCTTCTTCTTGCCGCGCTCCTTGCGCGCGGCATAGCGGGCGTCGCGCTTGGCCTTCTGCTCGGCGAGCAGCGCCTCTTGCCGCGCCGCTTCCTCTTTCTTTTCCCGCGCGATGCGGGCGGCCTCGGCGGCGGCGGCCTCTTCCTCGCGGCGCTTCTGCTCGGCCTTCTCGGCCTCACGGGCTTCCTTGGCTTTGGCGCGGCGTTCGGCGATCGCCGCGCGCTCCTCGGCCCGCGCCTTCACGGCCGGGTCGTCAGCGCCCGGTTGGGCACGAAACTTGTTGAGGAGGTTCTGCCGTGCCTGCTGGGCCGCCTTCGCGCGGTCGGCAAAACCCGGTTCCTTGAAGCCACTCATAGAGGAAGCCTGCTGCTTTCTGTTGATGCTGAAATTGGGGGAGTCGGTTCGGCGCTTCAATAAGCGAAGCCCGGTGAAAACACCAGCGCCTGAGGCCTGCCGCCAAGCAGGAGAGATATGAGCCAACAGCAAATGCCGCAGGCAGCGCGCAGCCGCGCGAATGACAGCTCCGTGGTGAGCGGATGGTCACCACGCCGGCGAACGCGCTAATTGCGCTGGGAAAGCTCGCGCCGGCCGTTGCCCAGCACCTTGGCGACGGTCTCGGCGGTCATCGCCGCCCGGTCGGAGGCGCGCTGCGCCTCCAGGCGGTCGCGGGCCCTTTCTCTGATCAAGAGGGCGATCAGCTGCAGCCGGCTCTCCTCGTCGCCGGCTTGCAGGAGCAGCTGCCGGTAACGGCGATAATCGTAGCTCGCGTCGTCCTGTTCGCTCATCGGCACGCCCCGCACACGCGCTTCTCTGCAGCAACATTTTTCAGCAAGCCGCTGCATCCGGCAATGCGCGCACGCTCACGCCGTCAATTTGGTGCGCGACTGTTGCAGATTTGATCGCACGCCATCGGGCAAAGCGGTCATGATGGTCAGGTCAACTGGAACCCGAAGCGGTTATGAGCGATCCTGAAGACGAAGGCAGCCGCCGCGGCGCGCTGGCCGGACTGCTGGTGGCGGTGGTGATGCTGGCGGTCGGGCTCTGGCTCGCCCATGACCTGACCGCGGCAAGCAAGCTGCAGGATTGCGTGATGTCCGGCCGCACCAACTGCAATGTGATCGAGCCGGCGCGCTGACGTTCTTGCGGCAGTGCACTATCGACCCCAGATCCAGGTCCAAAGGTCAGTCCGAAATATTTGGGCCGGTTTGTGATTCCCTTCACAGGGGCCCGGGCAGGCTGTTCCTAGACTCCCAGGGGATCGACGGGAACCAAGGCCATGATGTCCAAGCTGTGGTCCGGACGGGGCGTGGCAATTGCCACTGCCGTTGTGACGTGCGCTGCTTTGGTGGTCCTCGTGTCGTGGAGCGTCGTCTCGCCTGCGGCCGTGTCGAGCGGAGCCCTCGGGCCGGAGTGGCAATGCAGCCGGGTGGCGTTCGTGCTCACCACCTGTATCCGCGCGGCCGAGGCCAGGCGCCAGGTGATTCCGGTGCGGGCGAAGCAGGATGATTGTCCGCCAGGGATCTAGCTCCGATCGCGGCCTACTTCTTGGTGCCTCGCTGCTTCGGCTTGATCGACAGGCCGAGGCGCATCGCCATCTTCTTGATACGGTCGGGCGAGCGTCCGGTGGCTTTCGCAACCTCCTCGAGCGACTTGGAGGCGCGTGCCAGTTCCATCAGTCGACGATCCTCCTTGAACGACCAGCGCGGCTTTCGGGCCATCTTCTTTCATGTCCTTGCATTGCTAGCCCAACAAAGCCGCCAAGCAGGAGGGCCTGACGGCTTTGCCGGTGTGGGCCCGGACCTTGGGGAATTGTCCGGTGGGTAAGCAATACTGCTTCCGGATAAGGCTGCAATTTAAACCGGAATTTAACCTAACCTATCAAGGTTACTCGGGTAGACGTGGCAGGAAGGCCCTATGCGCAAGGTCGCCATTCTGAGTGCCGCACTTTGCCTGTCCGGTTGCTGGTCCGAGCCGGAGGTCACAGGCTCGACCAACAATGCCTGCACGACCAACCTCTACAGCCGCTACAATCCGAAGATCATGGAGCAGTGCGTCAACGCCTGCATCAAGTGCGAGCGCGGCAACGTCACGACCTGCACGACGTCCTGCACGCTCAAGGGCGCGCGGTAGCCGCGGCGCGTCGGTCCGGCAAAAGCACCCGTCCTACTGTTGCTGAGTTGGCCGCCAGCGTCGCGCGCTTGCACGGCGGGGTGAACACCGGTATCGCCATCCCGGCGGCCAGGGCCGGCCCATATGGAAACGTTTGGCGATTGGAACACAGCATGCGCGGGCCTGCTCATGTCGCGGTCGACTGGGGCACAAGCAGTTTTCGGCTCTGGGTCATGGACGCTGCCGGCGATGTGCTCGGCGAGCGCCGCAGCGACCAGGGCATGACGGCGGCCGCAAAAGCGGGCTTTGCGCCGGTGCTGCAATCGCATCTCGACGCACTTGGCGTCGCGGCGGAGGTGCCGGTTGTGATCTGCGGCATGGCGGGCGCGCGACAGGGCTGGGTCGAGGCCGGCTATCTCGATACCCCGGCCCACCTTTCCGATGTCCTCGGCCGTGCGGTCGTGGTGGGTGGGCAGAATCGCGACATCCGGATCCTGCCGGGAATCGCCCAGCGCGACGCCGCAGCACCCGACGTGATGCGTGGCGAGGAAACCCAGCTGCTCGGTGCGCTGGGCCTGGATGCAGCCGGAGATGCGCTCGTCTGCATGCCAGGGACGCATTCCAAATGGGTGCATGTCGCGGGCGGGACAGTCGAGCGCTTCGCGACCTTCATGACCGGAGAGCTGTTCGGCGCGGTCGCGCGCGACACCATCCTGTCGCATGCCGTGGCCGGTGCGGAGGAAGCGGTGGACCAGGATGCATTCCGGTCGGCGGTCGCGGATGCTTTTGCCGCGCCGGCGCGCACCGCCAATCTGCTGTTCCGCGTGCGCGCGCGGCAATTGCTGTTCGGCGGCAGCGCAGCGGCCGCGCGCGAGACCATTTCAGGCACGCTGATCGGCGCGGAATTGGCGGCATCGCTCGCCGGCTGCGCGCCGGGAGCAGTTACCTTGATTGCATCAGGACGGCTGCAACAATTGTATCAACTGGCCTTCGACACGCTGTCGACACCGGTTCGCTCGGTCGATGCCGATGAAGCGGTGCGCCGCGGTCTCGCCATTGCTGCGGGCGCGATCTGGAAACGCTGAGGATCAACGCATGAGCATTCCGTTTCCGCCAATGAAGCGTCCGCTGGTTGCGATCTTGCGTGGCGTCGGGCCGGATGAAACCGACGGCATCGTCGGCGCGCTGATCGAAGCCGGCATGACCGCGATCGAGATCCCGCTCAACTCGCCGGAGCCGTTCCGCTCGATCGCGACGGCGGCCAAGCGCGCGCCGGCCGAGGTGCTGATCGGCGCCGGCACGGTGCTGTCGGCCGAGGACGTCGATCGTCTGCACGATGCCGGCGGACGGCTGATGGTGTCGCCCAATGTCGATGTCGAGGTGCTGGCGCGCGCCAAGCTGCACGGCATGGTGACAATGCCCGGCGTGTTCTCGCCGACCGAGGCGCTGCTGGCCGCAAGGGCCGGGGCGTCGAGCCTCAAATTCTTCCCGGCCAGCGTGCTCGGCGCTGCCGGTATTACCGCGATCCGCGCCGTGCTGCCGCCGGAGGCGATGATCGCGGCGGTTGGTGGCGTCTCGGACCAGAATTTTGCCGAGTATGTCCGCGCGGGAATTCGCGCCTTCGGCCTCGGCAGCAGCCTCTACAAGCCGGGCATGACGGCGGCGGAGATCGCGGTTAGGGCGAGGGTGACGATCGAGGCTTATGACCGGGCCGTGCAGGGACCCGGCTAGCTGACCTCGCGGGCTTTGTGGAGGGGCGGCAGCCTGCCGGCGCTACTCGTCGCGCTTGCCGCCGTCGATCACCCGGAACAGCGGCGCCGCCTCGCGGGGCTGCTCGAGCAGTTCGTCGACCATCGCCATGGCGGCGGCAACGTATTTCGTGGTCGCGCGGTCGAGCGGCCGCTCGGCTTCGTCCGACAGTGCGAGCTTGGCGCCCTCGAGCAGCTGGCGGGTTCGCCCGGCCGCCTCGTCGCCGGCGGTCAGGGACGCCCGGGCGATCGACCGCAGGACGAACAACTCGCCCTCCAGCCGCAGCAGCCGGTCGTTGAGCTTGCTCACGATGGCATTCAGGTTCTGCATCGATGTCCTCTCGGCGCGGGCCGGGGCTCGATCGGTCGAGGCCCCGGCACCCTGGCTTTACACCGCCGTTCCTTTACAGGGTCCTTCCTGCCGAAATCCTTGCTCGGTCTAAGCCGCCGGCCCGGCACTATCCGGATCGCTTGGCCCGATTCCTGCTTTGCCAAACTCGGCAACGGAAGGGGCAGGCATGATCGCGGAGCACTTCGTGGTGTGGGCTGGACTGTTGAGCGTCGTCACCTTGCTGGCGTTCAATTCGAACCGGACGAAGGGCTGGTAGCGGCGCAGGGGCGTCCTGCGAGGACCCCTGCTCGACGCTGGATCGTCCAAGGACGCGGAACTGCACGCGAAAGGCCATTAGGAACCAGCCCCGGGCACGTGCTGTTGACCCTCCTCACAGATGGAGGACACAGCATGTATCTCAAACCGTTGATTGCGGTGACGGCGCTTGTATTCGCATCGTCGGCGTTCGCACAGGGCGTCTCGAACAAGACGCCGGGCCACCAAATGCAAAGGGCGACAAAGTCCACCGCCCCTGGTGCGTCCGAATATGCACCCGGTCACAAGATGCAGAACGCGACCAAGTCGACTGCGCCCGGTGCATCCGAATATGCGCCTGGTCATCAGACCACGGGCAGCAACACCCGCACGCGCCGCTGAGGCGCTTCGGGAAAAGGCCCGCAACGGGGCCTCTTTTTTGCCGGCGGCGGAGCAGGGTTGTTTCCGTTCATCCGTACGCGCCAAACAGCACAACGCCGCACCAGCCGAGTATGATGGCTGAGCGGCGTTGCCTCGAAGCTGGGCCCTGAAATCCCCAGCAATCATTCTGTCTGCAGTCCGGGTGCCGACGTTCGAGCCACCCGTGATCACACGGGCTTACTTCGCGAGCTCGAGCTTGCGGATCTCCTGCAGGCGAGCCATGCAATAGTCACGATAAAGCGTGTTGATGAAATCCCACATGGCCAATCCCCTTTGGTTCAATGGGGAGAGGCTAATCCCGGATTGTTTCGGGCCGGCTTCGCGCGGTCTGGAAAATGGTTTCATGACCTCCAAAAATGGAACCGATCCTGTGGTGTCGGCGTTTGCTCGCGCGCCATAGAAGGCCCAACGGGAGGACGCGGATGCGTAGAATGCTCTTGGTCACAGCGCTCACACTGCCAATCGGCCTCATCCCTGCGGCTTCGGCAATGCCGCTCGGCCATCCCACGCTGCACGATCAGGCCCGCAATGCCGATGTGATCGAGGTCAAAGGCGGGCACGGTCATGGCGGCCATGGCCACGGACACGGCTGGGGTCGCGGCCACGGAGCGCATCCCTATGGCTGGAGCCGCGGCCGCAAAGTTGGCTGGGGCCATCGCGGCTGTCCGCCCGGTCACTGGAAGAAGGGCTGGTGCTGAGCGCCGTCTCGCGTACGCCAGTCTGGCGGCTCGCGTGCCTCGTCAATCGCTTTCGCCGCGCCAGCGCGGTTGTCCGTGCACGTTAATAAGTTCTCGAATCCCGGATTGGCGATCCCGGCAGGATTCGAACCTGCAACCCGCGGAGTAGAAATCCGCTACTCTATCCAGTTGAGCTACGGGACCGTGGCCGTCTTGTAGCACCGGCATTATGAAAAATCTGCTTGTCCGCCAAGCCCGTCCGAGCCGATTTTTTGTGATTTCGCAACGGGTGCGAGTGGACGCCGGCGACGGTGCCGGGCCGATCGGTGCCGGCCCGGCTTGCAGGCTACTGCGTGCCGAGTGCGTCGGTCGCGGCGCCCGCGGGACTCGGTGAGGTACCGGAGGTGCCCACGATCCGGTTCAGGCCGAAGGAGGTTGTCGCGCCGCTGATCGCAGCCGTCGTGTTGAACATGATGCTGTTGTCGTACAGGCGGACCGTGCCGGAGGAGACCTGCACGCCGACATTGTTGCTGGAGATGGTGCTGTTCATCACCGCCATCTGCCCGCCTTGCGCGTCGATGCCGTTGGTCGAATTGCCCGAGATGACCGATCGCGATATCACGACGTTCACATTGCTCGCCGCGGCGATGCCGATGCCGTTGCCCTCGATGGCCGTGCCGTCGACGGACACGTTGAGCGTGCCGCTGGTCGGCGCCATGCCCATCCCGACCCCGTTGTTGCGGAAGTTCGAATTGGTCACAAACAGTTTGCCCGCGCCGGTGCGGACGTCGCCGACTGCCTGCTGCACGAAGTTGTCGATCACGACGTTGTCGAGATGAACCTCGAGCGCCGACACGATGCTGACGCCCCTGATCCCGGCGCGGTTGCTGCTGCCCGATCCGTTGATGGTGATGCCGCGAAGCCGCACGATCCGCAACGGATCGGTGCCGCCGCTACCGGTGGCATTGATCACGACGCCGTTGACGAAGGACGCCAGGATCGAGCCGAAGGTGCCGGTGCAGTCGATGGTGATCGACTTGGTGATGGTCACGGCGCCGTAGCCGCCGGGATCGATGCAATTGATCTCGCCGTTGATCGCCGTCTTGGAAATCGCGCCGGCAAAGGTCTTGCAGGGCGCCGTCCGGCTGCACGGGTTGGCGTCATTGCCGACCCCGGAGACCCAGGTCCGGGTCGCCTGGGCGTGGGCCGGAGCTGTGGCGAGGACAGGCAGGACCAGGCCGACGGCCGCGGCGAACAAGGCAAAGCGTTTCATGATTGAACTTCCCTTTGAAAATTGACCCAGCAGTGAACCCTCCCGGAATCGCACCGCAAACAGTTGGTGCGACCGGCGAAAAAAGACGCGCTTCCGGTTAGGTTTAGCGAGCGTGCCGGCACAACCCGGCTAACCCTGTAGGCGGGGAAACCGCAAAATGGTTCAGCCGCCGCTGTCGTCAGCTCCAGAGCGGGCGATTTTGTCGCACCGGGCTGGGCGTCCAGGCGAGGATCGGCGGTCGCCGGGGCATCGCTATCAAAATGTGAAAAACAACCCCATGCTAAGGAGCCGGCGGCTGCCGGCTTTCGATATGGCAACTCGACGGGCGACTTGACATGTCGGGCAACTCACGATGACGGGTTGGTCCGCTCAACTTGCTCGGTGTCGTCGCCCGGCTTGCCGCCTCCGCTAAAGCTCCGGCGTGCCCGAGATCGCAAGCCTCGTCGAAGCCTTGGCGCAGACGGGACCGGGCGATCCAGTATTGCAGAGACGGCAGTGATTGAATCGAGGGGGCGCCGCGTACTCGATCGCCCGGTCCATGTGCGCAATTGTGCGCAGGCCGGGCGATGACAGCGATGGGTGGTACAAAGCTTCACGCCCCGTCGGGGGAGGGGGGATTTCCATTATTCAGAAGTTGCGCATGTGTCTCGAGCCGCCCGCGACATCCGAGCGGTCTCGCATCTGCTCACCAATCGGTTCGCAGCTGATACCGATGCTTCAGCTTGCTGGTGGTCACCCGAACGGCATATTGAATACGATCGAGATCCGCACCGTCGCGGACTGTCGCGCGAAGTCGCCAGTCCGCGTCCAGCAGATCGACCTCCAGATAGCAGACGTATTCCCCGCCGGGGAAGCAGCGAATCTCGCGCAGGGCGATCGACTCCAAGTCCCTCACGGATATCGGCGTCTTCATGGCGCAGCCTCGGCATTTTGGTTGCGGCCGAAGGAGCTTCCCAGAAACGACGTCAGGCGGCGCGGGCCGGCTGATCAGACTCTGCGAGCAGCCGGTCCAGAATACGACGCTCCTGCTCAATTCTCTTCGCATACGTCTCCCGCTCGTGTTCCGACTTTGCCGTGTCGAGCAGGAACTGGTAGTGGCCCAGGATCTTCTCGCTTGCGCGTATCAGGAATTGCGCCGCTGTCATAGGCGGGCCTCCTGCGCTCGGGCGACACCACGCGGAAGTAGCTGCTCCTGGGTGATGAGAGGCGGCATATCTTCCGCGACGGTCTTCATCGCCGAGAGTTCCTCGGTGAGGCGCCGTTCGATGAAGCTGCGCTCAAGCTCGGTCAGTTGCGTGCGGAGCAGTCGTCGATACCGCTGGATATTGTTGCGATGCGCGCGGAGTTGTTCAAGCCGGCGGTCGACGATCGCGCCGCGCTTTGCCGCATGCCTGGCGGACCAGCGGGCTTCGATCCTGTCCACGATCTGCTTTGGGAGTTTGATGTCACTCATGGCACGCTCCTAGGCCGCGAGCGGACGCACTGTGGAGCGCAGACGGAATGGCTTGCCGCCGGGGGGATTATGAGGATCGCGGTCGAGGCGACATAGCGCATCGAGGATCGCATCGATCTTCACAGGCGATCTTAAATCCCTCGGCGCCCGGAGAGCGGGATTGCCCGGGACGGCGGCAGCATCGGACGCCCAGGAAGCCAGAAGCGCGCGCTTTTCGTCCGTGGTCAGCGATGTGTTCGCCAGGACATCGCGGGGATGGCTGAACAGCCAGTCCTTGTGGCGCAATGATTGAAGTGAAACGATGTCAGCATTCGCGGTCGTCGGCCGCATGGTTGCCTCCGTTCTGAAGACGAAATGTCGGACAGGTGAAGCCGCGTCCCGCAATTCTGGAGCGCGGCTTCAGATCGGTCAGGCTGCAGCAGCCTCGAGCTGTTGAGGCCGGCTCGGCTGCACTGTGTTGATCGCGATCCGGCGCGGTTTCATCGCTTCGGGAATTTCGCGCGCCAGCTCGATCTTCAGCAAGCCGTTGTCGAATGAGGCGTTCTTGACGAGGACGTGGTCAGCCAGGCTGAACTGCCGCCGGAATCGGCGGGTGGAAATGCCCTGGTACAGGTAGTCGCGATCAGCCTTTTCGACCTTGTTGCCTTCGATCGTCAGGACGTTCTGCTCAGCGGTGACCGAGATCTCGTCCGGCGAAAAGCCCGCGACGGCCAGCGCGATCTGGTAGCGGTCCTCGGACAGTCGTTCGATGTTGTAAGGCGGATAGTTGTCCTCGGTGGCGCGCTGGGCGGTTTCAGCGAGGTCGAAAAGGCGGTCGAAGCCGATGGTCGACCGGAAGAGGGGAGTGAAGTCGTATGTGCGCATAGCCAAATCCTCCTTGGAGCAAGATGGGTATGAACGGCACCGGACACGACCGGTGCCCGTCTCGCCTGGGCCCGATTGGCGCCCAGAAGCCGCCCTCGCGGGCTAGCCAGCAAAAAAATTAGAAAACAGCCGTTCGGAGTCAAGAAGTGCGGTGAAAAATTTTTGAGGGGTCGTTGGCTGGACGTATCGACCACAGGTCTTCCCGCACACCCCGGAAGGACCGATGGCCGGCGAATAAATTCGATTCCCTGGCAAACCCTCCGAACCGATATTTGCGGTCGAACGACAAAGGCGAGCAGGGGGCCGCTTCCGGTCGCCCGCCGGCTTGCCGCGCCGGCACGATGGGTGCCGCCGGAAGCCTGGTCGAAGGATTGCCGGCAATGGAATCTGTGACGTTTTCGTCCGTTCATCTCGACGCCTTCACGCCGTCACCTTTTCGCGCCCTCTTATCCGCCCCGCGACGTTCGTCCGTGGTCCTCAGGAGCTCCGTCATGATCGGTCTGGTTCGTGCCGCCGCAGTTTGCGCCGCGCTGGCGCTCGGTATTGGCCTTGATGTCGCGCAGGCGGCGGACAAGGCGTTCAAGCGCGACGACCTCGCCGATTCCGCGATCAAGCTGGAGGCGCAGATCAAGAGCGAGGCGGGCGCCGTCAACAAGCCCGCGGCGACCCTGCGCAGCGACGCCGATGCCGCGTTCAGGCGCGGTGATAACCGCACCGGCTTGCAGCTTCTCGGCCAGATCGCGGCGGCGACGCCGGACGACGGCGCCAACTGGCTGAAGCTCGCGAAGGCCGTTTTCCAGATCCGCTCAGCCAGCTCCAGCGAACAGACCTTCCTGATGGAGCGCGCCTCGACCGCGGCCTACATCGCCTATCAACGCGCCGGCAATCAGGGCGAGGAGGCGGACGCGCTGGCGATGCTCGGCAAGGCGATGTCGGAACGCAAGCTGTGGCGGCCGGCGCTGGATGCGCTGCGGCTGTCGCTCGACATGCGCGAGGTCGCCGATGTCAGAGGCCAATATGAGAAGATGCGCGACGAGCACGGTTTTCGGCTGCTCGATTATACCGTCGATTCCGATTCGGCCTCGCCGCGGGCCTGCTTCCAGTTCTCGGAGGAATTGGCAAAGCGCGTCGACTTCGCGCCGTTCCTGGCGCTGGCCGGCACCGACAAGCCGGCGCTGTCGACCGAGGGCAAGCAGCTCTGTGTCGACGGGCTGAAGCACGGCGAGCGCTACAACATCAATCTGCGCGCCGGCCTGCCGTCGACCGTGAAGGAGACGCTGCCGAAATCGGCCGAATTCAACATCTATGTCCGCGACCGCAAGCCGTTCGTGCGCTTCACCGGCCGCGCCTATGTGCTGCCGCGGACCGGGCAGCGCGGCATCCCGCTGGTCAGCGTCAACACGCCGGCGGCGAAGATCGACGTGTTCCGGATCGGCGACCGCAACCTGATCAACACGGTGATCGACTCTGATTTCCAGAGCGCGCTGAGCCGCTACCAGCTGTCCGATCTTGGCGATCAGCGCGGCGTCAAGGTCTGGTCCGGCGAGCTCTCCACCGCGACCACGCTGAACCAGGATGTCGTGACGGCATTCCCGGTCGACCAGGCACTCGGCGATCTGCAGCCGGGCGTCTATGTGATGACCGCCTCGGCGAAGGGGCCGGGCTCCGACGACGACAGCTCGCTGGCAACACAATGGTTCATCGTCTCGGACATGGGCCTGTCGGCATTCTCCGGCAATGACGGGATCCATGTCTTCGTCAACTCGCTGGCGTCGACAGAGCCGGTCGCCAATGCCGAGGTCAAGCTGGTCGCCCGCAACAACGAGATCCTGGCCGCCCGCAAGACCGATGCGGCCGGGCATGTGCTGTTCGAGCAAGGGCTGGCGCGCGGCGAGGGCGGGCTGTCGCCGGCGATGCTCACCGTGATGGGCGAGAAGGCGGACTATGCGTTTCTCAGCCTGAAGGCCAATGCCTTCGACCTCACCGACCGCGGCGTCTCCGGCCGCGCGATTCCCGCCGGCGCGGACGCGTTCGTCTATGCCGAGCGTGGTGTTTACCGCTCCAGCGAAACCGTCTACCTGACCGCGCTGCTGCGCGACGGGCAGGGCAATGCGCTGAACGGCACGCCGCTGACCATGGTGATCGAGCGGCCCGACGGCGTCGAATTCCGCCGCGCCGTGCTGCCGGATCAGGGCGCCGGCGGCCGCACGCTGGCGGTGGCGCTGAACTCGGCGGTGCCGTCGGGCACCTGGCGCGCCCGTGTCTTCACCGATCCCAGGGGGAATTCGGTCGGCGAGACCACCTTCATGGTCGAGGATTACATCCCCGAGCGGATCGAATTCGACCTCACGGCCAAGGACAAGATGATCAAAGCTGAAGCTCCAGTGGAACTTCAGGTCAGCGGCCATTTCCTCTACGGCGCGCCGGCTTCCGGTTTGCAGCTCGAGGGCGACATGCTGGTCGCGCCGGCGTCCGCCGGCCGGCCCGGCTATCCCGGCTACCAGTTCGGCGTCGCCGATGAGGAGACCGCGAGCAACGAGCGCACCCCGATCGGCGACCTGCCGGAAGCCGACGCCAACGGCGCGGCGACCTTCCCGGTCAAGCTCGAGAAGGCGCCGACCTCGACCCGGCCGCAGGAAGCCCAGATATTCATCCGTATGGCGGAGACCGGCGGCCGCTCGGTCGAGCGCAAGATCGTGCTGCCGGTGGCGCCCACGGCCTCGCTGATCGGCGTCAAGCCTGTGTTCGGCGACAAGAGCGTGGCCAAGGGTGACAAGGCCGAGTTCGACGTGGTGTTCGTGTCGCCCGACGGCAAGCAATTGCCGCGCGACGGGCTGCGCTACGAGCTGTTGAAGCTGGAGTCGCGCTATCAATGGTACCGGCAGGACTCGTCCTGGAATTACGAGCCGGTCAAGTCGACCCGCCGCGTCGCCGACGGCGATGTCAACCTCGCGGCCGACAAGCCGCGGCGGCTGACGTTCCAGCCGGAGCCGGGCCGTTACCGGCTCGACGTCAAGTCGACCGATGCCGACGGTCCGCTGACTTCGGTGCAGTTCGACGTCGGCTGGTATTCCGACGGCAGCGCCGACACGCCCGACCTTCTGGAGACGTCGATCGACCGGGCGGAATATGCCTCGGGCGACACCATGACGGTGTCGGTGAATGCGCGCACCGCGGGCAAGCTAACAGTCTACGTGCTTGGCGACCGCCTGCTGACGACGCAGAGCGTCGACGTCAAGGAAGGTACCCAGCAGGTGAAGATTCCGGTCGGCAAGGACTGGGGCACCGGCGCCTATGTGCTGACCACGCTGCGGCGTCCGCTCGATGTCGCCGCCGGCCGCATGCCGGGCCGCGCGATCGGCCTGAAATGGTTCGGCATCGACAGGAAGAGCCGCACGCTCGCGGTCACACTGTCGCCGCCCGCGCTGGTGCGGCCGGGCACGACGCTGAAGATTCCGGTCAAGCTCGGCGGGCTCAATCCCGGCGAGGACGCCAAGGTGGTGCTCGCCGCCGTCGACGTCGGCATCCTCAACCTCACCAACTACAAGCCGCCGGCGCCCGACGATTATTATCTCGGCCAGCGCCGCCTCACCGCCGAGATCCGCGACCTTTATGGCCAGCTGATCGACGGCATGCAGGGCAGCCGCGGCCAGATCAGGAGCGGCGGTGATGCAGCCGGCGCTGAGCTGCAGGGGTCGCCGCCGACGCAAAAGCCGCTGGCGCTGTATTCCGGCATCGTCACCGTCGGTCCCGACGGCACCGCCGAGGTCAGCTTCGACATCCCGGAATTCGCCGGCACCGCGCGGGTGATGGCGGTGGCGTGGAGCGCGACAAAACTCGGCCGCGCCACCACTGACGTGACCGTGCGCGATCCCGTCGTGCTGACCGCGACCTTGCCGCGCTTCGTGCTGACCGGCGACAAGGCCACCATGAGCATGGACATCGACAACGTCGAAGGCGCTGCCGGCGATTATGCCATCAGCGTCAAGGCCGGCGGTCCGATCAAGATTTCCGGCAATCCGACCACCAAGGTGAAGCTCGCCGCCAAGCAGCGCGCGTCGCTCTCGCTCGGCCTCGAGGCAGGCGGCGCCGGCCGTGCCGAATTCGACGTCGACATCGCAGGGCCGAACGGGCTGACCTTGGCGCGGCACTATGCGCTCGACGTCAAGCCGGCGACGCAAGTGCTGGCGCGGCGCTCGATCCGCACGCTGGCGAAGGGCGAGAGCCTGACGCTGACCGCTGACATGTTCTCCGACCTCGTGCCCGGCACCGGCAGCGTCTCGATCTCGGCGTCGCTGTCGACCGCGCTCGATGCCGCCAGCATCCTGAAAGCGCTCGACCGCTATCCCTATGGCTGCTCCGAGCAGATCACGAGCCGCGCGCTGCCGCTGCTCTATGTCAACGATCTCGCCGCTGGCGCGCATCTGGCCATGGACACCGCGGTCGATCAGCGCATCCGCGACGCGATCGAGCGGCTCTTGGCGCGCCAAGGCTCGAACGGTTCGTTCGGCCTGTGGTCGGCGGGCGGCGATGACGCCTGGCTCGACGCCTACGTCACGGACTTCCTGACGAGGGCCCGCGAAAAGGGCTTTGCCGTGCCGGACGTGCTGTTCAAGAACGCGCTCGACCGGATCAGGAATTCGGTGGTCAACGCCAACGAGCCGGAGAAGGACGGTGGCCGCGACCTGGCCTACGGCCTCTACGTGCTGGCGCGCAACGGCGCGGCGCCGATCGGCGATCTGCGCTATCTCGCCGACACCAAGCTGAACAATCTGGCGACGCCGATCTCCAAGGCGCAGCTCGCCGCCGCGCTGGCGCTGGTCGGCGACAAGGGCAGGGCCGAGCGGGTCTACAGCGCGGCGCTCGACGCGCTGAACCCGAAGCCGGTGCTCGAGTTCGGCCGGGTCGACTACGGCTCGGCGCTGCGCGATGCGGCGGCGCTGGTCTCGCTGGCCGGCGAGGGCAACGCGCCGCGCGCGACGCTGACCCAGGCCGTCCAGCGCGTCGAGGCCGCGCGCGGGCTGTCGAACTACACCTCGACGCAGGAGAATGCGTGGATGGTGCTGGCGGCGCGCGCGCTCGCCAAGGAGACGATGACGCTCGACATCAACGGCCAGCCGGTGAAGTCAGCGGTCTATCGCAGCTACAAGGCCGACGAGATGGTGGGGCAGCCGCTGAAGATCACCAACACCGGCGATGCGCCGGTGCAGGCGGTGGTCTCGGTGTCGGGCTCGCCGGTGACGCCGGAGCCCGCGGCGTCCAACGGCTTCAAGATCGAGCGCAGCTATTTCACGCTCGACGGCAAGCCGGCCGACGTCACCAAGGCCAAGCAGAACGACCGCTTCGCGGTGGTGCTGAAGGTCACCGAGGCCCGGCCGGAATTCGGTCACATCATGGTCGCCGACTATCTGCCCGCCGGGCTCGAGATCGACAATCCGCATCTGGTGTCGTCGGGCGATTCCGGCACGCTGAGCTGGATCGAGGACGGCGTCGAGGCCAAGAACACCGAGTTCCGCGATGATCGCTTCACCGCGGCGATCGACCGTGCCGCCAACGACAAGTCGGTGTTCACGGTCGCCTATGTCGTGCGCGCGGTGTCGCCCGGCAAATACGTGCTGCCGCAGGCCTATGTCGAGGACATGTACAATCCCTCGCGCTATGGCCGCAGCGGCACCGGTGCGGTCGAAGTCAAGCCGGCGAAATGAGCGGGATCGAGAACCAGCAACAGCCGTCATCCCCGGGCAAAAGCGCGAAGCGCGTCTTCGCGCAGATGACCCGGGGATCCACGTCTGCGGCTGCGGCGAAGGAAGACGTGGATGGCCGGGTCAAGCCCGGCCATGACGGATGGAAAAAGCGGATCGCCCTCCACGCCATTGCTTGTATCGCTGTCGTTCTGATCATCACGGCCGGTGCCCTCGGCGCGTGGGTCGTCTCGCTCGGGCCGCTGCCGCTCGACAAGGCGAAGCAGGTCTCGACCACCGTGATCGACCGCAACGGCAAATTGCTGCGCGCCTACGCGATGGCCGATGGACGCTGGCGACTGCCGGCCGACGCGAAGGCATCAGTCGATCCGACCTATCTAAAACTGCTGTTCGCCTATGAGGACAAGCGCTTCTACGAGCATCACGGCGTCGATCCGCTGGCGCTGGCGCGCGCCGCGTTTCAGCTCGGCACAAGCGGCCATATCGTCTCGGGCGGCTCGACCATTACCATGCAGCTCGCGCGGCTGATGGAGCCGCGGCAGCAGCGCTCGGTCTATGCCAAGCTGCGCCAGATGGTGCGCGCCGTGGAGTTGGAGCAGCAGCTCTCGAAGGAGCAGATCCTCGATCTTTATCTCGCGCTGGCGCCGTTCGGCGGCAATCTCGAAGGCGTGCGCGCCGCCTCGATCGCCTATTTCGGCAAGGAGCCGAAGCGGCTGTCGCTCGCGGAAGCCGCGCTTCTGGTGGCGCTGCCGCAATCGCCGGAGCGACGGCGGCTCGACCGCTATCCGGAAGCCGCCCACATCGCGCGCGACCGCGTGCTCGACCGCATGGTCGAGGACGGCGTGGTCTCGCAGGAGGACGCCACACAGGCCAAGGCGACGGCCGTGCCGAAGATGCGCAAACAGATCCCGATCCTGGCGCCGCATTCCGCCGACCAGGCGGTCGCGACGATGAAGGATACGCCGGTCATCAAGCTGACGCTGGACGCCACGCTGCAGAGGAACCTCGAGGCGCTGGCGCATGACCGCGCGATCGCGCAAGGGCCGGACGTCTCGGTCGCGATTATCGCGATCGACAATCAGAGCGGCGACGTGCTGGCGCGGGTCGGCTCGGCGGATTATTTCGACGACCGGCGGGCCGGGCAGGTCGACATGACCCGCGCGGTGCGCTCGCCGGGCTCGACCTTGAAGCCGTTCATCTATGGCCTCGCCTTCGAGGACGGTTTCGTTCATCCGGACAGTCTGATCGAGGATCGCCCGATCCGCTTCGGCTCCTACGCGCCGGAAAATTTCGACATGACGTTCCAGGGCACGGTACCGGTGCGCAAGGCGCTGCAATTGTCATTGAACGTGCCGGCGATCGCGCTGCTGGATCGCGTCGGGGCGAGTCGGCTGTCGTCGCGCTTGAAGCAGGCCGGCACCAGCCTGGTGCTGCCCAAGGACGAGACACCGGGCCTTGCGATGGGCCTCGGCGGCGTCGGCGTGACCTTGCAGGACCTTACCCAGCTCTATGTCGGATTGCCGCGGCTCGGCGCCACCAGGCCGCTGCGTGAGATCGTGCGCGACAGCGATGAGCGCGAGACGATGCGGCTGATGGACCAGGCCGCAGCCTGGCAGGTCGGCAACGTCCTGCTCGGCACGCCGCCGCCGGAGAACGGCGTGCACAACCGGATCGCGTTCAAGACCGGCACCAGCTACGGCTATCGCGACGCCTGGTCGGTCGGCTTCGACGGCCGCATCACCATCGGCGTCTGGGTCGGCCGTCCCGACGGTGCGCCGGTGCCGGGGCTGGTCGGCCGCGTCTCGGCGGCGCCGATCCTGTTCGATGCCTTCGCACGCACCGGGAAAATTCCGGCTGCGCTGCCGAAGCCGCCGAAAGGCGTGCTGGTCGCCAGCAACGCCAAGCTGCCGCCACCGCTGCGCCGCTTCCGACCGCTCGGCGAGCTGGTTCGCAGCGGCAGCGACCAGGCGCCGCACATCCAGTTCCCGCTCAACGGCTCGCGCATCGACGTCGATCGTTCCGAAGGCGGCCGCTATGCGGCGATGCCGGTCAAGGTCGCCGGCGGCGTGCTGCCGCTCACGGTATTGGTCAACGGTGTCTCAGCCGGGGACATCGACAGCCGCCGCCAGCGCCTGATCGATCCCCCCGGACCGGGCTTTGCGCGCGTGACCGTGATCGATGCAACTGGCGCCGCGGACACAGTTGTGATCCGCGTGCAATGATGGCGCGGGAAAGCGGAACAGCACCATTGTTTGCGCTGCGGTTTCATCGTATGCGAAACCCATGGTGGATGGCCTCCAACCCCGGCGCTTCGGAGCGGGGCAACAGTCTGTAAGACCTGCGCATTCCAGCCGCAGGCTGTTCATGGCGTTCGAGTTCGCAACGGCCAGCCAGTGGCGCTCGATCCTGTTCCTGACACTGGCCTGTCTGGTCTTGTTCCTGCCGGGCGTCTTCACCATCCCGCCGATCGACCGCGACGAGGTGCGCTTCGCGCAGGCCACCAAGCAGATGGTCGAAAGCGGCGATTTCGTCGACATCCGCTTTCAGGACGACGTTCGCTACAAGAAGCCGGTCGGCATCTACTGGATGCAGGCGGCGGCGCTGAAGACCGTTTCGGCGCTCGGAGTCCAGCGCGCCCAGGTCCGCATCTGGGTCTACCGGCTGCCGTCGCTGCTCGGTGCCATCGGCGCGGTGTTGCTGACTTACTGGACGGCGCTGGCCTTCGTGACGCGACAGGGCGCGGTGCTCGCCGCGCTGATGATGGCGAGTTGCGTGCTGCTCGGGGTCGAGGCGCGGCTGGCCAAGACCGACGCCATGCTGCTGCTATCCGTCACCGCGGCGATGGGCGCGATGGCGCGGGTTTATCTGTCCTGGCAGCGCGGCGAGGAGCCGGCGCATCCGCCCTGGCTGCCGCCCGCGGTGTTCTGGACCGCGCTCGCGGTCGGCATCCTGCTCAAGGGTCCCCTGATCCTGATGTTCGTCGGCCTTGCGATGGCCGTGCTCGCGTTCTTCGACAAGTCGGCGGCCTGGTTCTGGCGCATGCGTCCGGTCTGGGGTCTGATGTGGACGCTGGTGCTGGTGCTGCCGTGGTTCGTGCTGATCTTCCTGCGCGCCGGCGAGACCTTCTTTGCCGATTCCGTCGGCGGCGACATGCTGAGCAAGCTCGGCGCCCAGGAATCCCACGGCGCGCCGCCCGGCATGTATCTCTTGCTGTTCTGGGTCACGTTTTGGCCGGGGGCGCCGCTGGCCGGCATGGCG
The DNA here is from genome assembly GCF_020329505.1 of Bradyrhizobium semiaridum. Lineage (GTDB taxonomy): Bacteria > Pseudomonadota > Alphaproteobacteria > Rhizobiales > Xanthobacteraceae > Bradyrhizobium > Bradyrhizobium semiaridum. Next base: position 221,971 of record NZ_JAGKJJ010000004.1, read on the forward strand.
GCGCCGGCGATCTGGCGGGCGCGGCGCGAGCCGGGCGCCCAATTCCTGCTGGCCTGGCTGATCCCGTCCTGGATCGTGTTCGAGGCGGTGCTGACCAAGCTGCCGCATTACGTGCTGCCGCTCTATCCGGCGATCGCGATCCTGACCATCGGCGCGCTGGAGCGGCGCGTGCTGTCGCGCAATTCGTGGCTGGTGCGCGGCGCCGCCTGGTGGTTCGCGCTGCCGGCGATCGCCTCGGTGCTGGTGATCGTCGGCGCCATCAAGGCGATCCATCAGCCGGTGTTTCCGGCCTGGCCGCTGTTCGCCTTCGCGATGGTGTTCGGCCTGGTCGCCTGGTGGCTGTTCGAGGACAGCCGCGCCGAGCGCTCGCTGCTCAATGCCGTGATCGCCGCCGCGCTGCTGGCAGCCGCCACCTATGGCGTGGTGCTGCCGCGGCTCACCACGGTGTTCCCGAGCCAGGAGGTGGCGCGCGCGCTGCGCAACGTGACCTGCGTCGGCCCAAAGGCGGCCGCCGCCGGCTTCCACGAGCCGAGCCTCGTGTTCATGACCGACACCTCGACCTTGCTCACCGACGGCTCCGGCGCCGCCGATTTCCTCGCCCACGGCAGCTGCCGCTTTGCGCTGATCGAGCAGCGCTCGGAGCGCGCCTTCGTGCAACGCGCCGAGGCGATCGGGCTGCGCTACAACGCGCCGGTGCGGGTCGAAGGCTACAACATCTCGCAGGGCAAGGCGGTCTCGATCGCGATCTTCCGTTCCGAAGGGACGGAGTGAGATGCCGGCGCCGCCAGCAGTCCCGGACTCCGCCAATTATGTCGGGCGATTGCTGACGCTGGTCTGGCTGTCGCTTGCCCAGCTGGTGCGCGCGCCGTCGCATTCGCGCCGGGCCGAGGCGGCGCGGCGCTCGGCGCGCCACGTGCTGCTGCTGTTCGTCATCCTCGGGACCGTCATCATCATGCTGATGTACGCGCTCGACGTCGCCGAGATCAGCCTGATGCCGCCGCGCGACACGCCGAGCCTGTGGTGGGTGAAGAAGCTGACCAATTTCGGCAAGGACGAGTACGTGCTGTCCGTGCTTGGCGTTCTCTTGATCGCCGTCTCCCTCGCGGCTCCGGCGCTGCGCGGCACCTCACGCATGGCGCTGCTCGGCCTCGGCACGCGGCTGCAATATCTGTTCCTGTCGGTCGCGCTGTCGGTGGCCGCGGGTGAAGTGTTGAAGTGGATCATCGGCCGCGGCCGACCGTTCGTCGGCGGCAAGCCCAATGCCTTCAACTTCCAGCACTTCAGCGGCAGCGAGGCCTATTCGAGCCTGCCGTCGGGGCACGCGATCACCGCGTTTGCGCTGGCATTCGCCGTCTCGGCGGTATGGCCGCGGATGCGGATCGCGATGCTCATCTATGCGCTGATCATCGCGGCGACGCGGCTGGTGCTGCTGGCGCATCATCCGAGCGACGTGGTGGCCGGCGCGCTGGTCGGCGTGATCGGCGCCGTGGCCGTGCGCTACTGGTTTGCCGCCCGCCGCCTCGGTTTTGCCATCCGGCAGGATGGCACCGTGGTGGCGCTGTCCGGGCCGCCGGAAGGGCACCTCAAAAGGGTTGCGAGGACCGCCTTCGCCCCATAAAAGCGGTCGCCCGGCGGCCGGATCGGGCAGGTTCCCGCCGCGCCCCCTTAACCAACCATGAGTGCCGATTTGTCTGCTTCCGACCCGACGCCGGTCGCCGTTTCCATCGTCGTGCCCGTGCGCAACGAGGCGGACAATATCGCGCCGCTGATCGCCGAGATCGCGGTCGCGCTCGACGGCCGCTGGGCCTACGAGATCATCTACGTCAACGACGGCTCGACCGACGCCACCGGCGACCGGCTCGCCGCGATCATGGCGCGGCAGCCCAATCTCCGGCAGCTCCGGCACGCCGTGTCGACGGGCCAATCGGCGGCGGTACGCAGCGGCGTGCGCGCCGCGCGCGGCGCGATCGTGGCGACGCTCGACGGCGACGGCCAGAACGATCCGGCATTCCTGCCGAGCCTGATCTCCGCGGTCGAAAGCGGAGGCGGCCGCGTCGGCCTCGCCGCCGGCCAGCGGGTCGGGCGCAAGGATACCGGCTTCAAGAAGATGCAGTCGCGGATCGCCAACGCGGTGCGCGGCATGATCCTGCGCGACGGCACCCGCGACACCGGCTGCGGATTGAAGGCGTTTCCGCGCGAGGTGTTCCTGTCGATGCCCTATTTCGACGGACTGCACCGCTTCCTGCCGGCGCTGGTCCGCCGCGAGGGGTTCGACATCGCCTATGTCGACGTCATCGACCGACCGCGTCATGCCGGCGTGTCGAACTACGGATTCTTCGACCGGCTGTGGATCGGGATCATGGATCTCGCCGGCGTGTGGTGGCTGATCCGCCGCAAGAAGCCGACGCCGGTTGTCACCGAGGTGACAAAGGTCACTGAAGTGCCTGATGCGACCAAGGTGAAGTGATGCTGATTCAATACGGGCAGGCGCTGAGCGCCTATCTCTACGACGTGTTCGTCGCCAAGTTCGATTTTTGGCTGGCGTTCGGCCTCATCGCGCAATTGTTCTTCACTGCGCGCTTTCTGGTGCAGTGGATCTCGAGCGAACGCGCCGGGCAGAGCGTGGTGCCGATGGCGTTCTGGTTCTTCTCGATGGGCGGCGGCCTGATGACGCTGATCTACGGCCTTGCCAAGCGCGAGCCGGTGATCATCGTCGGGCAAGGGCTCGCCACCTTGATCTACGTCCGCAACATCATGCTGATCCTGAAGAACCGCGGCAGCGCCTCGAAGACGCTCGATCGCTGAGTGAGCACACGGCGAAAACGATTTTCGCAGGCAAAGCCTGGCATGCGGATGGACAACCTGAGGTTGGGTCGATTATAGTCGTTCGTCGCATCGGCTGGGGCGAGCGGCATGACAAACCATTTCGGACATCGATATTTGGCAGCGCCGCGCATCGCCACGCTGCCTGTTCGGCAGTTATGCCGACTGACCGCCTGGGTGCCGGCACTGTGTTTCATGACCGTGTCCGTGGCCCTCGCGCAGCAGCCATCGCCATCACCGCAAGCCGGCCCCACGGCACCCGCGCCAATTGCGGCGACGCCTACGCCTGTGCCGACACCGACAGCCGTCCCGATGCCGAGTGCCACCGCTGTGCCGCCCGTCGTCACCGTCAACATAGCGCCGTCACCGGCGAAATCGTTCGGCCAGTTGATGGTCGAGGCGTTGCCGGGCGCGATCATTGGCCTTGCGGCGGCTGTCGCCGGTACGCTGCTGGCGTGGATGATCGGGCTGCGATTGTCCGCGGGCTGGGACATGCGCAAGAAGCGCGCGGAATTCGACCAGGCGCTGGTCCAGGAATTCAACAAGGTCGTCGCTGAATTCAAGGCCGTCAGCCGTGAGCGCGAGATTCTGAACGCGCGCGTCGCCGCCACGCAAACCCCGTCCGCGGACCAGCAAAAGGCCTTCGACGAAACGCGGCGCGACCTCGTCAAGCGCGCCGTGGCTGCGGAAAGCGCGCTCGAGGCGATCTTCCTCCGGCTGCTGTCGGAAATGGACTCCTGGCTGGCCGCGCACGGTGGCAACGCGGACCAGAAGGTGGCAGCCCGGGAACGGCAGTTGCGGTTGATGGGACTATTCCGCGTCGCGTTTCGCAATCTGAGGGAGGCGATCGTCGATGCCGCGCCGACGGCTCCCGCATTCGGCGATCCGGAACTCTGGCTGTTCAACCGGCTTGCCGCTGAGTTGTCCGGTCTCATCTACGAGCAAGCGACAGCACCGTCCCTTCCTGCATTCTGGAAACCCTGGGACATCACGTCGACGCTCGCCAGACCGGATCCGGCGGCATATTTGCGGCTGATCGCCTATCGTACAACGGATCTCCGAATGGCGGCCGCATCGATCCTGCCGGACCTGATGGTGCTCAGTTCCCGGCGCACCGACGCACGGCGCGCCGGGCGCAAGGACAACATCGAAAGCTTGTTCGTCGCCGGCAGTGTCAAAGTGCTGGACAACCTGACCGACACGATCGACGATAACGTTTCCCTCGCGATTCACTTCGGCGATCAGAAGGCCAATCGCGACCCTGAGATCGCGATTGTCGCCGGCGGCATTTTCCCGCGTTGGCCAAACCTCAAATACTTCATGAGCATTTCCGACGGGCCGCCTCGGATCGTGCTGGTAAAGGCAGGTGGTGCGCTACAGACCTTTACCGAGCTCGATGTGCTTCCACCCGATCTGCCGTATGCGCCGGATGCGTCGCATCTGGGAGCGGCCATCCTGACCTGGCAGCAAAGCCCGGCGATGATCGATGCCATCAAATCGATGGCGACGAAGCCGCTCTAAAGCATGATCCGGAAAAGTGTGAAGCGGTTTTCCGAAAAGATCATGCCCAAACAAAGGGCTGAAGCGCGATGACGATTCAACCAAATCTCATCGCGCTTTAGCGGCGCGGGTGTGGGTAAGGCAAGGGAAAGTCTTTCAGCGGATCCTCTCTATGGCTTGTCTTCCGGACGGCCTGCGTCCAGGTCTTCGCCCTTGGGTGGCTCTGCAAGCTTCTTCATATTGACGTAACGCCGCTTCTCATCCGGCGTGATTGACTCGCCCGGACGCCCCGCGAGGTCGGCCGCGACCTCGAACGGATCGGCATGATAAAATGCCGTTTGAGTGTCGGGCGATGCACCGTCGACGTTCTTGCGAAGGTCATCCGCGACGGAAGAATCTGAACGGAACACATCCGTCATAATGTCTTTCACGCGGCGCCAATATTCGTTCTTGAACTGCTCGTTCAGAGGCTCGCCTCGGCGCACGATTTCATAGTTGCCTTCAGGTGACTTAATCTCCGCGATCATGAGACCTCCATGCAGTTCCAGACCATGCCCGGGCAAGTGTCCGTGATCAGAACATGCCGCCATTGGCGGGCGAGCCGGTCGAATGAATAACTGGAGCTTTCAGGCCGCGCACCGCGCGCTGCGTGTGAAAGCTGATTTGATCGCAATCCTGGATCACCAGCCGCTGCGGCCAGATCGTCACGGGTCCGTAAACCACATCATAGCACACATTATGCGGAGCCATTCGCTGATGCGGGGTGAACCCGTTACGGCAATCGTTCACGAGATCCCAGAAATCGTTGATCGGCCGCACGAAAGCCAGCGTCTCGAGTGACGCCAGCCAGTCCCGGCTGAGCCCGAACTCCAGCACAATCGCACACCGCGCCGTCCCGGTCGGAGCCAACGTACGAACGATGCGAGCATTTGCCCATTGCTGTGCCTGGTGAAGGGACGTTGTGCAGTAGAAGCCCTGTCCGAAATCCGTGAAGGGACGGCAATGGGCGAGGTTGATCGTCAACGATAAACCGTAGCCCGGGCGCTGGCCTTGTGCGCCGACGGAGATATCATCGGTTCCGTGGTACAGGACGATATCCTTGTTGCCCCAAACCGGCATGTGCGAGCCCCCGCGATGTCGCCCGTTCATACCGCATGGCGTGTAACGTGTCTAGCCATCAACCACAGGGTGATCGCGGACCGAACCCTCGTCGCCCGCCTTACGAACCCCCGGCCGCCGGGGCCGGAAGCTCCGCGGCTGCGGCGGCAGCTTCCCGAATGGCCGCGAGCTCGCCGGCGGCATCCAGCACGGGATAGGCCACCGAGCAGATATGCGAATGGATGCGGCGGAGGTCGCGCAGCACGTCGAGATGCAGCGAGGTGGTCTCGATGGTCTCGGGACGGCCTTCGCGCAGCCGCTCGAGATGGCGGTCGACGGCGGCGAGTTCGGCGGCGCGCAGTGCGGCTTTCTCGGTCAGCAGCTTGCGCGCCTCGCTGGCGTCGCCCGACATGAACACGCCGAACGCAAGCCGCAGCGAGTCGATGGTCCGCCTGTGGAACGCTGACAATTCCTCGGCGCCTTCGGCCGAGAAATGCATGCGGTGCTTGATCTTCTTGGTCGCCAGCTCGCTCAGATTCTTGTCGATGATGTCGCCGACATGCTCGAGATTGATCGCGAAGGCGACGATCTCCATCGCGCGCTGGCCCTCGCGCTCGTCGAGGCTGCCGCGGGTCAGCTTGGTCACGTAGAGCTTGATCGCCTCGTTCAGGCTATCGACGGTGTTGTCCATCTTGGACACCTGGTCGACCAGCGCGCGGTCGTTGGTCGTCATTGCCGCCATCACCTTGCGCAGCATGGCCTCGACATGGTCGCCCATGTACAGCACCTCTCGCGCGGCGTCGGCCAGTGCGAGCGACGGCGTCTCCAGCGCGCTCTCGTCGATATAGCGCGGCCGCGACGGATCGGTCTCCTGCGCCCGCTTCGGCAGCAGGCGCTCGAGCAACCGCGCCATGGTGTCGAGCACGCCGATGAAGAGCGCCGCGGTGGCGACGTTGAACGCGATGTGGAACAGGGCGGTCGCCTTGGCGAGGTCAGGTTGCCACGCCTCGACATGCTCGGTGATCGGACGCAGGAACGGCGCCACCAGCGCGATGCCAATCAGGCGGTTGACGAGATTGCCGATCGGCAGGCGGTAGCTCGCCGGATTGTCGCGCCGGGCGCCTTCCAGCAGCGGATTGATGGCGCTGCCGAGATTGGCGCCGAGCACCAGCGCGAACGCCGCATAGGGCGAGATGAACTGCGAATAGGCCAGCGACATCACCAGCAGGACGCTGGCGACGCTGGAATGCACCAGCCAGGTGACGACGGCACCGATCAGGATGCACAGCACGGGATCGCCGGTGATCGCGGCCATGAAGACGCGCACCCCGGGCGCGCTCTCGGCCGGCGCCAGCGTGTCGAGCAGGATGTGCAGCGCCAACAGCATCAGGCCGAGCCCGATCGAGACGCGGCCGAGATCCTTGATCCGGGAGCGCGGTCCGCTGCGGAACGCGACCAGCCCGACGATGAACAGCACGGGGGCCACCGCCGCGACATTGAACGACAGCACCTGCACGATCAGGGTGGTGCCGACATTGGCGCCGAGCATGATGGCGAGCGCCGGCGCCAGGCTGACCAGCCCTTCGGCGGCGAACGAGCTGGTGATCAAGGCGGTCGCGGTCGAGCTCTGGAGCAGGGCGGTCAGGCCGAGGCCGGCGGCGAACGCGGAGAAGCGGTTGTGCAGCGCCTTGGCCAGGAAGAGCCGCAGGTCGGGCCCGAAGGCGCGCAGAATCCCACTGTGGACCATGTGCAGGCCCCACAGCAGGAGGGCGACGCCCCCCATCAGATCGAGCAGAACGATGCTTCCCATGCTTCCTTCATCTTCCCCGGCAAATGCGCGTCGAAAGCCGGCCGAATTCGAGTCGAAGGGGGCGAACTTATTGCCAATCGCCCGCCGATCAACCCCTTTTTGTTCTCGTGGAACCGGGCTGTGGAGGGCGCGTGCGGTAAACGAACCTGCAAGACAACCGCTCAATTGTGCGGGGTTCCGCTAGGCAGTTTCCAATCTTTCCCCGCTATCACGGTTGGACGCGAATTTGTCTAGCGAGGGCTTGGGGATCAGGATGTTTGTGAATCGCCGCAAGAGCGAACGTCGTGTGTGCCGGAGCGTTGCCAAGATCCAGATCGGGACCGGCTCGCTTCCGAGGGATTGCATGATCACCGATATCTCGTCCGGCGGGGTCAAGGTGATCGCTGAATATCTGGAGATTCCTCCGGAATTCACCATCATCTTCTCGAGCGGCAGCCCCCGTCAGTGCCGTCTGGCGTGGCGGATCGGGCACGAATTCGGCGCCCAGTTCGTCGACTGATCGCGACACACGGGACCGGCTCGGCCGCGCCGCCGCAGGCCCGGCGGGCCGTCAGCCGTTGGTATGACGGCGGCATGCTGTCGGCCTTAACCCGCCCTTAGGGTTAAACTGTGAGCATCCCGGAACCTTCGCTGTTCCGAGTCCCGTTGATGCTTCAGAAATCATCCCGAACGCCTGGCCGCGTCAGCCGTCTTGCAGGCACGGTATCCGCCGCGATCGTGCTGATCGGGCTGTCCGCCTGCCAGACCTCGGGTCCATCCGACATCACGGGGTCATTGGGCGAGCCCGCGGAAACCGGCCAGGCGTCGGCCGATCCAAGGCGCGACATCGAGAGCTATCACGAGCGCGTCCGCGCCAACCCGAAGGATGCCGACGCCGCGCTGAAATACGCCAAGGCGCTGCGCGCCACCGGCCAGCGCGCGCAGGCGGTCGCCGTGCTGGAGCAGGCAGTGCTGGGCCAGCCCGGCAACAAGGCGCTGCTCGCGGGTTATGGACGGGCACTCGCCGACAACGGCAATTTCCAACAAGCCTTCGACGTGCTCGGCCGCGCCCATACGCCGGAGGATCCGGACTGGCGCATCCTGTCGGCGCAAGGCGCCGTGCTCGACCAGATGGACCGCCATGACGAGGCCCGCCAGTACTACTCGAGCGCGTTGAAGATCGTGCCGGACGAAGCGTCGGTGCTCTCCAATCTCGGCCTGTCCTATCTGCTCGCCAAGGACCTGCCGATGGCCGAGGAGACGCTGCGCCGCGCCCAGAAGCGTGCGCCCGGCGATGCGCGCGTGCGCAACAATCTGGCTCTGGTGGTGGGCCTGCAGGGCCGCCAGTCCGAGGCGGAGACCATCGTGAAGGCGGACCTGTCGCCGGACCAGGGCGCGACCAATGTCGCCGCGCTGAAGCGGCTGCTGGCGCGCAGCAAGGAAGCGAACCGCGCGGACGCGGACAGGATCCCGGTCGCAGCCAGTCGCCGCGACCAGCCGGCAGTCGAACGGAATGGTGGCGATCGGCTGGCTCTCGATGGTCTTGGCGAATTCCTTGACCTCGATCTCGGGGCGCTTCGGCATGCCGACCTGGTTCAGGCAGTACAGCGGCGGCCGGTCGTTGGGCCGCGCCGATTTCAGCGTGTTCAGCATGTTCTTGGTGTTGCGCAGATTGGCGAGGTCGGGCTCGGCGACGATCAGGATGTCGTCGGCGCCGACCAGCGTGCGCTTGGTCCAGGCGGTCCATTGATGCGGGACGTCGAGCACGACGCAGGAGGTGGTCATGCGCATGGTGTCGAAGATGGCTTCGAACGCATCGGCGCCGAAATCATAGACTTGATCGAGCGTAGCGGGCGCTGCCAGCAGGCTGAGATGGTCGCTGCATTTGGCGAGCAGGCGTTCCATATAGGCGGTGTCCGGGCGCTCGGGCGAGAACACCGCGTTGGCGATGCCCTGCACGGGGTCCTGGTTGTAGTCGAGGCCGGCGGTGCCGAAGGCGAGATCGAGATCGATCACGACGGAATCGAGCCCGAGGTCGCGCGCGATGGTCCAGGCGACGTTGTGGGCGACGCTGGAAGCGCCGACGCCGCCCTTCGCGCCGGTGACGGCGATGATACGGCCGACTGAAGCCTCGTCGGAGGTGGAGAACAGGCTGCAGATCGTGCGTACGATGTCGAGCACCTTGAAGGGGCCGACGACATAGTCGTTGACGCCGCGCCGCACCAGCTCGCGATAGGGCGCGACGTCGCCGGCGCTGCCGAGCACGACGACGCGGGTGCCGGGATCGCAGACGGTCGCGAGCTCGTCGAGGCCGGCGAGGAAGTCCTGGTCGGGCTCGGTCTCCAGCATGATGACGTTGGGCGTCGGAGCCTTGTGGTAGGCGTCGATCGCCGCCGTGATGCCGCCCATATGGACCGAGAGGTGAGCCTTGGCGAGCCGGCGGTCCTCGGCGGCGGCGCGCGCCGCTGCGGCGGTCGCGACGGTGGCGCAGAACGCCTGCACGGAGATTCGCGGCGCCGGCGCGATGTAATCGTCGGCGTGCGAAGGCTCGTCTTGCTGTGGGGCGGTCATTTCGCGGCGTCGCTCAGCTTGGCCTTGTCGGTTTCGGGATAGGTGGTCGTGGTCGGCTCGCCCTTGCGGTAGCGGTCGAACGCCACGGTGCGGCGCGGCGTGTAGGCCGCGGTCTCGGTGCGCGGCTGCTCGAGGTCGGACGGATTGGCGACCATGGCGGCGAGGTTGCGCTGCGTGGCGCAGCCGAAATTGTCGAACTGCTTGTTCTGGTTGTAATTGGGATTGTCGATCGAGGGGCCGAGATCGGCCGGCCACAGGCCGCACGGGCCGGCGACGGCCGCCATCTTGGGATAACTGAGGCGGATGGTGGCGAGCGCACGCGGATCGTCCGACGGGTAGGTGCGCTTGACGATGGCGTGCGCGGGCACGCCCATCGATGCCAGCAGGCCGCGGATATCCTGATAGACCGCCTGCGCGGAGCGCGCGTTCGGCGTGTCGACGGGAACGTCGATCGCGATCGCGCCGGTGCCTTCGCGGCGCCAGCTGCGCGCCAGCCCCATCACGTCGTCGCGCTGCGGCTCGGTCAGGTTGCCGCGGCTGCGGCCGACGAACACCACGATCGACTGCTCACCTTCGGTGATCGCGATCGGATGGCGCTGACGGTAATTGTCCGGCGGGATCGTTCCGGTGACGGTATCGCCGGTCAGGTTGCAGCCGCCGAGCGCGATCGCCGCAGCGAGGAGGGCGCCGGCACCGGCGGTCTTTGTGGTGCGTGTCATCGTTCGATCCCCCAGGCTGAGCCGCAACGTCAGTCGATGATGAAGCCGAAATTGACCGGCGTGGCCCCGACCGGTTCGGCACGGGCGGCGACGCCGTAGAGGCGATTGATGCGTCCGAGCAGCGCCGACTGCGCATCAGACGCCGGCGCAAATCCGTCATCGGGGCGCGACAGCTCCTTCTGGGCGACCGCGCGCACCACGTAGGGCGTCACGATGACCATCAGCTCGGTCTCGTTGTTGACGAAGTCCTGGCTGCGGAACAGCTGGCCGAGCACCGGGATCTGATCGACGCCGGGCATGCCGTTGATCGCCTGTTTGGTCTGCTGCTGGATCAGGCCGGCCATCGCGATCGAGCCGCCGGACGGGACTTCCAGCGTGGTGTCGGCGCGGCGGGTCTTGATCGAGGGGATCGTGGTGCCGCCGGCGCCGCCGGTGAGCGCGTTCTCGGTCGAGACTTCGGAGACTTCCGTCATCACCTTCAGGCTGATGCGTCCCTCGGACAGCACCACCGGCGTGAAGTTAAGCGAGATGCCGAATTTCTTGAAGCTGACGGTCTGCACGCAATTGCCGATCGCGCCCGAGGTCGAGGTCTGGCAGGTCACGCCGGTCGGGATCGGAAACTCGCCGCCCGACACGAAGGTCGCGGACTCGCCGGAGATCGCCGTGAGATTGGGTTCGGCCAGCGTCTTGACCACGCCGGCGCTTTCCATCGCGCGCAGCGTTGCGGTCACCGAGGCCTGGCCCAGCTTGTTGAGGGCCGCGCCGGTCAACTGATTGGCGACCAGCGGGCCGCTATTCGCGGTGAACGGGTTGCTGTTGTTGAACACCACGGCCGCAGTGCCGAAGTTCATGCTGGCGCTGAGATCGACGCCGAGCTGCTTGATGACGTCGCGCCGCACCTCCGCCACGGTGACCTTGAGCATCACCTGGTCGCGGCCGCGCACCACGATCGAGTTGACGACCTTGTCGGCGCTGCCGACCAGCTTGGCGGCGACGTCGCCGGCCTGCTGGGCCTCGATCGGGCTGGCCACCGTGCCGGTCAGCACCACGCTGTCGCCGACGCCCTCGATATTGACGCCCGGCAGCATCTGCTTCAGCGCCGAGCGCATGCCGTTGAGGTCGCGCTTGATCGCGATGTCGTAGGAGCCGACCTGCTGGCCCTCGGCATCGAAGAACACGACGTTGGTCTGGCCGACCGCGGCGCCGATGATGTAGGCGCGCTGCGCCGAGCGGATCACCGCGTTGGCGATCTTGGGATCGGCGACCAGCACGTCCTTGGCTTCGCGCGGCAGGTCGACCACGACCGACTTGCCGACGCCGAGCGAGAGGAAGCGGGTCTTGACGGGAAGGCCGCCGGTGACCGCGATATCGGCGTTCTTGTCGGTATCGGCGGCGATCGCCGGTGCCAGGATCGGCAGCAGCATCAGCGCAGCGACGGCCGTGAAGGGTAGGGCGCGGGCCCGTGCGCTCCGCATCGTGAATTGTCGCGCAGCCGATGTCATGTCGAAGCCCCCATCACTTCTGTGTCGTCTGAGAGCTGGGCACGCCGTAGCGCACCACCCTGATGCTCTCGCCCCGCTTCGGGGCCTGGTCGTTGTTCGCGATCTCGTCCGGCTTCTCGTTGGCGTCGACGATGCTGCGCAGCGCCAGCGTGACGATGCCGCTCTGCCGGGCCCGTGCCAGCGTCTCGGCCTGCTCCGGCTTGAGCTCGAGGGTTACGGTCTTGCCGACCAGCGAGTTGCTGCCGTCCTTCTCCTTCGGCGCCTGGTCGATCGCGAGCACGCGGACGTTGGCCAGCAGGACTTCGGTCGAGACGACGTCGGTGCCGGACTTGTCGGGATTCTTCTCGCGCTTGGAGAAGATCACGTCGACGCGGTCGCCGGGCAGGATGAAGCCGCCGGCGCCGGTCTCCGGCGAAATTTCGGTGGAGATCGCGCGCATGCCGGACGGCAGGATCGCGGCCATGAAGCCGCTGCCATTGGCCTTCACCAGCTTCTGCTCGCGGATCGGTTCGCCGACGATGAAGGGGAAGCGCGCGATCGAGCCGATCACGTCCTTCATCGCATCGGGATTGGTGTCCTGGCGCAGGAAAGCGGTGCTGGCGGTCTCGGCCGGCCAGCGCTGCCATTGCAGATCTTCCGGCTTGATCGCCTGGCCGAGGCCGATGTCGGTCTTGGCCACCAGCACCTCGACGGTCGGCAATTGCACGACCGGCGGCGCGACGGCCACCGGTTTCTGTTCGCCCACGCTCGCGAGATAGGTGGCCGCGAGGCCTGCGACGCCGGCAATGGCGAGGACCACGATGCGTGCCGTCTTCATGCGACTGACTGAATGCCCTTGCAGCGGGCGGTCGCGACCTTGCGGTGCTGACAGCCCTTCCCGAGAGCATGACTACGGCCGCAAAAGTATAAGGGAACTTGCCAGCAGCTCCTGCTGATTAAGGGATTGGTGGGGATGGTGAACGGCTGGTTAGTGGTGCGGCCGCATCTCCGCAGAATCCCGGAGGTTGCGCGCGAACGATGCGCGCAACGCCCACCGCGGCGCGCGATGCACGCGCGGATCGGCCGTGGTTAATATCGTCTAACGCGCGCGGCGGATCAGAGCGCGGCCTTCAGCGCCGCGAAGCCGCGATCGAGATCGGCCTTGAGGTCGTCGACATTCTCGAGCCCGATATGCAGCCGCAGCATGGGCCCGCCGGGTGCCCATTTGGTCGCGGTACGATACTCGCTGCAGTCGAACGGGATCGCCAGACTCTCGAAGCCGCCCCAGGAAAAACCCATGCCGAATAGTTTGAGCGTGTTGAGCATGGTGTCGACGGCCTGCTGCGGCGCGGGCTTCAGCACGATGCTGAACAGGCCGGAGGCGCCGGTGAAGTCGCGCTTCCAGATCGCGTGGCCCGGATCGCTCTCGAGGCCGGGATGCAGCACGCGCGCGACCTCGGGGCGGGCGGCGAGCCAGCGCGCCATCTCGAGGCCGGACTGGTGATGCTGCGCGAGCCGCACCGACAGCGTGCGCACGCCGCGCAGCGCGAGATAGACATCGTCGGGGCCGGCACAGACGCCGAGCAGGCGGATCGCCTCGCTGACCAGCGGCCAGGCCCTGGCATTCGCCGAGATGGTGCCGAACATGATGTCGGAATGACCGCCGATATATTTGGTGCCGGCCTGCATGCTGATGTCGACGCCCTGTTCGAGCGAGCGGTGATACAACGGCGTCGCCCAAGTGTTGTCGTCGATCACGAGCGCGCCGTGTGCATGCGCCGCCGCCGCGATCGCACGTATGTCAGGCATCTCGAAGGATTGCGAGCCCGGCGCCTCGACCAGCACCGCGCGGGTGTTCGGCTTGAACAGCGCTGCGATGCCGGCGCCGATCATGGGATCGAAATAGTCGGTCTCGATGCCGAGGCGCTTGAGCATGCCGTTGCAGAAATTGCGCGTCGGCCGGTAGGCGTTGTCGCAGACCAGTAGATGGTCGCCGGCTTTGAGCACCGCGAGCAGCGTGGTCGAGATCGCGGCCAGTCCCGACGGGGCGAGGCCGACGCCGGCGCATTGCGGCCCCTCCAGCGCCATCAGCACGTCCTGTAGCGCGCGCGTCGTCGGAGAGCCGTGACGGCCATAGGTAAACTCGGCGCGGTGGGCGTGCAGGTCCTCGGCGGTCGGGTAGAGCACCGTCGAGCCGTGGAATACCGGCGGATTGACAAAACCCTTCTGGGCCTTGGTGTCGCGGCCGGCCGTGACCAGGCGGGTCGCGGCATGCTGCGGGCGGGAGGGGTCGGAGCCGTCGGAGGAGGTCATGAGGTCGTCGCCATTAGACTTTTTGCCACCGGCCTCGCGCGTCGGGAGGACCACAGCCGGGGAGCTGTTACTAACAGGACGCGGAAGAGCCACGTCAACCCCTTGACCCGGCACGTCAGTCGCTATGTGATGCGCCGCAACTACCAGTCGCCGCACGTTGAGGGGCTTGCCGCGACCTGCGATCCGTTGCCTGACCGCCGTGCACGTCCAGATTGCCGGCCGGCTCAGTCCTATCAGCCGCAGGGGATCCATTGGGCTGGCCCGTGAACGCGAGGCGATCGCACGTAAACGTCCAACGGACGACCCCTGAAAGGCTGCCCATGAAACGCGTTTCCCTGGTTTTGACATTTGCCGCTGTCGCCGCCCTGTCGGCTCAAGCCGCCTCGGCGCAAACCCTCAAGACGGTCAAGGAGCGGGGTCAGCTGTCCTGCGGCGTCAGCGGCGGCCTGCCGGGCTTCTCGACGCCCGATGACAAGGGCAACTGGACCGGCATCGACGTCGATCTGTGCCGCGGCATCGCCGCGGCGATCTTCGACGATCCGACCAAGGTCAAGTTCGTGCCGCTGTCGGCCAAGGACCGCTTCACGGCGCTGCAGTCCGGCGAGATCGACGTGCTGTCGCGCAACACCACCTGGACGCTGTCGCGCGACACCTCGCTCGGCGCCAACTTCACCGGCGTGACCTATTACGATGGGCAGGGTTTCCTGGTGAAGAAGTCGCTGAAGGTGAACTCGGCGCTGGAGCTGAACAGCGCCTCGGTCTGCGTGCAGACCGGCACCACGACCGAGCAGAACCTCGCCGACTACTTCAAGGGCAACAACATGAAGTATGAGGTGATTGCGTTCGCCGGCGCCGACGAGACCGTGAAGGCCTACGAGACCGGCCGCTGCGACGTGTTCACGTCGGACGTCTCCCAGCTCTACGCGCAGCGCCTCAAGCTCGCCAACCCGGCGGATCACGTCGTGCTGCCCGAGGTGATCTCCAAGGAGCCGCTCGGCCCGATGGTGCGCCACGGCGACGACCAGTGGTTCGACATCGTCAAATGGGTGCTGTTCGCCCAGATCAATGCCGAGGAGCTCGGCGTCAACATGAAGAACGTCGACGAGATGGCGAAGTCCGACAAGCCGGACCTGAAGCGCGCCTTCGGCACCGACGGCAATCTCGGCGAACAGCTCGGCCTGACCAAGGACTGGTTCTCACGGATCATCAAGGCGGTCGGCAATTACGGCGAGATGTATGACCGCAACGTCGGCGCCGGCTCGAAACTGCAGATCGCGCGCGGGCTCAACAATCTCTGGAGCAAGGGCGGCATCCAGTACGCGCCTCCGATCCGCTGATCGGCGACGAGGCGGCTGCGGCGATGACGTCTGAGCCCCGAAAACCACCGCCGCAATTCATCTTCCGCCTGAAGCGGATGCTGGGCGGCAAGTCCGGCTGGACCGGACTTGCCGTGCAGATCGTGTTCGCCGCGGTGCTGGCCTGGGTCGCCTATGAGATCGTGGCCAATGCCCGCGCCAATCTGGAGACGCAGCGCATCGCCTCCGGATTCGGCTTCATGAGGAATACCGCGGGCTTCGACGTCAGCCTGAACCTGATCCCGTATTCGGGATCGGACACCTATACGCGGGTGTTCCTGGTCGGCCTGCTGAACACGCTGCTGGTCGCGGTGATCGGCATCGTGTTCGCCACCATCATCGGCTTCATCCTGGCGCTGTGCCGGCTGTCGCCGAACTGGCTCTTGGCGCGGATCGGCGAGATCTATGTCGAGACCGTGCGCAACCTGCCGCTGCTGTTCCAGCTGTTGTTCTGGTATCTTGCGGTGCTGGCGGCGCTGCCGGGCCCGCGCCAGAGCATCTCGCTGTTCAACGCCTTCTTCCTCTCCAACCGCGGCCTCGTGATCCCGAAGCCGATCGGCGAGCCGGGTCTCGATCCGTTCCTGGCCGCGATCGCGATCGGCATCGTCGGCGCGCTCGTGCTGCGCAGCTATGCCCGGCGGGCGCTGTTCCAGCGCGGGCAGGCGATCCGGATCTGGCCCTATGTGCTGGGCCTCGTGTTCGGCTTGCCGCTCGTGACGATGCTGGTGTTCGGGGTGCCGCTGACTTTCGAAATGCCGCAATTGAAGGGCTTCAACTTCGCCGGCGGGGCGCGGTTCATTCCGGAGCTGGTGGCGCTCTTGGTCGCGCTGTCGACCTACACCGCGGCCTTCATCGCCGAGATCGTCCGCGCCGGCATCCTGTCCGTTCACAAGGGCCAGATGGAGGCCGGCTCGTCGCTCGGCCTGTCGCGCGGCGCCACGCTGCGGCTGATCGTGGTGCCGCAGGCGATGCGCGTGATCGTGCCGCCGCTGACCAACCAGTATCTCAACCTGACCAAGAACTCGTCGCTGGCGGTCGCGATCGGCTATCCCGACCTGGTCTCGGTGTTCGCCGGCACCACGCTGAGCCAGACCGGGCAGGCGATCGAGATCATCGCCATCACGATGGGCGTCTATCTGATGATCTCGCTGGTCACCAGCTCGGTCATGAGCGTCTATGGCTGGCGCATCAACCGGAGCCTGGAGGCATGACGGACATCACCGCGTCGTCCTTCGTCCGCCAGGACCTCGTGCCGGAGCGCCCGGCGCCGGTGAAGACCACCGGCCTGATCGGCTTCTTGCGCACGCGGCTGTTCAATTCGCCGAGCAACATCCTGCTGACGATCCTGGGCGTGTTGCTGCTCTGGTACACGATCGTTCCGGCGTTGAAATTCCTGCTGGTCGATGCGGTCTGGAGCGGCAAGGACCGCAACGCGTGCCTCGCAGAGACTGTCGGGCATCCGGTCGGCGCCTGCTGGCCCTACATCCAGGCCAAGCTCACGCAGCTGATCTACGGCTTCTATCCGGAAGCCGAGCGCTGGCGCGTCAATTTGACCTTCATCCTCGCGGTCGTGCTGCTGCTGCCGCTGCTGATCCCGCGGCTGCCGGCCAAGGGCATCAATGCCAGCCTGTTCTTCTTCGCCTTTCCGGTGGTCGCGTTCTTCCTGCTGCGCGGCGGCGGGCTGGCCGGTTTCGGCGTCAGCTGGGTCGCGAGCCTGCTGCAGCTGTTCGACGAGAGCATCGTCAATGCCGGGACCGTGCTGGTCAATCTCAGCCAGAACTCGGCGATCGGTCCCTTGCTGTGGGGCATCGGCAAGCTGATCGTCTTCATCGGCAGCCTGATCGGCTGGGTGATCTCTCCGCTGGCCTGGCTCCGCGAGCAGCTCCAGATGTCGAGCCAGCCGCTGTGGTTCGACTTCCTGCTCACTGCGGTGATCGTCTCGCTGATCCTGTTCTTCCTCGGCGGAGGCCTGCGCACCGGGCATCGCGCGCTGCTTGCGAGCCTTGCGACCTTTGCCGGCATCGCCGCCGTGATCAAGCTGCTGGGACTCGACCGCGGCGGATTGCCTCTGGTCGACACCCGGCTCTGGGGCGGCCTTCTGGTCACGCTGGTGGTGTCGGTCACCGGCATCGTCACCTCGATGCCGATCGGCATCGCGCTGGCGCTCGGCCGCCGCTCGACCATCCCGCTGATCCGGATCTTCTCGATCGCGTTCATCGAGTTCTGGCGCGGCGTCCCCCTGATCACAGTGCTGTTCTTCGCGACCTACATGCTGCCGCTGTTCCTGCCCGGCAATTTCAACGTCGACGGCCTGGTCCGCGCGCTGATCGGTATCGCGCTGTTCGCCGGCGCCTATCAGGCCGAGGTGGTGCGCGGCGGCCTCGCGGCGATCCCGCGCGGGCAGGGCGAGGCGGCGAGCGCGCTCGGCCTGTCCTGGTGGAAGACGACGTCGCTGATCGTGATGCCGCAGGCGCTCCGCCACGTCATTCCCGGCCTCGTCAACAGCTTCATCGCGCTGTTCAAGGACACCTCGCTGGTCTCAATCGTGGCGCTGTTCGACCTGCTCGGGTCGCTGCACGCGACCTTCTCCGACCCGACCTGGTCGACCCCGACAACGGCCTTTACCGGCTTTGCATTTGCCGGGATGATCTACTTCGTGTTCTGCTTTGGCATGTCGCGCTACTCGCTGTTCGTCGAAAACCGGCTCAACGCCCACCGCCGCAACTGAACAAGGTCACCATGTCCACAGATCCGATCGTCAACATATCCGGTCTCAACAAATGGTACGGCGACTTCCACGTGCTGCGCGACATCAACCTCGAGGTCGGCCGCGGTGAGCGCATCGTGATCTGCGGGCCCTCGGGCTCGGGCAAATCGACCCTGATCCGCTGCATCAACGCGCTGGAGGAATTCCAGGAAGGCGAGATCGTGGTCGACGGCATCGAGCTCGGCCCGAATCTGCGCCGGGTCGACGAAGTGCGTCGCGAGGTCGGCATGGTGTTCCAGAGCTTCAATCTGTTCCCGCATCTCACCGTGCTGGACAATTGCACGCTGGCGCCGATCTGGGTGCGCAACATCCCGAAGAAGGACGCCGAGGCGACCGCGATGAAATTCCTGGAGCGGGTCAAGATCCCGCATCAGGCCAGCAAATTCCCCGGCCAGATGTCGGGCGGCCAGCAGCAGCGCGTCGCGATCGCCCGCGCGCTCACGATGAATCCGAAGGTGATGCTGTTCGACGAGCCGACCTCGGCGCTCGACCCGGAAATGGTCAAGGAGGTGCTCGACACCATGGTCGATCTCGCGAAGGAAGGCATGACCATGCTGGTGGTGACCCACGAAATGGGCTTTGCTCGCGAGGTCGCCAACCGCGTCGTGTTCATGGACGCCGGCCAGATCATCGAGTCGAACACGCCGCAGGAGTTCTTCGCGAACCCGCAGCATGCACGGTCGAAGCTGTTCCTCAGTCAGATTTTGAGGTGAGCGAATAGAGAATAGCGAATGGCGAATAGGGATTCCCGCTATTCGCTACTCACCATTCGCTATTCGCGTCTCACACGAACGGCAGTTCGATCTTGCTGCGCTTCTCCAGCCATTCCGGGACCGGCAGGTTCTTCGAGCGCATGAAGGCCGGGTTGAACAGCTTGGACTGATAGCGGTTGCCGGAGTCGCAGAGGATGGTGACGATGGTCTTGCCAGGGCCGAGCTGCTTGGCGAGCTGGATTGCGCCCGCGATGTTGACGCCGGTCGAGCCGCCGAGGCACAGGCCTTCGTGCTCCAACAGCTCATAGATGATGGTGACGGCTTCCTCGTCGGAGATCAGGAACGCTGTGTCGACATTCGCGGTCTCGACGACCGCGGTTTTGCGTCCGAGGCCGATGCCTTCGGTGATGGAGTCGCCGGGGGTCGACTTGACCTCGCCGTTCTTGAACAGCTCGTACATCGCAAAGCCGTGCGGATCGGCGCAGGCGGTGACGATGTCCTTGTTCCTTTCCTTCAGGTAGCGGCTGACGCCGGCGAGGGTGCCGCCGGTGCCGACCGAGCAGATGAAACCGTCGACCTTACCGCCGGTCTGCTGCCAGATTTCCGGGCCCGTCGATTCGTAATGCGCCTTGGGATTGTCGAGGTTGTTCCACTGGTCGGCGAACAGCACGCCGTTCGGCTCGGTCTTGCGCAACTGGTCGGCGAGACGGCGACCGAGATGCTGGTAGTTGTTCTGGTTGGAGAAGGGCAGCGCCGGGGCCTCGACCAGCTCGGCGCCGCAGAGCCGCAGCATGTCCTTCTTTTCTTGGCTCTGCGTCTCCGGAATCACGATCAGGGTGCGATAGCCGCGCGCGCTCGCCACCACCGCGAGCCCGATGCCGGTATTGCCGGCGGTCGATTCGACGACGAGACCGCCCGGTTTGAGGTCACCCCTCTTCTCGGCCTCCAGGATCATCCATTTGCCGGCGCGGTCCTTCACCGACTGGCCGGGGTTCATGAACTCGGCCTTGCCGAGGATGGTGCAGCCGGTCAGCTCGGAAGCGCGCTTCAGCTTGATCAGCGGCGTGTTGCCGATCGCTTCGATGACGTCTTTGTTGAATGTCATGTCGGGGAATTTCTTTGCCGGTCCAAGCCTTACTTGCAGAGTCTTGCCTGCAGCGAACCTAGTGTGCCGAGCAAAAAAGGAAAGGGCTTTTGCACTGCGGCGAAGGGCCGGATCCGCGTGAACGGAAAGACGCCGCGCTGCTTCGAGAACCGCGGAGAATGCGCTTTTGCCACGATGCGGTTGTTTGGCAGGATCTGGTTGCAGCTCGGCGTTTTGCGTCAGTTCGCGCGCGAGACCGCAACGATCCGCTCGGGATCGAAACGTCGTGATGATCGCCGATATCTGCACCCGGACACGGCTGGCTGCGGATTCGGCGCAACAGGGGCGGGAAATCCCCATGAAATCTTCGTAAGGATGGCGCCGCCATTGCGATCGCCGATCACACGAAAATGCCTTGAAAAATAGGGCAAGGCTAGGCTCCGGCGTGTCTGAGAACGCCGTGGATGCGGTCCTGGCGGGACTGTCCGCTGCATTGTCCGAAGGGTAGGATGGGACAGACCGGTTCCATTGGAAGTATCGCCCCGTGAACGTCTCTCAGACCATCCCCCAACGCGTCATTGGTGCGCCACGGGCGAGGTTTGTGCTCGGCGGAGAACGGGTGTGACCCAGTCTCCATTCGCGACGGTACCTGAGGGCCGGCTTGGCCTTGCTCTCCGCGCGCGGCGGGTTGCGGGACGGTCGTTGGTCGCGCTCGGGCTGCTCGCCAGTTCCGCCGGCTGCATTTTGACCCAGGACATCCCCGATCCGGCGCTCGACGTGCCGCAGGGCTACAAGGCCGCGCGGCTCGGCAAGCCGGGCGATGCCGTGCCGACGCTGGATTGGTGGCGCAGCTTCCGTTCGGCCGAACTGACACAGCTGATGCAGGAGGCGCAGACCGTCAACCTCGACATTGCCGCCGCGGTGGCACGGTTTCGCCAGGCCGATGCGCTGGCGCGGCAGGCCGGCGCGGCGCTGCTGCCGACCCTCAACGGCACCGGACAGGAGACCTATTCGCGGACCTCGGGCTCGAGCGCCAGCGGCCTCACCAATGGCGGCCGCGAGGTGGTCAACTACAGCGCCTCGCTGAGCGCGAGCTATCAGCTCGACTTCTGGGGCCAGAACCGCGACGCGCTGCAGGCCGCCGAGGAGACCGCGATCGCCAGCCGGTTCGACCGCGAGGTGACGGCGCTGACCACGCTGACCACGCTCGCCAATGCCTATTTCACCGTGCTTGCCGCCCAGGACCGGCTGCGGACCGCCCAGCGCAACATCGCCAGCGCCGAGCGCATCCTCAATGCGATCAAGGACCGCTTCAAGGCCGGCACCGGCACCGATCTCGACGTCGCCCAGCAGGAGAGCGTGCTCGCCAACCAGCGCGCGCTGGTGCCGCCGCTGCGGCAGACGCTGGACCAGAACATCAACGCGCTGGCGGTCTTGGTGTCGCGGCCGCCGGAAAGCGTGCGCATCGCCGGCGGCACGCTCAATGCGATCGCCATTCCGAAGGTGACGCCGGGCCTGCCGTCGGAATTGCTGACGCAGCGTCCGGACATCCGCCGGCAGGAGGCGCAACTCGCCTCGGCGACCGCCAATGTCGGCAGCGCGCGGGCGCAGTTCTTCCCGAGCATCCAGCTGACCGGGCAGGGTGGCTACCAGAGCCAGGCGCTGGTCTCGCTGTTCCAGCCGCATGCGGCGTTCTTCAGCCTGGTCGGCAGTGCGACCCAGCCGATCTTCGACGGCGGACGGATTTTGGGCAATTTCGAGAATGCGAAAGCGCGGCAGGACGAGCTGCTGCAAACCTATCGCAAGACGGTGGTGCAGTCGTTCACCGACGTGGACAATGCGCTGGTCGCGATTCGCGAAACCACGCGGAGGCTGCAATTGCAGCGTGACGTGCTGTCGGCCTCGCGCCGCGCGTTCCAGCTGGCCGAGCAGCAGCTGCGCGCCGGCACCGCCGATATCGTAACTGTGCTAAACACGCAGCTGACCCTATTCCAGGCGGAAGATGCCTATTCGCAGGCCCAGCTGGCCCGGCTTTTGGCAATCGTGAGCCTGTATCAGGCGCTGGGGGGCGGCTGGGAACCGAAGATGGAAAGACCGGTCGATGCTCTTTAAGCCCGACGCGAAAGACGACGACAAAAGCAAGGCACCGCCGAGGCGCAGCGTGCTCTCGCGCGTGCTTGGGCGCCTGGTGTCGCTGCTCGTCACGCTCGTCATCCTCGGCGGGCTCGGCTATCTCGGCTGGCTTGCGTTCCAGCCCAAGCAGGGCGGCGGCAATGGCCGCGGCGCCTTCGGCCGGCCCGATCTGCCGGTGCCGGTGCTGGCGGCGACGCCGCGCGTGCAGGACGTGCCGGTCTATCTCGACGGCGTCGGCTCGGTAAAGGCGCTCAACACGGTGACGGTGCGCTCGCAGGTCGACGGCAAGCTGATCAAGGTGAATTTCGTCGAGGGGCAGGACGTCAAGAAGGACGACGTGCTCGCCGAGATCGATCCCGCGATCTATCAGGCGCAGTACGACCAGGCGGTGGCCAAGAAGGCGCAGGACGTCGCGCTGCTCGCCAACCAGAAGCTCGACCTTGCGCGCTATGAACAGCTTGCCGCCAGCAACGCCGGCTCCAAGCAGCAGGCCGACACCCAGCGCGCGCTGGTCGCGCAGCAGGAGGCGCTGATCAAGTCCGACCAGGCCGCGATCGACAACGCCGCCGCGACCTTGAGCTACACCAAGATCGTGGCGCCGATGTCGGGCCGCGCCGGCCTGCGCCAGGTCGATCAGGGCAACATCATCCACGCGTCCGATACCACTGGGCTCGTGATCCTGACGCAGTTGCAGCCGATCGCGGTGTGGTTCAGCCTGCCGCAGCAGCAGATCATGCGGGTCAATGCCGCCGCGGCAAAGGGCCAGCTTGCGGTCGACGTGTTCGGCAATGACGGCGTCACCGTGATCGACACCGGCAGGCTGACCGGCATCGACAACCAGGTCGATCCGACCACCGGCACGCTGAAGCTGAAGGCCGAATTCCCCAACGCCAATTACCAGCTCTGGCCCGGCCAGTTCGTCAATGTCCGCCTCAAGGTCGAGACGCTGCCGCAGGCCATCGTGGTGCCGACCTCGGCGGTGCAGCGCGGCCCGGCCGGCACCTTCAGTTACGTGATCGGCGAGGGCGACATCGTCACCGCCAAGCCGGTGACGGTGACCCAGCAGAACGAGCATGATGCCGTGATCGCGAGCGGTCTCACCACATCCGATCGCGTCGTGACGACGGGTTTTGCCAATCTCGCCGACGGCGCCAAGGTCGTGGTCGGCAAGGACGACGGCGCGCCGGCCGCCGATCTCGCGCCGCGCAAGCGCAGCCGCAATCCCGACGGCAAGCGCGGCGGTGGCCAGGGCGGCGAGGGCAAGAAGGACTGGCAGGGCAGAGGTGGCGAGCATCGCGGCCGCCCTGAGCACAGCGAAGGCGATCAGAAGGGGCAGACCGGACCGGCACCGGCGGCAGGGGGCGAACAGTCGGGCGCGGCGAAGTCGCAGCCATGACGCAACCACCGGCCCCGTAATGATCGATCCGACAGCGAGCACGCAGCCATGAGCGTCTCCGAACCGTTCATCCGCCGGCCGATCGCGACCTCGCTACTCGGCATCGCCCTGATGATCGGCGGCGCGCTCGGCTATTGGGCGCTCCCGGTCTCGGCGCTGCCGCAGGTCGACTTCCCGACCGTGCAGGTGACGACGCAATTGCCCGGCGCCAGCCCCGACGTCGTGGCGTCGCTGATCACCGCGCCGCTGGAGCGGCAGCTCGGCCAGATCCCGTCGCTGTCGTCGATGAACTCGACGAGCTCGTTCGGCGTCAGCCAGATCTCGCTGCAGTTCGACCTCAACCGCGACATCGATGGCGCGACCCAGGACGTCCAAGCGGCGATCAACGCCGCCGCCGGCATCCTGCCGAAGACGCTGCCGTATCCGCCGGTCTACAACAAGGTGAACCCGGCGGACGCGCCGGTCATGACGCTGGCGCTGACCTCGGACACGATCTCGCTGCGGGCGATGAGCGATCTCGCCGACACGCTGCTGGGGCAGCGGCTGGCGCAGATTTCCGGCGTCGGCCGAGTCTCGATCCTCGGCGGCCTGAAGCCGGCGGTGCGCGTGCAGGCGGATCTCGCCCGGCTTGCCGCCTATGGCATCTCGATGGAGGATTTGCGCAACGCGATCGCCGGCGCCAACGTCTCGGGGCCGAAGGGCTCGCTCGACGGCGCCCAGCAATCCTACACCATCTCCGCCAACGACCAAATCGCCGCCGCCGATGCCTACAGGCCGATCATCATCACCTACCGCAACGGCTCGCCGGTGACGATCGGCGACGTCGCCCAGATCATCGACGGGCTGGAGAACGACCGCACCGGCGGCTGGTACAACGGCACGCCGGCCGTCATCATCGACATCCAGCGCCAGCCGGGCGCCAATGTGATCGACGTCGTCAAGCAGATCAGGAACGAGATCCCGCGGATGCAGCGCGCGGTTCCGGCCGGCGTCAACCTGACCATCGTCTCCGACCGCACCGTGACGATCCGCGCCTCGGTCCACGACGTCCAGTTCACGCTGGTGCTCAGCGTCGTGTTGGTGACCTTGGTGGTGCTGCTGTTCCTGCGGTCGCTGCGCGCCACCCTGATCGCCGGCGTGGCGCTGCCGCTGTCGCTGATCACCAGCTTCGGCATCATGTATTTCGCCGGCTTCAGCCTCGACAATCTGTCGCTGATGGCACTGACCATCGGAACCGGCTTTGTGGTCGACGACGCCATCGTCATGATCGAGAACATCGTCCGCCATATGGAAGAAGGCGAGACGGTGATGGAGGCCTCGCTCAAGGGCGCCAGCGAGATCGGCTTCACCGTGATCTCGCTGACAGTGTCGCTGATCGCGGTGTTCATCCCGCTGCTGTTCATGTCCGGCCTGGTCGGCCGCATGTTCCGCGAGTTCGCGCTGACCCTGACGATCGCGGTCGTGACCTCGGCGATCGTCTCGCTGACGCTGACGCCGATGATGTGCTCGCGGCTGCTCAAGAACATCCACGAGGAGGTCGCGATTCCCGGCCTTGCCGCGATCAGCCGGTTCATCGACTGGACCGTGACGCTATATCACAGCACGCTGCTCTGGGTGCTGCAGCGCCAGCGCGCCACGCTGTTCGTGACGTTCGCCACCATCGCGCTGACGCTCGTGATGTATGTGCTGGCGCCGAAAGGGTTCCTGCCGCTGCAGGACACCTCCTCGATCACGGCGGTGACCGAGGCCGGTCCCGACGTGTCGTTCGCCGAGATGCAGCGCCGGCAGACCGCGGTCTCCAACATCATCAAGGCCGACCCTGATGTGATCGGCGTGGTCTCGGTGATTGGCTCGGGCTCGGTCAACCCGACCACCAATGTCGGCCGCCTGGTGATGACGCTGAAACCGCTCGACGAGCGGAGCGACGGCGTTGCTAAAGTGGTCGAGCGGTTGAAGCAGAAGGTGGCAGCGGTTCCCGGCATGACCGTGTACTTCCAGCCGGTACAGGACGTGCAGATCTCGACGCAGTCGAGCCGCTCGCAATACCAGTACACGCTGACCGGCACCGATGCCGCCGAGATCGCGCAATGGGCGCAGAAGCTGGTCGCGGAGATGCGGCGCGACCCGATCTTCCGCGACGTCTCCTCGGAGGCGCAGGAGGGCGGCCTGCGCGCGGCGCTCAACATCGACCGCCAGCGCGCCGGCCAGCTCGGCGTTAGCCTGCAAGTCATCAACGACACGCTGAACGATGCCTTCGCACAGCGGCAGATCTCGACCATCTACGGCCAGGCCAACCAGTACCGCGTCGTGCTGGAAGCGCTGCCGATGTATCAGCGCGATCCGTCGATCCTGTCGAAGCTGTACGTTCCGGGCGTCGCGGCAACAGTGGGCAGCCCGGCCGGGCAGGTGCCGCTGTCGGCGGTGGCGACGTTGACGCGGACCACGGCGCCGCTGGCGATCTCGCACCAGGCCCAGTTCCCGTCGGCCTCGCTCAGCTTCAACCTGGCGCCGGGCGAGGCGCTCGGCGACGCGGTCGATGCGGTGAAGCTAATCGAGAGTAGGATCGGCATGCCCGGCAGCATCGCCGGCATCTATTCCGGCGATGCCGCCGAATTCGCCCGCTCGCTGGCCGGACAGCCCTGGCTGATATTGGCTGCGATCGTCACGATCTACATCGTGCTCGGGGTGCTCTACGAGAGCTACATCCACCCGATCACCATCCTCTCGACGCTGCCCTCGGCCGGCGTCGGCGCCATCCTCGCCTTGATGCTGTGCGGGCAGGATCTCTCGGTGATCGGGCTGATCGGCATCATTCTGTTGATGGGCATCGTCAAGAAGAACGCGATCATGATGATCGACTTCGCGCTGGATGCCGAGCGCCACCAGGGCATGTCGTCCTATGACGCGATCGTGCAGGCCTGCCTGCTGCGCTTCCGCCCGATCATGATGACGACGCTGGCGGCGCTGTTCGGCGCGCTGCCGCTCGCGATCGAAAGCGGCACCGGCGCCGAGCTGCGCTTTCCGCTCGGCATCTCGATCATCGGCGGCCTGTTGCTGAGCCAGCTGCTGACGCTCTACACCACGCCGGTGATCTATCTCGCGCTCGACCGGCTCAACCGCCGGATCGAGAATGCGGTGCCGGATCCCGGTCCGCGTGGCCCGCCGACGGCGGGCGCGACCGAAGGCATCCAGTGATGTCGATCTCGGAGCCGTTCATCCGCAGGCCGGTCGGCACCACGCTGCTTGCGATCGGACTGTTCCTGATCGGCGCGGTGGCCTATCAGTTCCTGCCGGTGTCGTCGGTTCCCAATGTCGACTTCCCGACCATCCGGGTCTCGGCGTCGCGGCCCGGCGCCGACCCTTCTGTGATGGCCGCGACCGTCGCCGCGCCGCTGGAGCGCAAGCTCGGCACCATCGCGGGCGTCGACCAGATCACCTCGACCAGCTCGCTCGGCACCACCAGCATCCAGGTACAGTTCTCGATCGGCCGCGACATCGACCGCGCCGCGCGCGACGTGCAGGCCGCGATCAACGCCTCGCTCGCCGATTTGCCGAGCGACCTGCCGTCGCTGCCAAAATTCCGCAAGGCCAATCCGGCCGCGGCGCCAGTGTTCGTGCTGGCGCTGACCTCGAAGACGATCTCGACCAGCGCGATGTACGACGTCGCCGACACCGTGCTGGCGCAGCGCATCTCGCAGGTGCCGGGGGTCGGCGAGGTGACCGTATCCGGTGCCGACCAGCCGGCGGTGCGGATCGCGCTCAACCCGGTCGCGCTCGCCAACGCCGGGATCGCGACCGACGACGTCCGGCTTGCGATCATCAACGCCAACCCGCTCGGGCCGGTCGGCATCTTCAACGGCGGTCGGCAGAGCGAGACGCTGTCGATCAACAAGCAGATGCGCACCGCAGCCGAGTTCCGCGATATCATCATCAAGAGCTCGAACGGCAATTTCGTTCGCCTCGCCGACGTCGCCGAGGTCGAGGATTCCGTCCGCAATTCGCGCTCGATCGCCTGGTTCAACAAGCAGCCGGCGGTGCTGATGCAGATCACCAAGCAGGGCGATGCCAACGTCATCGACACCGTCGACCGCGTCCGCGCCCTGATCCCCGAGCTGAAGAAATGGATCCCCGCGGGGGTCGAGATCTCGACCCTGGTCGATCGCACCGGCACGATCCGCGCCAGCGTCGAGGACATGCAGTTCACGCTGCTGGCGACCGTGGTGCTTGTCATGGTCGTGGTGTTCGTGTTCCTGCGCCGCATGGTGCCGACGATTGCCGCCGGCGTCTCGGTGCCGCTGGCGCTGGCCGGCACCTGCGCCGGGATGTGGCTGGCCGGCTTCTCGATCGACAACCTGTCGCTGATGGCGCTGGCGATCTCGGTCGGCTTCGTGGTCGACGACGCCATCGTGATGATTGAGAACATGTACCGCAATCTCGAGCAGGGCATGGCCCCATATCCGGCCGCGCTCGAAGGCGCCAAGCAGATCGGCTTCACCGTGCTGTCGATCTCGCTGTCGCTGATCGCGGCATTCACGCCGCTGATCTTCATGGACGGCGTGGTCGGCCGGCTGCTGCGCGAGTTTTCGCTGACGCTGGTGTTCGCGATCGCGGTCTCGACCGTGGTGTCGCTCACCGTCACGCCGATGATCTGCGCGCACTACATCAAGGAAGCGACCTCCGAGCACGCCACCTGGTACGACCGCGCCATCGAGGGCACGCTGTCCCGCGTCGTCGCGTTCTACACCTCGACGCTGCGGACCGTGCTCGGCTATCCGTTTCTGACCCTGATCGTGTTCTTCGCCACCATCGCGCTGACGGTGACGCTCTACATCAAGACGCCGAAGGGCTATTTCCCGACCGACGACAGCGGCTTTGTGATCGGCTCGACGCGGGCCTCGGCTGATATCTCGTTCCAGGCCATGCTCTCCTTGCAGCAGCGGCTGGCGGATATCGTGATGGCCGATCCCGCGGTCGCCGGCATCGGTTCGTCGGTCGGCTCTGGCGGCGGGCCGGGCGGGGCGACCTCGAACCGCGGCACCATGTTCATCAGCCTGAAGCCGCCGGAGGAGCGCGGCGGGCTCTCGACCGCGCAGGTGATCGACCGGCTGCGCCGCAATCTGTTCATGGTGCCGGGCATCCGCCTGTTCATGTTCGCGGCGCAGGACATCCGCACCGGCGGCCGGCAGAGCGATTCCGACTACCAGTACACGCTGGCCTCGACCGACCTCGAGCTGTTGCAGAAATGGGCGCCACTGGTGGCCAAGCGGATGGAAACGGTGGAGGGCATCACTGACGTTTCCTCCGACCGCGATCCGGGCGGCCTGCAGCTCAATCTCGTGATCGACCGCAAGACCGCCTCCAGCCTCGGCGTCCGCGTCCAGGATATCGACAACGCGCTCAATAACGCCTTCGCGCAGCGGCAGATCTCGATCATCTATACCCAGCGCAACCAGTACATGGTGGTGCTGGAGACCGACCCGAAATTCCAGAGCGACCCATCGAATCTCGACCGCGTCTATGTCGCCGGCGCCGGCGACGCGCAGGTGCCGCTGTCGGCGCTGGTGCGTTACCAGCGCGGCCTGTCGCCGCTCGCGGTCTACCACTCCGGCGGCTTCCCCTCGACCACAGTGTCGTTCAACCTGCTGCCCGACGTGCCGCTGGAGGTCGCGACCACGAACATCCAGCAGGCGGTCAACGAGCTCCATATGCCCGAGGGCATTCGCGGCAGCTTCGATGGCAATGCCGGCGACTTCAACAAGACCAGCGGGCGGCAGCCGCTTCTGATCCTCGGCGCGCTGGTGGCGATGTATATCGTGCTCGGGGTTCTCTACGAGAGTCTCGCGCATCCGATCACGATCATCTCGACCTTGCCGTCGGCCGGTCTCGGCGCGCTGCTGGCGCTGCAGGTTACCAACACGCCGCTGACCGTGATCGCGTTCGTCGGCATCATCCTCTTGATCGGCATCGTCAAGAAGAACGGCATCATGATGGTCGACTTCGCGCTGGAGGCCGAGCGCCACCAGGGCCTGTCGTCGCGCGATGCGATCTTCGAGGCCTGCCGAGCGCGGTTCCGCCCGATCCTGATGACGACGATGGCAGCCCTGTTCGCCGGCATTCCGCTGGTCATTGCGACCGGCCCGGGCACCGAGCTGCGCCGGCCGCTCGGCATCACCATCATCGGCGGCCTGTTCGTGTCGCAGATCCTGACGCTGTACACGACGCCGGTGATCTACCTGTTGATCGACCGGCTGCGGCAGCGCCGGGCACCATCCGCGGTACCTGCGCCGGCAGAATAATCTGAGGCATCGTTCCGCAAGCCGCATCCAGTTCCCGTCTCCGGGTCCGGCGCAACATATCGGCCGGAGCGGGGCCTCCGCTGATGTTGCTGGCTCGCCCCTTAACGGCGTATAGCCGTTGGATGTCGAATCCTGCCGAAGCTCCCGATGTCGTGGCGGACTGCCCGCATTGCGGCAAGCCGCTGCCGCTCTGCATCTGCGACAGTGTCACGCCGATCGAAAGCCGAGTCCAACTCTTGATCCTGGTGCATCCGCAGGAGCAGGACAAGGCGCTCGGCACCGCGCGGCTGACGGCGCGGCATTTCGAGCATGCCGTGGTCCGGATCGGCCTGTCCTGGCCGAGCCTTGCCAAGGCGCTCGGTCGGCCGGTGGCCGACCCGTCGCGCTGGGCCGTGCTCTATCTCGGCTCGGCCAAGGCCGAGGAGCTCGACACCGACGCCGAGATCGTCGCCATCAACCGCAATGGCGAGCTGGAGCCGGACCAGCGCAGCATTCTCGGCCGCATTGAGGGCATCGTGCTGCTCGACGGCACCTGGAGTCAGGCCAAGGCGTTGTGGTGGCGCAATCCGTGGATGCTGAAATGCCAGCGCGTGATCCTCGGCCCGAAGCAGCCCTCGCGCTACGGCCAGCTCCGCCGCGAGCCGCGCCGAGACGGCCTGTCGACCCTCGAAGCCGCGGCGATGCTGCTCGCCGGCTTGCAGAAGCGACCGGAGATCGCGGCGGCCCTGATCGACAGTTTCGACCGGATGCTGGCGAGATTCCGCGAGGTTCAGGCAAACATGCCGGAATTGGCGCCGAAGCCGAAGAAGCGGGATTATCGCCGGCGCCGCCGGAGCTAGGTTGTCGAAAGTACGTTTCGGGATTTCGATGGCAAATCGGCAGCGACAACGCTACTTTGGGTGGAACCTGCATTCGTCGAGAAAATCACCCAATGGAAAGTGCAGCGAAGATCGTCTCGGTGCCGATCAGGAACTCGAGTCTGTTCGAGCACGTCGACTATCGGCTTGCGGTGACGCCGGACCAAAGAGAAGAAATCTACAGGCTGCGGTACAAAGCATATCTTCGTGAAGGCGCAATCCAAGAGTCACACGAGCAACGCGTTGTCGATCAATATGACGAACTGCCGAATTCCTGGATATTCGGCGTCTACATTCATGACGAACTATGCAGTTCGGTACGCATCAGCGTCTTGAAGCCGAGTTGGCGCCGGTCGGGCGCAGCGGATGCGTTCGCCGACATATTGCAACCACGGCTCGATCGAGGCGAGGTGATAATTGACCCGGGACGCTTCGTTGCGGACCCCGTCCGCGCCCGCCGAACATTTGAGCTTCCTTACTTGACGCTGAGATTGTGCTATATGGCTTGTGAATATTTCGAAGCTGATACAGCGCTCGCTATTGTCCGTCCCGAACATCAGGCGTTCTATCGCCGTGTCTTCACCCACGAGACCATTGCCGAGCCACGCCTGTTTCCAGGTTTTCGCAAACCGGTCGCGTTGATGGCGATGGACGTTCGCGCTAGCCGCGAGAGGGTATTTGCCCGCTATCCCGTCATGCGCTCGACGGCCTTCGAGCGACGAATGTGCTTCGAACGAGCGGCCTCGCGGTCACCAGCTTCGCAACACACACTGTCTGATTTCGAGGATGCGTTAAGTGGTCGGCTTCGCGACGATCCCGCGTTGCCTCTCTGCTTGAAGATCCTTGACCATCTCGCGACCTCGGATGGCACCGAACGGGGCACGCTGAACTTTCGGGTGTTGAGCCGTGTTGTAGGCAAGGCCCAGGTCGATGAAGAACTTCTGCGCGCTCTGACGATCATGACGACCTTGCAGATAGTGACAACGTCGACAGAGGCTCTCCTTGTGCCCAAGGGCAGTTTCCTCGACCACAATGGGGTGGAGTTTCCGGTTACACTAGGTCGCCTTTCAGCGGCTTGGCGCTCGCAGCGTTTTTTCCATCCGCAGACCGGGATGCCAATCGATGATTTCGAGGATCGGGTAAGTCTCTATTTCGAGCCATCGTCGTTACTGCGGGAAGCCCTGCATCCGCCTGCCGGCGCCCGATCGTTCCGTGAATCCATGCCCTCGTCGGTTCCCCTCATATGACAATATCGGTGTCCGAAGATCGGTTCTCGTTGCGGGAACTGCGAATGATATTTGGCCGGTCGTCGCCCGGACTTATTCAGCTCAACTATATATTTTCGGCTTCACATGCCGAGCGGGTCAATGCTGTCAACAGTGCGATCGATTGGATCGTCCTCGAATGCGTGAGGACCGCACGTGACCGCGCCAATCGTGGTGAAGACGCGTTGACGAACGATATCATTGGACTGCTGGTCGCGCTCGGTTTCGATGCGACACACGACACCGATTACAACGGTCATTGCGATATCGTGATCAAGGGCATCGATGGTTTCCTCTGGCTCGCAGAGGCCAAGGTTCACTCGACCTACGAGTGGTTGACGAAGGGACTTCTCCAACTGCTCACGCGATATTCGCCTGGCATGCCTGGCCAGAATGATGGTGCGCTGATCATCTACCATAAGGGACCTGACATCAGCAGGACGATGGACAGGTGGCGCAATCATCTCGTCGCATCCGAGGGGGAGGGACTGGTCGCGGTGTGCGACAAGAATCCGCTGATTCTGAATTCGCGACATATCCACCGGCGATCAGGGCTCGAATATCGGGTCAGGCATGTGCCGATCGGCCTGTACCACGATCCCCAGGACTAGCTCCAGGAGGGCTCAACGGTGCTCCGGGACCGCGCGATTCAGCCAGTCGCGGTGCGTTTGATCGGGCGAGTTGGTTGCCTATCCTGGCGAGCCCGTATATGAGTGCCCCCAAGGGGCCACGTGGCGGAGTGGTTACGCAACGGTCTGCAAAACCGTGTACACCAGTTCAATTCTGGTCGTGGCCTCCATTCATCCTTTCAATAGCTTGTGCTCAGAATCTGAGGGCCGTCTTCAAGAGACGGCCGACCAACCTTCGGGCCATGGAACCAGGGGCCAACGTCGCTCATTGTCGTTGGCGGCACGCGGCGGCGGCTGGATACGGGGTGACGGCTGGGCCAAGAAATCCTCCTGAGCAATGGGCGCGACCGCCGTTCGCACGGCGTCCAGCAGCAGTTCAAATTCGACTTCGCTCATTGCGCTCTCCGAGGTTCGGGAGCGCCATGGTCGCAAAACGGTCTTCGGGCCGGATTGAGCGAATCGTTCGAATTTTATGAAAAGAACGATGGCGCCCGGCTTGGTTAACAACTGGCTTATGCTTGCTGCGGAACCTAGGTCGGCCCGGCCGCACCAAGTGTGAAACAGATCACAGGTCCGAAAAACCTGCGTACAATTCCCGGAGCTATTTCTAGCCGTCAAATATCGCAGGAATTTTAGGGAGACGTGACAACGCGGCCGGCGCGGCGCGATCGTCCGCGTTTATCGCCATCAGGCCAGCCGCGCGAGGTCGTGCGGCAGCATGGCCTTGAATTGGTCGAGCATGCGCCGCGCCGGTTTCGCCGGAAGCGTGATCGCGTGGCGAACGGCGGCCGCCGTCAGCGTCATGGTCAGCGCGGAGAGTGTTGCGAGCGCGGCCTCCGGCATGTCGGGCGCAACCCGCCGGACGGCATCCGCGAGCAGGCCGGCGAGGAAGGCCGTGTCCTCGGCATCGAGCTGCTGCAGCGCGCGGTCGGCCTGGGTCGCCTGCCAGATGTCGCGCATCGCGGGCTCGCGCATGAACATCCGGTAGTAGCTGTCGACGATCCGGCACAGGGCAGGGTGCAGATCGCGCATCGTCTTCACCGCGGCGAGATCGCGCGCGACGCAGCTGCGCCCGACCGCGTTGTAACGTTCGGCCAGCGTGCCGACGATCGCCGCCTTGTCCGGAAAGTATTGATAGAGCGAGCCGAAGGCGATGCCGCTGCGCGCGACGATATCGCTCATGCGGAACGCCTCGCTGCCCTTCTCGGCAATGATCTCGGCGGCGCAGGCGAGGATGCGCTCGAAGCGCTCGCGGCTGCGCTGCTGCACCGGAGCGAGCCGCGCGAGCCCCACTTCGGGCGATGCGTTCGGGAGTGCCGCGCCTGCGGCCGGCGCGGCCTTTCGTCTCGCCATGTGGTCTCCGTTCGGTCCGGACTTGACGTCTCTAATACGAGAGATTATCGCATTTTAGAAATACGAGCAACTCTCGCATTTGGAGGCGACGATGCGCCAGCTTCTGATCTCCGCCCTGCTGTGGTTTGCCGCTGTCGGCTGTGGCCTGCTCGGCGGGCTCTATTTCGCATTCTCGACCTTCATCATGACCTCGCTCGGCCGGATCGGGCAGGCCGCCGGGATCTCGGCGATGAACGCGATCAATGTCGACATCGTCCGCTCGCTGTTCATGCCGCTGTTCTTCGCCACGACGCTGGCCTGCGCGGCGCTGGCGGCGCTCGCGAGCCTGCGGTGGCAGGAGCCGGGCGCGATCGCTGCGATCAGCGGCGGCGTTCTCTATGTCGTCGGGATGTTCGTCGTGACCGTGGTGTTCAACGTGCCGCTCAACAATCAGCTCGCCGCAGTCGATCCGGCGAGCAGCGCGGCGGCGCCGGTCTGGGCGAGCTATCTCGTCGACTGGACCTTCTGGAACCACGTACGGACGATCGCCTGTACGGGGTCGGTCGTCCTGTTCATCGTCGCGATCGCTGCGCGCAGCGCATGATCCGGAAAAGTGCGCAGCGGATTTCCGGGAAGGTCATGCGCAAACAAGCTGAAGCGCGCTGAGGAGATGGGGATGTGTTGATGGGGCCAGGAACTGGCTCCCCGGGCTGGATTCGAACCAGCGACCATTCGATTAACAGTCGAATGCTCTACCGCTGAGCTACCGAGGAATAGGCGAACTTCCGTTCGCGAGCGGGCAGCGTATAACAAAGCCTTCCGGCCTTGCAAAGAACCAAATGACACCTCCCGCGAAACTTTAACAGGGACGGTAAAGCCCCTGTTACATCAGGACTTGCCTGCTTCCGATCGCAATATTTGCCCATCCCGCCGGCACCGTCATCGGCTCCGTAAGAACCCGTGGAGGCGGAATGGCGCGGCATTTCCCGCCCCTCGATTCTCCGTTCGACATCGATTGCCGCCGATCACGAGCCCGTGGCTGGCCGCCGGCAGGCCGGATTAGCCGTCAAATCGACTCAATAGCTGACGATCGTCCCTCACGCCGGGTCCCGAGAGGTGATTGTCCATGTCTGTGATCCTGTTCGACCTGTCGACACCGCAGCCGACCCTGGTCCCATCAGATGCACCCGAGATCAGTGACGATGAGTGCCTGCGCCGGCTGGCGAAGGCTGTCGAGGACCAGGATTCCGGGCATCTCGACGAGGTGGCCCGCCTGATCGGCCGGCTTGCCGTCACCATTGAATAAACGGCCTCCGAGTCGCCGCCCTGCGACCTGAATGCGCGCGCCAACGGCGTGTTGCGTTTTGGCGGAGCATGTTCCAAAAGATGGCCCTGTTCTAGCTCCTCCAGCGGCAATGCCGCGCGACTTGCAGGGTTCTCAGCCAATGTCCGGATTTTCGACCGCGCGCCAGTATATGGTCGATGGTCAGGTGCGTCCGAGCGACGTCACCGACGACCGAATCCTCGAAGCCATGCTGACCGTGCCCCGCGAGCTGTTCGTGCCGGCCGACAAGCAGGCGCTGGCCTATCTGGATCTCGATCTGGACGTCGCCGGCGGCGGCACCGCCAAGCGGTACCTGATCAAGCCGGCGCTGCTCGCCAGGATGCTCCAAGCGGCCGAGATCAAGCGCACCGACCGTGTCCTGGTGGTGGGCGTTGCCACCGGATATGCCGCCGCGGTGGTGGCGGCGTTTGCTGGGGAGGTAAGCGCGACCGAAAGCGATCCGGCGCTGGCCGCCAAGGCGGGCGCCGCCCTGACCCAGCTCGGCCTCCACAATGTGACCGTGAAGACCGCGGCTGCCGCCGATGGCGATTCCGCGGCAGCGCCGTTCGATGTCATCATCCTCAACGGCGCCACCGAGATCCTCCCGACCGGGCTCTATGGTCAGCTCAAGGAGGGCGGGCGGCTGGTCGGGGTGTTCGCCCTGAGGGCGCCGCCGCGGGCCACCTTGGTGACCCATTCGCACGCCGACTTTGGGCACCGCGAGCTGTTCGACGCCTCGGCGCCCGTCCTGCCCGGGCTCGAACGGCTTCCTGCCTTCGTCTTCTGACCGCCTATTGCGCTGCGCTAGCTAATAAAATCCCGTTCTGAATCAGAAGTGTGGCCCGTTTGCCCCACGTGAAGAGTTTCCACTGCGCTCCGTTGCGGGGTAGTTCCGTTGACCCTAGCTGCGGACTAAGGTGAGGCGGGACTCACTTCGGTCTTAGGCGACGCCCGGTCTGCGTTCGCGGATTGGGCGACTACAAATGAATGGATTTCTGGGGATGCGTGGGGTGAAGGTTACCACCGCGACTGCGACTGCGGTCCTTCTATTGGCGATTTTGGGCCCGGTGCCTGCGCTCGCCGATACAATCGAGGCCGCGCTGGTGCGGGCCTACCAGAACAACCCCCAGCTCAACGCGCAACGCGCGCAGGTGCGGTCAATCGACGAAAACGTTCCTCAAGCGCTCTCGGGTTACCGCCCGAAGGCCGCATTGACGGCAAGCGGCGGCTATCAGTACAGCGACACCGCCTTGGTGGGCAGCAATCCGATCCATGGCAACCAAGCGCCGCGCAGCGTCGGCCTTACCGTCAACCAATCCCTGTTCAACGCTCAGACGCCGCAGCGCGTGCGTGCGGCCGAAAGCCAGGTGTCGTCGGCGCGCGAAGGCTTGCGCGTGCTCGAGCAGACCGTGCTGTTGAACGCGGCCACCGTCTATATGGACTATCTGCGCGACTCGGCGATCGTCGAGGTTCAACGCAGCAACACCCGCGTGCTCGAGCAGACGCTGAAACAGACCCAGGACCGCTTCAATGTCGGCGAGGTGACGCGAACCGACGTCGCGCAGTCCGAGGCGCAGCTCGCAGCCGGCCGCACGCAGCAGCTGACGGCGGAATCGAACCTGACGACGACGCGCTCGAACTTCCGCCGCATCATCGGCAGCGAGCCGCAGAATCTTGCACCCGGCTCGCCGGTCGACCGGTTCTTGCCGGCGACGCTGGCGTCCGCCGTCGAGCTCAGCCTGACTCAAAATCCGAACGTTACCTCTGCGATGTTCGGCGTCGACGTGAACTTCCTGCAGGTCAAGATCAACGAAGGCGCGCTGTTCCCGTCAGTCAACCTGCAGACGTCGGTAAGCCAGGCCTACGAACAGTCCCTGACAATCTCCCGCACCTTCACCGCGGGGGCTGCGGTTCAGCTGTCGGTGCCGATCTACCAGGGCGGCTCGGAATACTCATTGATCCGGCAGTCCAAGGAATCGCTGACGCAGCAACGGCTGGTGCTGGAGCAGACCCGGGATCAGGCGCGCGCCAACGTCGTCACCGCATGGGGCCAGCTGGTCGCCGGCAAGGCGCAGGTGGCTTCGGCACAGGCGCAGGTGCAGGCGTCCGAGATCGCGCTCAACGGCGTGCGTGAAGAAGCCAAGGCCGGCCAGCGCACCACGCTCGACGTGCTGAACGCGCAGCAGGCGCTCGTCAATGCGCGCAACTCGCTGGTCACCGCGCAGCATGACCGCGTCGTCGCGTCTTACAACGTGCTCAACGCGGTCGGCCGGCTGTCGCCGGTCGTGCTTGGTCTGCCCACCACGACCTACGATGCGAGCGTGCACTATCAGCAGGTTCGCGACAGCTGGGCCGGCGTTCGCACGCCCGACGGCAAGTAATCGCCACATCAACGTCGCTTGTCGCGTCTAGCTTGTGGTTCTGAGTTCAATCAGGACCACAAGCAGGTGCGTTTGCTTGCAATCGGTTAATGCCCTGACATACCGTTTTGTCGGGCAGGACGGCGATTCGCGGCAACGCCAACGCCATCACGCGCGTGGTGCGGTGCCGGAGGCGCGAGCCAGGGCTGCCTGGAGGACATGAGGCTGACGCAGAGCCTCTGGCGGGGCTTGATCTGGGGACAAGTCGGGCGGGAGCAGCGAAAATCCCAGCCCGCATCATCGGAACCGGCGAATCCTCTCGGGCTTGATGTAAAATGGTTTCGATGTGGAGTCGGCGATGACGCAACCTGCAAAGGTCCAAGAACCCTCGATGGAGGAGATCCTGGCGTCGATCCGTCGCATCATTGCGGACGATGAGGCGAAGCCGGCCGCTGCAGAGAAACCGGCGGCCGCAGCAGCTGCGCCGCCGCCCAAGGTCGAACCGCCAGTGCAACCGAAGCCCGCCGCCATGAAGAGCCCGCCGCCAGCATCGCCGCCGCCGGCCGCGAAGGTCGCGCCCGCATCCAAGCCAGCGCCGGCCGCCGCGGCAGGCAATAGCCAGGACGACATCGACTCGCTGCTCGCCAGTCTCGACGAGGCGACGCAGCCGTCCGAGGTCAGGCCGCCGCAGCCCGACGGCGATGTGTTCGAACTCACCGACGACATGGCGCTGCCGCAGCCGGCGGCCGCCGCGCCCGCAGCTCCTTCCTTCCGCAAGGTCGAGCCGCAGGACGACGTCGAATTCACCGATCCGTCCGGGCGAGCGCGGGCGCCGGCCCAGGACGAGGTCCGCGAGCCGCCGCCGATCGACACGGCCGCGATCCAGCCGATCATCTCGGGAACCACGATGCGGGCGGTGGAGTCCGCCTTCAACTCGCTGGCCAACACGGTGCTCAGCAACAATGCGCGCACGCTGGAGGACCTGGTCAAGGAGATGCTGCGGCCGATGCTGAAGAACTGGCTGGACGACAACCTGCCGGGGCTGGTCGAGCGGATCGTCAAGGCCGAGATCGAGCGGGTATCGCGCGGACGCTGATTCTCCGGCGGAGCGCCATCGGCCCTGATTCGGCCACCCCAAAATGCCCTAATTGCGGCTTCCGCGTGCCGGTCCGGTTGACTCGGTGCGTCCATGCGGCTTTCTAGCCGTTTCCACATCCCCATATTGCAGTGTCATGATCGAGAAGAATTACCAGCCCGCGGATATCGAGCGCCGGATGTCCCAGATTTGGGAGGACAGCGGTGCGTTCAAGGCCGGACGGCCGGAACGCAAGGACGCTGCGCCTTTCACCATCGTGATCCCGCCGCCGAACGTCACCGGCTCGCTGCATATGGGCCATGCCCTCAACAACACGCTGCAGGACATCCTGTGCCGCTTCGAGCGGATGCGCGGCCGCGACGTGCTGTGGCAGCCCGGCACCGACCATGCCGGCATCGCCACTCAGATGGTGGTCGAGCGCCAGCTGATGGAACGCCAGGAGCCGGGCCGGCGCGATATCGGCCGGGCCAAGTTCCTCGAGCGGGTCTGGCAGTGGAAGGCCGAGAGCGGCGGCACCATCGTCAACCAGCTGAAGCGCCTCGGCGCGTCCTGCGACTGGTCGCGCGAGCGCTTCACGATGGACGAGGGCCTGTCGCGCGCCGTCGTCAAGGTGTTCGTCGAGCTGCACCGCGAAGGGCTGATCTACAAGGACAAGCGCCTCGTCAACTGGGACCCGAAGCTGCTCACCGCGATCTCCGATCTCGAAGTGCAGCAGGTCGAGGTCAAGGGCCATCTCTGGTATCTGCGCTATCCGATCGAGGGCCGCGACTTCAGCCCCGAGGACCCGACATCGTTCATCGTGGTCGCGACGACGCGTCCCGAGACCATGCTCGGCGACACCGCAGTCGCGGTGCATCCGGACGATGAACGCTACACCAAGCTGGTCGGCCAGCACGTGATCCTGCCGCTGGTCGGCCGCAAGATCCCGATCGTCGCCGACGACTATTCCGATCCGGAGAAGGGCTCTGGCGCGGTCAAGGTGACGCCGGCGCACGACTTCAACGATTTCGAGATCGGCAAGCGCCACGGCCTGCCGCAGATCAGCGTGCTCGATCAGGAAGGCTGCCTCAGCCTCACCGACAACGAGGACTATCTGCGCGGCTTGCCGGAAGGTTCGACCGAGTTCGCCGCGGAGTTCGACAAGATCGAGCGTTTCGCCGCGCGCAAGAAGATCGTGGCGCGGCTGGAGGAGTTCGGATTCCTCGAACGCATCGAGCCGAACACCCACATGGTGCCGCATGGCGACCGCTCCGGCGTCGTGATCGAGCCGTATCTGACCGACCAATGGTACGTCGACGCGCACGCGCTGGCGCAGCCGGCGATGGCGGCGGTGCGTTCGGGCGAGACGACGTTCGTGCCGAAGAACTGGGAAAAGACCTATTTCGAATGGATGGAGAACATCCAGCCCTGGTGCATCTCGCGCCAGCTGTGGTGGGGCCACCAGATTCCCGCCTGGTACGGGCCGGACGGCAAGGTGTTCGTCGCCGAGACCGAGGAAGAGGCGGTCGGCAACGCGCTCGGTTATTACGTCGAGCAGGAGGTCATCACGCCGGAGCAGGGCCACGAGATGGCCGCCGACCCGGCGAAGCGCGAGGGCTTCATCACGCGCGACGAGGACGTGCTCGACACCTGGTTCTCCTCGGCGCTGTGGCCGTTCTCGACGCTGGGTTGGCCGGACGACACGCCCGAGGTCGCGCGCTACTACCCGACCAACACGCTGGTCACCGGCTTCGACATCATCTTCTTCTGGGTCGCCCGCATGATGATGATGGGCCTGCATTTCATGAAGGAGGCGCCGTTCTCGACGGTCTACATCCACGCTCTCGTCCGCGACGAGAAGGGCGCCAAGATGTCGAAGTCGAAGGGCAACGTCATCGACCCGCTGCATCTGATCGACAAATACGGCGCCGACGCGCTGCGCTTCACGCTGTCGGCGATGGCCGCTCAAGGCCGCGACATCAAGCTGGCCGAGAGCCGGGTCGACGGCTATCGCAGCCTCGCGACCAAGCTGTGGAACGCCTGCCGCTTCGCCGAGATGAACGGCGCGGCGCTGCCCGAGGGTTTCGAGCCCGCGAAGGCGGAGCAGTCGGTGAATCGCTGGATCATGCACGAGACGGCGCGCGCGGCACGCGAGGTCACCGAGGCGATCGAGGCCTATCGTTTCAATGACGCGGCGAATGCGGTCTACCGCTTCATCTGGAACGTCTATTGCGACTGGTACATCGAATTGACCAAACCGCTTCTGATGGGCGAGGACGGACCGGCGAAGACCGAAACCCGCGCCATGCTCGCCTACGTGCGCGACGAGATCCTCAAGCTGCTGCATCCCTTCATGCCCTTCGTCACCGAAGAGCTGTGGGCGGTGACGGCGAAGCGCGATGGCCTGCTGGCGCTCGCGCCGTGGCCGCGCAGGGCGACCGGCGTGACCGCCGAGCAGCTTGCCGAAATGGCGATGTCAGGCCCGAGCGGCGAGATCATTCCAGCCGGGATGATCATTGCATCCGAGACGGCCGAGTTCAGTGACCCCGCGGCCGAGGCCGAGATCGGCTGGCTGGTCGATCTCTTGAGCACGGTGCGTTCGGTCAAGGCGGAAATGAACATCCCGCCGTCGACGCTGACGCCACTCGTGATGGTCGCAGCTTCGCCCGAAACCAAGGCACGCGCGCAGCACTGGAGCGAGGTCGCCAAGCGCCTGGCGCGGCTGTCGGACATTTCGTTCGCGGACACGGCGCCGCAAGGCGCCGTGCAGCTTCTCGTCCGCGGCGAGGTCGTCGCGCTACCGCTCAAGGGCGTGGTCGATCTGGCCGCCGAGCGGGGGAGGCTTGAGAAGGAGCTCGGCAAGGCCGACGCCGACATCAAGCGGGTCGACGCCAAGCTGTCCAACGAGAAGTTCGTCGCCAATGCGCCGGAAGAGCTGGTCGAGGAAGAGAAGGAAAAGCGCGAGGCCGCGCTCGAGCGCCGCGCCAAGATATCAGAAGCGATCGAACGGCTGAAGCAGGCGTCGTAGCGAGCGACGCCGCTGCGTTCAAAACGGTTTGCTGAGGAATTTCGAGCCTTGCAGCCCGTAGCGCCAGGGCAGCTCGACGGCCTTGGTGATGCCGATCCGCACGCCGGTGGCGATCTCAGGCTTTTCAGTGCGGGCATGAAGCGCGATCGGAGCGCGGTCGAGCGGTAATTCACTGTGGGCGATGCTGATGCCGAGCGCCTCGCAGAGCTTGCCGGGCCCGGAGCACAGCGCCCGCGCGTCCTCCAGCCCGCGCCGCTTGCGCATCGCGGCGAGGCCATGGGTCGGCTCGAGCGCGCGGATCAGCACGGCGCTGGCGGAGCCGGCGGCCTCGCAGACGAAGTTCACGCACCAGTGGATGCCGTAGGAGCGGTAGACGTAGGAGAAGCCGGGCGGGCCGAACATCACCTGGTTGCGCGGGGTGGGTCCCCGGAACGAATGCGCCGCCGGATCGGTGTGATGATAGGCCTCGACCTCGACGATGATGCCGCCGACGCCGCCGACCAGGAAGGTGGCCCCGATCAGGTCGGGCGCGACCTCGTGCACGCTGCGGTCGAAGAAGGAGCGTTTCAGCGCTTTGCCGAGGTGCGGCGTGGCCGCTGCGGTCGATTTGGGTTTTTGAGCCATTTTGAGGTGGGAATCGGGGCGGAACAGGCCGCAAGACTGCCAATATATCGGCTCAGCTGCTACAGCATGATCCGGAAAAGTGTCTCATCGCGCTTTAGGGTCGCGCGGGGCCGGGTTGCAGGCCCCGTCAACACGGATTAGCTAAGCTCATCGTCGGAACATGATCTGTCCGGAAAACCGGTCTCCGTCTTTCCGGATCATGCTCCCGCCACTTGCAGGCACCTATGGTCACCATCGTCGATACCATCTCCACGACCCCGTTGCGCCCGCGGCACCCCGAAAAGGTGAACCGGCCGGACGCCGTGTCGCCGCCGAAGCCGGACTGGATCCGGGTCCGCGCGCCGAACACGCGCGGCTATGCCGATACGCGCCGCATCGTCAAGGAGAACGGCCTCGTCACGGTGTGCGAGGAGGCCGGCTGTCCCAATATCGGCGAGTGCTGGGACAAGAAGCACGCCACCTTCATGATCATGGGGGACACCTGCACGCGGGCCTGCGCGTTCTGCAACGTCAAGACCGGCATGCCCACGGCGCTCGAAGCCCATGAGCCCGAATACGTCGCCGAGGCGACCGCCAAGCTCGGCCTGGCCCATGTGGTGGTGACCTCGGTCGACCGTGACGATCTCACTGACGGCGGCGCCGAGCATTTTGCACAAACCATCCGCGCCATCCGCGCGCGCTGCCCGACCACCACGATCGAGATCCTGACGCCGGACTTCCTGCGCAAGGACGGCGCGCTGGAGCGCGTGGTCGCCGCCAAGCCCGACGTGTTCAACCACAATCTGGAGACCGTGCCGTCGCGTTATCTGACGGTCCGTCCCGGCGCGCGCTACTTCCACTCGATCCGGCTGCTGCAACGGGTCAAGGAGATGGATCCAACCATCTTCACCAAGTCCGGCATCATGGTCGGCCTCGGCGAGGAGCGCCACGAGGTGCTGCAGGTGATGGACGATCTGCGCTCGGCCGATGTCGACTTCCTCACCATCGGCCAATACCTGCAGCCGACGCGCAAGCATCACGCCGTGATGCGCTACGTGACGCCGGACGAGTTCGCCGGCTATGAGCGGGTGGCCTATACCAAGGGTTTTCTGATGGTGTCGGCAAGCCCGCTGACCCGGTCCTCGCATCACGCCGGCGAGGATTTTGCCAAGCTGCAGGCGGCCCGCACCGCCCGCGGCCGCTGATCTGATGCCGCGTTTTCAAAGCAAGCGGCGGGTTCGCCACGCTGCCGCACAGATGTTCGATCTGGTCGCCGACGTCGAGCGCTATCCGGAATTCGTGCCGCTGTGCCAGTCGCTGAAGATCCGCCAGCGCACGCCGAAGGACGACGGCACCGAGATCGTGGTGGCCGACATGACGGTGTCGTTCAAGCTGGTGCGCGAATCCTTCACCAGCAAGGTGACGCTCGACCGGCCCAATCTGATGATCCTGGTTGAATATCTGCGCGGCCCCTTCAGCAATCTGGAGAATCGCTGGACCTTCGAGCCGAAGTCGGACGCCGAGTGCGACGTCGGCTTCTTCCTGAGCTACGAGTTCAAGAGCCGAATGCTGGCGATGTTGATGGGCTCGATGTTCGACGCCGCGTTCTCGCGCTTTGCCGCGGCATTCGAGAAGCGCGCTGACCAGATCTACGGCAAGCCAGCCGCTTCATAATATCTCTCACGGTCATTGCGGAAAGAGGGGCATCGCCGCGACACGTTGCAGGCGATGCCCTTGAAGCTGCCCTTACGGGCAGGGGCGGCGCACGCCGCCGGATGCGATATAAGTGCCGGACGCTGGATCATAGGAGCGGAAGCGCTGGGAGCAATAGGCGTCGTTGTTGGCCTTGGCCTGGCTCGCGGCGATCGCACCGCCGATGATCGCACCGGCCGCAAGGCCGCCGATGATCGCGCCGGCGTTGCCGCCACCACCATGATGCCGGTGACCATAATAGCCGCCGCGGTAGCCGTAGCGCGGGCCGCCATGATAGTGCCGGTACTGCACCTGCTGAACGGAGCTAGGCTGATCCTGCAAGGGCGCCGGAGCGAGCGGTGCTGCGGGCGAGGGGACAATAGTCGATAGTGTCATGGCACCGGCGGTGATGCTGGCCACGACAAAAGTTCCCAACTTCATCATTTTCTCCTTGTTGTGGGATTGCTGCTGAAACAGCCGAGCTGGAACAGAAGATAACGGCGAAGCCGGGGCCGTGTTCCACCTGAGATAGCAGCACTAAGTCGCATTGACGAGGATGGTTAGTGACGGCCGCCCGCGAC
Source organism: Bradyrhizobium semiaridum (assembly GCF_020329505.1). GTDB lineage: Bacteria > Pseudomonadota > Alphaproteobacteria > Rhizobiales > Xanthobacteraceae > Bradyrhizobium > Bradyrhizobium semiaridum. Next base: position 266,755 of record NZ_JAGKJJ010000004.1, read on the forward strand.
TCACACCGCGCATCCATCGATACGCGTCAGGCGGCATTTGCGTGTGACGGCAGGGCCGTCGCAATCGCGCAAATAAACTTCCTGACCCTGTCTGCTTCAGCCGGTTCAGTTCGTCCTTCGGCCATCTGATCAACATCGTGCAAGGAGTAGGACGTGAGAAAGATCGTTGTCGGCGCCTTCATCAGCCTTGACGGCGTCATGCAATCGCCCGGCGGCCCGGAGGAAGATCCGATCGGCGGCTTCCGTTTCGGCGGCTGGTTCGCGCCGCTGGTCGATGAAGCGACCGGCGCGGTGATCGGCCAGATGCTGGCCAATCCATTCGACCTGCTGCTCGGCCGCAAGACCTACGACATTTTCGCCGCCCATTGGCCCTATGTCGGCAAGGATGATCCGATCGGCCCGCTGTTCAACCGCATCACCAAATACGTCGCGACCCGCGATGCCGGCCGCACGCTGAGCTGGCAAAACAGCGAGACGCTGGGGGCCGACGTTGTCGCCGCGCTGCGCAAGCTGAAGCAGTCTGACGGCCCGGATCTGCTGACGCAAGGCTCGAGCGATTTCCTCAAGACGCTGTTCGCCGCGGGTCTGGTCGACGAGGTCAATGTGTTCATCGCGCCGCTGATCCTCGGCAAGGGCAAGCGCCTGTTCGGCGACAGCGGCCAGCCGGGAAATCTGAAGCTGATGTCGTCGCAGGTGCTGCCGTCCGGCATCATCTACGCCAAATATATTCGCGACGGCGAGGTGAAGACCGGCTCGTTCGAATTCGAGACGCCGACCGCAGCGGAGCTCGAACGCCGCAAGAACCTGACCTGAGCAGGGTTCAGCCGCGCGGCAGCCGACGGCGCTTTGCGGCGTGGCTGCGCGGCGACCGAGCGACGCGCGGCCGCAGCCGGCTGACGGCCTCGCGGCGCGGCTTGGTAGCTTGCGGCGGGCGCGCCAGCTCCATCAACATGCGCAGCGCCTCGACCACCGAGCGCTGGCGCACCGCGCTGCGGCCGATCGCGCCGAAGCGCTGCTCGCGATGCAGGATGCGGCCGTCGCGCGCGGCGACCGCGAAATGCACGAGGCCCACGGGCTTGCCCGGCGTCGCGCCGCCGGGCCCGGCGATCCCGGTGATGGAGACCGCAAGGTCGACGCCGGCCTTCTCCAGCGCGCCGATCGCCATCGCGGTCGCGGTTTCCTTGCTGACGGCGCCGAAGGTTTCCAGCGTTGCCGCCTTGACGCCGAGCATCACCCGCTTGGCCTCGTTGGAATAGGTGACGAAGCCGCGGTCGATTACGTCGGACGAGCCGGGGATGTCGGTGAGCGCGCCGGCGACCAGGCCGCCGGTGCAGGATTCGGCGGTCGCGATGGTCAGCTTGCGCATCCGGCACAGGTCGAGCAGCGAGCGGGAGAGGGCACGAGCGTCGCTGCCGCCCATGTCAGGCACTCCGGCTCTTGTCGTCCCAACCTTGATCGTTCCAAGGGAGACGGATCGTCGCGCTCGCGGTCGCCGCGATGCCTTCCTCGCGGCCGGTGAAGCCGAGCCGCTCGCTGGTGGTCGCCTTCACCGCGACCCGCGAGACGTGGACGCCGGAAATCTCGGCGATCTTGGCCCGCATGGTGTCGCGCAACGGGCCGATCTTCGGCCGCTCGCAGATAAGCGTCACTTCGAGATTGGCGATCCGCCCGCCGCGCGCGGAGACGCGCTCGACGGCGTATTTCAGGAACTGGTCGGAGGAGGCGCCCTTCCATTTGGCGTCGCTCGGCGGGAAGTGCGAGCCGATATCGCCGTCGGCCAGCGCGCCGAGGATCGCATCGACCAGCGCGTGCAGCCCGACATCGCCGTCCGAATGCGCCAGAAAACCCTTGCTGTGCGGCACGCGCACGCCGCAGATCATCACATGATCGCCGTCGCCGAAGGCGTGCACGTCGTAGCCGGTGCCGGTTCTGACATCGCCGAGCTGGCTCGCCAGCCGCGCTTCCTCGCGCACAAAATCTTCGGGAGTGGTGAGTTTCATGTTGGCAGGATCACCTTCAAATGTCGCAACCGTCAATCCCGCCCATTCCGCCAGCGCCGCATCGTCGGTGAAATCGGAGCGCCCCTCGCGTGCCGCGCGGCGATGCGCCTCCAATATCACATCGAAACGAAAGGCCTGTGGCGTCTGCGCGATGCGCAGCCGCGCGCGCTCCGGCGTCGCTTCCACATCGCCGCCAGCGCCGGTGAGCTTGATCGTGTCGGTGACGGGGACGACCGGGATCGCGGCGCCGGTGCGGCCGGCGGCGGCGATCGCGCGCGAGATCACGGCTGCGGTGACGAAGGGGCGCGCGGCGTCGTGGATCAGCACGATATCCGGCTTCTCGGCGGCGAGTGCCTCAAGCCCGGCATGCACCGAAGCCTGACGGGTCGCGCCGCCCGGCGTCGGCGGCTGATGGCGCAGCCCGGCGACGGCTTCGCGAAACAGCGCGATGTCGTCGGGATTGACCACCGGCTGCACCGCGAAGACATCAGGATGCGAGGCGAACGCTTCCATGGCACGGAAGATCACGGTCTGTCCGCCGATTGTCCGGTATTGTTTCGGCCCGCCCGCGCCGGCGCGCAGGCCACGGCCGGCTGCAACGAGAATGGCTGCGGTACGCTCGGGCTTCGGCATTTTGAACCAGTGACAGACGAATCGGGGATGAAGTGAGGGGCGACGTCAGGCCGCGCACAGCCCTTACCATGCCCGCCGCGCAAGAACAGCGCGTTTGCAGATGGCTGTGGGAAAAGCAGATTATGTTGCAGTGCACTTGCATCGATGATAGGATTGTCTAAACTGTAGGCATGGCGCTTGACTGCACAATGATTGTGCGCTGAGAATGGAAATATCGGCTGCAATGGCGTGGTCGACAGAGTGACGAGACGGCTGTGACCGGCGTGCAAAGAGTTTCTCGTAACCCATTGAAGATAGGCGATATTGCTGTCGCCAACCGGGTTCTCCTCGCGCCGATGTCCGGCATCACCGACGCGCCCTTCCGGCGACTCGCGGCCAAACTCGGCGCGGGTCTGGTGGTCTCGGAGATGACCGCCAGCGACGATCTGGTGAACGGCAAGCCGATGTCGAAGCTGCGCTGCGAGGCGGCCGGGATCGGGCCGCATGTGGTGCAGCTTGCCGGCTGCAAGGCGCACTGGATGGCGGAGGGCGCTCGGATCGCCGAGGGGGCGGGTGCCGACGTCATCGATATCAACATGGGCTGCCCGGCGCGCCACGTGACCGGCGGCCAGTCCGGCTCGGCCCTGATGCGCGATCTCGATCACGCGCTCAGCTTGATCGAGGCGACGATGGCGGCGGTCAAGGTGCCGGTGACGCTGAAGATGCGGCTCGGCTGGGACGACCGCTCGCTCAACGCGCCGGAGCTGGCGCGCCGCGCCGAGGGCGCCGGGGTGCAGATGATCACCGTGCACGGCCGCACCCGCTGCCAGTTCTACAAGGGGGAGGCGGACTGGAGTGCCGTGCGCCCGGTCAAGGACGCCGTCACGGTGCCGGTCGTCGTCAATGGCGACATCACGTCATTCGACAAGGCGGTCACCGCGCTCGAGCAGTCGGGCGCCGATGCCGTGATGATCGGCCGCGGCGCGCAGGGCCAGCCCTGGCTGCCGGGCCAGCTTGGCCGCCGGCTCGAGACCGGTGTCGCCGAGGCCGCGCCGCCGCTCGCCGAACAGCTCAATTATATCCGCGCACTCTATGACGGGATCTGCAGCCATTACGGCCTGCGGATCGGGCTGAAGCATGCGCGCAAGCATCTCGGCTGGGCGCTGGAGGCGGCTGCCGCCTACAGCTGCGCGCCGGCCGCGATGCTGAAGACCTGGCGGCAGGCGATCCTGACCGCGGACGAGCCGTCCAGCGTGCATCGCGCGCTCGAAGCGGCCTACGACGATTTTGCCTGGAGTGCTGCCGCATGACGTCAGCCATGGAACAGCGCCGCCCCGTGCCGACCGATGGCGAGGCGATTCTCAATGCCTTGCCGAACCCGGTGTTGTTGATCGCGCCGGACGGGCGGATCGTCGACGCCAATATCGCAGCCGAATCCTTCTTCGAGATTTCGACGCAATTCCTGCGCCGGCAATCCTTGAAGGAGCTGGTGCCGTTCGGCAGCCCGCTGCTGGCGCTGATCGAGCAGGTCCGGGCCTCAGGCTCGCCGGTCAACGAATACAAGGTCGATCTCGGCACGCCCAGGATCGGCGGCGACCGCCAGGTCGACCTCCACGTCGCGCCGCTGACCGAGCGGCCGGGCCACATCGTGGTGATGCTGCAGGAGCGCACCATCGCCGACAAGATGGACCGCCAGCTCACGCATCGCAGTGCCGCGCGCTCGGTGATCGCGCTGGCCGCGATGCTGGCGCATGAGATCAAGAATCCGCTGTCGGGCATCCGCGGCGCCGCGCAGCTCTTGGAGCAGCAGGCGTCCTCGGAGGACCGGCTGCTGACCCGGCTGATCTGCGACGAGGCGGACCGCATCGTGACGCTGGTCGACCGCATGGAGGTGTTCGGCGACGAGCGGCCGGTGGCGCGCGGTCCCGTCAACATCCATTCCGTGCTCGACCATGTGAAACGGCTGGCGCAGTCCGGCTTTGCCCGCAACGTCCGCTTCACCGAGGATTACGATCCGTCGCTGCCGCCGGTGCTGGCCAATCAGGACCAGTTGATCCAGGTGTTCCTCAATCTGGTGAAGAACGCGGCCGAGGCGGTCGCCGATCTCGGCACCGATGCGGAGATCCAGCTCACCACGGCGTTCCGACCGGGGGTGCGGCTGTCGGTGCCGGGCAAGAAATCGCGCGTCTCGCTGCCGCTGGAGTTCTGCGTCAAGGACAACGGCTCGGGCGTGCCGGAAGATTTGCTGCCGAACCTGTTCGATCCGTTCGTCACCACCAAGCAGACCGGCAGCGGGCTCGGCCTTGCGCTGGTCGCCAAGATCGTCGGCGATCACGGCGGCATCATCGAATGCGAGTCGCAGCCGCGCAAGACCACATTCCGCGTGCTGATGCCTGTCTACAGCGCCGCCAAGCAACACGACCAAAGCAACCGCGATGGCGTTCCGGGTACGCCGTCGCCTGCCTCTCAGGATGCACGATGAGGATAAACGATGCCTGCAGGTAGCATACTTGTCGCCGACGACGACACCGCCATCCGGACCGTCCTGAACCAGGCGCTGTCGCGCGCCGGCTACGAGGTGCGCCTCACCGGCAATGCCGCCACGCTGTGGCGCTGGGTCAGCCAGGGCGAGGGCGACCTCGTCATCACCGACGTGGTGATGCCCGACGAGAACGCGTTCGACCTGCTGCCGCGGATCAAGAAGATGCGGCCGAACCTGCCGGTCATCGTGATGAGCGCGCAGAACACCTTCATGACCGCGATCCGCGCCTCCGAGCGCGGCGCCTATGAATATCTGCCGAAGCCGTTCGACCTGAAGGAGCTGATCACCATCGTCGGCCGCGCGCTGGCCGAGCCGAAGGAGCGGGTGTCGAGCGCCGACGATGACGGCGAGTTCGACTCGATCCCGCTGGTCGGCCGCTCGCCGGCGATGCAGGAAATCTACCGCGTGCTGGCGCGGCTGATGCAGACCGACCTCACCGTGATGATCTCGGGCGAGTCGGGCACCGGCAAGGAACTGGTGGCCCGCGCGCTGCACGATTACGGACGGCGCCGCAACGGCCCGTTCGTTGCGGTCAACATGGCGGCGATCCCGCGCGACCTCATCGAGTCGGAGCTGTTCGGCCATGAGCGCGGCGCGTTCACCGGCGCCAACACCCGCGCCTCCGGCCGTTTCGAGCAGGCCGAGGGCGGCACGCTGTTCCTCGACGAGATCGGCGACATGCCGATGGAGGCGCAGACCCGTCTGTTGCGGGTGCTACAGCAGGGCGAATACACCACCGTCGGCGGCCGCACTCCGATCAAGACCGACGTGCGCATCGTCGCCGCCTCCAACAAGGATCTGCGCATCCTGATCCAGCAGGGGCTGTTCCGTGAAGACCTGTTCTTCCGCCTCAACGTGGTGCCGCTGCGGCTGCCGCCGCTGCGCGAGCGCATCGAGGATTTGCCTGACCTGATCAGGCACTTCTTTTCGCTTGCCGAGAAGGACGGGCTGCCGCCGAAGAAGCTCGACGCCCAGGCGCTGGAGCGGCTCAAGCAGCACCGCTGGCCGGGCAACGTCCGCGAGCTGGAAAACCTCGCCCGCCGCCTGGCCGCGCTCTATCCGCAGGACGTCATCACGTCCTCGGTCATCGACGGCGAGCTGGCGCCGCCGGCCGTCACCTCCGGGAGCACTGCCAGCGTCGGCGTCGACAATCTCGGCGGCGCCGTCGAGGCCTATCTGTCCTCGCACTTCTCCGGCTTCCCGAACGGCGTGCCGCCGCCGGGGCTCTATCACCGCATCCTCAAGGAGATCGAGATTCCGCTGCTGACCGCGGCGCTGGCGGCCACCCGCGGTAACCAGATCCGCGCCGCCGACCTGCTCGGGCTGAACCGCAACACGCTGCGCAAGAAGATCCGCGACCTCGATATCCAGGTGTACCGGAGCGGGGGCTAGCTCTTCTCGGTCCATCCGGCGCGCCTGGATGAAAGGCGTCCCGATGGCTCCAGAATCGCCGCTGATGTCCCGGGAATGACAAGTCTTGGGGACACGGCGCCACATCGGATCCTGGCGCCGCGGAAATGTCGCAATTCGGCAACATTGTGATATGATTGCATCAGTTCGCAATTCCCGCGGGCGAAAGCATTCACCTCAATTGCCGGTATGACCAGCGCAGAGACCACGGCCGCAACGTTAGACACGTCACCTGCCGAATCCGACGGCTTCGCCCTGCGAAAGTGGCTCGCGCCATTCGCGGCGGCCATCGCGTTGCTGTCGGCCTTCCTGACCTTCGTCGTGCTGAGCGGCCTGACGCCGATCGCGCCGACCAGGCACGTCGTCTACTCCTTCCTGTTGATCAACGCGGCCACCATCCTGCTGCTGGTCGGGATCATCGCCCGCGAGGTCTGGAAGGTGATCCAGGCCCGGCGCCGCGGGCGGGCCGCCGCGAGACTCCACGTCCAGATCGTCAGTCTGTTCTCGATCATCGCCGTGCTGCCCGCCGTGCTGGTCGCCGTCGTGGCCAATGTGACGCTGGACCGCGGCCTCGACCGGCTGTTCTCGGGGCCGACTCGCGAGGCGATCCAGAATTCGCTCAGCGTCGCTCGGGCCTATACCTATGAGCACGCCCAATTGATCAATGGCGACATTCTCGCCATGGCGAACGACCTCTCCAATGCGCGGCCGCTGTACGACCAGGACCGCCGCTCGTTCAAGGAATACCTCACCGCCAGCGCCGCGGCGCGCGACCTGCCGGGGGCGATGCTGCTCAACAAGGACAGCGTGGTGGTCGAGACCGCCGACACCGGCATCACGCAATCCTTCGCGACGCCGCCGAAGGAACTGCTTGACGATGTCGGCGAGCAGAAGCCGGAGATCTCGGTCTTCCCGGAGGAGAACTATGTCGCCGCCGTGGTCCGGCTGCGCGGCTTCGACAATGTCTTCCTCTATGTCGCGCGCCTGCTCGATCCGCGCGTCATCAGCCAGTTGAAGCAGACCCAGGCGTCGGTTGCCGAATACGCCCAGACCGAGTCGCGCCGGCTCGGTATCCAGGTGACGTTCGCGCTGATGTTCGCGGTGATCGCGCTGACCATCCTGATGGCCTCGGTGCTGATCGGACTTAATTTCGCCAACTGGCTGGTGGAGCCGATCCGCAACATCATGAGTGCGGCGAACAAGGTCTCGACCGGCGATCTGCATGTGCAGGTGCCGGAGGTGCAGTCGGAGGGCGATCTCGCCCAGCTCGGGCACACCTTCAACAAGATGACGCAGGAACTGCGCACCCAGCGCAACGAGCTCGTCAACGCCAGCGAGCTGATCGACAGCCGCCGCCGCTTCATCGAAGCGGTATTGTCCTCGGCGAGCGCCGGCATCATCGGCGTCGACGCCTCCGGCAGCATCGGCATCCTCAACCGCTCGGCCGAAAAGCTGATCGGGCACGCCGAGTCCGAGACGCTCGATCATCCGCTGTCCGACGTGCTGCCCGAGCTCGACGAGATGATGAAGACGGCGCGGGAAGGCACCCAGCGCCTGGTGCAAGGCCAGATCACCATCAACCGCGACGGCCACGAGCGCAATCTGTCGGTGCGGATCTCGGCCGAGCAGACCAGCCAGTCGCGCGACAGCTACATCATCACGCTCGACGACATCACCGAACTGGTATCCGCGCAGCGCACCTCGGCGTGGGGCGACGTCGCCCGCCGCATCGCCCATGAGATCAAGAATCCGCTGACCCCGATCCAGCTCTCGGCCGAGCGCATCAAGCGGCGGTTCGGCAAGACCATCACCGAGGAAAAGGACAAGTCGATCTTCGAGCAGTGCACCGACACCATCGTGCGCCAGGTCGACGACATCAGGCGGATGGTCGACGAGTTCGCGCGCTTTGCGCGGATGCCGAAGCCGGTGATGGAGGGCGAGGACGTCGCCGACGTGGTGAAGCAGGCGGTGTTCCTGATGAAGGTCGCGCATCCCGATCTCGACATCGAGGCCGACATCAAACAGGACCCGCTGCCCGCGCAGTTCGACCGCCGGCTGATCTCGCAGGCGCTGACCAACATCATCAAGAACGCCACCGAGGCGATCGAGCAGGTGCCGCCGGAAGAGCTCGGCAAGGGCCGCATCGACGTCGTTGCCCAGCGCGAGAACGACGACATTCTGATCGACGTCGTCGACAACGGCATCGGCCTGCCCAAGGTCGCCCGCGCGCGGCTGCTCGAGCCCTATGTCACGACCCGCGCCAAGGGCACCGGGCTTGGGCTCGCGATCGTCGGCCGGGTGCTCGAGGACCATGGCGGCCGCATCGAGCTGAAGGATGCATCGGATTTCCGCGAGGGCCAGCGCGGCGCCTGGATGCGGCTGCGCTTCGCCGTCTCGGGCCAGGCCGCGAAGCCAGACGGCCAGGCCGCAAGACTCGAGAACCCGGAGCAGCCGCCTGCCGCCAGGCCGGAAACGGCGGGTCAGGACACCGAAAAAAATCCGCCGGGGGAGCCGACCGGCGCCCCCACTGACACGACCAACAATGAACCAAAAATCAAAGCCGCGACGGGCAATTGACAAGGCAGGTGTAACCCCATGGCTAGCGACATTCTGATTGTCGATGACGAGGCTGACATTCGTGATCTCGTTGCGGGCATCCTGGACGACGAGGGCTTTTCCACCCGCACCGCGCGCGACAGCGACTCGGCGCTCGCCGAGATCGCCAATCGCCGCCCGCATCTGGTGTTCCTCGACATCTGGCTGCAGGGCTCCAAGCTCGATGGCCTGCAGCTGCTCGAGCAGATCAAGAAGGACAATGCAGATCTGCCGGTTGTGATGATTTCAGGCCACGGCAACATCGAAACGGCCGTCGCCGCAATCAAGCGCGGCGCCTACGACTTCATCGAGAAGCCGTTCAAGTCGGACCGGCTGATCCTGGTGGCGACGCGGGCGCTGGAGACGTCGCGGCTGAAGCGCGAGGTGAAGGAGCTGAAGCAGCTGGCGCCGGCCGCCAGCGTGCTCACCGGCCGCTCGGCCTGCATGAACCAGCTGCGTCAGACCATCGACCGCGCCGCCAAGGCCAACAGCCGCATCCTGATCGTCGGGCCCGCCGGCTCCGGCAAGGAGCTCGCGGCGCGCACGCTGCACATCGCCTCGGCGCGCGCCGAGGGACCGTTCGTGGTGATCAATGCCGCCGCGATCACGCCGGAGCGCATGGAGCTCGAACTGTTCGGCGTTGAAGGCAGCAACGGCGAGCAGCCGCGCAAGCCCGGCGCGCTCGAGGAGGCGCATGGCGGCACGCTGTTCATCGACGAGATCGCCGACATGCCGCGCGAGACCCAGAACAAGATCCTGCGCGTCCTGGTCGACCAGACCTTCCAGCGCCAGGGCGGCACCACCAAGGTGCATGTCGATGTCCGCATCATCTCGTCCACCGCGCGCAATCTGGAGGAGGAAATCGCCGCCGGCCGCTTCCGCGAGGACCTCTACCACCGCCTCTCGGTGGTGCCGATTCGGGTGCCGCCGCTGTCGGAGCGGCGCGAGGACATCCCCGAGCTGATCGACTATTTCATGGACCAGATCTCGGCCGCGACCGGCCTGCCGAAGCGCCAGATCGGGCAGGACGCGATGGCCGTGCTGCAATCGCATGTCTGGCCCGGCAACGTCCGCCAGCTCCGCAACAATGTCGAGCGTGTCATGATCCTTGCCGGCGGCGGCCCGGAGGCGATCATCACCGCGGACATGCTGCCGCAGGACGTCGGCTCGATGGTGCCGGCGATGCCGACCTCGAGCAATGGCGAGCACATCATGGGCCTGCCGCTGCGCGAGGCGCGCGAAGTGTTCGAGCGCGATTATCTGATCGCCCAGATCAGCCGCTTCTCCGGCAATATCTCGCGTACTGCGGAGTTCGTGGGCATGGAGCGCTCGGCGCTGCATCGCAAGCTGAAGGCGCTGGGGGTCGGCTGAGCCTCAGGGCCGGCCGGCCCAAGGCTGCAGCAAGGCGGCGGGAATCCGCGGCCTTGGGACCGACTGCACGTCGGCGTGCACAACTCGTGGCGTCAATTTCGAGGAGGAGGGGTGGTCCGGCGCAGATGGCCGGACACTCCGGGGGTTATCCACGTGGGATGAGAATAATCATCTCTTTCCCGCGACTTTCTTAGAATTGCCACCGTGTTCCTACCGACTGTCACGCGAACCGGCTTGCCTATTACGCGCGCGTGGCCTCTAATCCTACCGCTACACCTGCCGGAGGGGGATCTCAGGACAGGCGGGCAGCCGGAGGAGGGCTCCGTGAGAGGGTCACGACCGGTTCAATAAAAAGAAGCACAAGCTTGCGGGACAAAAACAATGGCGGCAGACCGCGCACAAAATCTACAAGACACCTTCCTTAATCACGTTCGTAAAACCAAAACACCACTGACGATATTTCTGGTCAACGGAGTGAAACTACAGGGCATTGTCACCTGGTTCGACAATTTCTGTCTGCTGCTCCGGCGCGATGGTCACTCGCAGCTCGTCTACAAGCATGCGATCTCGACCATCATGCCTGGCGCTCCGATCCAGCTGTTCGAAGGCGGTGAGGACGCACCTGCTTGAGAGTGAACTGATTGGAACCCTTCAACCGTGAAGGGGGCGCCGACCGTCCGCGGTCGGCAAGGGACAGCAGCACCGGGCGGGTGATTGTCATCGGCCCCTATCTGCGCACGCGCCGCGGCGATGGCGATGCGCAAACGGAATCCTCTGTCCGCGATTATGAGGCGCGGATCGAGGAGGCCGCCGGTCTTGCACGCGCGATCGATCTCACCGTGGTGGAGACCGTGGTCGCGCCGGTCAGCCAAATTCGTCCCGCGACCTATCTTGGCAAGGGCAAGGTCGAGGAGATTACGGGTCTCGTCGCCGGCAACCATGTCGAACTGGTCGTGATGGATTGCGCGCTGTCGCCGATCCAGCAGCGCAATCTCGAGAAGGCCTGGAGCACCAAGGTGCTCGACCGCACCGGACTCATCCTGGAAATCTTCGGCCGCCGCGCCAAGACCAAGGAGGGCGCGCTACAGGTCGAGCTCGCCCATCTCAACTACCAGCGCAGCCGCCTGGTGCGGTCCTGGACCCATCTCGAGCGCCAGCGCGGCGGCTTCGGTTTCATGGGCGGCCCAGGCGAAACCCAGATCGAGGCCGACCGCCGCCTGATCGGCGATCGCATCACGCGGCTGGAGAACGAGCTGAAAAAGGTGCAGGCGACACGGCGGCTGCATCGCGCCGGCCGCCAGCGCGTGCCGTACCGCATGGTGGCGCTGGTCGGCTATACCAATGCCGGCAAGTCGACGCTGTTCAACCGCCTGACCCGCGCCGATGTGCAGGCCGCCGACATGCTGTTTGCGACGCTCGATCCGACCCTGCGCGCGCTCAACCTGCCGCATGGCGGCAAGGCGATGCTGTCCGACACCGTCGGCTTCATCTCCAATCTGCCGACCCAGCTCGTCGCCGCCTTCCGCGCCACCCTGGAGGAGGTGCTGGAGGCCGACATCATCCTGCATGTCCGCGACATCTCGCATGAGGACGCCGAGGCGCAGGAGCGCGACGTCGATGCGGTGCTGCGCCAGCTCGGGATCGACCCCGACGCCGACGGCGGCCAGCGCATCATCGAGGTCTGGAACAAGATCGACCGCTTCGATGCCGAGGAGCGGGACAATCTGCGCAACATCGCCGCGCGGCGGCCGCCCGAGCGGCCGTGCTTCCTGGTGTCGGCCGTGTCGGGCGAGGGGATCGACCAGCTGCTCGGCGCGATCGAGGACCGGCTCGCCACCAAACGCACCACGCTCAACCTTTCAATCGACGCCGCCGACGGCGCCGGGATCAGCTGGCTGCATCGCAATGCCGAGGTGCTCAACAAGGAGCTGCATGGCGAGCGCTTCGACATGACGGTCCGCGTCGACGAGACCAAGCGCGACATCGTGATGAGCCGGTTCGACGCGGTCCCCGGCGGCGCGTCGCAATCCACCGAAATATGACGGGGCCGTGACGTCGCCTGGCGCCGGCGCGCCTGCGGCGTGCGGTCGCACTTTCTGTTTGAAATCTCGGCCGCCTTGGTTCATTGCGCTGCTGGACGCAAAGCCGAGGCCGACCGATGCAGGACACCAGCGAAACCATCACCAACGACAGGCTCGCCGGCCAGAACGGCGATCTCGACCACGAGCGGGCGCCGGAAATCGTCGAGGCCCTCAACGCGCGAGAGCCTGCGGATGCTGCAAAACTCCTGCAATCGCTGCCGGCGGAGCGGGCGATCGAGGTGCTCGACCTGCCCGGGCTCGACAACACCTGCGAGATCCTGGCCGAGTTGCCGACGGACACCGCGGTCGCGCTGCTGTCAGGCGTCTCCGACGACCGCGCCGCCGACATCTTCAAGGAGCTGGTCGAGCCGCTGCGCACCACGCTGCTGAACGGGCTCAATCCGGAGACCCGGGCTGTCATTTCGGGCCTGCTCGCCTATCCCGAGCGCAGCGCCGGCTCGATCATGACCACCGAGTTCGTCAGCGTGCCCTCGACCTGGACCATTGCCGAGGTGCTGCACCACATCCGGATGGTCGAGCGCACCCGTGAGACCGTCTACTCGATCTTCGTGACCGACCCGGTGAAGAAGACCCTGATCCAGGCGGTGCCGCTGCGCCGGCTGATCTCGGGCGATCCGCACGCCAACGTCCTGACCGCCGCACCGGCGCGAAAACCGCTGATGATCGCGCCGGAGGCCGATCGCATGGAGGCGGCGCGGCTGATCTCGCGCTACGATCTTTTGGCAGTCGCGGTGGTCGACGGACCCGGCCACATCCTCGGCATCGTCACGGTCGACGACGTCATCGATGCCATCGTCGAGGAATCGACCGAGGACGCCCAGAAGTTCGGCGGCATGGAAGCGATCGACGAGCCCTATCTGCGGATCGGTTTCGGCGAGATGATCAAGAAGCGCGCCGGCTGGCTGTGCGCGCTGTTCCTGTCGGAGATGCTGACCGCCACCGCGATGCAGTCGTATCAGAGCGAACTCGAGAAGGCGATCGTGCTGACGCTGTTCATTCCGCTGATCATGGGCTCGGGCGGCAATTCCGGCTCGCAGGCGACCTCGCTCCTGATCCGCTCGCTGGCGCTGCACGAGGTGCGGCTGCGCGACTGGTGGCGGGTGGCGATGCGCGAGCTGCCGACCGGTATCGTGCTCGGCGCCATCCTGGGGCTGATCGGCATTGTCAGAATCACGCTCTGGCAGACCCTCGGCCTGTTCGACTACGGCCCGCATTGGGTGCTGGTGGCCGCGACCGTCGGCGCCGCGCTGGTCGGCATCGTCACCTTCGGTTCGGTGTGCGGATCGATGCTGCCCTTCATCCTCAAGCGCATCGGTTTCGACCCGGCCAGTGCGTCGGCGCCATTCGTTGCGACGCTGGTCGACGTCACCGGCCTCGTGATCTATTTCGGCGTGGCGGCAGTGATCCTGCGCGGGACGCTGCTATAGGCAAGCCACACCGATTTCCGCCGGCCGTCCTGACAAGCGGAACCGAAACCGGTCCAACCTGTTTGGTTCGACGAGCCAGGAGGAGGTCGGAATGCGGATCGTGCTGATGACGACGATATGCTGGGCGTTGTCGAGTGGATTTGCGATAGCCCAGGCCGATCCCAACAAGGACGCGAACACGGCAACTGGACGCTCGGCACCGGAAGAAAAGGGTCAATTGCAGCCGCAGGGTTGGACTGGGCCGCTGGAAACAAAATCAGGCGGAGCGCCACCGGAAAGCCCCCAAGGCCAGAGCCCGCCGGGAATGCAGGCAGCGCCGGACGGATCAACAAAAACGGTGGTTGAGCCGCGGAAGTAAGTCCCGCGCCTCGCTTGGTGCAATCTCATATAACTACCGGCCCTGATTGTTGGGCCGATGGCAGTTTCGCATGCGCGTGGACAGGCTGTGAACTCTATCGATGGATCACGCGGTATGGGTCCCTGCTTTCGCAGGGACGACAGTTTTTGCTTCGTTCCACAGCGCGTCCATTTCTTCGAGCGACGCATCCTCCAGCGTCCGTCCCTTCGCCGCCAGCGCCGTCTCGATATAGGCAAAGCGCCGCTCGAACTTGGCGTTGGTCGCGCGCAGCGCCGTTTCGGGATCGGCGTCGATGTGGCGGGCGAGGTTGACCAGCGCGAACATGAGATCGCCGGTCTCCGCCGCGATCTCCTGCTTGTCGTTGCGGTCGAGCGCGGCCTCGATCTCGTTAGCTTCCTCGCGGATTTTGGCTAGCACCGCGCGCGGATCGTTCCAGTCGAAGCCGACGGCCGAGGCCTTGCGTTGCAATTGCATCGCGCGGGTCAGCGCGGGCAGGCCGGCCTTCACACCGGCCAGCAGCGATGTGTGCGCGGCGTCCTGCGGCCGTCGCCGCGCGGCGCGCTCGGCCTTCTCCTCGGCCTTGATGCGCTCCCAGGCGCTCTTGACGCCGGCGGGCTGGATGTTGCCATCCTTGTCGGCGAAGACATGCGGATGGCGGCGGATCATCTTCCGCGTGATCGCCTCGACCACGTCGCCAAAGGCAAAGGCGTTCTGCTCCTCGGCCATGCGGGCGTGATAGACCACCTGTAACAAGAGATCGCCGAGCTCCTCGCGCAGATCGTCGAGATCGCCGCGCGTGATCGCGTCCGCCACCTCATAGGCCTCCTCGATCGTGTAGGGCACGATGGTCGAGAAATCCTGCTCGAGGTCCCAGGGGCAGCCGGTCACCGGCGTGCGCAGCGCAGCCATGATCTCGATCAGGCGGGAAATGTCGCGGGAAGGGGTCATGGGACACCGGGCTGTTGGGGTATGGTGTTATGCCAAATCGGACCGGCCGATCCCAGCCAAGGGCGCTGACATCGCCGTGATGTCCACCGATTGGCCGCAGCGCGCAAGGGTGGTAAAGCGCGTGCCATGACCGATCAGATCAAATCCGGCACCGCCCTGGTGCTGTTCTCCGGCGGCCAGGATTCCACCACCTGCCTTGCCTGGGCCTTGGAGCGCTTTGCCCGCGTCGAAATGCTCGGCTTTTCCTATGGCCAGCGCCACGGAATCGAGCTCGACTGCCGCGACCGCCTGCTGGCCGGGATCAGGCAGATCCGACCGGATTGGGCCGCCAAGCTCGGCGACAGCCATACGCTGGCGATCCCGACCCTGTCCGAAATCTCCGACACCGCGCTGACCCGTGACGTCGCCATCGAAATGGGCGCCGACGGGCTGCCGAACACGTTCGTGCCCGGCCGCAACCTCGTGTTCCTGACCTTCGCCGCGGCGCTGGCCTACCGGCGCGGCATCCGCCACATCATCGGCGGCATGTGCGAGACCGACTACTCCGGCTATCCGGACTGCCGCGACGAGACCATCAAGGCGCTGCAGTCGGCGCTCAATCTCGGCATGGCGAAGATCTTCGAGCTGCACACGCCGCTGATGTGGCTCGACAAGGCCGCGACCTGGCGGCTCGCGCATGCGCTCGGCGGAGCAGGGCTGGTCGACCTGATCCGCGAGCACTCGCACACCTGCTATCTCGGCGAACGCGGCGCGCAGCACGACTGGGGCTATGGCTGCGGCGAATGCCCGGCCTGCAGCCTGCGGGCAAAGGGCTGGCGCGAATACGTCGCACAGGGCGTCCGCGCCAGCCACTGACCTGGCGCTAGACGATGAAGTCCGTCGCATGCAGGTCCGCCGCGTGGACGCCCTGCAACGTGATCGTATCGCTACCCGTCAGATGGATCACGGCATTGCCGGAAGGGTCGTCGCTGATCAGGCTCTTCAGCGCAGTCCAGTCCGCAAAGCCGTAGTCGTGCACGTCGATCAGATCGTGCTCCACAGCGGTGCTGCCGACCGCCGTGTTGCCCTGATTGAAATCGTGGATCAGGTCCTGTCCCGAGCCCCTGTCGAACACGAAGATGTCGTTGTTCGGTCCGCCCCACATCTCGTCGTTGCCGCCTGCGCCGTTCAGGACATCCCTGCCGCCCGTGATCGAGCCCGGCGCGGCAGGATTGTAGTGCAGCGCGTCGCCCACGATGTAATCGGCATACGCGCCGCCCGCGACGATATCGTTGCCGCCATGCGCGCTGCCCGACATGGTGTAGGCGTCGCCGATCATCGTGAAGGATTCGTAGTTGAAATGGCCGCTGAGATCGACGACGGTGAGGGTGTCGTTGCCGCCGCTTGCATCGCCCGCGAGCTCACCCGCATCGCCGTACAGACCGCCGCCGCCGTTCTGGGCGTTGCTCCCGATCGTGAAGGTGAGGGTGTCGTTGCCGCCCCGCGCGTGATCGGTGATGCCGAAGGCATCGCCGTACAGGGCCGCCGAACCGTCCTGGTTGGCCTGGAAGGCGGCGAGCGTGTCGTTGCCGCCATGGGCGTCGCCGGTCATGGTGCCGCCGTCGCCGACCAGCGTGTTGGCCGACCTGCCGCCGAACACGCCGATGACGGTGTCGTTGCCGCCCTGCGTGTGGTCGGACATCGCGCACTCGGCGTCGCCAAAGAGCGAAAAGCCGTTGCGGAGCGAGTTCGTGCTGTCGCCGGTCACCGTGTCGTTGCCGCCCTTGGCATCGCCGGACATCGATTGCGCATCGCCGTCGACGACGACGGTGTTGAGCGAGGCCGCGATTTTCACCGTCAGCGTGTCGTTGCCGCCCCGGGAATGATCCAGCAGGGTCGTGGTGTCGCCGATCAGATTGACTGATGTCATGCCCTCGACGCTCACCGTGATGGTGTCGTTGCCGCCACGCGCATTGACCGGGAAGTCGGGATCGCCGAACAGGGTGTCGAAGGTGACGCTCGGGAGCGTCAGGGTGATGGTATCGTCGGGCAAACGGCGCATGGCGGCAACTCCCATTTCATTCGCGACGAGCAAGGCGAACACAAGAGAATATCGCGGGGCGAAACACGGTGGCCGCGCTTCGGCGATCAAAGCTACTTCGGGTTGATGACGGAGATTTGCCGAGAACTGGACTTGATTGCGGCCGCGCCGCGGCGTCGCCGACATCTATCTCCGTCATCCTGAGGTGCGAGCTCTTGCGAGCCTCGAAGGATGAATCGGCCCCGCCGGTGGCCGTCGATCCTTCGAGGCTCGCCGAAGAGGCTCGGGTTTGATAGCCTGCGCAGGGGCGACGCGGCGTGTGTGGGACTACTCGAAATCCGCCGGCGTCAGCTCGATCGGCTTGCCGTGCGGGGTGCGGTCGGCGGCGTGATCCCAGGCGTTGCGATATCGGCTCAGCGTCTCCGCCGTCGTCACGCCCTTGGCGGCGACCAGGTGCTCGAGCGTCGCGAGCCAGTGCAGATAATAGGTCTCGCCGGTATCGGGATCGCCGGCGGCCTGCGCGCGCTTGATCTGGTCGGCCAGCGCCGCGGCCCATTCGGGCCAGGTGAAGACGCCGCGATCATGCAGCGTCAGCGCCATCGCAAAGGCCTGCGCTTCCCAGGGCGCGCGGAACACCGGGCCGTCGTCGTCGCGCGGAATGCTGGAGACGGCGCTGGTGGCGCGGGCGGCGGCGGATGCATCCATCACGCCGGCTCCAGATACGGCTCGAACGCATCGATCGAGATCTTGATGGTCGGGTCGGAGTCCGGTCCCCACAGCTCGCGGCCGTCGAACACGACGGTGTACAGCCATTGCGGATTCTCGCCGGCATCGTTGGCGACCGTATCGGGAAACACATGACAGCCATGATCGCGCTCGATCACGCCGATATGGCCGCGCACATAGCGTGGCAGCCGCGTGTGGGTGGTCGGATGGATGTTCTTGGCGCGCACGCGATCGCCGGCCTTGAACTTCGCCGCAGCCGGCGCCGCGCGGCCGAACTTGCCGCGCACCATGATGCGCTCCACGTCGGCGATGGAGAACTTGCCGTGCTTCAGCGATTTCGCCGGCGCCACGGCATGACCGGCCGCGACGTCCTCCCTGGCAATGTAGCCCTTGGCGAGCAGCAAGTCTTCGAGCCCGAGCAGCCATTTCTTGTAGTACGAGCTCGACAGATAGACGTGCGGCGGCAGGCTTTCGCGATAGAACCGCGACGCGTCGATATTGAAGGCGCCGGCCGCGCCCATCGCGCGGACCATCGCCAGCACCCGCGATTCCCACTCCTCGTGGAACATAGGCTCGTTCGGCTCGGGCTCGACCTTGCCGAACCCGTCCATGCCGCCCATGTCGTGGACGCCGTTCATGACGGGGCTCCCGGCGTCTTCGGGAATCCGGTGCCGATCATGGAGTCGCGCGTCACGAGCTCGGCGAGCTGCTCCTCGCTCCAGCCCTCGGTGCCGGCGGGCCGCATCGGCAGCACCAGGAAGCGGGTCTCGGCGGTCGAGTCCCACACCCGGATCTCGGTTTCCTTCGGCAGGCTGACACCGAAATCCGCCAGCACGCCACGCGGATCCTTGACCGCGCGCGAGCGGTACGGCGCGGCCTTGTACCAGACCGGCGGCAGGCCGAGCATTTCCCAGGGGTAGCAGGAGCACAAGGTGCAGACGACCATGTTGTGCCGGTCAGGCGTGTTCTCGACGGCGACCAGGTGATCGCCGACCCGGCTGACATGGCCGAGCGTGCCGACCGCCTTGCTGGCATCGTCGAGCAGCGCCTGCCTGAAGGCCGGATCGCTCCAGGCCTTGGCGACGACGCGGGCGCCGTTGTGCGGACCGATCTTGGTCTCATAGGCCTGCACGATGGCGTCGAGCGCGGCCGGATCGAGATAACCCTTTTCGCTCAGGATCGATTCCAGCGCGCGGACGCGCAGCTCCATTTCCGACAGCTCGGAATGGTCGTGATCGTGGTGGCGATGATGATCGTGGTGATGTTCGCTCATGGGGGCAGGATAGGCGAACAGGGCGTGCTATGTCGAGGCAGGGAGTCCACAACAATGCGCGCGGGGAGGTATGCATGGCGGGCTATGTGACGATCGAGAAGGGCCTCGGACCGGAGGGGCGCATCGCGGTGGTGCGGTTCGACCGCGGCGACGGCATCAACGCGCTGTCGCCGGAGGCGCTGCGGCAGCTCACCGACGCGGCCCGCAGCTTCGAGGACGACGGCGGAACCTCCGTCGTCGTGCTGACCGGCGGCGCCAGATCGTTCAGCGCCGGCTTCGACCTCAAGGACGCCGAGGGCCGCTCGCGCGCGACCATGGACATGGGCACGCTGCGCCGGCACCTCAAGCTCGGGCCGCGGCTGACGCGGGCCTGGCAGGACATGGAGCAGGTCACGATAGGCGCGATCGAGGGCTTTTGCGTCGGCGGTGGCGTGGCGCTCGCGGTCGCACTGGATTTCCGCGTCATGGCGCGCGACGCCCACCTGCGGGTGCCCGAGATCGCGCTCGGCATGAACATGAGCTGGCAGAGCGTGCCGCGCATGCTGCATCTGATGGGGCCGGCCCGCACCAAGCAGGCCGTGATCCTGGCCGACGACCGGATTTCGGCCGAACAGGCCTATGAATGGCGGCTGGTCGAGCAGGTGAGCGACCCCGGAAAATCCTATGAGGACGCGATGGCCCTGGCGGCCAAGATCGCCGTGCAGCCACCGATCTCGGTCGCGATGACCAAGCTGACGGTGAACCGGCTGGCGCATGCGCTGGACGATCTGGCCAGCCACATGGATCTCGACCAGTTCGCGCTGGCGAGCCTGACCGACGACCACAAGGAGGGGGTCGCGGCGTTCCTCGAACGCCGCCAGCCGCGGTTCAGGGGGCGCTGAGGGGAAGGGGGCCCGTCGCAGCCGCGTTGTCGCATGGTTGCAGTTTACCAACCGTACAACCATGATCCCTGCCAAGAACCCGCAGGATTATCCGCAAGCCGCAGACGCGATCAAGCTCGCCCAGCTTGCCAAGGGGCGCAGCGCGACTGGCGGAACTGGTCAATGCGATCTGGCCATGAGGCCCTTCTTGGATAGACCATCGAAGAGCGCTCGATGCGCAGAAAAGAAATCAAAATAAATCGATTGTCGCGGGAGCGGCGAGGACTATTGTTCGATCGGACGATGGGGTGCCGTCCGGCGTCTTCCCCGCGGCAATCGCTCGCGATCGTCCCGGACCCTGCAACGCATCGGGTGCAACAGTGACATCGAAGCAAATCTCCACCGCTCTTGTACGGCGCATCGGCCGGACTTGTGCGCGGCGAGGCGAGCAGGGGTTCACGCTCGTCGAAATGCTTGTCGTCATCGCCATCATCGGCCTGATCATGGGATTGGTCGGCCCGCGCGTGCTCAGCTATCTCAGCGAGTCCAAGGTCAAGGCGGCCCGGATCCAGATGCAGAGCTTTGCCAGCGCGCTCGACCTGTTCAGTCTCGATACTGGCCGCTACCCGTCGACCGCGGAGGGGCTCGCCGCCCTCGTGCAGCGGACGTCGGGTGTCGCCAGCTGGAACGGTCCCTATCTCAAGGGCGGCGTGGTGCCGAACGATCCGTGGAGCCATCCCTATGTCTATCGCGCGCCCGGCGATCGCGGGCCCTACGACATTCTCTCCTATGGCTCGGACGGGCAGGAGGGAGGCAGTGGCACGGCGCAGGACATCTCGCTGGACAAGATGAGCGCCAGCAACCAGTGAGCCGCTGGAACCCGTTATCGTCCTTGCGAACGCATTCCGGATCGCCAATCGAGCCTGGAAAGCCACTGATCGGCGGGCGATGCGGCCGGCGCGCGATGTGCGTGCCGATCGGTCATGATGGTGCCCATGGCGCGCAGATCGTCGGGCGTCAGCCACGCGATCTCGTGGGCGTGGGTCGTCACCATCTGCGCGATGATCCGCGGCGGCACGCCGAAGGCGCTGGCGACGCGGGCCATGGCGATGGTGGCCTCCCTGGTCTGCGCTGTCTCATGACCGAATTTGTCCGACACGCCATGGACGCCGATCGCCGCCTCATAGCTCGCGAACTTCTCGTTCCCTGCGGCGAACACGATGAAGCACGCCGAGGCGCAGTGCGATCCGGCCGCGACGATGGTCGGCAGCTTGGCCCGGCGGATCAGGCCGGCGAGCTTGACGGCCTCGGCGAGACTGCCGCCCGGTGAATCGAGCCGCACCGCCGTGATCAGGCGGTCGGCGTCGTTGGCGGCCTTGATCAGCGCCTCGGCCGCCTCGGTGTCACCCTCGGCGACGTCGCCGCCGAGCGCGATGATGGTGACATCGTCCTTCATCGTGACGCTGCTCAGTTCCGCGGCGGTGGCGGCCGTGCTGACCACAGAGGCGGCCAGAACGCGCAGCACGGATGAGAGCATCGTCATCTGCGACCCGTTCTCGTCTTCACTTGCGCGCCACGGGCGCCGGCGTGTCCAGAACTGACGGGGAACGCCGCATGCTGTCGAGCCGTTCGCGGAACTCCTCGGCGACGACCTGGGCGTCGTGGGCGTTGCGCACCAGCTTGGTGGTGACGAACACGATGATCTCCGAGCGGGTCTTGCTGTCGCTCTTCTGGCTGAGCAGGTCGCCGAGATACTTGATCTGGTTGAGACCCGGCAGTCCGGCGACCGTACGCTCGTCGTCCTCCTTGATCAGGCCGCCGAGCAGCACGGTCTGGCCGCTACTGGTGCCGACGGTCGAGTGGATGCGCCGCTGCGAGATCGTCGGCGTCAGGTTCTGGGCGCTGGCGCCGCCCGGATTGACGACATTGGAGACCTCCTGCTCGATCTCGAGCTCGATCGATCCGTTCGGGTGGACATGCGGCAGCACCTTGAGGATGATGCCGGTGTTCTGCCGGCTGATGCTGCTCACCACGTTGAGGCCGGTGACGGTCGAGCCGGTCGAGATCGGCACCTGGTCGCCGAC
>NZ_JAGKJJ010000031.1 GCF_020329505.1 Bradyrhizobium semiaridum
CTTCGGCCTCGACGGCGGCGAATCGCTGATCCCGGCGCTGGAGCAGATCATCAAGCGCGGCGGCAATCTCGGCGTGAAGGAGATCGTCGTCGGCATGCCGCATCGCGGCCGCCTCAATGTGCTGACCCAGGTGATGGGCAAGCCGCACCGCGCGCTGTTCCACGAGTTCAAGGGCGGCTCGGCCAATCCGGACTCGGTCGAAGGCTCCGGCGACGTCAAGTATCACCTCGGCGCCTCCTCGGACCGCGAGTTCGACGGCAACAAGATCCATCTGTCGCTGACCGCCAACCCCTCGCATCTCGAGATCGTCGATCCCGTCGTGCTCGGCAAAGTGCGCGCCAAGCAGGATCAGCACGGCGATCCGCCCGACATGCGCATCTCGGTGCTGCCGCTGCTGATGCACGGCGACGCGGCGTTCGCGGGCCAGGGCGTGGTCGCCGAATGCTTCAGCCTGTCGGATCTGAAGGGCTACCGCACCGGCGGCTCGCTGCACTTCATCGTCAACAACCAGATCGGCTTCACCACCTATCCGCGCTACTCGCGCTCCTCGCCCTATCCGTCCGACGTCGCGAAGATGATCGACGCGCCGATCTTCCATGTGAACGGCGACGATCCCGAGGCGGTGGTGTTCGCCGCCAAGGTCGCGATCGAGTTCCGGCAGAAGTTCCATAAGCCGGTCGTCATCGACATGTTCTGCTACCGCCGCCACGGCCACAACGAGGGCGACGAGCCGGCGTTCACCCAGCCGGTGATGTACAAGCGGATCGCTTCGCAGCCCTCCACCCTCGAGATCTACGCCAAGCGGCTGATCGCCGACGGCGTGATCACCGAAGGCGAGGTCGAGAAGGCCAAGGCCGACTGGCGCGCGCGGCTCGATGCCGAGTTCGAGGCCGGCACCGGCTACAAGCCGAACAAGGCCGACTGGCTCGACGGCAAATGGGCCGGCTTCAAGATCGCCGACCAGGAAGAAGACGCCCGCCGCGGCGTCACCGGCGTCGATATCGCGGTGCTGAAGGACATCGGCCGCAAGATCACCAAGGTGCCGGACGGCTTCCGCGTCCACCGCACCATCCAGCGCTTCCTCGACAATCGCGCTAAGGCGATCGAATCAGGCGTCGGCATCGACTGGGCGACCGGCGAGGCGCTGGCGTTCTGCACGCTGCTGCAGGAAGGCCACCACGTCCGGCTGTCCGGCCAGGACTCCGAGCGCGGCACCTTCTCGCAGCGCCATTCGGTGCTGATCGATCAGGAAGACGAGAGCCGCTACACGCCGTTCAACCATCTCGGCGGCGACGACACCGGCCACTTCGAGGTGATCAACTCGCTGCTGTCGGAAGAGGCGGTGCTCGGCTTCGAATACGGCTACTCGCTCGCCGAGCCGAACGCGCTGGCGATGTGGGAGGCGCAGTTCGGCGACTTCGCCAACGGTGCGCAGGTCGTGTTCGACCAGTTCATCTCCTCGGGCGAGCGCAAATGGCTGCGCATGTCGGGTCTCGTGTGCCTGCTGCCGCACGGCTACGAAGGGCAGGGGCCGGAACACTCCTCGGCGCGCCTTGAGCGCTATTTGCAGATGTGTGCCGAAGACAACATGCAGGTGGTGTATCCGACCACCCCGGCCAACTACTTCCACGTGCTGCGGCGCCAGCTGCATCGCGAGATCCGCAAGCCGCTGATCCTGATGACGCCGAAGTCGCTGCTGCGCCACAAGCGTGCGGTGTCGCGGCTCGAGGAGCTCGGCAAGAACGCGACGTTCCATCGCATCCTGTACGATGACGCGCAAATGCTGCCGAACGAGGCCATCAAGCTGCAGCCGGACGACAAGATCCGCCGTGTCGTGCTGTGCTCCGGCAAGGTCTATTACGACCTCTATGAGGAGCGCGAGAAGCGCGGCATCGATGACATCTACCTGATGCGCATCGAGCAGCTCTATCCGGTGCCGCTCAAGGCGCTGGTGCAGGAGCTTGGCCGCTTCAAGGGGGCCGAGATGGTCTGGTGCCAGGAAGAGCCGCGCAACATGGGCTCCTGGCATTTCATCGAGCCCTATCTCGAATGGGTGCTGAACCAGATCAATGCGCCGAACAAGCGTCCGCGCTATGCCGGCCGTCCGGCCGCGGCGGCGACCGCCACCGGCCTGATGTCCAAGCATCTGGCGCAGCTCAAGGCGCTGCTCGACGACGCACTGAACTAACGACCTTCACTGAAGCCATGCCCCGCCTCGTGCGGGGCATCCGGTATCCCGCGTCATCCAGCACAAGCGCTGTCGTCACGGAGTACCGGATCGTCTGCTTGTGGCGGACGGTGGCGGCACCAGAGCGTTTTCGAGCGAAGTGGATACCGGTTCGCGTGAAGAAAACGCGTCAAAACAACAAGCTGGAGCTGGAAACAGCTCTAGTGTTCATGACTGCAGGGTTATCTGAGGAAAAGACCATGACTGAAATTCGCGTTCCAACGCTCGGCGAATCTGTGACCGAGGCCACCATCGGGCGCTGGTTCAAGAAGGCGGGCGAGGCCGTCGCGGTGGACGAGCCGTTGGTGGAGCTGGAGACCGACAAGGTCACGATCGAGGTGCCGGCGCCGGCCGCCGGCACCCTCGGCGAGATCATCGCCAAGGACGGCGAGACCGTCGCCGTCGGCGCGCTGCTCGGCCAGATCAATGACGGCGCGGCTGCGGCGAAGCCCGCTGCCGCTGCCCCGGCCGCCAAGGCTGCCGCTCCCGCTGCGGCGCCTGCCGCTGCGCCGGCACCGGCTGCCGCCGCTGCGCCGAAGGCGCCGCCGGCCGATGCGCCGCTCGCCCCCTCCGTCCGCAAGCTCTCCGCCGAGAGCGGCATCGACGCCTCCACCGTGCCCGGCTCGGGCAAGGACGGCCGCGTCACCAAAGGCGACATGCTGGCCGCGATCGAGAAGGCCGCCTCGGCGCCGACCCCGGTCAACCAGCCGGCCGCGGCCGTGCAGGTGCGTGCGCCGTCGCCGGCCGACGATGCCGCCCGCGAGGAGCGCGTGAAGATGACCCGGCTGCGCCAGACCATCGCGCGCCGCCTCAAGGACGTGCAGAACACCGCCGCGATGCTGACCACCTTCAACGAGGTCGACATGACCGAGGTGATGAAGCTGCGCGCCCAGTACAAGGATGTGTTCGAGAAGAAGCACGGCTCGAAGCTCGGCTTCATGGGCTTCTTCACCAAGGCCGTCGTGCAGGGCTTGAAGGACATTCCCGCCGTCAACGCCGAGATCGACGGCAGCGATCTGATCTACAAGAACTACTATCACATCGGCGTCGCGGTCGGCACCGACCGCGGCCTCGTGGTGCCTGTCGTGCGCGACTGCGACCACAAGTCGATTTCCGAGATCGAGAAGTCGATCGCCGATTTCGGCCGTAGAGCCCGCGACGGCCAGCTCAAGATCGACGAGATGCAGGGCGGCACCTTCACCATCACCAATGGCGGCATCTACGGTTCGCTGATGTCGACGCCGATCCTCAACGCGCCGCAGTCCGGCATCCTCGGTATGCACAAGATCCAGGAGCGGCCGATGGTGGTCGGCGGCAAGATCGAGGTGCGCCCGATGATGTATCTGGCGCTGTCCTACGATCACCGCGTGATCGACGGCAAGGAAGCGGTCACCTTCCTGGTGCGCGTCAAGGAGAGCCTGGAGGATCCGGCGCGGCTCGTGCTCGACCTGTAAGGTCATTCGCGCGCGGCGCTCGACCTGATCGGGCGCCGCAATCGGTTTGAGCGCTCACGTTGGGGGATCAATATGACTGACAAGGTCGTCATCATCACCGGCGGCAGCCGCGGCATCGGCCGCGCCACCGCCCTCGCTGCCGCGGCGCGCGGCTATCGCATCGTGGTCGGCTATGCCAGCAACAAGACGGCGGCCGACGAGGTCGTCGCCCAGATCGAGGCCCGCAACGGCAAGGCCATCGCGGTGAAATGCGACGTCGCCGAGGAAGCCGAGATCCTCGACCTGTTCAAGGCGGCGGACAAGTTCGGTACGCTGGGCGCGCTGGTCAACAATGGCGGCATCGTCGGCACCAGCGGCGTGCGCGTCGACGAGATGTCGGCCGAGCGCATCCGGCGCGTGATGGCGGTCAACGTCACCGGCTCCATCCTCTGCGCGCGCGAAGCGGTGAAGCGGATGTCGACCAAGCACGGCGGCAAGGGCGGCGTCATCGTCAATTTATCCTCGGTCGCAGCGCGGCTCGGCGCGCCCAACACCTATGTGGATTATGCCGCCTCCAAGGGCGCGATCGATTCCTTCACCGTCGGCCTCGGTCATGAAGTCGCCGGCGAAGGCATCCGCGTCGCCGGCATCCGTCCCGGTCTGATCGACACCGAAATCCATGCCGCCGGCGGCGAGCCCGATCGTGCGCACCGGCTTGCGCATATGGTGCCGATGAAGCGCGTCGGCACTGCGGACGAAATCGCCAACGCCATCGTCTGGCTGCTCTCGGACGAGGCTTCCTATGTCACCAGCACGATCCTCGACGTGTCGGGCGGTCGCTAACAGTCAAAGAGTTACAGGACCTCAATCATGGCTTCTTACGATCTCGTCGTCATCGGCACCGGCCCTGGCGGCTATGTCTGCGCGATCCGCGCCGCGCAACTCGGCATGAAGGTGGCCGTCGTCGAGAAGAACGCGACGCTGGGCGGCACCTGCCTCAATGTAGGCTGCATGCCGTCGAAGGCGCTGCTGCACGCCTCCGAGATGTTCGAGGAAGCCGCGCACTCCTTCGCCAAGATGGGCGTCAGCGTTTCCGCGCCGAAGCTCGATCTTCCCGCGATGATGAACTTCAAGCAGCAGGGCATCGACGGCAACGTCAAGGGCGTCGAGTTCCTGATGAAGAAGAACAAGATCGACGTGCTCAAAGGCATCGGCAAGATCCTCAGCGCCGGCAAGGTCGAGGTCTCCGGCGACGGCAAGACCGAGACCGTCGAGACCAGGAACATCGTCATTGCCACCGGCTCCGATATCGCCCGCCTGAAAGGCATCGAGATCGACGAGAAGCGCATCGTGTCGTCGACCGGCGCGTTGTCGCTGGAGAAGGTGCCTTCTCACCTGTTGATCGTCGGCGCCGGCGTGATCGGGCTCGAGCTCGGCTCCGTCTGGCATCGCCTCGGCGCCAAGGTCACCGTCGTCGAATTCCTCGACCGCATCCTGCCCGGCATGGACGGCGAAGTGGCAAAGCAATTCCAGCGCATGCTGGAAAAGCAGGGTTTTGCCTTCAAGCTCGGCGCCAAGGTCACCGCGGTCGACACGTCAGGCAAGACCCTACAGGCCAAGGTCGAGCCCTCCGCGGGCGGCGCCGCGGAGACGATCGAAGCCGACGTCGTGCTCGTCTGTATCGGCCGCGTGCCCTACACCGAAGGCCTCGGGCTGAAGGAAGCCGGCGTTGCGCTCGACAATCGCGGCCGCGTCCAGATCGACGCGCACTTCTCGACCTCGGTGAAGGGCATCTACGCCATCGGCGATGTCGTCGCCGGGCCGATGCTCGCGCACAAGGCGGAAGACGAGGGCGTCGCCTGCGCCGAGATCATTGCGGGCCAGGCGGGCCATGTGAATTACGACGTTATCCCAGGCGTCGTGTATACCACGCCGGAAGTGTCGTCGGTCGGCAAGACCGAGGAAGACCTCAAGCAGGCGGGCGTGGCTTATACCGTCGGCAAATTCCCGTTCACCGCCAACGGCCGCTCCAAGGTCAACCAGACCACCGACGGCTTCGTGAAGGTTCTCGCGGATGCGAAGACCGATCGCGTGCTCGGCGTGCATATCGTCGGCCGCGAAGCCGGCGAAATGATCCATGAAGCCTGCGTTTTGATGGAGTTCGGCGGTTCGGCCGAAGATCTGGCCCGCACCTGCCACGCCCATCCGACCCGCTCGGAAGCGGTCAAGGAAGCCGCGCTTGCGGTGGGCAAACGCGCCATCCATATGTGATCTGGTCCGGCGCGAGCCGGCTGAGCGCGATCCCGGTGACGGAAAGCCGGCTTCACGCTCTGGCAAAGAGATGAGATCATGATGCTGTCCATCGCATCATGATCGAGAGATCACGACGATGTTGCGCCGCTTGCTTCAGCCGCTCTGGGTCCTGCTTGCGATCATCTTCTTGATCGAAGCGTGGCTGTGGGATCACCTCGAGCCGATCGTGGCGCGCGTGGTGGCGGCCATCCCGCTGCACGCAATGAAGCACTGGGTCGCCGAGCGGGTGCATTCGCTGTCACCGGAGATGACGCTGATCATCTTCGTCGTGCCGGCGATTTCGCTGTTTCCGCTCAAGCTGATCGGGCTGTGGCTGCTCGCCCACGGGTTCTGGCTGACCGCGGTTTTGCTGATCCTGCTTGCGAAATTCGTCGGTGTCGGCATCACCGCGTTCCTGTTCGACGTGACGCGGCCGAAGCTGATGCAGATGCACTGGTTCCGCACGCTCCATGATTTCGTCATCACGCTGCGCGCCAAGGCCACCGCTCTGGTCGAACCGGTCAAGCAGCGCGCCCTGGAAATCCTGCGCGGCGATGGCGACGGCTGGGCCGCCCGCACCTTCCGCACGATCGCACGCTTCCGCAAAAGCGTGCACCAGGCGCGCTAGTTCCTCCACGCAAAAGCTATTGCGTTCGTCATCCTGCGTGCGCAAAAGGCAAAGCCTTTGCGCGGAGGTGGCGGAATGAATAGTGGTGCAGCGAATTTCGCTGTCGTCCCGGCGAAGGCCGGGATCCATAACCACAGGGCTCGGTTGTTGAAGAAGGCTGTGGCCCCAGCGTCGTGCAACAATGGCGTTCGGTGGTTATGGGTCCCGGCCTTCGCCGGGACGACACCTCATATGCAGCACCGCTGCTCAATCCATCTCACTGAGGAGGTCGCGGAGCGACCGTCTCGAAGGATCGGCGGCCCACGCTCTCACATAAATTCGGAATATTAGAAGAATATCCCTGAGTTGCCCGACGTGTCAAGCTGCTCTATCGGGCGCCGGCTCCTTTGCATGGGGTTGTTTTTCGGCATTTTGGCAGCGCGGGCGCCGCCCGCCTTCAATGCAGGTGCAGCAGGTGCGGCTGGAACAGGCCGAGCGCGGTCATCGCGATGCCGGCGAGGGTCACGATCCCGGACACCCAGGCCAGCGTGAGGATGCCGGTGATGATGGTCGCCGACGCCAGCACGATGGCGATCTGGAAAGCGGCGGAGGCCAGCTCGAAGTGGTGATATTTCGCGGTCGCCTCGTCGCGCTCATGCTCGGCGTGCTTGGCGCGCTCGGCGAGCTGCTCCGAACCTTCGCCGGTGTCGGGCTCCGAGCGGTAGCGCGCCGCGGTCTTCTGCCAGTCGTCGATCTGCTTCTGCAGCGCCGCCTTGGCCGCATCGTCAGGGGCCGTGGCGAGGCTCAGCTTGCCCTGGTCGGCCGCGACCTGCACCGTGGTGCGGCGGATGCTCTTGGCCTGGAAGAACGCCCACAGGTTGGAGGCCTCGACATTCTTGCTGATCGCCTCGGTCTGCGCGCCCTTGCCGAGCGTTTCCGACAGCGCCAGGAACAGCGCGATCACGGCGATCAGGAGTGCGATCTTCTTGTTCTCGCCGCCGGCATGCTGGGCATGCTCGGCGTGCTCCATACTCTCATGTGCGCTCATGATTCCCCTCCGGATGCGATCGCGGCACGATTGCCGAATGCGGCATACAACGCAAGGGGTGGGCGATTTATGGCGGACGTATGAATATGAACGAATATGAACGGCGCCGTTCGCTGCACCATGCGGCTCAGCCGCGCGGATGCGCCGAGCGATAGACCTCGAGCAGGCGTTCGCTGTCGATGCCGGTGTAGATCTGGGTGGTCGACAGCGAGGCGTGGCCGAGCAATTCCTGGATCGCGCGCAGATCGCCGCCACGGCTGAGCAGGTGGGTGGCAAAGGAGTGCCGCAGCGCATGCGGCGTCGCGCTGTCGGGCAGGCCGAGCGCGCCGCGCAGCCGCTCCATCGTGAGCTGGATGATGCGCGGGCTGAGCGGTCCGCCGCGTGCGCCGACGAACATCGGCCCGGCCGGGTCGAGTTGATGCGGGCAGATCGCCGCGTAATCAGCGATCAGCTGCAGCACGTTCTGCAGCACCGGCACCATGCGGGTCTTGTTGCCCTTGCCGGTCACGACCAACACGTCGCCTGCACCCGGCTTCGGCACGTCGCGGCGTTTCAGTCCGAGCGCCTCGGAGATGCGCAGGCCCGAACCGTAGAGCAGCGCCATCACGGCGGCGTCGCGCATCAGGATCCAGGTCTCGCGCTCCTCGCCGGCGCGCTCGTCGGCATCGGCGAAGCGCTTTGCCGCCGCCATGTGAATCGGCTTCGGCAGACTCTTGGCCACTTTCGGCGCGCGGATCGCCGACAGCGCGCCGACCTTGCCCTTGCCTTCGCGTTCCAGGAAGCGGCCGAACGAGCGCAGGCCGGCCAGCGCCCGCATCAGCGACCGTCCGCCGATCTCGTCGGCGCGGCGCATCGCCATGAAGGCGCGGACGTCGCTTGCCTCCAGCGCGGCGAACCCGGCGAGCGTGACCTGCGCACCCCAATGCTCGGCCAGGAAGGCAAGGCACTGCCTGACGTCGCGGGCATAGGCCTCAAGCGTCTTCTGCGACAGCCGCCGCTCGCTGCGCAGATGCGACAGCCAGCGCGTCATCTCCTGCGTGATGGAGACGTCGGCGCAGTCGAGTTCGATCGGTTGAACGGGCTGATCGGTTCGGGCCATAAGGGCTATTGGTGCTGCGATTCTCCTGATTATATCGCACTTCTTTCGTTTACCGTTCGCTAAGGCGGCGCAGCGGTGCTAGGCGATCCCGATGGACCACACCACGCGCAGCAGCACGGCTTCCGCACCGGCGACGCGTGTCGTCGATGTGCTGGTGCCTGTCGCGCTGAACCAGACCTATTCCTATCGTGTGCCGCGCGGCATGGAGCTGGCGCCGGGCGACGTGATCGCCGTTCCGCTCGGGCCGCGCGAGGTCGTCGCGGTGGTATGGGCCGAGAATGCGAAGCCCGATCCGCGGCTGCACAACCGCCTCAAGGACGTCAGCGAGAAGCTCGACGTGCCGCCGCTGAAGCCGGAACTGCGTCAGCTGGTCGACTGGGTGTCGAACTACACGCTGTCGGCGCGCGGCATGGTGCTGCGGATGACGCTGCGGATGGGCGAGAACCTCGGGCCCGAGCGCACACGCCTCGGCGTGCGGCTGGTCGGCGAGCCGCCGCAGCGGCTGACGCCGGCACGGCGGCGGGTGATCGAGGTGCTGTCGGACGGCCTCTTGCACGGCAAGTCGGATGCGGCGAAGGAGGCCGGCGTCAGTTCCGGCGTGGTCGACGGCCTGGTCGACGAGGGCACGCTGACGGTGGAGGCGATGCCGCCGCCGGCACCGCCACCGGCGCCCGATCCGGCCTATGCGCAGCCGGATTTTTCACGCGAGCAGCGCAGCGCGGTCGACATGATGCGCACGCTCGCGGCGAGCGGCAGCTTCCACGTCGCGCTGCTCGACGGCGTGACCGGTTCCGGCAAGACCGAGGTCTATTTCGAGGCGATCGCCGAAAACATCCGGCGCGGCAGGCAATCGCTGATCCTGATGCCGGAGATCGCGCTGACCGGCCAGTTCCTCGACCGCTTTGCGCAGCGCTTCGGCGTGCGGCCGCTGGAATGGCATTCCGAGCTGACGCCGCGCACCCGCGCGCGCAATTGGGCCGCGATCTCCGAGGGCAAGGCACCGGTCGTGGTCGGCGCCCGCTCGGCGCTGTTCCTGCCCTATGCCGATCTCGGCCTCATCATCGTCGATGAGGAGCACGACCAAGCCTACAAGCAGGACGAAGGCGCGCATTATCACGCCCGCGATATGGCGGTGGTCCGCGCTCATATCGCCAAGATTCCGATCGTGCTGGCGTCGGCGACGCCGTCGGTCGAGAGCGAGGTGAATGCGCGCAAGGGCCGCTACCAGCGCGTCGCGCTGCCGTCGCGGTTCGGCGGCCAGCACATGCCGCATATCGAGGCGATCGACCTGCGTCGCGCGCCGCCGCCGCGCGGCCGCTTCATCTCGCCGCCGCTCGCCGAGCAGATCCGCTATGTGATTGAGCGCCGCGAGCAGGCGCTGCTGTTCCTCAATCGCCGCGGCTATGCGCCGCTGACGCTGTGCCGCGCCTGCGGCCATCGCTTCGCCTGCACCATCTGCGACGCATGGCTGGTCGATCACAGGTTCCGCCAGCGGTTGGTCTGCCACCATTGCGGCTTCTCGATGCCGCGCCCGAACATCTGCCCGCATTGCTCGGCGGAGGAATCGCTGGCCGCCGTCGGTCCGGGCGTCGAGCGGTTGCAGGAGGAGGCGGCGAGCATCTTCCCTGAAGCGCGCACTATGGTGCTGTCGAGCGATCTCGTCACCTCGATCGAGACCATGCGCAGCGAGCTGAACGAGATCGCCGAGGGCCGGGTCGATATCATCATCGGCACCCAGCTCGTGGCAAAGGGCCACAATTTCCCGCGGCTCAACCTAGTCGGCGTCGTCGATGCCGATCTCGGCCTCAGCAACGGCGACCCGCGCGCCGCCGAGCGGACCTTTCAGCTGCTCAACCAGGTGGTCGGCCGCGCCGGCCGCGAGCAGGGCCGCGGCGTCGGCTTCCTGCAGACCCATCAGCCCGAGCATCCCGTGATCAAGGCGCTGATCGCGAGCGACCGCGAGGCGTTCTACGCCAGCGAGATCGAGATCCGCGAGCGCACCGGCTATCCGCCGTTCGGCCGGCTGGCGAGCCTGATCGTCTCCGCCGGCGACCGTCCGACGGCGGAAGGCTTTGCGCGCAAGCTCGTCGCGGTGGCGCCGCTCGACGACCGGATCCAAGTGCTCGGTCCCGCCGAGGCGCCGCTCGCCGTCATCAAGGGCCGCTACCGCTTCCGCCTGCTGGTGAAGTCGCTGCGCAATGTCGACCTGTCGCAATATCTGCGCGAATGGCTCGCCGCCGGTCCCAAGACCAAGGGCAATCTGAAGCTCGAGATCGACGTCGATCCGCAGAGCTTTTTGTAGCTCCCACGCGCGTCATTCCGGGACGCGCCGCCGGCCCGGAATCCATCGGGCCGCACAACGTGTTGAGAATGGATTCCGGGCTCGTCGCTTTCGCGCCGCCCCGGAATGACGAGAGGAGAGATGCAAACAAAAAGCCTGCCGTCATTTGCGACGGCAGGCCATTTACTGGGACGCGCGAAGCACAGGCCCCGCGGCCACGACGCAACGCAACGCTTACTGAACGCGATTACATGACCTCGGCGGTGACGCGGCCGACGCCGCGGCCGGTCAGGCCGATGGCGCGGGCTGCGCCGGTCGAGAGGTCGAGCACGCGGCCGCGGATGAACGGGCCACGATCATTGATGGTGACGACCACGCTGCGGCCGCCATGAGTGACGCGGAGCTTGGTGCCGAACGGCAGCGAGCGATGGGCCGCGGTCATGGCGTTCTGGTTGAAGCGTTGACCGGAGGCGGTGCGGCTGCCGGACTCGTTGCCGTAGAACGACGCCATGCCCGAGAAGCTGTGGCCGCCGCCCGGCTGCACCGACGCATTTGCATTACGCCAGGACGACCCCTCGGCCTCGGCGTGATGATGGTGGTGGTGATGACGATGATGCCTGGACTTCGCGGACGCCTCGGTCACGCTGCCCCCAACCAGAAGCGTCGCGGCAACAACAGCAAGCGCCGTACGCGACTGGGTAACGCCCAGTACCATCTTCTTGATATTAGCCATTGATTTAAGACCCTCAGACAGTATTGCCACAAATGTGGCAAGTGGAACCCCCGTCCCTTCGTTGACCATCGCCGTTTGATTTCGCAATGAGGCATGAATTGGGCAGTAAATCCCTGAGGTCTCGGGTAGAGATATCTTGTTACCGGCCAAGGGTATTTATAGAGGGTCCCGAAATCTTGCTGTTTAACGAATTTTTAACCAAGCTAATACTGGCGAATATTGCTTAGAGAGCGGGCCGTAAGTTCTCGGTAAGTAATCGCCAAGTGGAGCGCAACGCCGGCGAATCGTTCCTCCCAGCGCCCGCATGGGGCCATGCAAATTTTTGCTGGAACCAAATCCGGAGTGAGATGCTGGCGGCTCGGGCGAGGGAATTCCTGGTGCGCAGAGTTCGCCGATTTTGGCCCGGGGCGATCGCCGGCCAGGCCGCGTGCGACACGGCAGCACCGGCGTGTGTCGTCATGTTGCACCTGCGCGATTGCTATGTTAGCAAAGCCCGCGATTTTAACGGTCCCGGCACGTCCTGTGCCGGTCGAAAATCGAAGTCCCGCTTGAATTCCAAGGGCTTGGATCGCTAGGCGCTGCTTTGGTGGCGACGGTTTTTCCCTTGCGAATTTAACAGCAAAAAGAGCGAGCTCGTGGCTGCTGAAGATCCGTCCGTTTCGGGAGTGTCCGGCCGTTATGCAACGGCGTTGTTCGAATTGGCGCGCGACGAGCAGTCCGTCGATGCCGTAAGGGCCGATCTCGACAGATTCGAGGCGATGCTCAACGGCAGCGAGGATCTCAAGCGCCTCGTTCGCAGTCCGGTGTTCTCCGCGGATGCGCAGTCGAAGGCGCTGGCCGCCATCCTCGACAAGGCCGGCATCGCGGGCACCACGGCAAAATTCCTCAAAGTGCTCACCGCCAATCGCCGGCTGTTCGCCGTTGCCGATGTGATCCGCGCCTATCGCGCGCTGGTGGCGAAGTTCAAGGGCGAGGCGACTGCCGAAGTCACCGTCGCCGAAGATCTCAGTGACAAGAATCTCGACGCGCTGAAGACCGCACTGAAATCAGTGACGGGCAAGGACGTCGCGCTCAACGTGAAGGTCGATCCCTCCATTATTGGTGGCCTGGTGGTCAAGCTTGGCAGCCGCATGGTGGATAGTTCGCTTCGCACCAAACTCAATTCGATCAAGAACGCGATGAAAGAGGCAGGCTGATGGACATCCGCGCCGCAGAAATTTCTGCGATCCTCAAGGACCAGATCAAGAATTTCGGCCAGGAAGCCGAGGTCACCGAAGTTGGCCAGGTGCTGTCGGTCGGCGACGGTATCGCCCGCGTCTACGGTCTGGACAACGTCCAGGCCGGTGAAATGGTCGAGTTCGAGAACGGCACCCGCGGCATGGCGCTGAACCTCGAAACCGACAACGTCGGTGTCGTGATCTTCGGCGCCGACCGCGAGATCAAGGAAGGCCAGACCGTCAAGCGCACCCGCGCCATCGTGGACGCGCCGGTCGGCAAGGGCCTGCTCGGCCGCGTCGTCGACGCGCTGGGTAACCCGATCGACGGCAAGGGTCCGATCCAGGCCACCGAGCGCAAGCGCGTCGACGTCAAGGCGCCCGGCATCATTCCGCGCAAGTCGGTGAACGAGCCGATGGCGACCGGCCTCAAGGCGATCGACGCACTGATCCCGATCGGCCGCGGCCAGCGCGAGCTGATCATCGGCGACCGCCAGACCGGCAAGACCGCGATCGCGCTCGACACCATCCTGAACCAGAAGCCGCTGAACGCGCAGCCGGATGAGAACATCAAGCTGTACTGCGTCTACGTCGCGGTCGGCCAGAAGCGTTCGACGGTGGCGCAGTTCGTCAAGGTGCTCGAAGAGCAGGGCGCGCTGGAATACTCGATCGTCGTTGCCGCCACCGCGTCGGATCCGGCCCCGATGCAGTACATCGCGCCGTTCACCGGCTGCACGATGGGGGAATACTTCCGCGACAACGGCATGCACGCCGTGATCATCTATGACGACTTGTCCAAGCAGGCCGTCGCCTACCGCCAGATGTCGCTGCTGCTGCGCCGCCCGCCGGGCCGCGAAGCCTATCCGGGCGACGTGTTCTACCTGCATTCCCGCCTGCTCGAGCGCGCGGCGAAGCTCGGCAAGGACCACGGTTTGGGTTCGCTGACGGCGCTGCCGGTCATCGAAACCCAGGCCAACGACGTGTCGGCCTACATTCCGACCAACGTGATTTCGATCACCGACGGCCAGATCTTCCTGGAGACCGACCTGTTCTTCCAGGGCATCCGTCCCGCGGTGAACGTCGGTCTGTCGGTGTCGCGCGTCGGTTCGTCGGCGCAGACCAAGGCGACCAAGAAGGTCGCCGGCAAGATCAAGGGTGAGCTCGCGCAGTACCGCGAAATGGCGGCGTTCGCGCAGTTCGGCTCCGACCTCGACGCCTCGACCCAGCGTCTGCTCAACCGCGGCGCGCGCCTGACCGAGCTGTTGAAGCAGCCGCAGTTCTCGCCGCTGAAGATGGAAGAGCAGGTCTGCGTGATCTGGGCCGGCACCAACGGCTACCTCGATCCGCTGCCGCTCAACAAGGTGAAGGCGTTCGAGGATGGGCTGCTGTCGCTGCTGCGCGGCAAGAACGTCGAGATCCTCGATGCCATCCGCACCAGCCGCGACCTCTCCGACGACACCGCCGCCAAGCTGAAGACGGTGGTCGACGGCTTCGCCAAGACCTTTGCGTAACAATGGGCGCCGCCCGGCGGACGGCCGGGCGTAACGAACGGAGGCTTGCGATCTGACCCTTGCGGGTCGGATCGCCGGGGTGGACGAAGAATGGCGTCACTGAAAGACATGCGGTCCCGCATCGCCTCGACCAAGGCGACGCAGAAGATCACCAAGGCCATGCAGATGGTCGCAGCCTCGAAGCTGCGCCGCGCGCAGAACGCCGCCGAAGCGGCGCGGCCCTATGCCAACAAGATGGACGCGGTGATTTCCAACATCGCGGCCGCGGCCAATGGCTCGCCCGGCGCGCCGGCGCTGCTGGCAGGCACCGGCAAGGATCAGGTGCACCTACTCCTGGTCTGCACCGGCGAGCGCGGTCTGTCGGGCGCGTTCAACTCGGCTATCGTGCGCCTGGCGCGCGAGCGTGCGCAGTCGCTGCTTGCGCAAGGCAAGGAGGTCCAGTTCTTCTGCGTCGGCCGCAAGGGCTACGAGCAGCTGCGCCGGACCTACGAGAAGCGCATCGTCGAGCACCTCGACCTGCGCGCGGTGCGCCAGATCGGATTCGTCAACGCCGAGGACATCGCCAACAAGGTGCTGGCGCGGTTCGAGGCCGGCGAGTTCGATGTCTGCACGCTGTTCTATTCGCGCTTCCAATCGGTGATCGCGCAGATTCCGACCGCGCAGCAGATCATCCCGCTCGAGGTGGCCGCGCCCGCGACCAATGCGGCTCCCGCGACCTCGTACGAATACGAGCCCGAAGAGGACGAGATCCTCGGCAGCCTATTGCCGCGCAACCTCGCGGTGCAGATTTTCCGCGCGCTGCTGGAAAACAACGCTTCGTTCTACGGCGCGCAGATGAGCGCCATGGACAGCGCCACGCGCAACGCCGGCGAAATGATCCGCAAGCAAACCCTGATTTACAACCGGACCCGTCAGGCCCAGATCACGAAGGAGCTGATTGAAATCATCTCCGGCGCTGAGGCGGTCTAAGGCAAGATTTTCGAAGGAGAACAGTCCATGGCTACAGCAGCCAACCCGATCGGTCGCGTCACTCAGGTCACCGGCGCCGTGGTCGACGTGCAGTTCGAAGGCCACCTTCCGGCGATTCTGAATGCGCTCGAGACCAAGAACGGCGGCAACCGCCTGGTGCTCGAGGTCGCCCAGCATCTTGGCGAATCGACCGTCCGCACCATCGCGATGGATATCACCGAGGGTCTGGTGCGCGGCCAGGAAGTGACCGATACCGGCGAGCCGATCCGGGTGCCGGTCGGTGAAGGCACGCTCGGCCGCATCATCAACGTGGTCGGCGAGCCGATCGACGAAGCCGGCCCGATCAAGTCCGAAGGCCTGCGCGCCATCCACCAGGACGCGCCGACCTACACCGACCAATCGACCGAAGCGGAAATCCTCGTCACCGGCATCAAGGTCGTCGACCTGCTCGCTCCGTACGCCAAGGGCGGCAAGATCGGCCTGTTCGGCGGCGCCGGCGTCGGCAAGACCGTGCTGATCCAGGAACTGATCAACAACGTCGCCAAGGCGCACGGCGGTTACTCGGTGTTCGCCGGCGTCGGCGAGCGCACCCGTGAAGGCAACGACCTCTAT
This sequence comes from Bradyrhizobium semiaridum, assembly GCF_020329505.1. Taxonomy (GTDB): domain Bacteria; phylum Pseudomonadota; class Alphaproteobacteria; order Rhizobiales; family Xanthobacteraceae; genus Bradyrhizobium; species Bradyrhizobium semiaridum. The sequence goes on from NZ_JAGKJJ010000031.1 coordinate 16,027, forward strand.
CACGAGTTCATCGAATCCAAGGTCAATGCCGATCCGCACAATCCGGATCCGAGCGTGAAGTCGAAGTGCGCGCTGGTGTTCGGCCAGATGAACGAGCCGCCGGGCGCCCGCGCCCGCGTCGGCCTCACCGGTCTGACCGTCGCCGAGCACTTCCGTGACCAGGGCCAGGACGTTCTGTTCTTTGTCGACAACATCTTCCGCTTCACCCAGGCGGGTTCGGAAGTGTCGGCGCTGCTCGGCCGTATTCCTTCGGCGGTGGGCTATCAGCCGACGCTCGCGACCGACATGGGCGCGCTGCAGGAGCGCATCACCACCACGCAGAAGGGCTCGATCACCTCGGTGCAGGCGATCTACGTGCCGGCCGACGACTTGACCGACCCGGCGCCCGCCACCTCGTTCGCGCATCTGGACGCCACCACGGTGCTGTCGCGCGCGATCTCGGAAAAGGGCATCTATCCGGCGGTGGACCCGCTCGACTCGACCTCGCGCATGCTGTCGGCCCTGGTCGTCGGCGAGGAACATTACAACACCGCGCGCATGGTTCAGCAGATCCTGCAGCGCTACAAGTCGCTGCAGGACATCATCGCCATCCTCGGCATGGACGAATTGTCGGAAGAGGACAAGCTGACGGTGGCCCGTGCCCGCAAGGTCGAGCGCTTCCTGTCGCAGCCGTTCCACGTCGCCGAAGTCTTCACCGGCTCGCCGGGCAAGTTCGTCGACCTCGCCGACACCATCAAGGGCTTCCGCGACCTCTGCCAGGGCAAGTATGACCACCTGCCCGAAGCGGCGTTCTACATGGTCGGCACCATCGAGGAAGCCGTCGAGAAGGGCAAGAAGCTGGCGGCCGAAGCCGCCTAAGAGGCGAATGGCGAATAGGGAGTAGCGAATAGATATCCGCTACTCGCTGCACCATTCGCTACTCGCCATTCGCCATTCGCTACTTACAGGTTTCCCATGGCCACCTTCCACTTCGATCTCGTCTCTCCCGAAAAGCTCGCCTTCTCCGGCGAGGTCGATCAGGTTGACGTCCCCGGCGTGGAAGGCGATTTCGGCGTGCTCGCCGGACACGCGCCTGTCGTCGCCACCGTTCGTCCGGGCATCCTGACGATCACGGCCGCCGGCAAGCGTGAGAAGGTGATCGTGCTCGGCGGTCTCGCCGAGGTGTCGGACAAGGGCCTCACCGTGCTCGCCGACGTCGCGACTGCGATCGCGGATCTCGACCGCGCCAGGTTCGCCGAGACCATCAAGGAGATGGAAGAGAAGCTCGCCGAGAAGGAGGGCTCCGAGCTCGACCACGCGATCGAGCGGCTCGACCACTTCAAGAGCATCCAGCACGAGCTCAACGCGACCGCGATGCACTAGACTAAGGCGCGATGACGATTCAACCAAATCTCATCGCGCTTTAGACGTGCCGGTGAATTCCGCGAAGCTGGCGGCGACCGCGCGATAGACCTCGCGGCGGAACGGGACCACGAGATCGGCGACGCGGTCGAGGGCCTCCCAGCGCCATTGATCGAACTCGGCGGGCTGGCCGTTGCGCGGCGTCAGCGGGTCGATCTCGTCATCGCGTCCGGTGTAGCGCAGCGCAAACCATTTCTGCCGCTGGCCGCGGAAGCGCGCCAGCCGATGCGTCGACGGCCCGTCATAGGGCGGAAATTCGTAGGTCATCCAGTCGGTCTCGCCGAGATACTCGGCGCTGACGGCGCCGGTCTCTTCCCACAATTCGCGCATCACCGCCTGGCGCGAATCCTCGCCGGCGTCGATGCCGCCCTGCGGCATCTGCCACTCGAGGCCCGGCAGGATGATCTCCGGCCCGTCGTCCTTGAATCTGCGGCCGATCAGCACGCGGCCGTCCGCGTTGAACAGCGCGATGCCCACGTTGGGCCGGTACGGTTTGCTTGACGACATCTCAGTGCAGAGTTGGCGGAATTACTTCGCCGCGAGCGCCGCGAATTCCTTCACCACCCGCTCATAGACCGGGCGCTTGAACGGCACAATCAGCTCCGGAAGATTCTGCATCGGCTCCCAGCGCCAGGAGATGAACTCCGCCTTGTGCCCGCCGCCGCCGGGGTTGGCGACGTTGATCTCGTTTTCCTTGCCGGTGAAGCGCAGCGCGAACCATTTCTGCCGCTGGCCGCGATAGCGGCCCTTCCAGGCGCGGCCGGCGACGGTGCGCGGGATGTCGTAGATCAGCCAGTCCGGCACCTCGCCGAGCTTCTCCACGGACTTGATGCTGGTCTCTTCATAGAGCTCGCGCTTGGCGGCCTGGAACGTATCCTCGCCGGGATCGACGCCGCCTTGCGGCATCTGCCAGACATGGGTCTCGTCGACATGCTCGATGCCGCCCGCGCGGCGTCCGATGAAGACCAACCCGGCCGGATTGAGCAGCATGATGCCGACACAGGTTCGATAGGGCAGGTCTTCATAACGTGCCATGCCGCCGCACCCTCGTTGAGTCCTGGGGCTGGCCCGACCCGGCCCCCCGGCAAGGTCTGAAGTCGCACCAACGGATTGATCTTTAGCTCGATTTTGATTTCAGCATGGCCGTTGTCAATGGCACAAGCATGATGCCCTTGGAGTCCAGCGTCTTGATCCAGGCGCCGATCCGCTCGATCGAAACCGGCAGGGCCGAAGCGATGCCCACGGCCGTGCCGCGTTCCTTGGCGAGGGTCTCCAGCTTCACCAGGGTGCGGTCGATTTCCGCCGAGGTCGGCACCGCGTCGATGGTGAAGTCGGCCTTGGCGAACGGCATGCCCTGCGCCGACGCGAGCGGCTGGGCGACGCTGCGCGGGGTGGAACCGTCGTCGAAATAGCCGAGGCCGCGCTTGGCCGCGTCGCGGAGGATCGGCTGCATCACCGGATCGCTGGCGATGAAGCGAGCGCCCATAAAGTTGGCGATCCCGGCATAGCCCTGCAGGCGGCTGAGGTGCCAGTAGAAGCGGTCGAGGTTCTGCTCGCTGCTCAGGGTGGTCAGCAGCGTCTGCGGCCCCGGATCGTTGTCGGGATAGTCGAACGGCTCCATTGGGATCTGGAGCAGGATCTCATGGCGTTGGGCGCGGGCGCGTTCGGCCAGCTTGCCGGGGTCGGCGCCATAGGGCGTGAACGCCAGCGTCACGGCCGGCGGCAGCTTCATGATGGCATCAGCGGTCTTCGCCGCGCCGACGCCGAGGCCGCCGAGCACAATGGCGACCACGGGCGCCCTGGCGGCCTTGGTGCGGTCGGCATCGGCCGCATAGGCAGTGAAGGGTTTCAAGCCGTCGGCGGCCACCGGGATCATGCCGTAGCGCGATTTCTCCAGCAGCCGCGGGTCGACGCCGGTCATCGCGGAGGTTGGTGCGGGGCTGTCGCCGTCCGCCCTGTCGGCGCCATCGCCCCCGCCGATCACCACGTCCTGACGCTTGCCGCTGGAGCCGTCGATGATGGTGACGGTCCTGGCGTCGTTCCTGGCATCACCGCCCGCAGCCGGCGGCTTGGCGGCAGCCTTGGCCGCCTCGGTCGGACCGGCAGGCGCCTGCTTGTCGGGCGTCGTGGCAGGGGAGGCCTTGCGGAGGGCGATATGGGCGACCGGTTCGCCGCCCAGCGGATTGTCGTTGAACAGCGCAACGCCGACGAAGCCGACCAGCACAAGCCCCAGCAGCACGGCAAGCGCCTGCATCGCCGTGAACGGCAGGCGGAACCGGCGCGTCTTGCTGGTGGTCTTCTGCCCAAGCGGCGTGCTGAGCTCGTCGGCCGCCTCTGCCATGACCCTCCCCGAATCAACAGCGCGAACGATACCACGATGCGGCCTCATTCCGCGCGCCGTGCCCGCCACGGTGCGGTGCTGGCGAGGCCGGCTCCACAAACAAAAGGGCGGCCCGAGGGCCGCCCTTTACGCGAATGGAGCAGAGATCAGTTCGAAGCCTTGATCAGTTCGAAGCCTTGATCAGTTCGAAGCCTTGCCCGGCTTGTCGACCGAAGCCTTGTCGCGCGCCGCCTCAGGCGCCGCGCTCGAGGTCGACTTGATGCCGTGCAGGAGGTCGTCGGCCATCTTCAACGCCTTGTCGTCCTTGGCATCCGGCGGCACGTAGGACTGCGAGCCGGTCTTCTCGTCGCCGTCCGACTTCAGATGGCCGCGCAGCGAGGCCTCGCCCTTGGTGTCGGTGCGCGCCTTCAGCTCGTCCGGCACGTCCTGCAGCACCTCGATGTCGGGCACGATGCCCTTGGCCTGGATCGACTTGCCCGACGGCGTGTAGTAGCGCGCGGTGGTCAGGCGCAGCGCGCCGTTGCCCGAGCCGAGCGGGATGATGGTCTGCACCGAGCCCTTGCCGAACGAGCGGGTGCCGACCAGCGTCGCCCGCTTGTGGTCTTGCAGCGCGCCGGCGACGATTTCGGAGGCCGATGCCGAGCCGCCGTTGATCAGCACGATGACCGGCTTGCCCTTGGTCAGGTCGCCCGCATGGGCGGCGCGGCGCTGCGTCTCCTCGGCATTGCGGCCGCGGGTCGAGACGATCTCGCCGCGCTCCAGGAAGGTATCGGAGACGGTCACCGCCTCTTCCAGCAACCCGCCCGGGTTGTTTCTGAGGTCGATGATGTAGCCCTTCAGCTTGTCGCCGATCTGGCTGGAGAGATTGGCGATCTCCTTTTTCAGGCCTTCGGTGGTCTGCTCGTTGAAGGTGGTGATGCGAATGTAGGCGATGTCGTCGGCCTCGACGCGCGCGCGCACCGAACGGACGCGGATATTGTCGCGCACCAGCGTGACTTCGATCGGATTGTCCTGCCCCTTGCGGACGATCTTGAGCTTGATCTTGGTGTTGACCGGGCCGCGCATCTTCTCGACGGCCTGGTTCAGCGTCAGGCCCTGCACCGCCTCGTCGTCGAGCGTGGTGATGATATCGTTGGCCATGATGCCGGCCTTCGAGGCCGGGGTGTCGTCGATCGGCGAGACGACCTTGATCAGCCCGTCTTCCATCGTGACCTCGATGCCGAGGCCGCCGAACTCGCCGCGGGTCTGCACCTGCATGTCGCGGAAGCTCTTGGCATCCATATAGCTCGAATGCGGATCGAGCCCGGACAGCATGCCGGAGATCGCGGATTCGACGAGCTTCGAATCATCCGGCTTCTCGACATAGTCGCTGCGCACGCGCTCGAACACGTCGCCGAACAGATTGAGCTGGCGATAGGTGTCGGAGGTCGCGGCGCGGGCGCTCGATCCCATCAGCACAGAGCGGGGCTGCGTGACGAACAGCGTCAGGGCCGCGCCGGTGGCGGCGCTAAGGAGAATTACCGAAGTCTTGCGCATCATCCGCGAACCTTTTCGCCTTCATTTGCGGCCCACCATGGGCCTGGATCGATTGGAGTGCCGTCTTTGCGGAACTCGACATAGAGCACTGGCTGGCTCGCACTGGTCGCGAAAATAGATGCGACTTGGGATGTCGAGCCCATGGTCGCGACCGGCTCCCCCGTCAGTACAAACTGGCCGATGTTAACCGAAATACGCTCCATCCCGGCGATCAGGACATGATACCCGCCCCCGGCGTTGAGGATCAAGAGTTGTCCGTAGCTGCGGAAAGGACCGGCGTAAACAACCCAGCCGTCACACGGGGTTGTGACCTGCGCGCCCGGCTTGGCTGCCAAAGAAATGCCTTTTTGTACGCCGCCCGCACCGTCGGAACCGCCAAAATCGCGAATCTTGGTGCCGTTCACGGGAAACGCGAACAGGCCCTTGGCCGAGGCGAAGGCGACCGCCGGGCTCAACCGGGCCGGATCCTTGAAGGCTCCCAGATTCGGCTTGCCGTTAACGGTAGCGGGTGCCCCCTGGAGATTGGCGGTGGCGGCAGCCTTGGCCGCGCTCTTGAGGTCCTGCTCCATCTTGGCGATCAGGCCCTGCAGATCGTTCACCTGCTTCGACAGTGTGATGGCGCGGACGCCTTCGGCCTCCATGTCCTTTTCCGCGGCGCTCTGCTGCCGCTGCCGTTCGTCGACCAGCGCGGCGAGGCGGGTCTGGTCCTCGGTGAGCTTGTCGCGGTCGCGCGCCAGCGCGTCGCGCTCGCTCGCGATGGTCTTGCGCAGCGCCACCAATTCCCCGAGATCGGTCGCGAGCTTCTCGGCGCGGCCGCGCAATTCCGGCACCACGGCGCCGAGCAGCATCGCGGTGCGCAGTGATTGCAGCGCGTCCTCGGGCCGCACCAGCAGCGCTGGCGGCGTGCGCCGCCCAGCGCGTTGCAGCGCGGCCAGCACTTCGATGACCTCGGCGCGGCGCGAATCGAGCGAAGAGCGAATCTGGCGCTCGCGGCCGTCGAGCGGCTGCAGCCGCGCTTCGGCGTCGGCAATCCGGGTCTCGACGCCGCGCACCTGGCCGGCGATGTCGATTAGTTGCTGATTGAGCTTGCTGCGGTCCTGGCCGATCGCGGCGATGTCGGCTTTTAGCTTCTCCTGCAACTCGGTCGCCTTGCGCTGCTGCTCGCGCGCCGCCTCGAGCTCCTGCTCGCGCTGCTTGATGGCATCGGGCGATGTCGGCGCTGCCGCGGCCTGTTGCGCCGGCGGCGCGGCTGGTTGTGCCGGCGGCGTGGCTTGCGCATGCACCTGCGTTGCCGAACACGCGGCGACGGCGATCGACAGGGCGAGCGTCACCTGCCGCCAGCCGCGAGGCGCGGGGCCGGATTCCGAAAGCATGTCTCGCTTGTGCTGCATCCGAGCTGGTTCGCGCTTTCGACGATGCGTCACCGCATTCATGCGCGGTGATAGGGATGGCCGGCCAGAATGGTGGCGGCCCGATAGATCTGTTCCAGAAGCATGACGCGGACCATTTGATGCGGCCAGGTCGCGGAGCCGAAGGCAATGCGCAGGGACGCCTTGCGCTGCAATTCGGGCGAAAGTCCGTCCGCGCCGCCGATCACGAACACGGTATTTGCCGTTCCCTCGTCGCGCCAGCGGCCGAGCTGTGCGGCAAAGCTTGCGCTGTCGATGCTCTTGCCGCGCTCGTCGAGCGCTACGAGCATATGCTTGTCCGGCATCAGCGCCGAAATACCCGCCGCCTCTTCGGCAATGCGCGCACCGGTGTCGCGCGCGCGGCTTTCCGCGATCTCATGAATCTCCAGGCCGCGAAAGCCAAGCTTGCGGCCGATATCGTCGAAGCGCTCGCGATAACGCTCGGCGAGCTCCCGTTCAGGGCCCTGTTTCAGCCGGCCGATGCAGATCACGACGACACGCATCAGCGCAAGTTATATGCGCTGCTGCCGATTCGCATCGGCCTCGATCGAGCCTTAGACCGCCGCGACCGCCGGGTTCTGAGTCCACAATCTCTCGAGATTGTAGAACTCACGCACTTCCGGGCGGAACACGTGCACGATCACCTCGCCGGAATCGATCAGCACCCAGTCGCAATTGGGCAAGCCCTCGACATGGATGTTCTTGACCCCGTTTTCCTTGAGGCTCTTCGTCACATTTTCCGCGATCGCGCCGACGTGCCGGTTGGCCCGGCCCGAGGTGACGATCATGTAATCGGAATATGCGGATTTGCCGCGAAGGTCGATGGTGACCGTCTCTTCCGCCTTCATATCCTCGAGGCGGGAGAGGATCAGGCTCAGCGTCTTGTCGGCGTCCGGTTGCGCCTGCAAGGCCGCGGTTTTCGTCGATGTTTTACGCGCAGTCTTTGGAACCTTGGGTAAAACAGACTTGGACAATACAGATGTGGCCAGGGACCATTCCTTTCACTGTATCGCGGGCACCGAATCCTCGGCCCCACGGACCATATTACGCATGTGGGGTTAATGGTTTCAATATTCCAGTAACCCTTTTGCGCCTCACGCCGTCCTCCAGCTCCCGTCCGGGTTCCGAAGTCCGGTCGAAGACAGATTGGATTTCATTCCTGTCAGGAAAACCCAGGCCGGGGCGCGCTGGTCGGCCAGCCGCGTCGCCTGGTTTTCGGGCATGCGATAGCGCGCGAGCGCCTGCGCCGCGGGTGCGGCAAGGGCGCGGAAGCTTTGCGGCGGTCGGTCGATCACGGCCATCGGCACATCGGACGCGATGCGGCGCCAGTCTTTCCAGCGATGGAACTGCGCGAGGTTGTCAGCGCCCATGATCCAGACGAAGTGCACGCCGGAGACACGGCGGCGCAAGTGGATGATCGTGTCGACAGTGTAGCGCGTGCCAATGACAGCTTCGAGACAGGAGATGTCGATGCGCGGATCGCCGGCGACTTTGCGCGCGGCGTCGGCGCGTTCGGCCAGCGCGTGCAGGCCGTCGTGGTTCTTCAGCGGGTTGCCCGGCGTCAGCAGCCACCAGATGCGGTCGAGCTGCAATCGCTTGAGCGCGAACAGGCTGATGGAGCGGTGCGCGGCGTGCGGCGGATTGAATGAGCCGCCGAGCAATCCGATGCGCATGCCGTTGGTGTAGAACGGCAGCGCCTGGGCCGCGGAGAGCGGCACGGTTGAGGCTTGCTGCAAGGGTCTACCGTGCACGGGCGATAATCACGGCCGCGTCTGCCCGGTGCCGTGGACGCGGTATTTGAAGCTCGTCAGCTGCTCGGCGCCGACAGGGCCGCGGGCGTGGAATTTGCCGGTGGCGATCCCGATCTCGGCGCCGAAGCCGAATTCGCCGCCATCGGCAAACTGCGTCGAGGCGTTGTGCAGCACGATCGCCGAATCGACCTCGCTGAGGAATTTCGCAGCGACTTTGGCGTCGTCGGCGACAATCGCATCGGTATGACGCGAGCCGTGGTTCTGGATGTACGCGATCGCGCCGTCGACGCCGTCGACCAGACGTGCAGCGATGACGGCATCGAGATATTCCCTGCCCCAGTCCTCATCGGCCGCCGGCTTCACGCGCGCATCGATCTTCTGCACGGCGTCGTCGCCGCGCACCTCGCAGCCGGCATCGAGCAGCATCTCGACCAGCGGCTTCAGGCTGGTCGCCGCAGCGGCACGGTCGACTAGCAGCGCTTCGGCCGCGCCGCAGACGCCGGTGCGCCGCATTTTGGCGTTCAGCACGATCGACTTCGCCATGTCGAGATCGGCGCTGCCGTCGACATAGACATGGTTGACGCCTTCGAGATGCGCGAACACAGGCACGCGCGCCTCGGCCTCGACGCGCGCGACCAGGCTCTTGCCGCCGCGCGGCACGATGACGTCGATGCCGCCGTTGAGGCCCGACAGCATCAGGCCGACGGCGGCGCGGTCGCGGGTCGGCACCAGCGTGATCGCGGCTTCCGGCAGGCCGGCTTCGCGCAGGCCCTGCACCAGGCAGTCGTGGATCGCGCGGCAGGAGCGGAAGCTGTCGGAGCCGCCGCGCAGGATCACGGCGTTGCCTGCCTTCAGGCACAACACGCCGGCATCGGCGGCGACATTGGGACGGCTCTCGAAGATCACCCCGATCACGCCGAGCGGCACCCGCACGCGCTCGATGGTCATGCCGTTCGGCCGCTGCCAGCTTTCGGTCACCGCGCCGACCGGATCGGCAATCTCGCGCACGGTGGCGACACCGTCGGCCATGCCGTCGACGCGCGCCTGCGTCAACGTCAGCCGATCGAGGAAGGCCGCCGTCGTGCCGGCGGCACGCGCTTCAGTGACATCCTCGGCATTGGCGGCGAGGATCGTCGGCGCATTGGCTCGGATCGCGCGTTCGATCGCCGCGAGTGCCCGGTTCTTCTGCTCCGGCGGCGCCAGTGCCAGCACGCGCGCGGCGGCGCGCGCCTTCGCGGCGAGGTCGGACATCAGGGCGGAGAGATCGGCGTTGCCGTCGATCGCCTTCAGGGGCGCGGTCATAATAGTCTCAGCTCTTTGTTTGAGCATGATCTTTTCGGAAAACCGGTGTCCACTTTTCCGGATCATGCCCTAAGGCCATGTTCTAGCATGGCAATTGAGGGGTGGCGAGGCGCGGAACCGGCATGGCAGGTGGGCGGCTCGCCGCCGGGTCGGTCAATGGCCTATTTGGCCGGAATCGTTCCCGCCGGGCCGATCACGAGGTCGTCGCGGTGGATCATCTCGGAGCGGCCGCTGGTGCCCAGAATCGCGGTCACGTCGCGTGAGGAGCGGCCCCTGATCTTCTCGGCGTCGTCGGCGTCGTAGGCGACGAGGCCGCGGCCGATCTCATGGGTGTCGGGGCCGCGCACCACCACGGCGTCGCCGCGGGCGAACTGGCCGTCGACCCTGACGACGCCGGCCGGCAGCAGGCTCTTGCCGGCGCGCAGCGCAGCCACGGCGCCGGCATCGATGGTCAGGGTACCCTTCGGCTCCAGCGATCCCGCGATCCAGCGCTTGCGCGCGGTGACAGGATTGGCCGGGGTCAGGAACCAGGTGCAGCGGCCGCCATCGGCGATTGCAGCCAGCGGATGCTCGATCTTGCCGGACGCGATCAGCATATGCGTGCCCGCGGTTGTCGCGATCTTCGCCGCCTCGATCTTGGTGGTCATGCCGCCGCGCGACAGCTCCGAACCGGCGGAGCCCGCCATCGCCTCGATCTCCGAGCTGATGCTCTCGACCACTGGGATCAGCGTCGCATTCGGATCGACGGCGGGCGGCGCGGTGTAGAGGCCGTCGATGTCCGACAGCAGGATCAGCAGATCGGCGCTCGCCATGGTGGCGACGCGGGCTGCGAGGCGGTCGTTATCGCCGTAGCGGATCTCGTTGGTGGCGACGGTGTCGTTCTCGTTGATCACCGGCACCACGCGCCAGTCCAGCAGCTTGGCGATGGTCGAGCGCGCATTGAGATAACGGCGCCGCTCTTCGGTGTCCTGCAGCGTGACGAGAATCTGCCCGGCGCCGATGCCGTGATGCCCCAGCACCTCCGACCAGATCCGCGCCAGCGCGATCTGGCCGACCGCCGCGGCCGCCTGGCTCTCCTCGAGCTTCAGCGGCCCGCGCGGCAGCTTCAGGCGGCTGCGGCCGAGCGCAATCGAGCCCGACGACACCACCAGCACCTCGCGGCCATCCTTGTGCAGCCTGGCGATGTCGTCGACCAGCGCCGCGAGCCACGCGGCGCGCAGCTCGCCGGCCTGCGAATCGACCAGCAGCGACGAGCCGACCTTGACGACGATACGGCGGAAATTCTTGAGCGCGGGGCGTTTCATGGGCTTGGTCTGGCGGAGTGGTGGAAGCAATACGCGCCACGATGTGGCTTGGGAAGTCCGGAGGGCGTTCAACCCTGCGGCACCGGCGTCGCCCACGGCTCCGTCTGACTCTTGGCCTTGTTGGAGACCGGCGCCTCGCCGATCACCTCGACCAGCGCGCGCAGCGCCTCCTGCACGCCTTCGCCGGTGGCGCCGGAAAGCAGCAGCGGCGTCCTCTTCGCCGCCCGCTTCAAGCGGTCCTTCTGCTTCTTCAACTCGTCCGGCGTGACCGCGTCGATCTTGTTCAGCGCGACGATCTCGACCTTGTCGGCGAGCTGGCCCTCATAGGCCTCGAGCTCGGTGCGCACCGTCTTGTAGGCCTTGCCGGCATGCTCGCAGGTGGCATCGACGAGATGCAGCAGCACGCGGCAGCGTTCGACATGGCCGAGGAAACGATCGCCGAGGCCGGCGCCTTCATGGGCGCCCTCGATCAGGCCGGGAATGTCGGCGAGCACGAATTCGCGGCCGCCGACATCGACCACGCCGAGCTGCGGATGCAGCGTGGTGAAGGGATAGTCGGCGATCTTCGGGCGGGCGGCGCTGACCACCGACAGGAAGGTCGATTTGCCGGCGTTGGGCAGGCCGACGAGGCCGGCGTCGGCGATCAGCTTCAGCCGCAGCCAGATCCAGCGCTCCTCGCCCGGCGCGCCGGGATTGGCGTTGCGCGGCGCGCGGTTGGTGGAGGACTTGAAATGCGCGTTGCCGAAGCCGCCATTGCCGCCCTTGGCGAGCACGAATTTCTCGCCGAGCTCGGTGAAGTCGTACAGCAGCGTCTCGCGGTCTTCGTCGAACACCTGGGTGCCGACCGGCACCTTCAGCACGATTGACTTGCCGTTGGCGCCATGGCGGTCCTTGCCCATGCCATTGCCGCCCTTCTGCGCCTTGAAGTGCTGCTGGTAGCGGTAGTCGATCAGCGTGTTGAGGCCGTCGACGGACTCGATGACGACGTCGCCGCCGCGGCCGCCATTGCCGCCGGAGGGGCCGCCGAACTCGATGAACTTCTCGCGCCGGAATGCGACGCAGCCGTTGCCGCCGTCGCCCGAGCGAATATAGACCTTGGCTTCATCGAGGAATTTCATGATTTCTACTATAGCGTTTTCAAGCGAAGCGGTCGCCGGTTCGCGTGAAGAAAACGCGTCAAAGCAACAATCGTGAGCGTGCAGGTTCTGATCTCATCAGGGCCAGCTTGCTCTAGTTAGGGCAGGGGGCCCGCTGCGGCAACCGGAAACGCCCACGCACCGGTGAAAAGCCTTAATTTTGGGCCTTTTTGCGGCTGGCGGCGGCTAGGTCGGCCTGCGCCGGACCAGAAATTTCTGCGTGCCTTCCAGCACCAGCTCGCGGCGCTGGTTGTGCACGGTCGAGCGCAGCGTCACCACGCCGGTGGTGCGGCCGGGAACGAGCTCGATCACCTCCAGCGCGGGGTAGATCGTGTCACCGGCATAGACCGGTTTGAGGAACTTGCTGGACTGCTCCAGGAAGCCGATCAGGGATTCCTCGACGACATAAGGAAACAGGCCCGCGCCGGGCGCGGTGTGCACCAGGGTCTGGAAGCCATGCGCGAGCAGCTCGGGCATGCCGCGCGCCCGGCAGTATTCGACATCGTAGTGGATCGGATGGGTGTCGCCGCTCGCGGTCTGGAACGCGGCGAACACCGCGGAGGTCTGGGTGCGGCTCGGAATCACGAAGCGCTCGCCGAGCACGAAATCCTCGAACCAGCGCTGCGCTGAAACCATGCGGTGCTGGGTGGGGTCGAACTCGCTCATGCGGCGTTTCCTGCTCTGTTCTTGGGTTCTGACCTACCGGTAGCGCAGGTGCCGCACTGCGACAATTGGTTCGATTTGCCCCGGCGGGGTTGCCCTGCACCGCCACGCCGCTAAAACCGGCAGCAACACCGGCCGATTCACGCGCGGCGACAACAAGAGCAATGAGCCTGTTCGCAAAGCTGTCCTCCTATGACGATCGGTCAGCGCGGCTTGCCGGCATCGGGTTGATGCTGCTGTCGATCTTCATGTTCTCGTTCGGCGATGCGATGGGCAAGTTCATCGTCGCGACCTATTCGGTCGGCCAGCTGTTGTGGCTGCGCGCCTGCGCGGCGTTGCTGGTGCTGTTGCCGATTGTCTGGAAGCGCCGTGCCGACTTCCTGCATCTGGAGCGGCCCTGGCTGCAATTGCTGCGCATCACGCTGTCGACGCTGGAGGTCGCGGCGTTCTTCCTGGCGACCGTCTACCTGCCGCTCGCCGACGTCATCACCTATTATCTGGCCGGACCGATCTTCGTCACCGCGATGTCGGGCCTCGTGCTCGGCGAGCATATCGGCTGGCGGCGCTGGACGGCGATCCTGGTCGGCTTCTGCGGCGTGCTGATCGCGCTGCGGCCGTCGGCGCAGACCATCAGCTGGCCGGCGATGATCGCACTCGGCGGCAGCCTGTCGTTTGCCGTGCTGATGCTGATCACCCGCTCGCTGCGCGAGACGCCGGACATCGTGCTGGCGACCACGCAGTTCGGCGGCACCTTCATCCTGGGCGCGGTGCTGTCGCCGTTCGGCTGGGTCACGCCATCGGCCGGCAGCCTCGCGCTGTTCTTCACTGCGGGCATCATCTCGGTGGCCGCGCTGCTCTGCGTCAACCGCTCGCTCAAGCTCGCGCCCGCCAGCGTCGTCGTGCCCTATCAGTATTCGATGATCGTCTGGGCGGTGATCTTCGGCTTCGTGGTGTTCGGCGATGTGCCGTCCTGGGCCACCATCGTCGGCGCCGCGATCATCATCGCCGCCGGCCTCTACATCTTCATCCGCGAGCAGCAGCTCGGCCGCGAGGACCCCGCGGTGAATCCGCCGGCGTAGGCCTTCACCCTCCCCTCGAGGGCCCTCCGGGGGAGGGTGAAGATCAGCTCTCCCGCCGGATCGAATTGTTCCAGCTCTTCAGCGAGGCCCAGACGCCGCGCGACAGGCGGAAGCAGTCGACAGGGGTCGATGATCCCAGCGCCTCGAAGCGGTGCAGCTCGACGCCGCTCCACTGGAAGCCGCACTTCTCGAGGATGTTGCGCGATGACGGGTTGGCGACGCGGGCGCCCGAGATCAGCTGGTCGAGGTCGAACTCCTCGAAGAAGTAGTCGATCACCGCGCGCGCAGCCTCGGTGCCGAAACCCTGGCCCCAATGCTCGACGCCGAGCCAGTAGCCGAGTTCGGCTGCGGTTTCTTCGCGCCAGTCGATACCGACCATGCCGATCGGCGTGTGATTGTTCTCGATCAGGAACACCGTCTCGCGTCCGCCGCCGGCCACCGCACGCACGAAGTCGATGGCGTCGTCCTGGGTATAGGGATGCGGCAGGCGGCGGGTGTTCTCCGCGATGCGGCGATCGTTGGCGAGGCGTGCGATTGCTTTTACGTCCGCGAGCGTCGGCTTGCGCAATGTCAGCCGTTCGGTCTCGAGGACGCAAGCTCTTGCCTCGCGCAAGGTCGGCATCGGGATGTCCTGCAACATGTCGAGCTCCTGTGATGCGAATAAACGATACGCAACGCTTGGAACGCCACGCGTGGCCGAAGCTGAACACGCGCAGCAAAAAGGGGAGGCCGGTTATCCCGCCTCCCCTTGGAGCCCTTGTGACTCCGCCGGTTCAACAGGACCCGGCGGACTCATCTATGTCCACCGTCTACTCGGCCGCCTCCGCCACCGGAATAACCGATACGAAAGTGCGGCCGTTGGCCTTGGCACGGAACTCGACATGACCCTCGACCTTGGCGAAGAGAGTATGGTCGGTGCCCATGCCGACATTAAGGCCGGGATGCCAGGTGGTGCCGCGCTGACGCGCGATGATGTTGCCGGGAATGACGAGCTCGCCGCCGAACGCCTTGATGCCAAGGCGCTTGCCCTTGGAATCACGTCCGTTGCGCGATGAACCGCCTGCTTTTTTGTGAGCCATGGCTCGTCTCCGAACTTCGCTTTGATCTCTAGATCAATTCCTTGACGGAATCATTTCACGTTTTGTCACGCTTCACGTCTTGCCGCGCGACGTTCACTTTTGCTCGCTTGCCGCGGCAGCCTTACTCGGCTGCTTCCGCGGGCGCCGCGACCTTTTCCCTCTTCGGCCGCGGGCCGATGGTCGGCTTGGCGTTGTCGGCGAGGATCTCGGTGATGCGAAGCACCGTGAGCTCGTCGCGATAGCCGCGCTTGCGGCGGGAATTCTTGCGGCGACGCTTCTTGAACGCGATCACCTTGGGGCCGCGCTTGTGCTGCAGCACTTCGGCTGCAACGGACGCGCCTGCCACGGTGGGCGTTCCCAGCACCGGCGTGTCGCTGCCGAGCACCAGAACTTCGTTAAGCTGCACGATCGTGCCGACATCGCCGGCGATCTTGCCAATCTCGAGTACATCATTCGGAACGACCCGGAACTGCCGGCCGCCGGTTTTGATGACTGCGAACATCGTTTTGATTCCTTCGTGTTCGATCCCGGCCTCGGACGCATCCGGGCCAGCTTTTTGTTCAGTCGGTTCAGGGTACGTTTTCTGCGCGAAACGGGCACAAGTCCCCGCATAATTTCACGCAAAAACAAGCGGCGCGAGAAATCCTCGCGCCGGATTGCCGGGACTTATAGCCGCAAACCGCGCAGAGTCAAGGTAAAGCGGGGCGAAAACCGACGAAAATCGAAGGGTTTGGCGCCATTTGGGTCCTGTTGAGGCCCGGATCCACGCCGCGCGCCCGTGAAACCAACGGGTTCCATGTCCGTTGTCCCCGGCGGGCTCTCACGGGGCAAGGGATACATGACTGAAGACGCAATTGCGACCACTGGAATCGCCCGGCACGGTGCCGCGCGGTTGCCTTCGGTCGATATCGACAGTTTCAACATCGAACTGAAGGACGACGAGGGCTTCCTCGGCGATCGCGCCTCCAAGGGTGCCTTCCGCAAGATCCTGGAGCGCTGGCGCAAGCCGCTGCGCAAATCAGGCGAGGATCCGTTCGGCGACGAGCCGTCGGACGAGATTAGCAAGAAGAAGCTGGATGACATGCTGATCGGCGAGGACACCGAGGCCTCCGCGGTGGTGCACAGCGCGATCGAGGAGTTTGCCCAGGAACTCGCCTATGTGACGCGCCGCTTTCTCAAGACCAAATACTGGGCGAAGACCGAGCGGATCATCGTCGGCGGCGGCTTTCGCGAAAGCCGCCTCGGCGCGCTTGCCATTGCCCGCGCCGAGATCATCCTGAAGTCCGAGGACTTCAAGGTCGACATGATGCCGATCCGCTTTCATCCCGACGACGCCGGCCTGATCGGCTCGCTGCATCTCGCGCCGTCCTGGATCTTCGAGGCCCATGACGGCGTGCTGGCCGTCGATATCGGCGGCACCAATATCCGCTGCGGCGTGGTCGAGACGCGCTGGAAGAAGGCACCCGACCTGTCCAAGGCGACGGTGTGGAAATCGGAGCTGTGGCGTCACGCCGACGACGAGCCGACCCGCGAAGGCGCAGTGAAGCGGTTGGTGAAGATGCTGAAGGACCTGATCGACGCCGCCGAAGCCGAGGACCTGAAGCTTGCGCCGTTCATCGGCGTCGCTTGTCCCGGCGTGATCGACGCAGACGGCAGCATCGAGAAGGGCGCGCAGAATCTCCCCGGCAATTGGGAGAGCAGCAAGTTCAACCTGCCGGCGAGCCTGGTCGAGGCGATCCCGGAGATCGGCGGCCATGACACCGCGGTCGTGATGCACAATGACGGCGTGGTGCAGGGGCTCGCCGAGGTGCCCTTCATGCAGGATGTCGAGCGCTGGGGTGTGCTGACGATCGGCACCGGGCTCGGCAATGCCCGCTACACCAACCGCAGGAAGGACAACGGCAAGGACGAGAAGAACGGCAACAACGGTGAGAAGTCCGAGAAAAAGCCTAAGAAGGCCAAGAAGGCCGACGATTGAGGCGGCGTGAGCCTCGGCGCCGGCAAGCCGCAAGCGGTAAGGTTGACAGGTTAGGTTAAGATCGGGTTCGCGTTGTCGTTTTGATCGCGGGCGCTACCGTGGTCTCGTCGCTCCCGCCGACCGGCGAAGCCGCACTTCCCGGCCAGCAATTGTGTGAAGCGGCACGGGACCGCCAGTTTTTTGTCGCGTCCTGGCGGTCCCACCCATTTCTACTTCCAGTTGATCCTCTCGAAGAACCCGGCAATCTCCGCGGCCGCGCGGTCGGGATCCTCGCGATGCGGGAAGTGCCCGACATCGGCGAACATCTTGAGGTCGAGCCTGGTAAAGGTCTCGCCGAGCCGGTCGGTCCAGGCGTAGGGGAACAGCGGATCGTGCTCGGCCCAGCGGATGCAGGTCGGCAGCGCGATCGGCGGCAGCTGTGGCGCCTCGCCCTGCATCATCTTGACGCGCGCCGCATGCGCCGCGCGGTAATGCGCAAAGCCGCCGGCGAGGTTGCCCGGCTTCATGAAATTGTCGGTGAAGGCTTCGAGCACGTCGTCGAATGCCGCCTTGCGATGCGACCAGTTGCGCAGAAAATGCCCGATATAACTGCGGCAGCTCTCGCGCGTGGCGCCGACCAGCGCCGGTGCCATCTCCATCTGGTGGAACGACTGGTACCAGATGTGATTCAGCCGATCCGGCGCCGCCATCCGCGGACCGATGCCGGGATAGACGAAATCGAAGAAGAACAGCCCGGCGATCCGCTGCGGCGCCCTGCGGGCGAGCGGCTGCATCACCGCGCCGCCGACATCGTGGCCGACCACGCCGGCCGTCTCGATGCCGAGCGCATCCAGCAGCGCCAGCATGTCGTCGGTATGTTGATCGGGGCCGCAGTCACCCTCGGGCTTGTCGCTGTCGCCGAAGCCGCGCAGGTCGGGTGCGATCAGCGTGTAACGGTCGGCCAGCCGCGTCATCACCGGCTTCCAGGTCAGCCAGAATTCGGGCCAGCCGTGCAACAGCAGCAGCGGCCGGCCGCGGCCGATCCGCGCGACGTGCAACGCGGCGCCGTTGGCCCGAATCGTCAGATGCTCCATCGTCCGCTCCCTGTTCAGGCTGGCCCGGCGAGTAGCCGATCAGACCGTAACCATGCCGCTAGCGCTTTGTTTCCGCGTAGGTTCTTCGGCCGCCGTAAAGGCCCGTGCGGTTCGCCGGCGCCGTAACGGAAATATTATTGCAGCGCCTTGTCTGTCCCGCCATCCTCGCCTAGAACACGCCCCGACCGCGGGTGGCGCAAATCACCCGGTCCACCGGAGAGGTGGCAGAGTGGTTGAATGCACCGCACTCGAAATGCGGCATAGGTGCAAGCCTATCGGGGGTTCGAATCCCTCCCTCTCCGCCAGCAGACGCCCTAACGGGCTTCGGCACAAGCACCGAGATCGAACCTGCGTCTAACTTCGATGGCTTCGAGGAAGGTCTCGTCGTGGCTGACGATCAGCAGCGCGCCGTCATAGGCGCGCAGGCCGGCCTCGACCGCTTCCATCGACTCGATGTCGAGGTGATTGGTCGGCTCGTCGAGGATCAGGAGCGGTGGCGGTGCCGTACCGCCCAGAACGCAGGCGAGACCGGCGCGAAGGAGTTGGCCGCCGCTGAGACAGCAAACGGTCTGCAGCGCTGCATCGGCCCGGAACATGAACCGCGCCAGGGCTGCGCGACACGCATTCTCGTCGGCGCGCGGATCGATGCGCCGGAAATTGTCCAGGATGGAGGCGGACGCATCGAGCAGGCTGACCGCCTGATCGAACATCGCGAAGCGCGTCATCACCTGCACCGTGCCGCGCAATGGCGGCAATTCGCCGCTGATCAGCCTGAGCAGCGTCGTCTTGCCCGCGCCGTTGGGGCCAACGATCGCGACACGCTCCGGACCCGAGATGGACAAGCTGACGTCACGCAGGATCGGCGCATCAGTCGCGTAGCCCACATCGGCGGCGTCGATCCGCAGCACCATCTTGCCGGCTGGCAGGCCGGTCGACGGCAGTTGCACCGAGAACGGTTGAAGCACCTCGATGCGCCGTCGCGCGGTATCGGCGAGCTCGAGCGCTTGCGTGCGCCTACGCTCGGCAAGACGTGCGTGCTCGCCGCCGGTGTCCTCGCTGCGGTCCTTGCGCAGGCCGGCGGCAATGCGCGGCATACCGCCTTTGGCGCGCTGCTTCGCGCCGGCACCGTCCTTGTGCGCCTTCCGTTCCGCCGTTTCCCGCACCTTGCGATCGAGCTCGGCGACGCGCTTCTCGGCATCGGCGAGGTCGTGCCTCGCGGCCGAAAGCTCGATCGCCTTGCGCGCGCGATATTGGCTCCAATTGCCGCCGTAGCGCCTTGCTTCCAGCGAGGTCAGTTCGACGATCGCATCCATGTTCTCGAGCAGCTCGCGGTCGTGGCTGACAATGATGGCGCCATGGTGCCAGTTGGCGAGCAGCTCGATCATCGCTCTGCGTCCCTCGCGGTCGAGGTTGTTGGTGGGCTCATCCAGCAGCAGGAAGTCCGGCTCCGCGAAGGTGAGGGCGGCGAGGCGCGCCCTGGTCGCCTGGCCGCCGGACAGCGTCGTCAGCAGCGCGTCGAGCGCAGCGTTGAGGCCGACGCGGTCGAGCGCAGACCCGATGCGGGCGTCGAGCGTCCAGTCGATATCCGCAAGCTCCTCGGTGGTGGCAAGGCCTCGTTCGGCGCGGCGCAGTGTGGCAAGTGCCTCTCGCGCGCAGAACAGGTCGACGACCCGCTCATCGGGCTTCACCTGAACCGCCTGACGCAGCATCGCCACGCGCCCCTGCACCGAGACGGTGCCGGATTGCGGCACACGCTCACCGGCGATCAGGGCAAGCAGCGTCGTTTTCCCGACGCCGTTCCTGCCGACAAGGCCGGTCCGTTCGGGTCCGAAATTGAGGTCGATGCTGGAGAGGAGAACCCGCCCGTCAGGCGCGGACAGGGTCAGATTCGAGAGTGCGATCGATGCAGGCATGGCAATGGATATCCCGGTGGGCAACGCTGATGGGCTTTGCTGTCCGGATGAAATCCATGGCCGTCGGCATCCTCTCGGATTGATGATTGACGTGATGTAGTCGCGTGCGCGGTCGGGATCAAGACTTGAAGCTGAACGTCACGCCGCCTCTGCCACGGTCCAGCGGTCGGGATCCTGGCTGTGGCCGATCAGCGCGAGACCGTACGCAATCGATTCGAACTGATCCGCCGAGGTCAGCCGCGCCGCGCCGAAGCGGTCGGCGAACAGCCGCTGCACCGCCGGCACGAACGAGGTGCCGCCGGTCAAGAACACCTTCTCGACGTCGCCCGCCGTGATGCCGGATTTGGCCAGCGCCTCGTCGACGGTTGCGCCGAGCCGTTCGATGTCGTCGGCGATCCAGCCCTCGAAATCGGCGCAGGTGACGGTGGCGCCGATGTCGATGCCCTCGCGGGCAAAGCGGAACTCGACGCGGTCGTGGCTCGACAGCGCCACCTTGGTGTCTGAGACGGCGCGATAGAGCGCGAAACCGAGATCGTGGTCGACGATGGTGATGAAGTCCTGCAGCGGGGCCGGATCGAGCGCGGTCCGCGCGAGCTGCTGCAGCTCGCGCAGATCGCCATTGCCCTTCATCATCGCCAGCTGATGCCAGCGGGCGAGGCTGGAGTAGTAGTGGTTGGGGATCGGCAGCTCCTTGTCGAACGAGCGATAGTTGGTGCCCTTGCCGAGCCGCGGCGAGACGATGTGGTCGACGATGCGATAGTCGAAGCTGTCGCCGGCGATGCCGATGCCGGCGTGGCCGAGCGGCTCGGCGCGCAGCACGCCGCCCTTGCGCGAGAACCGCATCACCGAGAAGTCGCTGGTGCCGCCGCCGAAATCGGCGACCAGCACGGTGGCGTCGTGGTCGAGGCTGCGCGCAAAAGAGAACGCGGCGCCGACCGGCTCGTAGACGTAGCGCGCATGCCCGGCGCCGAGCCGCTCGAACGCGGCGCGGTAGCGCTGCATCGCGAGCTCGTCATTCGGATTGCCGCCGGCAAAGCGCACCGGACGGCCGACCATGATGGTCGGCGCGCCCAGATCAAAACTGTCGCCGGCATGGCGCGCCAGCGTGCGCAGGAACGCGGCCAGCAGATCCTCGAACTTGTAGCGCTGCCGAAATATCTGCGTGGTGTTGAAGGCCGAGCTCGCCGCGAACGTCTTGAACGACTGGATGAAGCGGTGGATGGTGCGCCCTTCGAGGAACTGCTCGATCGCCCAGGGGCCGCCCTCGGCTCGCGGATGCAGGCCGGCGCCCGGCCGCTCCTCCCAGAAGCACAGCGCCGACACGTAGACGCTGTGGGTGCGGCCGCCATGATCGAATCGGATGGCCTCGACGCGGCCGTCGCCATCGGCCAGCGCAACCACGGTGTTGCTGGTGCCGAAATCGACGCCGATCGAGACGGCGGGCGGGGCGCTCGACATGTTCTGCTCGGATGCTGATGTGAAGGGGGCGGACCTTTAGCGGCTTTGGCTGCGCTTGCCAACCCGTCCGGCCGGCCTGCGCGCCTGCCGTGCAGAGCTTGGCTTGAGCGCGAACGGGCTGTGACGCAAAGGTGACGAACGCTCCGCGAATTTTGAATCGACACGCTCTTCCCAGCCCTGCGCGCCACTGCTCTATACGCATCCGGCAGGCACAACGGCGCGCAGGAGCAGCAAAATGACACTGAATCCCACGGCGAAGAATTATCGTGTCGCGGTTGGCGCTTACGAGGCCGGGCGGCCGAGCTATCCGGCCGACATCATCGCCGCGCTACCGCTTCGAGGCGCGCGCTGCGTCATCGATCTCGGCGCCGGAACCGGCAAGTTCACCCGCCTGCTGCTGCCGCATCTATCAGCCACGGCGCGGCTCGTCGCGGTCGAGCCGGTCGCGGAGATGTCGGCGAAATTGGCGAGCGAAGGCAAGGTCGAAGTCATCAACACGCGCGCCGATGCGATCGCGCTCGAGACCGGTAGCGTCGATCTCGTCACCTGCGCCCAGGCGTTCCACTGGTTCGACAACGAGCCGTCGGTCGCCGAGATCGCCCGCCTGCTGCGGCAAGGCGGCACGCTGGCGCTGGTCTGGAACGTCAGGGACGACGGCACGCCGTGGGTCAAGGCGCTGTCGGTGATGATCGAGCAATACGCCGGCGATACGCCCCGCCATCAATCCGGGCGGTGGCGCTGGATCCTGAACGATCCGCGCTTTGTGCTCGACAAGGAGATCGTGCAGGAGCATCCGCACCGGATGGCGCGGCAGGGTGTGTTCGAGCGCGTCGCATCGACCAGCTATGTCGCCAACCTTCCCGATGCGGAGAAGGCGAAGCTGCGGACCAGGACGGACGATATCCTGCGCGAGGCCGGCCTCGGCGGCGCCGACGATGTGGTATTTCCCTACGTCACGCAGCTCTATCTGCTGAAGCGGGTCTAGGTCGGGATGAGCTTGGATTGAGCTGGAGCAGCGGCGGAGGTCCACCTCTCCCTTGGGAGAGGTCGGCGCAAAGCGCCGGGTGAGGGCTCTCGCTCTCTCGGTAGACCGTAACCCCTCACCCGATTTGCTGCGCAAATCGACCTCTCCAAAGGGAGAGGTGGACCGAACCAGCGGTCGAACCTATTCAACCTGACCTGATCCGCTTTAGCCTCTCGCAGGATCAGGCGGCCGTACAGCAAGCCCTTCCTCGACGACCCGCTTCAGACGCGGCAGCGCCATGCGCCAGTAGAACGCGGCGTGCTTCGCGCCCGACTCTGCGCCGATCTCCCAGCCGTTGCCGCGGCGCACCGGCGAAGGCGGCACCTGCTGGGTGACCGTCAGCACGGTCGCGCCGCCTTCGGCCACAAGCGTCATGTCGATGATCGAATAGGACTCCGGGCGATCCGGCAGGCCGGAAACAAGCGACCAATAGCTGTAGGCGAGCCGTGACGGCGGCTCGACGCGGATCACGTGCCCCTTGTCGCGATAGCGCTTCTCGCCGATCACCGCCTCGATCTCGATTGGACCGCCGATCCGCCAGTCCGTGGCGAAATGCGCGTTGCGCCACCTCTCGCCGGCATTGCGATCCATGATCGCGTCCCAGACCTGGCCTGGATCGGCCGCGATGCGGAGCGACTCCGTGATCAGCTGAAAGGCTTCCCGCTCGTCCTTCATGTCCGCACCGGCTCGCCAACGATCTTCCACTTGCCGTCCGTACCCCGCCGCAGCGCCGGATCGCCGATCCGGATGTGCTTGGCCAGGAAATCGATGAAGGCGCGCACCCGCGCCGGCAGCGGGCCGGCGTGGCCGACATAGACCGCATGGATGTCCTCGCGATCTCCAGGATTGAGGTTTTGCAGCACCGGCACGAGGTGGCCGGCCTCGATATCGGGGCCGATGTGAAACAGCGCCAGCCGCGCCAGGCCAATGCCGCCCAGCGTGAGCCGGCGCGCAACCTCGCCGTCGCTGGCGCGGGCGACCGGCGGCGGCAGCGCCTCCTCGATCTTTTCGGCGCGGCGGAACGGCCAGCCGCGGATGCTGCGCGGGAAGGTCCAGCCGATGCCGCGATGCGCGGCGAGGTCAGCCGGCGTCTTCGGCGTGCCGTAGCGGGCGAGATAGGACGGCGCGGCGACGACGGCCATGCGGCTGGTGCCGAGCTTGCGCGCGATCAGCCGTGAGGCGCCGAGCGGGCCGGCGCGGATCGCGACGTCGGCGCGCTCCTGCATTAGGTCGACCAGGGTGTCGGTCAGCACGACGTCGAGCGTGACGTCAGGATGCTCGCTCATGAAACGGGACAGCAGCGGCATCACATGCAGCATGCCGAACGGGATGTTGCTGTTGACGGTGAGATGGCCGCGCGGCGCCGCGCCCGAGCCGGCCAGCCGCTCGGCCTCCTCTATATCGGCGAGGATGGCGAGCGCGCGTTCGTAGAACGACTGGCCCTCTGCCGTGAGCAGCAGCTTGCGCGTGGTGCGGTTGACCAGCCGGGTGCCGAGCCGGGCCTCGAGCCGCGAGATCAGCTTGCTGACGCCCGATGGCGTCAGGCCGAGATTCTTGGCGGCCGCCGTGAAGCCGCCGAGATCCACGACGCGGACGAAGACCTCCATCTCGCCGGAACGGTTGCTGTCGGATCGGACCATGATGAATTCACGTCATAAATGATTGGATTGCGGCGATCCTAATCCTTTTACGCCGGCTTCGCTATCTCGCATCGCGGAATGCCATTCGATTGGGAGCGACCCATGCCTGCTGCTGTTCTTGCCCTAACCGCCGGTGCCTTCGGCATCGGCACCACCGAATTCCTCATCATGGGTCTGCTGCTGCAGGTCGCCGCCGACATGCAGGTCTCGGTCTCCGCGGCGGGCCTCCTGATCTCCGGCTACGCGCTCGGCGTGTTCGTCGGCGCGCCGATCCTGACGCTTGCGACGCGCAAGATGCCGCGCAAGGCGGTGCTGCTGGCGCTGATGGCGATCTTCACGCTCGGCAACGCGGCCTGCGCGCTGGCGCCCAGCTATGCGCTGCTGATGGCGGCGCGCATCCTCACCTCGCTGGCGCACGGCACTTTCTTCGGCGTCGGCTCTGTGGTGGCGACCAGCCTCGTCGCAGAGGACAAGCGGGCTTCCGCGATCGCGACGATGTTCATCGGGCTGACGGTCGCGACCTTGCTCGGCGTTCCCTTCGGTGCCTGGTTCGGCCTGATGCTGGGCTGGCGCGCGGCGTTCTGGGCGGTGGCCGCGATCGGCGTGGTCGCCTTCATCGTGCTCGCCGTGCTGGTGCCCGGCCATGTCGGCGCCAGCGACAAGCCGGCGCCGCTGCGCGACGAGCTCGCCGTGCTCGGCCGCCCGCAGGTGCTGCTCGGGCTCGCCATGACGGTGTTCGGCTTCGGCGGCCTGTTCGCGGTCTTCACCTATGTGCAGCCGATCCTGACCCGGCTCACCGGCTTCTCCGATGCCGCGGTGTCGCCGATCCTCTTGGTGTTCGGCGCCGGCCTTGCGATCGGCAATGTCGCGGGCGGGCGGCTCGCCGACAAGGGGCTGGCGCGTGCGCTGATCATCACGCTCGGTGGTCTCGCCGCCGTCCTCGTCGCGCTCGCCGCTGTCATCTCGGTCAAGGCGCTTGCCGTGGCGCTGCTGTTCATCCTTGGCATCGCCGCCTTCGCAACCGTCGCGCCGCTGCAGCTTCGCGTGCTCGAAGCCGCCGGCGTCGAAGGGCGCACGCTGGCCTCGAGCCTGAACATCGCGGCCTTCAATCTCGGCAATGCGCTCGGCGCCTGGGCCGGCGGGATCACCATCGATCGCGGCCTCGGCCTTGGCGCGCTGCCGCTGGTGGCGGCCGTGATCACCGCGGTCGGCCTGCTGCTCGCGGTGTGGAGCCTGCGGCTCGATCGGCCCGCCGTTCTCGCCGCGCAGTGCCCGGCGGAATAATCAAACATCGCAAGGAGCTGGACCATGGACTATCGCAATCTCGGTATCTCCGGCCTGAAGGTCCCGGTACTCAGCTTCGGCACCGGCACGTTCGGCGGGCAGGGGCCGCTGTTCTCGGCGTGGGGCCGGAGCGACGCCGGCGAAGCCCGGCGCTTGATCGACATCTGTCTGGAGGCTGGCGTCAATCTGTTCGACACCGCCGACGTCTATTCGAACGGCGCGTCGGAGGAGATCCTCGGCGCCGCGATCAAGGGCCGGCGCGACAAGGTGCTGATCTCGACCAAGACCGGCCTGCCGATGGGCGAGGGGCCGCTTGATGCCGGCACTTCGCGGCATCGTCTGGTCGCGGCGGTCGATGCCGCCCTGCGGCGTCTCGGCACCGACTATATCGACCTGTTGCAGCTCCATGCCTTCGATGCCTTCACGCCGGTCGACGAGGTGCTGGCGACGCTCGATGCGCTGGTGCGGGCCGGCAAGCTGCGCTATGTCGGCGCCTCGAATTTCTCCGGCTGGCACCTGATGAAGTCGCTCGCCGTCGCCGAACGGCATGGCTGGCCGCGCTATGTCGCGCATCAGGTCTATTATTCGCTGGTCGGCCGCGACTATGAATCGGAGTTGATGCCGCTTGCGCTCGACCAGGGCGTCGGCGCCCTGGTCTGGAGCCCGCTCGGCTGGGGCCGGCTCACCGGCAAGATCAGGCGCGGCCAGCCGTTGCCGAAGGGCAGCCGGCTGCACGAGACCGCGCAGTTCGGCCCGCCGGTCGATGACGACAGGCTCTACGCGATCGTCGACGCGCTGGATGCCGTCGCCGCCGAGACCGGCCGCAGCGTGCCGCAGATCGCGATCGCATGGCTGCTGGCGCGGCCCAGCGTGTCGTCGGTGATCATCGGCGCGCGCGACGAGGCGCAGCTGCGTGACAATCTCGGCGCGTTCGGATGGTCGCTGTCACCGGACCAGATCGCGCGCCTCGACCAGGCCAGCGCGGTGATGCCGGCCTATCCGTATTATCCCTATCGTATCCAGGACGGCTTTGCGCGGCTCAACCCGCCATCGGTGTGAGGCCGGCGCAATGGTGCCCGTGCTCGTCTCGGCGCTGCCGCGCACGCCGAACATCCCGCAGCGGGAACGTGCTGCGAATTTGCCGCCTAGCTAAAGCACAATGAGATCAGGTTGGGTTGGAGCGGCAGCGGAGGGTTTACCTCTCCCTCGGGCGAGGTCGGCGCGCAGCGCCGGGTGAGGGGTTACGGTCTCTCGTTGAAGCTGCGGCCCCTCACCCGATTTGCTGGCGCAAATCGACCTTTCCCCGTCGGGGAGAGGTGGAGCGAACTCGCGGTCAAACCGATTCAACCTAACCTCATCCCGCTCTAACCTCCCTCGTAGAACTGTCGATTGCCGCGCCAGCCCCGCGTGGCCCAGCGAAGCCGACCGAAGAGCGAGGTCGGCGTTTGCTTTCCGAGGTAAGGCATGTCGGCGGCCAGCAGGTCGCGGGCGTCCATGTAGGCCGCGGTCTTTCCGTACAGCGCCTCGATATGCGCCAGCTCGTCGAGAGTGCCGAGGTCGCGTTGCGGAAGTCCCGCACCTGGGACCCCTTATAAGGAGGCTCATAGATGATGTGAATCGTGCTTGCTTCAACCATGGCTCACCTCGCACCAAGCGCTCGCGCAGGTTGAAGTTTAGCAAGCCAGGTTATGAAACGGTTGAGGTCTATGGAGCGACGTGACCGAATAGAGCGAGATGTCTGCTACGGGCCCTTGGCGGCCCCTTTTTGCCCAGCGACGTGTCAAGCTGCCTTGTCGAGCGTCGGCAGCCGCCCGCTCCTTTGCATGGGGTTGTTTTCGTCATTTTGGCAGCGAGGCACCTGCGACGGCAGTTCCCCTAGGTCGCTCCCAGCAGCTCCGTGATCAGCGATGCCGCCTTGATCCCCGTCCCGGTGATAATGACGACGGTGCGCTCGCTGGTGCGGATCGCACCGCGCGCGCTGAGCACGTCGAGCGCGGCGGCTGCAGAGGCCGACGTCGGCTCGACGAACAGGCCGGTCTGCGCCATCCGCTTCAGCGCCGCGATGAGGCTGTCTTCGGGGATCGCGACCGTGCCGCCGCCGCTCTCGCGCAGTGCCGCGATCATCTGCTTCAGCCGCAGCGGATGCTTGATCGCGGTGCCCTCGGCAATGGTCTTGCGGACCTCGCGGCTGACTGGCGTGTCGACACCGGCGGTGAAGCTGGCATCGACCGGCGAGCAGTTCAGCGGCTGCGAGGCGAACAGCCGCGGTAGCCGCGCGATCTGGCCCGCCCTGAGCAGTTCCTTGAAGCCGATATAGCAGCCGAGCAGGCTGCTGCCGGCGCCGACCGGCATGATGACGTTGTCCGGCGCGGTGAAGCCGCAATCCTCCCAGATCTCGTAGGCCAGCGACTTGGTGCCCTGCAGGAAGAACGGCTGCCAGTTGTGGCTGGAGTAGAAGGTCTGTTTCGACTGGCGGATCGCTTCCGCCTCGGATTCCTCGCGCGGGCCCTCGACCAGTTGCACCTCGGCGCCGAAGGCGTGCATCTGCGCGACCTTCATCGGCGAGGTCGTGGCGGGCGCAAGGATTTTCACCCGCATGCCGCCTGCCGCGCCGTAGGCCGAGACCGATGCGCCGCCATTGCCGGAGCTGTCCTCGAGCACAGCGTCGACGCCGAGCTGACGCAGGAATGACAGCATCACCGTGGTGCCGCGATCCTTGAAGCTCGCGGTCGGATTGAACCATTCGAGCTTGAACTGCGGCCGCAACTCGCCCCACGCCTTCTCGACCAGCGGCGTGCAGCCTTCACCCATCGTGATCGGCTGCCCGATCTCGACCGGCAGGGCGGCCCGATAGCGCCACAGCGAGCGCGTGCCGCGATCGACGTCGTCGCGCGAGATGCCGGCTAGCGGCGTCACCAGCAGCGGCTTGCCGTCATCGGAACACCAGCGCGGAATATCCAGCGGATAGAGCTTCCCGTTGAGCGGGTCGATATAGCTTGGCGAGGACATGTGGTGTTCCTGGGAATCGCGGCGCCGGCGCTACGCCGCGCCGGCCTGCTTGTTCAGATAGCTCTTGGCGAAGTCGAGATACCAATCGAGGCAGCCGGGATTGGCCATCGCATCCCGGTTGATGACCTTCTCGATCGCGTGGCCGAGCAGCAGCTTCTTGACCGGCAGCTCCTGTTTCTTGCCGGACAGCGTGCGCGGAATCTCTGCCACCGCAAAGATGTCGTTGGGCAGGAAGCGGCGCGACAGGCCGGCCTCGACCGCCTTGTTGATCTTTGCCTTCATCGCCGCATCCAGCGCGATACCCTCACGCAGCACCACGAACAACGGCATGTAGCTGTCGCGGCCGAGATATTCGAGATCGACCACCAGCGAATCCAGCACCTCGGGCAGCGCTTCGATCGCCGAATAGAGTTCGCTGGTGCCCATGCGGAGGCCGTGGCGGTTGATGGTGGCGTCGCTGCGGCCATAGATCACGCAGGAACCATCAGGGCTGATCTTGAGCCAGTCGCCGTGCCGCCACACCGGGCCGCGGCCGCTTCCGTCGAAATTGTCGGGATAGGTCTCGAAATAGCTGGCGCGGTAGCGTGCGTCGCCGGGATCGTTCCAGAACCTGAGCGGCATCGAGGGCAGCGGCTCGGTGCAGACGAGTTCGCCGACCTCGTCTATCACGGCGCGGCCCTGTTCGTCGAAGGCTTCCACCGCGCAGCCGAGCAGGCGGCACTGCATGGTGCCGGCCTGCTGCGGCAGCTCGCGATTGCCGCCGATGAAGGCGCCGGCAAAGTCGGTGCCGCCGGAAATGTTGGCCCACCACATCTCGGCCTGTGCGACGCTGCCGTTCCGCTTCGACAGCGCGGCGAAGCGGTCGTTGAACCAGCTCTGCGTGTCGGCGCTGAGCGGCGAGCCGGTCGAGCCCAGCGCGCGCAGCGCCGAGAGGTCGCCGACAGTCGCGAGATCGATCTCCGCCTTGGTGCAGTTGGCGAAGAACGCCGCGCCGGCGCCGAAGAACGTCGCTCTGGAATCGGCGACGAAGCGCCACAGCGTGGTCCAGTCCGGCTTGTCCTTGGATCCGCCGGGGCTGCCGTCGAAGATGCAGCAGGTGGTGCCGTTGAGCAGGCCGTTGGCCTGGCAATTCCACATGATCCAGCCGGTCGAAGAGTACCAGTGGAAGCGCTCGCCGAACGAGTTCGGATGGTAGCTGCAGCCGACGTCGTTGTGCAGCGCGCCGAGCGGCAGCGTCACGATCATGATCCCGCCATGGCTGTGCAGGATCGGCTTCGGCAGTCCGGTCGTGCCGGAGGAATAGACGATCCACAGCGGATGATCGAACGGCAGCCATTCCGGCTCGAATGCATCGATCGCGGCACCTCGGCCTGCGAGGATCGACGCCAGTTGCGTCCCGGAGCCGGTGCTCTCGCTGTGCAGGATCACATGCTCGACGGTCGGCAGCGCGCGCCGTAACTCCTCGATCACGGTGTGCCTGTCATGACGGCGGCCGGCATAGGTCACGGCATCGCAGGCGATCAGCACCTTCGGTTCGATCTGCTTGAAGCGGTCGATCACCGCGGGCGCCGCCATGTCGGGTGCGCAGACGCTCCAGATCGCGCCGAGGCTCGCGGTGGCCAGGAACGCGATGATGGTCTCCGGGATGTTCGGCAGATAGGCCGCGACGCGATCGCCGGAGCGCACACCGTTGGCCTTCAAATGCAGCGCCAGCGCGGCGACCTTGCGCCGCAGCTCCGGCCAGCTCGTCTCCACGAGCTTGCCGTTCTCGCCGCTCGAGATCAGGGCCGGCAGCCCCGCCGCGTGCGCCGGCTCGACATGGCGGAACACCTGCCGCACGTAGTTCACGGAGGCGCCGGGAAACCACACCGCGCCCGGCATCTTACGTTCGGCCAGCACGGCCGAATGCTGCGTCGGCGAGCGCAGGTCGAAATAATCCCAGACGCTCTGCCAGAAGCCGTCGATGTCGGTGACCGACCAGCGCCGCATCTCCTCGAAGTTCGCAAAGCTGAGCCCGCGCTGCTCCTTCAGCCATTGGCGATAGAGGGCCATTTGCGGGACGTAAGGTGCGGTCATGGTCGTTTCCGGATTGTCTTTGTCGTGGCCTTGCGGCGGTGGCTTGCGGCCCTCTCTAACATGGTGTTGCGCGCATGGGGAACGCGGCCGGTCAGCATATTCTTACCACCGGCGGGCATGTTATGCCGTAAGCAGGACGCCGCACCTGATTCTGCGCAGGACCCGCGAATGCCCGATGCCATCGGCGAACTCTTCATCCTCGGCTTCCACGGCAAGGTCGTCCCGGCCTGGCTGAAGGAGTTTGCCGCGCGCTTCGGGCTCGGCGGCGTCATCCTGTTCGACTATTCCTGCCGCACGCGGCTGTACGACAACAACATCGAGTCTCCGGCGCAGGTGCAGTCGCTATGCGCCGAGATCGCGGCGCTGCCGTCGGGACCGCTGCTGTTCATCGATCAGGAGGGCGGGCTGGTGCGCCGGCTGAAGGACGGCCTCGGCTTTCAGCCGCTGCCGAGCGCCAGGGATTTCAACCTGCTCGCAGCGGATGACAAGCTGAAAATCCTGGCCGCGAGCTATGGCGAACTGCGCCGCCTCGGCATCCGCTACAATTTCGCGCCTGTGATCGACGTCGATTACAACGCCGACAATCCCAATATCGGCCGAATCAAGCGGTCCTATTCGGCCGAGATCGGCGAGGTCGAGGCCAATGCGCGGCTGGTCGACGCCGCGGCGCGGCAGGCGCGGGTCGGACTCTGCCTGAAGCATTTTCCGGGCATCGGCGGCGCCGACGTCGATTCGCATCTGGACTTCATGGACATTTCCGGCGCGCTGCGGCCGGAGCAGGAGGAATTGTTCTACACGCTGGCGCCACAGACCTTCGGCGATGCGGTGCTGGTCAGCCACGCCATCGTCCGTCCGTGGGACGCGCGCAATCCGATGACGTTGTCACCGGATGGCATCGGCCGGCTGCGCCGCCGCCTGCCGGAGACGCTGCTGATATCGGACGACATGCAGATGCAGGGGCTGCAGAAGGCGCTCGGCACCGGCGCAGCCAGCCTCGAGGCGATCGGCGCCGGCATGGACATGGTCTGCATCGGCAACAACCTGCTCGACCAGGAGCAGGAGCTGGCGGCGATTGCCGCGGTGGTCGCCGCTGCGGTGCAAGATGGCGCGCTTGATCGGACGGCCGTCGAACGCTCCATTGTGCGGGTGCGGAAGCGCAAGGCGCTGCTTGCCTGACCCGGCAAAATTTGGCGTGGAGCCGGGCGAGCGCGGAACCAATCTTCCTTACCGTGATTTAATGAAGACGCTCATCGGGGCCCAAGAACCATGAAGATGCTCAAGCGTCTCTTCCAGTCGTTCCGGCTACGCCGCGCCACGCGCCAATCAGCCGATTTCCAGCCTGTCTGTATCGATCCTGACGAATTCAACCGCCTGCTCTGCAGCGGGCGGAAAGAGGATCTGCGCATTCTGGCGAAGCGGCTGAGCTTGCCCTCGCGGGCGCACGCGTAGATCGAGGCTGATCGCTATCGATGCAGTGGTTCTGCGCGAGGCAGAACCGGCGGGCTTGGTGCGGCCGCAGCTCTGGTTCGGCTATTGCTTCGCCTTGTCGTGATTGGCGATGCCGACCGCCTTGTAGTCGTAGGTCGGATAGAACTCGGTGCGATAGGCGCCCCAGGCGCTGTTCTCGATGATGCGGTTGACCTCGCGCAGCCGCGAGGCCGGCAGCCGCAGCGTCACCACCTGGCCGATCCCCATCATCACATACCAGCTGACGACCTCGACACCTTCGGGCGGAAACGCCTTGTAGAATCCCTGCCCCTCGAGCTGGGCGTTCAATTCGCTCAGCGGACGCGATTGGTCGTGCTTGAAGAAGATGGTGAGCAACACCGCGTTGTCGGGCGTCGGCGTCGCATTGTTTGGCGACGTCTGGGCCTGTGCT
This sequence comes from Bradyrhizobium semiaridum, assembly GCF_020329505.1. Classification (GTDB taxonomy): domain Bacteria; phylum Pseudomonadota; class Alphaproteobacteria; order Rhizobiales; family Xanthobacteraceae; genus Bradyrhizobium; species Bradyrhizobium semiaridum. The sequence goes on from NZ_JAGKJJ010000031.1 coordinate 48,362, forward strand.
GCCGTGCCGAATATCAGGGCAACGGCCAGCGCCGCGATCGCCATCCAGGATCGGTCTTGTCCGCGCATCGTCGCCTCCTTGCAGGGGTCTTGTCGGCCGCGTGAGGTGGCGATCATCGCGGCACCCGCGCAGCCTGTAAATCGACATTCGCCTGAGCTGTTCCCCGGCGGGTGCGGAGCACGAATCGCGCGCACGAAGGGGCCTCCGGTCGGGATGGTAAACGCGGAACCGGCAAGCAGCCGGGCTCGGACAAGCCTCGTTCCGTAAGAATTCTGTAATTCGACTCGAATATGCCGGTTTCGTTGCCAAATCGGGGGCAATCTGCGTCTCTTGGGTGACCCGGGCCCCAGATCACAGTTGCGTCACCCGTAGTTTTACGGGCCGCCGTGTTAACCCAGTCACAAGTTCACCTTCGGTAAACCATATTTATGACGCAACATGACAATCGAGCCGAGGCCCGCCTTTCGCCATGGATGAATGGCGGCGCACCGCTCGAGACGCAGCCGCTCGAGGGCCGGGAGGTTGCTCCGTCGCTGATGCATCGGACGCAGATGGTCGAGGAATCCGCTGCGGCCATTGTCCGCCAGTTCAACGGACCGGTGACGGCGCTGCTGCTCTATATGAATGAGCTGAAGCAGCACAGCCATCAGGTCGGACAGGCGCCGGGGAACGGCGTCTATCTGCGGCAGGTCATCGAGAACGCGCTCGAGCAGACCGAACGCGTGTCGGCGATGTTGAAGCAGATTTCCGATCTCTATCCGAACGCGATCCCTGCCGCCGATCTCAGGCCGCTTCGCGATGACAAGCCGGCCCGCGACCGCTCACCCGACGTGATGTTCGCGCCGGAGGCCGGCCGCAAGCCGCTGACCAAGCGCGAGCGCGAAGTGCTCAGCCTGATCAGCAACGGCTATTCCAACAAGCAGGGCGCGCTGCGCATGAACATCAGCCCGCGCACGTTCGAGAGCCATCGTGCCGAAGCCATGCGCAAGCTCGGTGCGCGCAACACCGCGGATCTCGTCCGCAAGGCGCTGCTGCATCCCGCCTGAGCGCGCGCCGGGCTGTGCAAACGCCGCGCGTTTGCTGCAGCACCATGGACCGGAATTTTCAGAGGTGATCTTCGGTGGCGAGATAGACCCGCGGCGCGGGCCGCGTCGCCGGCGCGGCGGCCTTTGGTTCGTCCGGAATGATCGTGATGATCCACGCCGGCCGGTCGCCGGAGCCGCTTTCCACGATCGAGCGCACCCGGCCCGTGATCGCGCCCTCGGCGCAGCGGGCGGTGGCGGACCGGCCGTTGAACTGGGCGATACGGAAGCGCCTGGCCTCCTTCCGGTCGGTCGTCTGGTACGTGAACATCGGCTCCCCCGCGCGTCCAGGCAACAGTGGGGACGCAACGTTATCCGACGGTGAAAATCGCGAGCCGTAGAAGTACGGCTCACATGGTCCGAAAAAGTGTGGAGCGGTCTTGCCTCGCGACACACGCGAAGCGCGGGCGGAGGTTCAAACGAGGAGCCAAGGCGATGCCGATTCGACGAGGTCTCATCGGGTCTCAGGCGATTGGCCGCCGCAAGGCTCCTGACCCTGAGAAGCCTCCTGGCCCCGAGAAGGCTCCTGGCCATGCAGCAGTCCTGCATATTGGGCCTTGACCGTGGCGTAACATTCGCAAGCCGTCCTGGTCAGGCCATCGAGATTGGTGATCTCGATGTGTCCGCGGCTGTAATGGATGAAGTTGGCCTGCTGCAGCGTGTGGGCGACCAGCGAGACGCTGTTGCGCCGCGCGCCGATCATCTGCGCCATGGTCTCCTGCGTCAGAACGATCTTGTTGCTGCCGGAGAGATCGCGCGTATGCAAAAGACATCGTGCCAGCCGCGACTCCACAGTGTGGACCGCGTTGCAGCCGGCGGTTTGCTGGATCTGGGCGTAGACGGCGAGGCCGTGCCGGATCAGCATCGCGCGCAGCGTCGGGCTCTGGCTGGCGGCCGCGCGCAACACCGTAACGTCGATCGACGAGGCGACGCCGGGCACCAGCACCACGGCGCTGTTCAGCGAGGGGGCCTCGCCGATGCCGGCGAACGCACCGAAGATGCTGTCGCGACCCACCATCGCGACCTGCACGCGCTCGCCCCTTGCGAGCTTGACCACAAGCGAGATCACGCCCTTGTGCGGCATGTAGGCGCGCTTGAGCACCTCGTCGGCCTCGATCAGCACCGCATCGGCGGCGAGGTCGACCGGGCGCAAATGCTGCCGGATCAATTCGAAATCGCTCGCCGACAGCGACGAGAGAAAGCCATTGGGCGATCGCGGAACCGTATCCAAAGCGACCTCCTGCCTCGCGGGCAAACTTGTCTCTGGGCACCAGGCTGAGGCGTGCAGCTGGACGTTGCTGCAACTCATCTTGACACGTCCTGCATGCGATAAAAACAGGCCCATCGCCGCATGCTGTTGATATGTCTCAATCGAAAACAGCAGCTTGCGCGGCTGCTGTGCCGCCGTCAATCCTCGTTCTCGGTCAATTGCTCTGCGTGCGCCTTGACCGTCGCATAGCACTCGCAGGCAGACTTGCGCAGACCCTCGATGTCGATGATCTCGATATGGCCGCGGCTGTAGCGCAGGATGCCGGCCTGCTGAAAGCCGTGGGCGACGATCGAGACGGCATTGCGCCGGACCCCGATCATTTGCGCCAGCATCTCCTGGGTCAGCGGCAACGCCTGACTGCCGCACAGGTCGCTGGCCCGCAGCAGCCATCGCGACAGCCGCGCCTCGACCGGATGCGAAACATTGCAGGCGACGGACTGCTGGGTCTGTGCCGCCAACGCCTGCTCATAGCGGGCGATCAGCGTCCGCAAGGTGGCGCTGCGATCGACCGCCTCGCGGAAATCTTCCGCCCATAACGCCGAGGCCGTGCCCGGCACCACGACGATCGCATCCGCGATCAGCGGCCAGCCATGCAGCGCGGCGGACGCGCCGACGATGCTGTCGCGGCCGACCGTGGCGATCTCGACCGATTGCCCGTCCGACAGATTGACCATCAGCGAGATCACGCCGCTGTGCGGCAGATAGACCCGCTGCACCGGCGCGCCGGCCTCGGCCAGGATCGCTTCCTTGGTCAGCTCGACGGTTTCGAGAAGTGGATCGAGCTGCGCATACTCTGCCGCGGGCAGGGCTTGCAAGAGACGATTGGGCGGACGCGATACCGCAGACATTGGAGCTCCTGCCGAGGGCGGGAGCACACGGTCTCGCATCACCTACTCTTGGCGCATGGAATGAAAGCGAACATAGCTTGCCTGTCCAATTGCACAAGGGTTGTGGTGTCCGATCTATACCCTCTACAGGGCAGACAGCCCGGTGTCGTGCCAGTTCGCGCGATGCTGATGCCGATTCGACACAAAATCAGGGAGCAAGCAGGCGGAGTAATCGGAAGAGTTACAGCTTTTGGTGGTATTCGTTGATTTGCGTTAACCTTTGTCCTCGCCCGGACTGACGTCGCCGCGAACGCGATTCCGTCTCATTGCGCGCTTCAGACACCCGCGGCGTCGATCGCCGAAGCCCTGTGAATCCTCGGTAAATCCGCCGTGCCGCCGCGTTCCATCGCCGCTGCGGCGTGGTCAGGCCGGAGCGGCCGTGCGGGCGGCCCGTAGAATTACCTGGCCGTGCGCTTCTGGGTATTTGTACGGAGCAGCGCTTTAACGAACGGGTAGCGCGGACAGCCCAGTGTGGCACGGAGCGCCGTATGAAACTTGCGGCGTCGCGTCAACGTGTTCATCCAGAAGGGTATCAGTATGTCCGGCATCGTTCTTTCAGCATCGGTCCGTCAGAATCTGCTTTCGCTGCAGTCGACGGCCGACCTGCTCGCCACCACGCAGAACCGCCTTGCCACCGGCAAGAAGGTCAACACGGCTCTCGACAACCCGACCAACTTCTTCACCGCGCAAGCGCTGGACAACCGCGCCAGCGACATCAACAACCTCTTGGACGGCATCAGCAACGGCGTGCAGGTGCTGCAGGCGGCCAACACCGGCATCACCTCGCTGCAGAAGCTGGTCGACAGCGCCAAGTCGGTCGCCAACCAGGCGCTGCAGGCCGCGGTCGGCTATTCGCAGAAGTCGCAGGTGACCACCACCGCGATCGCGGGTGCGACCGCCGACAATCTGCTCGGCACGGCAACCCCGACCAACGCGTCGCTCACCAGCACCGGCGCCTATTCCGGCATCGACCTCACCGCAGCCGGCGCCAATCTGACGTTCCAGGTGAACGGCCAGACCGTGACGCTGAACTCCGGCGCGAACTACTCCGCTGCGCAGGTCCGCGATGCCATCAACACCCAGGTCGGCACCAGCGCCAGCGTCAATGCCACGATCGACGGCACCGGCAGGCTGGTTCTGACCAGCACCGGCACTGCCGGCACTGCTGACACGTTGACCGTTGGCACGTTCAGCTCGGGCGACGCGACGCAGCTGGGTCTCCCGGCCGGCGCTTCGGCGACCGCAAACGGCACGGCTGGCGCCAGCCCGCTCAACAACCTGACGCTGACGATCGGTGCGACCGGCAACGGCACCGCCACCAACATCACCTTCGGCACCGGCGCCGGCCAGGTGAAGTCGCTGAACGATCTGAACGCCGCGCTCGCGGGCAACAACCTGCAGGCCTCGCTCAGCTCGACCGGTGCGATCACCATCAGCACCACCAACGATGCCGCGTCGGCGACGATCGGCACCATCGGCGGTACCGCTGCCGGTGTCGGCGCTCCGTTCGCCGGCCTGACGGCGGGTGCGCCGGTGCAGGATCCGACCGCGCTGGCCAATCGCGCCAACCTGGTCAACCAGTACAACAACATCCTGGACCAGATCACCACGACCTCCCAGGACGCGTCCTACAACGGCATCAACCTGCTCAACGGCGATCAGCTCAAGCTGACCTTCAACGAGACGGGCACCTCGACGCTGAAGATCCAGGGCGTGACCTTCAATGCCGCCGGTCTCAACCTCTCCAAGCTGACCGCCGGTACCGACTTCCTGGACAACGCTTCGGCCAACGCCACGTTGAAGACCCTCAACACGGCGAGCGGCCTGCTGCGCACCCAGGCTTCGACCCTCGGTTCGAACCTGTCGATCGTGCAGATCCGCCAGGACTTCTCGAAGAACCTGATCAACGTGCTGCAGACCGGCTCGTCCAACCTGACGCTGGCCGACACCAACGAGGAAGCGGCCAACAGCCAGGCGCTGTCGACCCGCCAGTCGATCGCGGTGTCCGCGCTGGCGCTGGCCAACCAGAGCCAGCAGAGCGTGCTGCAGCTGCTCCGCTAAGCATAGCCACGGTAGACATCGACTTTGGAAGCGGCGGAGGAGATTCCGCCGCTTCTGTTTTGTGGGGCTGATGCGGTCGGCCGGTTGTGATTTTCAGTCAACGCTCGCAATTGGCGAGATGCGATCGTGCACCGTCGGACTCGAGGGCGCTTGATCCAATTTGATTCAAGTGACGGTCGCAGGCGGAACACCGTCTTGTCCATACGGGTGATAAGTGCCCGTTCCGTCGAGACTGACGCGACGTCGTAATCATCGCGCAACCATTTGAATTACCTCATCGTCCGTATTTGCACGGACGACAAAATTAACGCCGCCGTGAAGCCGGCGGGGTTATCGGTGCGAGGCGGCTGTTCCGTAGCACGTTGAGGGGCGATTCCGATGGACGATCTGTTGCGCGAGTTCCTGACGGAGAGCAGCGAAAGCCTGGACACGGTCGACAACCAGCTGGTGCAGTTCGAGCAGGATCCGAACAACGCGAAGATCCTGGATAACATCTTCCGGCTGGTGCACACGATCAAGGGCACCTGCGGCTTCCTCGGTCTGCCGCGGCTGGAAGCGCTGGCGCATGCCGGCGAGACGTTGATGGGCAAATTCCGCGACGGCATGCCGGTGCGCGCCGAGGCGGTGACGCTGATCCTGTCCTCGATCGACCGCATCAAGGAGATTCTGGCGGGGCTCGAGGCCACCGAGGCCGAGCCCGAGGGCAACGACCGCGACCTGATCGATCAATTGGAAGCCATGGTCGAGCACGGCATGGCCGCGATGTCTGCTGCTGAATCTGAAGCTGGCATCCCCGTCGTCGAGGCGCCGTCGGTGCAGCCCGACGTCACCGCGGGCACGCTGGTGGCGCAGACGCTGGAGCGTCCGCTGCGTCCGGGCGAGGTCTCGCTCGACGAGCTCGAGCGCGCGTTCCGCGAGACCGAGACCGAAGTCGCCATACCCGCGCCGGCGCCCGTTGCCAAGCCGGCCGCCGCAGCGCCCGCAGCCGAGCCGACGGAGGCCGCCAGGAAGCCGGCCCGCAAGGCCGCGACGGAAGGCGATGTCCAGGAAGGCGACAAGATCGCCAACCAGTCGATCCGGGTCAATGTCGACACCCTCGAACACCTCATGACCATGGTCTCCGAGCTGGTCTTGACCCGCAACCAGTTGCTGGAGATCTCGCGGCGCAACGAGGACAGCGAGTTCAAGGTGCCGCTGCAGCGGCTCTCCAACGTCACCGCCGAGCTGCAGGAAGGCGTCATGAA
>NZ_JAGKJJ010000032.1 GCF_020329505.1 Bradyrhizobium semiaridum
CGAACAGAGGGCGCAGGGAAAGCCGGGTGCCGATCGCACCCATGGGCCCCGAGCAATGGGTAGAAAGCTCGGGGGTAGGACCACAGGTGTAACCGGAAACAACCCGGCTTTCCCTGCGCGATGGGTTACGGCTTATACGTGCTTACCCCGGCGAGACTGGGCTTTGTTGTCACCGCCCTCGCAAGACGCAATTGCATCGAGCGAGAGGACACCTGCCACCAGGGCGTCCGGCCTGCACGATTTCGCCGTCCGCCTCGCGTGCTGTCGTCACTGACACGCGCGGCGTCCACCGCATCTCGACCCGACGCTAATGACGATGCGCAGCGCCCCTCGATCGGGTGAGACGGGCAAACCATACACCGAGTTGCTGTTCCGAAAAAGCGAAATATTTTTGCATCGGGGTATTGACCGGTTTGGGTGAGTTGCCCGTCGGGCAGTCACACAGACATCACTCGCGTCATTCCGGGGCGTGCCAAGGGGGCCGCGCGATATGTCCGGTGCTGCCTACTCCTTGATCAATCCGTGAGCGCCGACCCACTACTTTAGTTGTCATCAACGCATGGCGATCTGCGCGCAGTTTCACTTGCTGCGCATGTTGTCGCAGCTATAGTCGCGCCCCAACAGAGGCCCCAATGGGCCCAAGGAGAGAGCCCGAAGCGGCCGAAGAAAAAGAGGAGCGAAACAGAATGAGAAAAACATCCCGACGAACGTTTCATGCGTTGCAACAACTGGCGGGAGTAGCCGCACTGGGCCTCGTGGCCGCAGCTCCGAGTGGTGCGCTGGCCGCGGATACACTCAAGATCGGCGTCATCGCCGAAGCGCAGGCGATCGCCGGCGCGTCGATCCCGCAGGCGGCGCAGCTTGCGGCCGACGAGATCAACGCCAAGGGCGGCATCGACGGCCGCAAGATCGAGATCGTCACCTACGACAACCACTCCTCCTCGGCGGACTCGGTGCGCGCGTTCCAGCGCGCGGTGAATGAGGACAAGGTCAACGCCGTCATCTCGAGCTACATCAGCGAGGTGGTGCTGGCGTTGGAGCCGTGGGCCTCGCGGCTGAAGACGCCGTTCGTGACGCCGGGCGCCGCCTCCAACGAGATCAGCAAGAGCGTTCACGCCGACTACGAGAAGAACAAGTACACCTTCCACGGCTACCTGACCTCGGCTGCGCTGGCGCTGTCGGTGTGCGATTCCGCCAAGGATCTCCTGGTCGATCAGAAGCACATGAAGACTGCGGTCATCATGAGCGAGGACGCCGCCTGGACCAAGCCGCTCGACGTCGGCTACGAGGAATGCCTGCCGAAGATTGGGCTCAAGGTCGTCGACCACATCCGCTTCTCGCCCGACACCACCGATTTCACGCCGATCTTCAACAAGATCGAGACGGCCAAGCCCGACGTCATCATCACCGGCATCTCGCATGTCGGCGTGCAACCGACGGTGCAGTGGAAGAACCAGCAGGTGCCGATCCCGATGTTCGGCATCTCCTCGCAGGCCACCAACGAGACCTTCGGCAAGGATACCAACGACGCCGCCGAGGGCGTGCTGTATCAGGGCGTGTCGGGGCCGAACGTCGCGGTGACGCCGAAGTCGGTGCCGTTCGCGGAGGCCTTCAAGAAGCGCTTCGGCAACTATCCGTCCTATGCCGGTTACACCGCCTATGACGAGGTCTACTACATCGCCGACGCGGTGAAGCGGGCCGGCTCGGTCGAGGCCGACAAGATGGTCGCGGCGCTGGAGCAGACCGATTGGGAAGGCACCATCGGGCGCGTCCAGTTCTACGGCAAGGACGATCCGTTCACCCACTCGATCAAGTACGGCAAGGGTCTGATCACCGGGCTGATGCTGCAGTGGCAGGGCGGCAAGCAGGTCGCGGTCTGGCCCAAGGAGGTCGCCAGGAGCGAGCTCAAGTTCCCGAGCTTCGTCAAGGCGACGAACTGATCGGTGACCAACGTGCTCCCGGTATTCGCCGGGAGCATTCGTCTGCAGCCCCGCGTGCGCCACAACCACGCGTTCTCCAAAAACAGGCAGCCCTGCTGCCGCGGCAATCCGAGATGCTTGCGTTACAAATCCTGATCGATGGCTTCGCCATCAGTGCCCTCTATGCCCTCGGCGCCACCGGCTTCACCTTGATCTTCGGTGTCTCCGGCGTGCTCAATCTCTCCCACGGTGCCATCATGGTGGCGGCGGCGGTCGCGGCCTGGGCCGCGGCCAGCGTGCTGCACCTCGACACCTATACCGGCGCGCTGGTGGGCGTCGGCGTCGCGCTGGTGGTGGCGTTCGCGACCTATTTCGCGGTGGTCAAGCCGATCCAGAATTCCCGGCGCATCCCCAATGAGGAGAAGGAGATCTTCGTCCTTACCGGCACGCTGTTGTGGGGGATCATGATCCAGGAGCTGATCGCCTATTTCTTCACCAACAACGCCAAGACGGTGCTGCCGATCATCGAGGGCGTGGTCACGATTTTCGGCGTGCGCACGCCGCGCAACGAGATCTTCACCGCCATCGTCTGCTGCCTCGTGATCGGCCTGCTGTGGCTGCTGGTGAACCGCACCCGGACCGGCAAGGCGGTGCTGGCAGCTTCGATGAACCCGCGCGGCGTCACGCTGCTCGGGCTCGAGCTCACCCAGATCTACATCGTGGTGTGGGCGATCTACGGCATCCTGGCCGGCATCGCCGGCGTGCTGCTCGGCATGTTCCTCGGCGTCAGCTCCTACAGCGTCGGGCCGCTGACTGCGAGCGCGTTCTCGATCGTGGTGCTCGGGGGCCTCGGCAGCGTGTCCGGCTCGCTGATCGCAGCGTTCGTCGTCGGCTATCTCGAGACGCTGACGGCCTATCTGATCTCGCCGGCCTACCGCACCATTCCGGCGCTGCTGCTGCTTGTGTTCGTGATGTACATCCGGCCCCAGGGCCTCTTGGGGAGGCGCTGAGATGGCCAATTTCTTTACCTCGCGCCTGTTCTTTATCTCGGCGGCATGCGTCGTGATCGCCGCGACGCTGCCGCTCTACGTCTCCGGCTACGTGCTCGGGCTGCTCACCGTCGCGTTCTATTTCGGCGTGTTCGCGATGGCCTGGGACCTGCTGTTCGGCTTTGCCGGCGAGGTCAATTTCGGGCCGACCTTCCTGATCGGCACCGGTGCCTACACGGCCGGCATCCTCAACAACCAATTCGGCTGGTCGGTCTATCTGTGCATCCTGCTCGGCGCGCTGGCCTCGGTGGTCGCCGGCTTCGTGCTGGCGCTGCCGGCGCTGCGGGTGAGGGGACCTTATTTCGGCCTGACCACCTTGGTCGCGGTGCTGATGCTGCAGAACTTCATCGTGGTGTTCGCCGATCTCACCGGCGGCGAGATCGGGCTGACCATTCCCGACGTCATCACCATCAATGCCGGCGCCAACTACTGGATCGCGCTCGGATTCATGACAACAAGCGCGGCGATCCTCTATGGCCTGTCGCAATCGCCGGTCGGCCTGGTGCTGCAGGCGAGCGGGCAGGACCCGGTGCAGGCCGGCGCGCTCGGCTTCAATATCGTCAAGCACAAGCTCGCCGCCTTCATCGTCAGCGCGTTCTTCTCCGGGCTGTCGGGCGCGCTGCTGGTGTTCTACTTCGGCACCGCCTCGGTCGGCACCGTCGTCGACGTCGCGGTCGGGGTCAACGTGATCGTCTCCGCGGTGCTCGGCGGAAGGCGCACCGTGCTGGGAGCTGCGCTGGGCGCGATCTTCCTGATCGTCGCCGGCGAGTTCCTGCGGCCGACCGGCGAGCTTGCCACCTTCATCGTCTCGGCGGTGGCGCTGCTCGTCGTCCTGTTCTTCCCCGGCGGTTTCCTCGGAGCGGCCCTGTCACGCGAGGCGCGCTCCTGATGGATCAGACTGTGACCACTGCAACCCTCAGCGTCCGCGGACTCACCAAGAGATTTGGCGGCCTCACGGCCGTGAAGAATCTCTCCTTCGAGCTGCATCCCGGCGAGATCCTCGGCCTGATCGGGCCGAACGGCTCCGGCAAGTCGACCGCGATGAAGAGCGTGATGGGCATCGAGCGCCCGACCGCGGGCGAGGTGCTGTTCGAGGGCGAGAACGTCGCCGGCCTGCCCGCGCACAAGATCGCGCGCAAGGGCTTTGGCATGGTGTTCCAGCACTCGCGGCCGCTGAACCGGCAGACCGTGCTGGAGAACATCATGGTCGCGCTCCTGCCCGACAGCCTGTTCATGCTGTTCCCCGACAAGGCGCTGACCGAGCGCGCCAAATGGATCGCCGAGCGCGTCGGCCTCGGCGCCGTCATGGATCGCCGCCCGCCGACATTGCCGTTCGCCGATCTGCGCCGGCTCGAACTGGCGAAGGCGATCGCGCGCGATCCAAAGGTGGTGCTGGTCGACGAGCCCTTCGCCGGCCTGACCAGCGCCGAGGTCGGCACGTTCTCCGCATTGATCCGCAGTTTTCGCGACGAGGGGCGCGCGGTGATGCTGGTCGATCACAACGTCAAGAGCGTCGCGGCGCTGGTCGACCGCGTGCTCGCGATGTATCTCGGCGAGGAGATCACGACCGGGCGCGCCGAGGACGTGATGAAGAACGAGACGGTGCGGCGGGTCTATCTCGGCGGCGCGATCGAGACCCATGCGCGGCCCGAGACCTCGTTCAAGGACAAGGTGCCGCTGCTGCAGGTCGAGAATGTCAGCGTGCACTACGGCAAGGCGCAGGCGCTGGAGAACGTCTCGATCCACGTCCATGAGGGCGAGTTCGTCTCCATCGTCGGGCTGAACGGCGCCGGCAAGACCACGCTGTTCAACACCATCTCGGGCTTCCTGCCGTACACCGGCGAGATCATCCGCGGCGGCGAGAAGCTGCGCGGCACGGGTCCGGCGAAGATCGCGCGCTCTGGCCTCGTGCAGTGCCCGGAATCCCGCGAGCTGTTCGGCGAGATGACGGTGCGCGAAAATCTCGACCTCGGCGGCCAGCATCTCGATGACGGCGCCCGGGCAAAACAGCTCGCCTGGCTGTTCGAGCTGTTCCCGATCCTGAAGGAGCGGCAAGGCCAGATGGCGCAGACGCTGTCCGGCGGCGAGCAGCAGATGCTGGCGATCGGCCGCGCGCTGATGATGCAGCCGCAGATCCTGATCCTCGACGAGCCGACGCTGGGACTTGCGCCTGTCATCCTCGAGCTGCTGTCGAAGGCGCTGGAGAAGCTGCGCCAGACCACCAGGATCACGGTGCTGCTCGGCGAGCAGAATGTGACCTTCGCGCTGCCGCATGCCGACCGCGTCTACGTGCTGGAGCATGCCAGGATCGTCTGGGAGGGCGATCCCGGCCGGTTCGCCGCGGAGGCCGGCAAGGACTTTCTCTGACGTTGGAAGATCAACAACAAAGCAAAACAAGGGAGATCATGATGTCACGCTATGCAACCGCCACCCGCGCGAGCCTTTTGGCTTCGGCGCTCGCACTGTGCCTCGCGGCGCCGGCCTATGCGCAGTCGAAGGATCCGATCAAGATCGGCGTGATCGCCGAGGTGCAGTCGATCGCCGGCGCGGCGACGCCGGGCGGCGCGCAGATCGCGGCCGACGAGATCAACGCCAAGGGCGGCGTGATGGGCCGCAAGATCGAGATCGTCACCTACGACAACAAGTCGTCGTCGGCGGACTCGGTGCGCGCGTTCCAGCGCGCGGTCAGCGAGGACAAGGTCTCTGCTGTGATCGCGAGCTATATCAGCGAGGTGGTGCTGGCGCTGGAGCCGTGGGCCTCGCGGCTGAAGATGCCCTTGATCACGCCGGGCGCCGCGTCGAACGAGATCACCAAGGCGGTGCACAACGACTATGAGAAGAACAAGTACACGTTCCACGGCTATCTGACCTCGGCCGCACAGGCGCAGCTGGTTTGCGATGCCGCCAAGGAGCTGCTTGCCGACAAGCTGAAGTTCAAGTCGGCGGCGATCATGAGCGAGGATGCGGCCTGGACCAAGCCGCTCGATGTCGGCTACGAGGCCTGCTTGCCGAAAGCCGGGCTGAAGGTGGTCGAGCACATCCGCTTCTCGCCTGATACGACCGACTTCACGCCGATCTTCAACAAGATCGAGGCCGCCAAGCCCGACGTGATCGTCACCGGGATCTCGCATGTCGGCGTGCAGCCGACCGTGCAGTGGAAGAACCAGCAGGTGCCGATCCCGATGTTTGGCATCAGCGCGCAGGCGCTGAGCCCGTCGTTCTGGGGCGACACCAACGGCGCGGCCGAAGGCGTGCCCTCGCTTGCGGTGGCGACCCCCGATGTCGCGGTGACCTCCAAGACAAAACCGTTCGCGGCCGCCTTCAAGGCCAAGTTCGGCACCCCGCCGGCCTATACCGGCTACACCGCCTATGACGAGGTCTACATCATCGCGGAGGCGATCCAGCGCGCCGGCTCGACCGAGCCGGACAAGATGGTGGCCGAGCTCGAGAAGACCGACTTCGAGGGCACCATCGGCAAGATCCAGTTCTACGGCAAGAACGACGAGTTCACCCACGGCATCAAGTCCGGCCCGGGCGCGGTGACCGGCCTCGTGTTCCAGTGGCAGAACGGCAAGCAGATCACGGTCTGGCCGAAGGCGATCGCCGAGGGTGACATGAAGTTTCCGAACTTCGTGAAGCTGTCGCAGTAAGGCAAGACCCTCACCACCGTCATTGCGAGGAGCGAAGCGACGAAGCAATCTATCTTTGCCCGAGTCGAGAGATGGATTGCTTCGCTTCGCTCGCAATGACGGCTGAGGGATTGCGCGACCACTGACTGCGCGATTGTCGGATGCTGCGAGGAATTATTACTTCTTCGTCGGTGGCGCCGCCTGGATCGTCGGGGCTGCCGCCGCGAGCAGCGCGGCGCGGTCGCCGTCGCGCGGCGGATAGATGCGCTGCCGGTTGATGATCTGCTTGGTCGCCTTCGCCGCCGCTCCGGTGGTGTGCACCTCGCGGTCCCAGCCGGTGGTGTAGAGAGCGCCCCAGGGGCCGAGATCGAGCACCGTGACGTACCAGTCGATGTCGAGCGGCAGCATTGCTGCGCCGTGGAGGTCCGCCATGACATTGTGGCCGGCGAAGCGCCCCATTGGCCGCGCGAACTGGCAGGACATCACGGTCGGATGGGTGCCGTCGATCAGGCAGGCCGCGACATCGCCTGCGGCGAACATGTCGACGAGCCCCTCGGCGCGCATGAAGTGATCGACCGCGAGACGGCCGAGCTTGTCGCGCTGAACCGGCAGGGCCGCGGCGAGGGGACTGGCGCGCATCCCGGCGCACCAGACCACGGTCTTGGTCGGAATGATATCGCCCGTATCGAGCGTGATGCTGCTGGCATCGACGGCGCTTACCCTGACGCCGAGCCGGGTCTCGACGCCGAGCGCCGAGAGCGCCTCGTTGATGACGGGACGTCCGTGCGCGCCGAAGGTGGCGCCGACGACAGGATTGTGATCGATCAGGATGACGCGGCGGTCACCGGTGATGCCGGCGCGCGCGAGCTTGTCCGGCATCTCGGTCGCGACCTCGATGCCGGTGAAGCCGGCGCCGACCACGACCACTGTCGTGCGCGCCGGCGATGGCGGCTGCTTGCCGAGCGCCGCGAGATGCCTGTCGAGCTCGATCGCGGCCGCATAGGTATCGACATCGAAGCCATGGATGGCAAGGCCCGGAATGGCCGGACGGACCAGCTCGCTGCCGGTCGTCAGCACCAGGCGGTCGTAGGCGAGTGCTTGCTTGCCGGCGCCGGTGCTCACCGTGACCTGTCGCGCGGCCGTATCGACTGCCTCGATCTCGGCCGCCATGTGTTTCACGCCGACGGGATCGAGCAGGCCGGCCAGCGGCAGCGCGACGTCGCTGAGATCGGTCTCGTAATTGCGCACCCGGATGTTGTGATAGGCGTTGCGATCGACCACGAGGATCTCGGTGTCCGCGGCGCGGACGCCGACCTCCTCGCGCTTGCGCGCGGCGGCGAGGGCGGCCCACAGCCCAGCAAAGCCGGCCCCCAGCACCAGTACGCGCGGCATCGCTCCCTCCGAGGTTCGATCAGAGGGAGATTGCCTGCGCAGGTGTGGTCAAATCAAGCGGCGTGAACAAGCCGGGCTACGGGAGCCTTCTTACCTCGCCCCGCTTTCGGGGAAAGGTCGGATGGCATCGTAAGATGCGATCGGGGTGAGGGGGACTCACCGCGAGTCCGTCGCTCACCATTATCGCGGAGACAGCCCCTCACCCCAACCCCTAAGAGCGAGCTTCGCTCGTCTCGGCCCCGCAAGAGCGGGGCGAGGGGGCGGTCCCGATGAACCTCACGTCCCCGGCCTGGAAACCTCGGTCTCCTTGCTGGTGATGAACTCCAGCAGCACGGGTACGCCTTCCTTGGTCTTCTGGATGCCGCGTTTGATGGCGGGGATGATGTCCTCCGGCTTGGTCACCCGCTCGCCGTAGCCGCCGAAGGCACGGGCCATCGCGGCGTAGTCGCCGGAGATGTCGGTGGAGCGGTATTTCTCCGTCGAGATCGGCATCACCTTCAATTCGATCGCCATCGAGAAATTGTTGAGCAGGATCGACATGATCGGAATGCGCTCGCGCACCGCGGTCTCGAAATCCATGCCGGTGAAGCCGATCGCGGCGTCGCCCCAGACATTGATGCAGAGCTTGTCAGGCTTTGCCAGCTTGGCACCCATCGCAAGCCCGAGGCCATAGCCGAGCTGCGTGGTCTTGCCCCAGCCGATATAGGATAGCGGCTCGACCGATTTCCAGAACGGCGAGAGCTGATCGCGCGGACTGCCGGCGTCGTGGGTGATGATGGTGTTGTGGATGTCGACGGTGTGCTGCAGGTCCCACAGCACGCGGTAGGGATTGAGCGGCGCGTCATTGTGCGTCAGCTTCGGCATCCATTTCGCCAGCCACTCCTTGTGCGAGGCCGCGATCTCCTCGGCGACTGCGGCCGCATTGCGGTCAGAGGTCACGGTCTTGCCGATCTCCTCGAGCAGGGCGTCGAGGACGAGGCCGGCGTCGCCGACCAGGCCGATCTTGGCCTCGACATCCTTGTTGATGTGGTTCGGGTCGAGCGTCGAATGGATGATGGTCTTGCCCTTCGGCATCGCGATGCCGAACGAGGTCTCGGTGAAGGAGCAGCCGATGCCGAAGATCACGTCGGCTTCGCCGAGGAACTTCGGCACCGCGCGCGGCACCGCGAGGCCGCCGGAGCCGAGCGACAGCGGATGGGTCTCGGGAAATGACGACTTGCCGCCGAGGCTTGTGGTGACGGGAATCGCGAGCCGCTCGGCCAGGCGCTTGAGCTGCGGCCAGGCCTTTGCGTAGTGCACACCCTGGCCGGCATAGATCACCGGGCGCTTTGCATTGACGAGGAGCGCAGCGGCTTCCTTGATGTGGACGGGATCGGCGCCGTAGCGGGTGCGCAGCACCGGCGTATAGTTCAGCGGCTCCGGCACCTCCTCGTTCCACATGTCGGCGGGGATCTCGACGATCACGGGCCCGCCGCGGCCGTTCTTCAGTTTGGTGAACGCCCGGCGGAAGATGTTGCCGACTTCGGCGGCGATGTTAATCGGCTCGGATGACTTCGAAAACGCCTTCATCGCCTGGCTGGAATTGAAGTTCGGGTCGATGTTGGCGAGCCGGCGCGCATAGCCCATCGGCAGCACCAGGACAGGCACGGACTCTCCGTAGCACTGAGCGACGCCGCCCATCGCGTTCTCGGCGCCGGGGCCGTGCTGCATGCAGAACGCGCCGATCTTCTCGCCCGAGGTGACGCGAGAGATCGCGTCCGCCATGTGCACTCCGATGCGCTCCTGGCGCACCATGACCGGACGGATGTCGGCGGCGGCGGCATATTCGATCAGGTGATTGACCGGATAGCCCGTGAGGATCTCGATGCCCTCGCGCTTCATGATTTCCGCGATTGCGGTGCCGAGCTTCATGGGTCACTCCCTTCGAATGTGGCCGGTTCATTCCGGCCTCTTGTGGTGCCTGTCCGATAAAGGAACAGGATTTTGCGCAGCCGGTAAAGCGGGCCCCCGGGCCGGATCGCGTAGTCCTGATATGCGTTTACGGGGAATGTTGCCCGGTACCCTTGCCGGGTGGGCAACGACGCAGGCAGAACTAGCAGTGAAATTCCATACAACCCTTAAGCGATCGTTCATCCTCCCTATCAATGCAGCGTCAACCAATGTAACGTAGTTTTGCTGGCATATTTCTACGGCGCGGGAGAATATCCGCGGGCGTCGACAGGAGCTTTCTATGCGATCCTTGCTGGCAAGATTTTTCTCCGATGAAGCCGGGGCGACCGCCATCGAATACGCCATTATCGGAGCCGGAATCAGCATCGTCATCGTCGCCGCCGCCAACGGCATCGGCACCAGCCTGAGCACGCGCTTCGCAGCGGTCTCTACGTCGCTGAAGTAAGCCTCAGGTCTCCCCGTTCAGCGCGCGGAGCATTGCGATCCGCGCGAATATCAGCCAGCCACCGCCGCGTTCCGCGGCATTGAGGAGATGCTCGACGGCGGTCTGCCAGCGCGTCTCCTGCTGGGCATCCTCCGGCAGTTTCATGATGTAGTCGGCGGCCTGTTGCAGCGTCACCAGGCTGCCGCGGCCGAGCGCAATCGGATCATCGAAGGGCGTCGACCAGGGCATCGATCGCGATCATCCGGCAGCGGCGATCGTCCGGATCAGCCTGCCTTCTTTCGCGCGGCTGCGCCTTGCGCGCGCGCCGGCCTTTCGGCCTTCTTCGGCTCGGGCTTAGCGGCTTCCTTGGGCTCGCGCTTGCCGCTGCCCGAGATCGGCAGCAGCATCTCGCGCTGGCCGTCGACGCGCTTCTTCGGTTTCTTGCCTTTCGCCGCCTTGGCTTCGGCTTTGGCCGGCGCGGCCTGCTTCTCGCTGGCGAGGCTCTTCTTCAGCGCGTCCATCAGGTTGATGACGTTGCCGCTGGTTTTCGCGGCGGGCTTGGCCACCTTGATGCCGTTGCGCTTCTGGTTGATCAGGTCGATCAGCGCCTGCTCGTAGCGATCCTCGAAATCCTCCGGCTCGAACTCGGCCGACTTCTGCTCGACGATATGCTTGGCGAGATCCAGCATGTCCTTGGTGATCTTCACATCCTGGATGTCCTCGAAATATTCCTTCTCGTTGCGCACCTCATAGGGATAGCGCAGCAACGTGCCCATCAGCCCGTTGTCGAGCGGCTCGAGCGCGATGATGTGCTCGCGGTTGGTCAGCACCACGCGGCCGATCGCGACCTTGTTCATGCTGCGGATGGTCTCGCGGATGACAGCGAAGGCGTCATGGCCGACCTTGCCGTCGGGCACGAGATAATAGGGACGGATCAGATAGCGGCTGTCGATTTCCGACCGCGGCACGAATTCGTCGATCTCGATGGTGCGGGTGGATTCCAGCGCAATGTCGTCGAGTTCTTCCTTGGTGACCTCGATATAGGTGTCGGTGTCGACCTTGTAGCCCTTCATGATGTCGTCGGACGACACCTCCTCGCCGGTCTCGGCGTCGACCTTGGCGTATTTGATGCGGTGGCCGGTCTTGCGGTTGATCTGGTTGAACGAGACCTTCTCAGTGTCCGAGGTCGCCGGGTACAGGGCGACGGGGCAGGTCACGAGCGAAAGGCGCAAGAAGCCTTTCCAGTTGGCGCGGGGGGCCATGGGAAACTCCGATTACGCAACCGACGGAATGGTCAAGGATAACACCGGGAACCCCGGTTTGAAACAACACGGCCCGCTGAATCTGGCAACGGCGTTAACCGTGGCTTCGGCCTGCGCCGGTTCGACGCGCCAAGGTTATCCCCCAAGGCCGCGGGAGATGCCGGAACATCGCTCAGGATCGTGCGTTGGCTGATTGAGGGGAGCGGGCAATCGCCCGGGATTACAGGCACTTAAGCAGAGAGGGTCCTCATGGCAACGGAACGACACGGCCAGATTACCGAAACGCCGACCGAAGCCCGCCAGGCCGAGCCAGGGCCCTCGGTCCTCGCACTTCTGACGGCCTCGACGAGCCTCGCCGTCCTGATCCTTGGAGTGGTCTGGTTCGCATTTTTCAGGGTGTAGATTTGCGATGCAAGACCGGGTCTCAATGACTGGACGCGATCTGTAAGGCCGTAATATCAAGGACGCAGGTCTGCCTGAGCGCGGACGTTATCGCCGTGGCGTGAATTGACGTCCTGCGCGAAGTCGCCGACGACACCGATCAGCATCCCGTCGATCGTTGCCGATTCAGGCTGGCGCGCGCGCCCAGTTCGATGATCGGGCGCATGGCGATGTTAGTTTCGCGATTGACATAAGCGACAGCGGTTGACATTTTTGTTGGCGATTAGCCACGCGAATTGAGTGATCACGACGTCACACTCTTCAATCGCCCACCTGAATTGCCGCGCTAGCCTCACGACACGATAGCCCGTTCATACGCACAATTAGTGTGCTCGATGTGCAAGTGGAACTTGCCCCGCCTGGCTTCGCCTTTGCCGCGCCTGCCATTCCAGCAGGGCGCGCGGCAATCAGGGCGTCAGAGAAAACCTCGACGAGCAGGCTCGACGGCGTGCGTCACCCTGGGTTCCGCGATTCCGATCCGCGCAGTTGGGCTTCCATGGCGGCGGAAGTTCCTCTCAGCCTCCTGCGCGCCGTCGGCACGCTTCGCTACGTGCACCACGCCCATGATTGTCAGCGACGATCGGCGGCCGGCGCCAGATCGCCGATCGCCGGACACTTACGATTTTCTCTCCGAGTTTTTTGACAGGAGTCCAAACCATGGATCGTTTACTTAACCTGATTGCGATTGTTCTCGCCGCAATGCTGCTGACAGTTCAATGGGCGCCGGAAGCAAACGCGCAGTCCCTCTATACATATGTGTCGAGCTCGGGCAACGACGCCAACACCTGCTACACCCCGAGCACGGCTTGCGCGACCCTGCCGAGAGCCATAGCCCAGAACTTTGGTGGCGGCGTCGTACAGTGTGTGGACGCGGCAAATTTCAACATCATCGCCAATCATGTCAACGTCGTCATCGATAGGTCGATCACGATCAACTGCGTGGCGGGAGGTGCCATCAGCGCAGCTTCCTTCATCATCAATGCGCCATCCCAAATCGTAAGGCTTCGCAACATCGGTATCACCGGCTTTTCCGGCTATACTTTCGGCAGCACGATCGAAATAGTTGCCGCGAGTCAGGTCTATCTTGAAAACATCACAAGTGCCGGGAACCCTTCCGGTCAACCTGGGATCTACGACCATCGCGCCGGTCCGGCTCTCCTGCATGTCCGCAATAGCAGTATCGTCCACAGTGAGGGCGCCGGCATAGTCGTGGCGCCGGCCAGTGGATCGATCGGGGTTGTGCTCGACAACGTCGCGTCGTCCTACAACAAGTACGGCCTTGCGGTCGGTCGCGGAGGGCGCGTCATGATCACGAACTCGACGTTCACCGGCAACACCGTGGGCGGCATCCAAACCGACCCCGGCGCGATCGTCGACATCGACACGTCCGTGGTTTCGTTCAACCCGACGGGCGTCCTGGCGGGCGGATCGGTCACCTTGTCCAATTCCGGAATCAACTCCAACACCACCGCAATCTCGGGCGCCACGAAAAGCTTCGGCAACAACCGGCTGGTCGCGAATTCGGTCATCGGTACCGCGCCGACAATCGTCAGCGGTCAATGAGAAGGGACTGGCTTTGGCCGGCAGTGCGCGCCGCCAAAGCCAAAGCCTTTCCTGACGCCTTGCTGGTGGATCGGAACCTGGCGGCCGGCCAGCTTTCAGCCGGCTTTAAAGCGCGATGAGATCAGGCTGATCGTCATCGCGCTTTAGCTTTTGTTTGAGCATGATCTTTTCGGAAAACCGCTTCGCACCTTTCCGGATCATGCTTTGGGAGCACGCCCCAGTCCAAGCCGTTCTGCTTCATAACCGGCGGTTCGGATCGATTGCCACCACGGCGCATTGGCGAGATACCAGCGGACGGTCTTCTCCAGCCCGCTGTCGAAATTCTCCATCGCGGTCCAGCCAAGCTCGCGTTCGAGCTTGGAGGCGTCGATTGCATAGCGGCGATCGTGGCCGGGGCGGTCGGTCACGAACGAGATCAACCGCCGCCGGCCGCCGCGATTGGACGGTTGCAGGCGGTCAAGCAGCGCGCAGAGGGTCTCGACCACGTCGAGATTGGTGCGCTCGTTGCGGCCGCCGACGTTATAGGTCTGGCCGATCCGCCCCTGGGTCAGAATCATGTACAGCGCACGCGCATGGTCTTCGACATAGAGCCAGTCGCGAATGTTCTGGCCGTCGCCATAGACCGGCAGCGGCTCCTCGGCCAGCGCCTTGATGATCATGTGCGGAATCAGCTTCTCGGGAAACTGATAGGGGCCGTAATTGTTGGAGCAGTTCGAGATCAGGCAGGGCAGTTCATAGGTTTCGCACCAGGCGCGAACCAGATGATCCGATGCCGCCTTGCTGGCGGAATAGGGCGAGTTCGGCGCGTAGGGGCTGGTTTCCGTGAACGCGCCGTCCGGGCCGAGCGAGCCGAACACCTCGTCGGTCGAGACATGCAGCAGGCGGAACGCGCTCCGTTCCGCGGCGGACAGCGTGCGCCAGTGGCGCAGCGCCTCCTGCAGCAGCATGAAGGTGCCGTTGATGTTGGTGCTGATGAAGTCCTGGGGGCCGTCGATCGAGCGGTCGACATGGCTTTCGGCGGCAAGGTGAATCACACCCTGCGGCCGGTATTGCGCGAACAGCGCGCGCAGCGCCTCGCCGTCGCAGATATCCGTCTTGCTCAGCCTGTAGCGTTCCGATTGTGCCGCTGCTTGCGGAATCGAATGCAGGTTAGACGCGTAGGTCAGCTTGTCGATGTTGACGATCGAGACGTCGGTCGTGTCGAGCAAGTGCCGGATGACGGCGGACCCGATGAAACCGGCGCCTCCCGTTACGAAGATCGTTGATCGGCTCTGGCTGATGCCCAGCATGGTGGCTAGCGCTGCGACTTCGCGAAACTGTGATAGACCGAGAGCAGGTATTCACCGTAGCTGCTCTTTGCCGTGCGCTGCGCCAGCGCGTGGAACTGGTCGAGGCCGATGTAGCCCATCCGCAGCGCGATTTCCTCGATGCAGGCGATCCGCAGGCCCTGCCGCTGCTCCAGGATTTGGACGAAGTGGCTGGCCTCGACCAGCGACGAATGCGTGCCGGTATCGAGCCAGGCGAAGCCGCGGTGGAGCATCTCGACCGAGAGCTCGCCGCGCTCCAGGTAGATGCGGTTGATGTCGGTGATCTCGAGTTCGCCGCGGGCGGAAGGCCTGATCGAGGCCGCGATGTCGAGGATCGTGTTGTCGTAGAAATAGAGCCCGGTCACCGCGACGTCGGATTTCGGCTCCGCCGGCTTTTCCTCGATGGAGACCGGCCGGCCCCGTGCATCGAGCTCGACCACGCCATAGCTCTGCGGCGAGGAGACCGTGTAGCCGAAGATCGTCGCGCCCTTGGCGCGGTCGCCGGCCTTCTTCAGCTTGTCGCCCAGTCCGTGGCCGTAGAAGATATTGTCGCCGAGGATCAGCGAGACGCTGTCATCGCCAACGAAATCGCGCCCGACGATGAAGGCGTCGGCGAGGCCGCGCGGCTGCGCCTGCACCGCGTAGGAGAAGTTGAGGCCGAACTCGCTGCCTTCGCCGAGCAACCGGCGGAACAGATGCTGATCGTCCGGCGTGGTGATGATCAGGATGTCCTTGATGCCCGCGAGCATCAGCGTCGACAGGGGATAATAGATCATCGGCTTGTCGAAGACCGGCAGCAGCTGCTTCGAGACCACCGTCGTCACGGGATAGAGCCGTGACCCGGTTCCGCCTGCCAGAATTATCCCCTTCATTGCACCTCTCGCCCGCGAAATTGGGGGTTGCCCCGGCTAGCTGTAGCACAGATTTGCGCCGTGGAATGCGGGCCGCAGCCGGATTTACCCGTCCTTGCATGGACTTGCCGGAGGCGTTCGAGCGGGCCAAGCGACGGTCGGCGCCCTCTGTCCGCGGCGCCCGCGGTGCTGTTCTGTGATGGTCGCCCGGTCTGCGCCGGGCATTCTCGTCGATGCAAAGCATTCTGGCGTGTGGACGCGCTGCCGTCTCCGCGAGATGGTCGCCGCCTCCTGCCGCGCAAGCCCGAACGCTGTGTCCTCAGCGCGATGATCAGTCCCGGAAAATTTGTAGGTCTCGCAAGCGAGTTTCGCGGCGACAGAGCGGAGATCGATTCACAAATGCGGGATGCAATCGACGACGGCCAGGTTCGGCGCAATTGCGTCACGAGACCATCGAATTTGGTTGGTACGGAATCCGAATCCATTCAGTCGAGCATGGAAATGGAAACTCAGCCGGAAAAGATGTCGCTGCTCCTGCGCTTCAAGGAACGCAGCGTATCCGGCGTGTTCGTCGCGCTGACCGTGGCTGCGATGATAGGATGGATCTATCTCCTGAGCTCGATGTTCGTGCGATTCATTCTCTGGTATTTCTCGTAGAACGCGCATGGTTCGCATTGATCACTTTTGCAGCGTTCGGTTGCACAAAAAATTCAGGCGATGACCATTCTTTCGGCGCGCTGAATCATGATGTGGTCACAAGTTCGAATTCTAACTTCGTCAGATGCGATTGCCGAACTTTCACCACTGCCTGGATGACTGCAATGGCTACTGCTCTCTTGATTCTTGTGGCGATGTTTGCCGCGGGCTACCTCGCCGGATATGCAACGCGGGCCTGGCGCTCGCAGAGGCGCCGCGCGCAACACCTCTCGCATTGGCCGTATCATTCGCCGGATGCCTCGAAGGGGGTACCCAAGAGTGCCTTTGGCCATCCGCGCCGCGCGTTCTAGACTGGCGTGCAACCTCGTTGCATGCTCGAAGTTCAGGCCGCCTTGTGGATCGCCCGAGAGTTGTGACGCTATGACTGATCCGACCAATAATTCACCCCGGCGCTACGTCGTAGACGGCAATGGTCGCCGGGTTCTGTTCGGCCTGACGGCGGAGGAGACCTCCGAGTTCGAGCGGCTCGAAGCCAGTCTGGCGCTTTACGGCGAGGGCGCCGGCGCCGACCTGCCGGTCTCCGGCCCCGAACGGCGGTGGCTCGAACTGTACGGCAAGCATGATGTCGCATGGCTGAGGTGGGTGGCCGATCGTCGGGCCGGCCGGGAGATGAATTTACCAGTCTTTAACTAAGACCGGGCGACTTTGGGATGTCTGCGACTGACGAAGACCGGGATCGGATTCGCCCAAGATGTTTCAGCTGTTCTTGCAGTCCCGCGCGCAAAACCTCGTCAAGTCCAGGCTTGGCGGCGAGGGGTTCAAGGCACGCTCCCCGGAACGCGACGCCGAGACCGACCGCCAGCGGGTCGCCTCGATCGTGGCCGCGATCGACGGTGCCCTAGAGGCGGC
Source organism: Bradyrhizobium semiaridum (assembly GCF_020329505.1). Classification (GTDB taxonomy): domain Bacteria; phylum Pseudomonadota; class Alphaproteobacteria; order Rhizobiales; family Xanthobacteraceae; genus Bradyrhizobium; species Bradyrhizobium semiaridum. Next base: position 17,354 of record NZ_JAGKJJ010000032.1, read on the forward strand.
GGAAAGCGAGCAGGCCGGCCTCAGCCGCCGGGTCGAGGACGTGCTGGCCCGCGCGGCGGTGACGTTGGGCAACGGCACCGACGAATATCTCGAGCGTGAGGCGCTCGACAACTATCACCAGGACCTCTTCGACAAGGAGATCCTGAACGGCCAGCGCCGCCTCAAGGAACTGGCGAACGAAATCGCCCATTTCAAGTTCATGAAGGCCGCGGTCCTGAGCCGGTTTCCCGATTTCAAGCCTTGAACCGGCGCCGGCGCCCGACTACCACACGTGTATGGCGATACAGGGCAATCTGCTGGTCACAGGATGTGCCGGCTTCATCGGCTATCACCTGGCCGAGCATCTGCTGCGGGTAGGACAGGCCGTCGTCGGCATCGACAACCTCAATGACTATTATGACCCGGCGCTCAAGCGCGCGCGGCTCGACCGCCTGACGCGGAATCCTGCCTTCAACTTCCAAAAGGTCGACCTCGCCGACCGGGCCGGGATGGAGCAACTGTTCGAGCGCCACTGCTTTGAGATCGTGGTCCACCTCGCCGCGCAGGCCGGCGTGCGCTACTCGCTGCACAATCCGCGCGCCTACGCCGATTCCAACCTGGAAGGCTTCCTCAACGTGCTCGAAGGCTGCCGGCACACCGCGTGCAAGCACCTATTGTTCGCGTCTTCGTCGTCGGTCTACGGCGCCAACACCAAGATGCCGTTCTCGGTGCACGACAACGTCGATCATCCGGTCAGCCTCTACGCGGCGACCAAGAAGGCCAACGAGCTGCTGGCGCATTCCTACAGCCATCTCTACCGGCTGCCGGCCACCGGGGTCCGCCTCTTCACGGTGTACGGGCCGTGGTACCGGCCGGACATGGCGCTGTATCTGTTCGCCGATGCCATCAGCAAGGGCCAACCGATCAGCCTGTTCAACAACGGCAACATGCGGCGCGACTTCACCTATGTCGACGACGTGGTCGAGGCGATCGTCCGGCTGATCGGCCATGTGCCGCAGGGCGATCCCGCCTGGTCCGGCGACCATCCGGATCCCGGCTCGAGCAGGGCGCCGTGGCGCATCTACAATGTCGGCAACAACAAGCCGGAAGAGCTGATGCACGTGGTCGAGCTGCTCGAGCAGGGACTCGGCCGGAAGGCCGAGAAGACGTTGCTGCCCATGCAGCCCGGCGACGTGCTCGAAACGTTCGCTGACGTCACCGACCTCGCGCGCGAGATCGGCTTCAGGCCGCAGACCCGGATCGAGGACGGCATCGCGAAGTTCGTCGCGTGGTACCGCGACTATCACAAAGTTTAGAGCGCGATGATCTTTCGGAAAACCGCTTCGCACATTTCCGGACCATCGCTCTAGCGCTGCTTCTTGATCCCGACCTCGCGCTGCAGCTGGGGCGTCATGCCCATCGCACCTTCGCGGCTCCGGCTGGTGCCCGTCGATGTTCCCGATGTCGCCGGCGTCGCACGCCCCGCCGAGGTGGTGCCTGACCCGCTGCCCGCCGTCGCGCCGCTGCGCGTGACAGGCGATGTGCCCTGGGCCTGCGCACCGACCGGCGCCAGCAGCAGCAGAGCAATCGTCGCGGCAACAATTCGTTGTTTGGTCATGCGCATATCCACCTGAGAGATCCCTGTGAGAGCTGTCGTTTCGAATTTGCCAATCGCATATGTCCTTGGCACGACGTCGGTGGGGTATAGTGATGTCCGACGGTGAGAAGTGGGAGAGCCGTGATGATGGCAAAATTCGGGTTGAGCTGTGCGATGGCCGCTCTGCTTTGGTGTTCCGCGGGCACGGCGGCGCATGCCGTGACGGCCGAGGTCGCGCGCGCATGCAATGCGCAGGTCGCGAAGGCGTTTCCGCCGCGCCAGGTCGGAAATCCCGCCGCCGGGAGCGCCAAGGGAAACGCCAAGGCGCAGCGCGAGTTCTTTGCACAATGTGTCGCCAGGGACGGCAAGATGGATGGCGATCCTGCTCCAGGCGACGAAAAGAAGTAGCCTGCTGCGCACCGGTGCGACATCAGGAAAAAATTTCGCCGGGAACCGGCAGGCCTTCGGGACGTTCTCCGTCGCGGAGACGTATGACCTATGACGAGACGGCTGGCCTTGATCGTGTTTGTCTTGTTGAGTGCATCGGGTGCACACGCGCAAGGCGTCAACGATCCCTCGACTCCGAACCGCCCCGCAGTGACTTCGAACCCGTCGCAACCGGCGCGCCCCAACGCGACACGGAACGTGCCGCAGCGGTTCGATCCCTCGCCATCGCGGCCCTTTCGCGCCACGCCCTATCATGGAAATAGAACCCGCGGCAGCGGCAGTCCGGCCCGGCGGTACTGACACCCGTTCTCAAGACGAGTGAGATGGTCTTGCTTCGCGGGACGCGAGCGTTGCTCGCACTTGTGCAAACAGGGAACGCGTCGGGCGCGAAAGCATGATCCGGAAAAGTGCGAAGCGGTTTTCCCTCGCGACAAACGCGAAGCGTTTGCGCGGAGATCATGCTCAAATAAAGAGCTCAAGCGCGATGACGATTCAACAAACCTCATCGCGCTTTAGATCGCCAGCATGCTGGCGCCCTGGATGGTCAGCAAGGTCAGATTGCCCGTCGCGTAGGCACCGGTGTCGATGTTGATGCGGTTCGGCCGGATATCCGGTGCCTTGACCGGCGTATGGCCATGCACGATGTATTTGCCGAACCGTTCGTTCGACTCCAGGAATTCATCCCTGATCCAGAGCAGATCCTGCTCGCGTTGCTGGTCGAGCGGAACGCCGGGACGCACGCCCGCGTGGACAAAGAAGAAGTCGCCGCATGTGAATGACGACGGCAGGTTCTCCATGAAGGTCAGGTGCTCCTCCGGCACGGAGTCTTTCAGCTTTTCGGTCAATTCGACCTGTTCCTCGGCGGTCGGCGTCAGCGTCGGCGTCACGCCATAGGATGCCATCGTCAGCAAGCCACCATATTTGCCCCAGTCGTTGAGCTTTGCCGGATCCTTGAGGACGTCGAGCATGAAGACCTCATGGTTGCCCTTGAGGCAGACCGTCTCATGCGTCCACATCCGGTGGATCAAGAGCTCCAGCACCGCGCGCGAATCCGGGCCGCGATCGACATAGTCACCCAGGAAGACGTGGATGGCGCGCCGCGGCCGCGAGCGGCGCAGATCGGCATCGATCACGGTCAGGAGGGACTGAAGCAGATCGGCGCGGCCATGGACATCTCCAATGGCGTAAATCCGGACACCGTCGGGAAGGCGGGGTTTGACGTGATGAGAGCGCTTGGTGAGCCCCATTCAGATTCGATCAGTGGCCGCTTGGCAGGTGAGGGAATCCAAGACGTATGCCTCAATTGCGCCGACGAGCGCAAGCTGCATTGGAACTCGTGGTTGTCAGTCATTCAACGAAACGTGGTGCTGATCGCGCAAGCAACCTGCTGCCGAATTCACCAGTCAATGCTGCAATCACGACAGCTGGAAGACAATTTCGGCAGCATTGCGATGATGCTGATCACGGTCCGCATGATGATCGCACTGCCTTGAAAGCATAGCGCAACGATGCGCGCAGATGAGCCGCGCACATTCGCCATCAACGCGCCATCGAATAGTCAGAATAGGTTGCTCGCAAAGGTATTGTCGTTGCGTCAGCGCAACACCGGCGCACTTTAAGCCGTGTTCCATGTCCCCAAGCGGAGCGGATGTCTTGTCGCAGTCTCCGCGAGTCCGTACGAGTTGCGCACTGGGTTAGCGTAGGGTTTGCTGCATGCGTCACTTTGCAAGCAAGGAAGTTGTAAAGTCGGCGTTGTTGCTCGCCGCGTTGGCTCTGGGTGGATGTTCCACCAATCCAGGCTCCGGTCCGCTCACCGATGACGTGCTGAGCAAGCAGACCGGGAACGGGCCGCAATACGAGTTGATCCCGATCAACGCAGCGACCGTGAACATTCTGCATACGCATGAGCCCAAGGGGCTCGCGGGCGTATTCACCGACGCGCGGCCGCCGGCCAACATCGTGTTCGGCGTCGGCGACGTCGTCAGTGTCACGATCTTCGAAGCGGCCGCGGGCGGCCTGTTCATTCCGGCGGAAGCCGGCGTTCGCCCCGGCAACTTTGTCACCATTCCTGACCAGACCGTCGACAATGACGGCAACATCTCGGTGCCGTATGCCGGCCAGATCAAGGCGGCGGGACGGACGGCGGTCCAGATCCAGCGTGCGATCACCGACAAGATCAAGAACCGCGCCATCGAACCGCAGGCCGTGGTCGCAATGTCGTCACAGCGCACGCAGCTGATCAGCGTGCTTGGCGAGGTCAATTCGCCGACGCGTTATCCGGCGAGCTTCGCCGGCGCCAAGGACAGGGTGCTTGACGCGATCACGCGCGCCGGCGGCATCAAGGGTCAGGGCTTCGAGAGCTGGGTCATGCTGGAGCGCGGCGGCAAGCGCGCGACCGTGCCGTTCGAGAATCTCGTGATGGCGCCAGAGAACAACATCTATGTGCGGCCTGACGACAGCATCTACGTCTACCGCGAGCAGCAGAAGTTCATGGCGTTCGGTGCCAGCGGCGCGAGCGGCGAGTTCAACTTCGACGCCTGGCGCATCAATCTGAGCGAGGCGGTCGGCAAGGCCGGCGGTCTGCTCGACCAGCAGGCCGATCCGGGCGCGATCTTCCTCTATCGCCGCGAGCCGCGCGATGTCGCCAGCCAGCTCGGCATCGACGTCAGCAAATACACGACCGAGACGATTCCGGTGATCTTCGCGGTGAACTTGCGCGATCCGGGCGGCTTCTTCCTGGCCACCAAGGTCATGATGAAGAACCAGGACATCCTCTATGTCTCGAACTCGCGCAACTACGAGATCCAGAAGTTCCTGACCTATCTGCGGGTGGTCATGGCGACCGGCAGCGACGCGGTGAACCTCGCGAATGACGCGCTGATCTTCCGCAACAATGTTAAGCTGGCGCCATAGCATTGGGCCGAACCGCGAATGAAGGTGCCGTTGGGCGCAAGGGAGCATTAGGGATGTTGAGGACATTTGGACGCGCGGGGCTATTGGCCGTCGCTGTCTCACTGTCGGCAGCAGCGGGCGCGAAGGCGGCGATGCCGGTGCCGGCGACGGCGGCACCGACCGGCGGAAGCCAGCTCACGCCCGTGACCTTCTGGGCGCAGCCCTATCCCTACCGCTTCGTGCCGCAGCGCCGCTGCCCCCGCGTGCGGGTCGAGACGCCGTATGGCTGGTACTGGGACCGCGTTTGCGCGCCGGTCGCGAACGAGGGGCCGGTGCTGCGCCGTGCCTATTGAGGCGGCGGACACGCTGGTCCGAGCAAGGGCTCGTTAGGCCAAAGGAGTATCTCGCCGGCGGCCGGTTTCTGGGCCGCCGTCAGATTCGGGCTGACTTGGTCCAGGAAATGCAGGGAGCAGGCTTGAGTTCCGGGTTTGGGCTCAGGGCGCTGCAAGCGGGCCGCGACCTCGGGCCTGGCTTCAATTTCCTGCACCCGTAGTCGGAGGGGGTATCGCTTTTTGTGACGGTGCGGTTAAACTGACCCTGTTGTTTTATCAACTTTCAGGGCCGCCGCCGTGCGCACCATTCTGATCCTTCTGGCGATCTGGCTGCTGCTCAACGTCTTGTTTGTGCTCATCGTGATGCCGCCGCTGCGCCCGCGAAAGTCGGGTGGAAACCCGTCGGACGGCACGCTCGCACCTGCGCCGATCGACAAGGGCAGCTACGCCTATGAGGCGGAAGAACAGCCTTCGCTCCGCCACATCATTGTTTCGGTCGCAATGGGAACGTTTTTCGTCCTGGTGCCGCCGCTGCTCGAGGCGCTTTCGGCGCTCAAGCGGCTGTTCGGCAAGGATTCCGGAAAGAGTTCCTCGCAGAACGGCGGTTGATAGCGACTGCGCCTTGAACCGGCTCGCTCGAGCGCGCTGGTCGTTCAGGTCGAATTACGTGGGGCGGCGACGCGCTGCCACCGGGAGTTGTCCGCGCCGGTCTCCGCATCCCGTTCCTTCCGGCCCCTATCCTGAAAGATGAAGGCGGCGAACAGGCTCGTCAGCACGTAACCGAGCTGCATCGGCACCGCGAGCGCGATGATCGAGAGCAGCGTCCGCCCGGCGGCTTCGTCTGCCATCAGGGATATCGTTGCCAGTACCAGCGAGCCGACAATCAGGATGGGGAAAAGAACGATAAAGCGAAATCGAACTCCCAAGACCATGCCGACCAGCAGGGTGCCCAAAGCCAATATTGTCACACGCAACACTCCACAAATTTGCCTCAGTTCGTAATCGGCGCGAACTAAGATTCGTTTAAGTGGCTCGGCCAAACTTTACCGAGAGCAGAAGGGCTTAGATTAACCTCTGGACAAGCTGGAGCGTTCCGCGTGCCGACGAGAAACGTGTGCGATGGATGTCGTCATGCAGCGCCTGCGTGCCGTGCCCCGCTGCACGCCTGCCGGGTCGCAACGCGAGCCTAACTGTCCGACACGCGGGAGTTGAAACCGGCTTGCGAGGCGGGCGGGGAGCTGGCGAGAATTCGTCAGAGTTCTCCTGGAACTGGGCGTCGAGAGAGCGGGAACCGCGCACATATTCGCGTGCCGCCGCCACTGCCGACAGTCCGACTCGGTTTGAGACTGCGCACCGAACGTCATTGCGCCGCAGTTCCCGATGCGGGCGCGCGTGCAATTGTGGTCATGGCAGTCATGCAATATTCAGCCGCGAGACCCGACGCAGGTTGCAAACATGCAGAATGCTACCGCGCGTTCTAGCGCCGTTTCAGCGGGCACATCGCGGCTGCAATATTGGGCAGTCGACGGCCCGTGCAACAAGGCCACACTGACATGCATGGGGTCCGCAAGCGCCGTGCTGACGAAGCGGCGAATTCGTTGGCGATTGTGAATGTCAACGGGCAAGATATGCCGTCGCTGCGCGCTTGCGTGGAAGTTTCATCGCCACATCGGTGAACGCAACTTGTGCATTGTTTTGCCAAATTATGACCGGCACGTTCACGATGCGAGGCGTGCACACATCGTCGCGAGAAATGCGAACGCCGACGTAACGTTGCGTTGCAGAAATTGATGTTGGCTATTTGGGTGCGGCGCCACAATCTCGCTGCGATCAGCTAACATTCTCCCGCGCGAAAACTGCAAATCGTCGTCAATCAAATCGTCTTTGAATTGTTCAAGGTCGCGCAATTCAAGGAATGTGACTCGCAGAGGCTTCGAATGGCTGTTGCAGCATACGGTTCTTCCAGCGCGCATTCGGTATCTTCTGTACGCGGCGCCGCACTACAAAGACCCATCCAGCTCTTTGTCATCGTCGCCGACTTTCTCCTGATCCTGCTCAGCTACGCCGCCGCGTCCGAGGCCTATCGCGCCGTGGCGACAACCACCTTCGATCAGGATTCCTCGGACGGAGCCGCGCTGATCGTCGGCACGGTGTTCGTCGCGATCGCCTACTTCCAGGGCGTCTATGACAACCATCGCCTGCTGCACCTTGGCTGGCAGCTTCGCAAGGCTGTCGTCATCTGGCTGCTATCGCTGACCATCCTGGCTGTTGAAGCCTTTCTCCTGAAGTCGACGGCGAGCCTGTCGCGCGGCACCATCCTGTTCTTCACCGCGATCGGCGGCGTCGGATTGGTCGGGGTTCGCTTCGCGTGGCAGTTTGCCCTCGGCCTCAGCTTCGCGCGCGGACGGCTGGTCGACCGCAAGGTGATGCTGCTCAGCTTCAAGCCGCTCGACTTCACCTCGAACCGCTTCAAGGACCTGCGCAAGAACGGCTTCGACGTGGTACGTCATTTCGTCGTGGGCGGCGATGCCGACGCGGCCGTGTGGGAGCGCGAGATTCGCGACGTCATCCGCCAGGCCCGGGCCGCCGATGTCGATGAGTATCTGCTCGCCGTCGATTGGGACGAGTTGCCGTTGCTGCAGAAGCTCGGACCTTATCTGCGCGTGATCCCGCAGCCGGTGCGCCTGTTGCCCGATTATCCGATTGCCGACCTGGTCTCGCGGCCGTTCGTGCCGGTCAGCGGAACGGTGGCGATCGAGATCCAGCGGCCGCCGCTCACGGTGTTCGAACGATTCCAGAAGCGCTGCCTCGATATCGGCGTCGCCTCGTTTGCCATCATCATGCTGGCGCCGCTGCTGATCACGGCCGCGATCCTGATCAAGCTGGATACGCCCGGAAGCGTGATTTTCCGCCAGTTCCGGCGCGGCTTCAACGGCAAGCCGTTCGAGATCTGGAAATTTCGCAGCATGACCGTCGCCGAGAACGGCGAGTCGGTCACGCAGGCGAAAAAGGGCGATGCGCGCGTGACCCGGGTCGGCCGTTTCCTGCGCCGCACCAGCATCGACGAGCTGCCGCAGCTCTGGAACGTGTTGCGCGGAGACATGTCGCTGGTCGGACCGCGCCCGCATGCGCTCGCGCACGACAACTACTACGACGAGATCATCAGCAATTACGTCTATCGCCATCACATGAAGCCCGGCCTGACCGGATGGGCGCAGGTCAACGGCTTCCGCGGCGAGACCGCGACGATCGACCTGATGGAAAAGCGCGTCGAATACGACGTCTGGTACGTCAGCAACTGGAGCATCTGGTTCGACGTCAAGATCTTGATGCGCACCGCCGTCGCGCTGATGTATCAGGAAGCGTACTGATCCTGCATCGCCGGCGCGGCGTCCTTCTCCAACATCAAGCGAGCATCGAAGCCTTCGATGCTCGCTTTCGCATGGGCCTCAGTGCGCAGCGCGTGGCCTGACTTGGCGGAGTATCGCCTGGGTGCCTGCGAGCGGGCTGCCCAAGACGGTTCAGTGCACGCGAAGGCGATGAAGCGGCACGCCGTCATCACCAACCTGCACAGCGGCCGGCGGGCAGTTGCCGCTGCTGGATCGTGCTGAGTGGGCGGAGCGCAGTCAGCTTCAGTCTCCCAAACAGTCTCGGCCCGAAAGACGCCGCGATCCGGCGGTGCAAGGAACTGGGCGGCAGGGGCTAAAAGCTGATCGTGCTTCCGAGTTAAGAGTTACGCTGCCTTGCGCGGCAAACGCGAGCGCTTGTGCGGGGATTGCCGGCATGCTGCCGCTTGTAGCAATCGCGTCGCGAGCCGGGACGGCGAGGGAATTTGGACGGGGTGAGAAGTCGGGCTGGGCGTTCGGATGAATTGCGCCTTTCATGCAGGCAAAAATAAACCCCGGGACGACGCACGTCCCGGGGGCCTGTCCAAGTGGAGGCTCATCAGCCGGGGGCCTACGCGCCCTCGACGTAGTAGCTGTTGTAGTGCGAGCCCTTGTAGGCCTCGATGCGCTTCAGCATGTTCGGATCGGCGCGGTTCAGCACGGCGCCCAGGAGCTTCTTCTGGATCGCTTCCGAGCCCGAGACCGACTCCTGCAGCGCGCTGCGGGTGGTCTTGCCCCATTCGATCACATAGACCATGGCGTCGACGAGATGGCTCATCGCCTTGGAGTCGGCGACCGGCATCACCGGCGCAAGGTCGATGATGATGTATTCGTAGTTCTGCCGCACCACCGACAGCAGGTCGGCCATCGCCTTGGACGCCATGATGTCGGCCGAGTTGACCATGCGGGTCAGATAGATCGACGGCAGGAAGTCGAGGCCGGTCTCCTTGCTGCGCTGGATCTGATAGCCGAACGAATGCGGGTCCTGCAGCGCCTCGACGAGGCCGGTCTTGGCGTTGGGGGCGAGCTCGCGGGTCAGCGAGCGGGTGTGAAGGTCGCCGTCGATCAGCAGCGTGCGATGCCCCGTCAGCGCGGTGAGGTGGCCGAAATTGGCGGCCACCGTCGTCTTGCCTTCCTTCGGCAGCGACGAGACGATGCCGATCACCTTCACCTCGCGCGTCAGGCGGGCGACGTCGATCGACACCTTGATGTTGCGCAGGGTCTCGGCAAAGCGCGAGAATGGCCGGTCGACGACGTAGCGGGACAATTCGCCGCCCGCGATCTGCATATCCTTGTCCGGCGGCGCCCGGTCGGACGGCAGCAGCGCACGCGCTTTCTGGCCGAGGCTCGGCCGGCGGATGTCCGGCAGCACGCCGAGGCATTTCACGCCGATCTCGTCCTCGACCTCGCCCGGGGTCCGCATCACGTCGCTGAGCAGCTCGCGGGCGAAGGCCGCGCCGAAGCCGAGACAGAGCCCGCCCACGATGCCGCCGGCGAGCGCCAGCATCGTCTTCGGCGAGCTCTTCTGGTAGGGCTTGACCGCGGTCGAGATGATGCGCGCCTCGCTGATCGGGAAGCTCTGGTTCTGCGTCGCGTTCTGCAGCTTCTCGAGGAAGTTGTTGTACAGGTTCCGGTAGGTGTCGGCCGCGCTTTCGAGGTCGCGCAGCTTGACCTGGGCCTGGCCGGTGTTGTCGGCCTGGGTGACCAGGTTCTTGACGTTCTGGTCCAGCGACGCCTCGCGGCTCTTGGCGATCTCGTAATCGCTGCGATAGGCGTCGGCGATGCGGTGAACCTCGTCGGCGATCGCCTTCTTCAGCTCTTCCATCTTGTTGGCGAGGTTGATCGAGGCCTGGTGGGTCTTGCCGTATTTGTTCGACCAGTCGGCATATTGGGCGGCCATGTCGAGATATTGGGCGCGCAGCCGGGTGATCACCGTGTTGCTGAGGGCATCGGTGACGGTGGGCTGCACCAGGTCCTTATCCTGGACGGCCTCGATGCGATCGAGGCGGGCCTTGGCCTCGGCGGTCGCCGCGCGGGCCTGGACCAGCTGGGTGTTGAGGTCCGAGAGCTGCTGCTCGGACATCAGGCCGCGGCTGGTGCCGACGATGTTGTTCTGGGCCTTGAAGGTCTGCACCGCCTTGTCGCTGGCCGTCGCTTGCTGCCGCAATTCCTCGCTGCGCTGCTGGAGCCACTCGGTGGCGCGCTTGGTGGACTCGTATTTCGCTTCGAGCGCGCCCACCACATAGGCATTCGCGATCGCGTTGACGATCCGCATCGCCTTATCAGGATCGACCGATTTATAACTGAGCGACAGCACGTAGGTGGCCAGGACGCGCTCGGTTCTGAGGTTCTTCTGCACGACGACGACCGCCCCGTGCTCGATGCGGTCTTTCGACGGCGGATCGCCGGAGCTGAACAGCGCCATCACCTTGCCGGTGATGAGGCCGATCAAGCCCGGCTTGGAACCGTTGAATTCGGGATCCTCGGTCAGCTTCAGGCGGCGGACCACCGACAGGATCAGGTCGTCGGAGTTGATGATCTCGACCTGGCTGTCGACAAACCCGGTGTCGATGAGGGCGGTGGCGGTGCCGCTGTCCTTGTCGAGCACCTGGGCCTGCCGGGTGTCGATCAGGATGCGGGTGTTCGCCGTATACATCGGCTTTGCGACAGCCAGATAGACGACGACCAGCGTCATCACGACTCCCAGGACGGACGCGATCAGGGGCCATTGCCGGCGCAGCACGTCGAGCACGCGCTCGGCGCTCAGGACGGCTCCGCCGATCTCGATGGCGAATCGGTGATTGGGATGAAAGTGCTCTCTCGGCTGATACATTTGTGAGCTTCGCTGCTTTCGGTGGCGGCTACTTGATCGGAATCGGCTTGAACGGGTCGGCGATCTCGGTCTTCCACTGACCCGACAGCAGACCGTCTCCGGCGGGAGCCTTCTTGCCGTTGTCAGGCAGTTTGGCGGTCGAGGATTGATCCTCGCCGGCGGCGTAGTATCCCTTGATCACGGCGGAATCCTCGATTCGCTGCGTGAAGCTCGCGATCTTCTGCGCCGCGCTGGGCTTTCTGATCGTGCAGCGCATTTCAGCGATGCGAAGCGCCGCGCCGATTGCCTCTCGTTCCTCGGCGGTTGCTTCGCTGACCAGTGTTCGCACCGGCGCCATCAAGTCGGGATTGGTGACGAGATAGGCGGCAAGCTGGCTCTTCAGCTTGTCCTTGTTGCCGTGCATGCTTTCCAGCAGGACGATGGGCGATTTGGAGAAAGTGTCGAGGTCGATCTTCTTGGCCCGGTCGGAGAAGTCGACACACTGCGCGCGGCTCGGGCTGAACGCGAATACGGACAGGGCCGTGCAGATCAGGAGCAGCGCGAGCCGCCGGTCCACCGCGGCAAATCTCAAGCATCGCATCATCGGCTTACCGTGCATGCAGGTTCCCGAAAGTTGGTGGTGGGTTATCGCGACCTTGAACGGTAACTGTGTCATTTTTTGTGCGGCGCAAAAGCGTATCGTAAAATCTTGTAAACAGACTCGTGCATGTCGCGCGAGCAGCACGACCACGCAGCACGATCTTGCAAATGCATCGCCGCGGGAAGAAGCAACCTGCCGCCTCGATCGGCGCAGGAGTGCGATGACGAGCGTCATCATCAATGTACAACCGACGATGGCAATCCGATGGGGGCACGTGACGCCATCGTGACAATGGTGCCGATGTCCGCAATGTCGCCTCGATAGATTCCAATTGTCGCCAGATATTTGATCATCGCGACAAACATGTGTGCAACGTTCGCGCCACCTGCGTTCTCGCAGCTGCAGACAGCGCTGCTGTGTCTTCCTGTCGCAGCATTGCCGCAATCATGCAAACGATCGGTCTCAATCCTGCCGAGACGAAGTTCGACGATGGAAAGCGAGATGATCTTGCTCTCCTGATCGGCAATGTGCCGCCGCTTTTTCAAGCGTGTCGTCCAATTTCCGATCACGCGGCGTTCGTCTCCGAGAATTCGTGAAGCATCATCACCAAACAAATGGCGGAGCGTCATCAAATTGCCGCTTCCCGCGATGCATCACTGACGTGCCGCGCTGCGATCTTGAGGGAAGCCATTCATTCAAGATTGTGGCAATACCAGCGAAACGGTCGGGAAGTTGTGATGCAGCAGGTTCATCGAGAAAAGGCTCATGTCCTGCCGCTCGACAGCATCCGGGGCATCGCCGCGATCTCCGTGGTGATCCATCATCTGATTCTGATGCCGACCTTCTTGGCGGCGTTCCCGCACAACGCGTGGATCAACTGGTCGTTCTTCCGCAGCGCCTGGCTGCTGGTCGACCTGTTCTTCGTGCTCAGCGGCATCGTGATGTCGCTGAGTTATGTGCGGGGGGAATTCGGCCAGTTCTCGCTGCGCGAATTCATGGTGCGGCGGCTGGCGCGGGTTTATCCGCTGCATATCGTCATGCTGTTCGCAAGCCTGCTGTTCCGGCTGCTGCGCATCGGCCTCGTGATGGCCGGCGTCGTGGTGGCGGTGCCCGCGGCGTTCGAGGTCAACAACGCCTATTCGTTCGTGCTCAATCTGTTCCTGCTGCATTCGATGGGCCCGATCGATTACCTGAGCTGGAATGCGCCGAGCTGGAGCATCAGCGTCGAGTTCTACACCTATCTGGCGTTCGGCCTCGTGGTGCTGTTCGCCCAGCGCTTCAAGTCGCTGCGCTACTTCTATCTCGGCGCGCTGCTGCTGGCGGCCGGAAGCTGGCTCGTGATCGTGTTCGTGCTGCAGAAGAAGAGCCTCGGGCTGCAGACCGACTTCGGCATTCTGCGCTGCTTCACCAGCTTCTTCCTCGGCGTCCTTACGGTGCGGGTGGTCGAGCGCCTGCCGCGGCGGATCGGTCCGGCCATGCAGGGCGCCCTGCAGCTTGCCGCCATGATCGCAAGCGTCGCCGTGGTGTCGCTGGTCGAAGCCTATCCGGCGATCAGCTTCGCCGCGCCGCTGACCTTCGCGATCTTCCTCGGCTCGCTGCTGGCATTCCCCGATGCCGTGCTGGTGCCGCGCATGCTGGTGGCCAGGCCGCTGGTCTGGCTCGGGCGCCGCTCCTATTCCGTGTATATGGTGCACGCGCTGGTGGTGCTGTTCGCGGAATATTTCGTCCGCGCCGTCGGACCGCGGATCATCCATGCGCTGGATTCGATCTGCGCCGGGTTGCCGGCGACGCTGAACCTCGTGGCGTCGCTCGCCGCGGTGCTGATCGTCTCGCACTTCACCTATCTCTATGTCGAAATCCCCGGCGGCAAATATATGAGGGATGTGCTCGGCAGCCGCCGCGGCAAGTTCGCAACGCCGCCGGCTCCTTCGGGGGCGGCCGTCGAATTGAGGCGAGGCCCGTGACAGACATCGCAATCCAGCGCCGGCCGTCCGAGCCGTTCAGCATCAATCTCGAAGCGATCGCGCTCTCGGTCTATCTGATCCGCGACGCGTTCGGCGGCGTGATGCGTTACTACACCAGCATCATGCATCTGGACGTGCTGTGGTATGTGCCCGACGGCGTTGCGATGCTGTGCCTGATCCAGTTCATCTCGCATTGTATCATCCGCAACCGCAGCGTGCTGGCGGTGCTGGTGCTGATCCAGATCATGCTGTCGGTGGTGCTCGGCTACATCATGCTCGGCACAACCACGGCGGCGGTGTCGTCGTTCAAGATGATGCTTCCGGTGTTCGTCGGCTTCCTGTTTTGCGACTCCAACCTCGGCACCTATAAGAAGCTGCTATCGGTCATTGCCATCACCTTCTATCTGTCGGTCGTCGGCGTGGTGCTGACCAAATTCTTCGTGATGCCTTGGGTCGGCTTCAAATACGAATCGTTCGGCGCAACGCGGGAGGCCGGCCGGCTGTGGTGGGCCTACGGCGGCGACGACCAGCGCCTGATGGGCTTTGCCGCCGATAACACCATGGCGGCATTCTTCATCCTGGTGTCGTTCACGGTGACCTCGATCCGCAAGAGCACCGGATGGTGTCTGCTGTTCGGAAGTATCGCGATCTACGCGATCAAGCTGACCACCAGCAAAACCACCATGATCGTTTTGGTGCTCTATCTGGTGCTGCTTGTCCTGGTGCGGATGCTGCCCGAGCGGCAGCGCTTCCCGGCGATCCGCAAGATCGCGCTGTGGTCGTTCGTCTCGATCCTGGTTCCGTTCTTCCTGATCCTGGCGCTGGCCGGCACCACCCCGGTTCCGCACTCCACGATGTTCAGCATCCTGGACCGCATCAACAACAGCTGGCAGCTGCCGTTCGTCTATATGAGCCAGCTGATGCCGATCGGCATCTTCACCGGATGCGGCGCTGGCTGCTTCAATTATCCGCAGAAGCTGTTCTCGCCGCTGGCCTCGTTCTGGGTGCCGGTCGACAATTTCTACATCGGAACCTACCTGATGTTCGGGCTGCCGTTCGTCGCCTTCATGGTGATGGTGATCCGGGCGAGCTTCGCGGTCACCGACGTCTACAAGCTGTCGCTGATCTTCGTCTCCAACCTCTTCACCATCACGGTGCTCAATTACGGGCCGGCGACCGGCCTCTTGATCATCGCGCTCGGCTTCAGCGAGGTGTTCTCGCGGCGCGTCGCGACATCGACTGCGACGACCAGGCCGCGCTCACGGATGCGGCCGGTCCAGGCGCTCGGGCCGCAGGGCGGCCTCAACGATTTCGGCGGCGAACTGCCGCGGCCGGCACGGTAGCAGCAAACAGGACGGGACGAGGCGATGCATAAACGGCTTGCATTCATCGATACGCTGCGCGGCATCGCCGTGATGGCGGTGCTGCTGCAGCACGCGCTCGAGGTGATCGTGCAAAATCACCCGACCGGCGACTATTACTGGGCATTCCATGACGCGATCGGCTACTACATCAATTTCGGCCGCTTCGGCGTCGTACTGTTCTTCTTCGTCAGCGGCTTCGTGATCCCGTTCAGCTTCCCTGACAGCGCGACGCCGGTCCGCGATTTCACCATCAGCCGGTTCTTCCGCCTCTATCCGGCGTACTGGACCTCGATCGTGATCGGGCTGCTCACGATGTTCCTGCTCGACGGCAAGACCTATTCGCTGCCGCAGATCCTCACCAACGTCACGATGTTCCAGACCTTCGTGAACGTTCCGAACCTCTGGATCATCTACTGGACGCTGGCGATCGAGCTGATCTTCTATATCGGCTGCACCGTGCTGTTCGCGATCGGCCTGCTGAACCGGCACATGACGGCGGTCTATATCGTCGTCGCCGCGTCGCTGGTCTGCACCATCGGTGCGATCGCGATCGAGAACCGGCTGCTGTGGTCGCTGATGGAAGTTGCGCTCAACCTCACCGCGATGTTCCTCGGCAAGGTGATCCGCGACACCGTGATCGGCGGCAAGCTGCGCTGGCAGCACGTCGCGGGCTGCATGCTGCTGTATTGCATCTTCGCCATCACGCTGTCCTACAAGCGGTTCGGCGGCGTCTATCACGAGAACTTCTTCTACAGCTATTCGATCGGATCGGCTTATGTCAGCGCCGGGCTGCTGTTCCTGCTGTTCGCGACCTTCGGCGAGCGGATGGCCTGGCGCAGCATGGCGTTCGTCGGGGTGATCAGCTACTCGGTCTATCTGATGTCGCCGTTCGTGATCGTCTGGGTGCATCACGGCATGAATATCGGCGACGGGCCGCTCGGCTGGGCGCTGTTCGTCGGCGTGATCGTGGCGGCCTCGCTGCTCGCGAGCTGGGTGACCTATACCTATGTCGAGAAGCCGTGCATCAGCTTCGGGCACCGGTTCCGCTCGCAGCGCAAGCGGCCCGCGGCGCTCGAGCCTGTTCTCAGCGGTCCCGGACCCGCCGAATGACGCCGGTGGCGGTCCAGCACGGCACCAAGGACGACGGCGGCTTCGTGCCGTCGGTGCAGGGGCTGCGCGCCATTGCGGCGCTCAGCGTGCTGATGGACCACTTCTACGACATGCCGAAGGGCGGCGTGTACGACATCCCGAACCCCGGCTTCCTGCCGCCGCTCTGGCTGTGGGTGCAGTCGGTGATCAATGTCGGCGGGCACGGCGTCGAGCTGTTCTTCATGATCAGCGGCTTTTTGATTCCGGCGAGTCTCGTGCGCCACGGCTCGCTGCCGAAATTCTTCTTCGATCGCGTGCTGCGCATCATGCCGGTGTTCGTCGTGCTGCATCTGGCGCTGTTCGTGGTCGGGCCGATCGTCGGCTACAAGTTCTTCCGCGGCATCGATCCCGGCAGCTATGTCGGGATCTTCCTGGCCAATCTGTTCTTCCTGCAGGATGCGCTGGGGCTGCCGATCGCCCAGCAGAACGCCTGGACGCTGACCTATGAGTGGGCGTTCTATATCTGGTTCGCGCTGGTGTTCGCCGTCGTGCGCGGCGGCAGCTGGCTGCTGGCGGTGCCCCTGGTCGTGCTCGGGCTCGCCTGCGTGCTGCATTGGCCGATCACCGCGTTCTTCTGTATCGGCATGCTGTTCAGCGCCATCGACTTCCGCATCAGCATACCGGGGCGGACCGGGCTCACCGTCGGACTGGCCTGCGGCGCCGTGCTCTACGCCAGCCTGACGCTGTTCCATCCGTTTGTCGGCCTGCTGCCGGGCTTCCTGCTGTTCGCGATGGTGCTGGGACGCGGCTCGGGCCTTGCCGATGCGCTCAGCACGCCGGCGCTGCAATATGTCGGCAAGATCAGCTACAGCCTCTATCTCGTGCATCCCTTCGTGCTGTTTCCGCTCCAGGTCACCGGGCTGAAACTGGTGGCGATGGGCGTCGACCGCTGGCTGTTGTGGGGGGGCTTCATCGTGCTGGGCTCGATCATGGCGCTGGCCGCGAGCGCGATCAGCTATGAGCTGATCGAGGTCCGGCTGCGCCGGCTGCTGGACCAGGCGTTCCGCGGCCTGCTGTTTCCTCCGCTCGGCAAGGTCGAGCAGTCGGTCTGACCGCAAGCGGCGCGGTGGTCAGGCCGCGACGCCGGCGAGGCCCCGGTAGGTCGAGAACAATTCGTCTGCGATGCGATCCCAGTTCAGCGCGACGGTCGCGGTCTGCCGCGCGCCGTCGCCCAGGGTCGCGGCAAGCGATTGCGAGGTGAGGACGCGCTCCAGCGCGTCTGCCAGCGCGGCGGCGTCGCCGGGCGGCACCAACAGGCCGTTGACGCCGTCAGTGACCACGTCGGGAATGCCGCCGGTCGCGCTCGCCACCACCGGCCGCTGATTGCCGAACGCCGATGCCAGCACGCCGCTCTGTGTCGCATCCTTGTAGGGCAGGGCGACGACCGCGGCGGATTGGAACATCGTGCTGGTGTCGGCGGGCGAGATATAGGCGTTGATCGCCTCGATCGTGGGCATCGCGCCCATCCGCGCGCCGAGCCGCGTCATCTCCGGCCCGCGGCCTGCGACCACGGCCTGATGCGGCACGCCGCGCTTGGCGAGCATGTCGATCGCGTCGAGGAAGACGTCGAGCCCCTTGTAGGCCCACATTCGGCCGAAGAACAGGATGCGGCCGGCGATCGGCGCAATCGGCGCGGCATTGGCCGGCGGCACCATCAGCACACCGTGCATCGACGAGGTGACGCCGCCCTTGAAGTCCGGCGACGCCCTGCGGAAGTCGGCGATGCAGCTCGCGCCGTGCAGCGTGACATGCGCCGCGGCGGAGCGCATCCGGCCGCGCAGCCGTTCCTCCCTCTGATTGGTGCCCGAGCCGCCCTCGGAATGCGGGATGGCGTCGTGGACGGTGAGAACCTGCGGGATGCTCGAGATGCGCAGCAGGTCCATCAGGGCGGCGGTGTAGTATTCCGGGCATTCGTGGCAATGCACGATATCGGGCCGAAATGCGATCACGTCGCGGAACGAGTTCGGCAGGCCGATCGCGCCGGCGCCGCGCAGGCTGAGGTCGCGGATCCTCGTGTCGAATGGCGTCGGCGCCGGGATCGCGGACAGTTCCCATTGCTGGTTGGCGTCCTTGCGATTGAGCACCAGGCGGACATCGCAGTGGCGCGCCAGGCCGGCGGCGAGCCGATACGAATACTCCGAGAAATGCGGCGCATAGATTGCGACACGAAGACGACGCTTTTGATAGATGGCCTTGGTTCCGTGCACCGGATTGCTCTCGTGTCGCGGTGAATGACTGCCCGCAAAGATAGCGATGAACACGGCTGAATTCAGGCCCGCGCGCCGATCCCATCATCGGCTGCTGAAACTTGGCACGTAGCGCCTGATCTCGTCGCGGCTGACCGGAAACAGCGCGACGATCAGGAACGAGACCGCATAGGACATGCAGAAGCATGCCGCGAGATTGGGCACGGCGTCGATCGATTGCATCAAGAGCCAGCGATGCAAGAGGAGGGCCGCCGCGACCGATGCGATGGCGCCGACCAGATGCGGTCCGATCACCTTGATGACATCGCGGTGACGGATCGGGCCGTCGCGTCCGACCAGCCACCACAGCATCGGCGTGCGCAGGCATTCGCTGAGCGAGTACGCACTTGCCACGCCGACCGGGCCGAAGTGCAGTCCGCAGGCGAAGGCGAGCATCGAGGTGAGGGCGCTGAACATGCCCCAGCGCATATATTCGCGGGTACGGCCCTGACTCAGGAACAGCCAGTTGGCCGGACTGTTGGTGGTCTGCAAGAGTCCCGCCACGCTGAGGCCGACGAAGATCGGCGTGACGTCCCGCCACTGGGCGCCGAGCAGGATCTCGACCAGCGTGTCGGCCGAGGCGATCATGAATGCAACGCCTGGTAGCACGACGAGAAAGGCCGGCAGCACGGCGCGACGGAAGGAGTCGCGGTAGCGCTCCGGCTCCTTCAACAGGCTCGACAGTGTCGGCAGCATGATCCGGATCATCGGATTGGTGACCTGCTGCAGCGGAAACAGCAGCAGGCGGTAGGCGCGATTGTAGGCGCCGAGCGGCGCGGCGCCCCACACCTTGCCGATCAAGACGCCGTCGGTGTTGCGCGAGAGGAATTCGGCGAGGTTGAAGCCGGTGACGCCGAGGCCGAAATTCAGCATGTCGCGGGCGCCGGTGATCGAGCTAGGTTTCGACGGCAGCCATCCCGAGCTGAGCCAGGCGCCGCCCGCCAGCACCACGCCCGAGGCGAGGCTGCCGGCGAGGATCGCCCAGTAGCTGTGGCAGAAGAACGCCATCACGATCGACGTCAGCAGCCCGCTCAGCGCGGCAGCCGATTCCAGGCCGGCCAGCGTCCAGAATCGCATCTGCCGGGTCAGCAGCGACAGATGCTGGACGTCGGCGCCGCTCAGCAGCAGCGTCAGGCTCATGCCCGATGTCAGCGCGGCGAGATCCGGATCGCCGTAGAACATCGCGACCAGCGGCGACAGCATCACCTGGGTGACCGCGAGCAGCGCCCCGACCGAGAGGTTGACCCAGAACAGCGAACTCAGCTCGTCTTGCGTCAGCTCGTCCTTCTGCACCGTTGCGTGGCCGAGGCCGAGATCCTGAAACAGCACGGCGAACGCCAGCACCGGCGAGGCCATCGCGTAGGTGCCGAAGTCGGAGGGCGTCAGCAGCCGCGACAGCAACACGACGGAGCCGGCCTGCGTCGCGACGCGCACGATCTGGGTGGCGACGCCGGCGAGCGCGCCGCGCCGCATGTTGCGCGACTGCTCGTCCTCGGAGAAACG
This sequence comes from Bradyrhizobium semiaridum, assembly GCF_020329505.1. Taxonomy (GTDB): domain Bacteria; phylum Pseudomonadota; class Alphaproteobacteria; order Rhizobiales; family Xanthobacteraceae; genus Bradyrhizobium; species Bradyrhizobium semiaridum. Next base: position 37,626 of record NZ_JAGKJJ010000032.1, read on the forward strand.
CATGTTGAGTTCGGTCAAGACAGGCTTCTCCCGACGGTGGAGCTGGAGTCTTCAGGCGCTACTGGAGAGGCAAACGATCAATGCAACAACGAAGTATCGCGCGCCAGAAAAGCGCTGCGCTGCCGGTCAGGAGTCGTAAGTGCAGAGCGCAACGAATTCGCACCTCGCTCTGTGTCGGGCGCTACGCAAAGCGGCGCGCGACATCGGCAGCGGCGCCGACTATCCGTTCGTGCGTGTCTTTTGAATGGCGCAGATCAATCGCTCGCGCGGAAAATTTTCGGCGCGAGTGCGATAACAGGATGGTGGACTTCGAGTTGTAAGCCCGGTGTCAGCTTCTGCTCCAGAGATCGACAGGGAATGCGTCGATCAATGGCTGATGACTAAACTTCGGGCGAGCTGCGCCGCCCATCTCCTTGCCTTGTTCGATGCTGGTCGCGAACTCGACATCGAAGCGTCCGGTGCCCTCATAGTAGTCGCGATACTTGAACTCGGCTTCGGCGTTACTCAACCTGACGTAGCGCGCGGGGATGCCATAGGCCTCGGCGACGATGATGCCGTGCAGCGAGCTCGCCAGCACGAACTCCGCCTCGAGGATGGCCTCGATCCGACGATTCCACGAGCCGAGCGGCGTGATGATGTTGGCTGCATCGGGATCGAACAGGCGGATGTCGTGCAAATTGGGCACGAACGCCCACGGCACCTTCGCGCGCGGCTGGAAGCGGCCGGGAAACAGATGCGGCAACAGCAATGCGGGGTCGCCGAACACCTCGGGCACCGATTGTCCGCGGCGCTGCAGGATCTCCCTTGTGCGCGGGCCGCGCACCGCGCGGACGTCGAGATGCGTCACCGACGGGTGCAGGTCCTTCTGGCCTTCGCGGCCGTTCAGTCCCGAGCCCCAGATGACGTCGCCGTTGCGCGCATAATGCAGGATCGACCCGATCGCGAGCATGCGCGCGCTGCGCGAAGTTTCATCGGCGCGGGTGTAGCCGAACTGTCGCAAACACTGGTCGACGACCACCGCGGACAAGAAATCGCCGAAGTTTACGGTTCCGTCGTCCGGCTCCCAGAAGAACAGTTCGACGTGCGGATATGGAAGCGGATACGCATAGTCATAGCCGAGCTTCCTGATCAATTTTCGGAAGTCGTGTCGAAAGTTCATGCAGCGTTGTGTCCCAGATGGTAGGGTACCGATAGTGTCATTCCTGCGTCGAGGCAAGGCGACTGTTGGTCGTATCGGGGCGTTCTGGTGGAGTTGGTGTGGCAGCCCGTGTCTGAACATATCCGGCAAGTTTGACCTTGAACCAACAGATTCCTATCAAGCCGCGCTCGATCGTGTCGGGCGTCATCTGGTCGACGATCGACTCCGCGGTCGCGCAGGCGCTGACGCTCGCCATCTACGTCATCATGGCGCGGCTGCTGTCGCCGCAGATCCTCGGCATCGTGGCGAGCGGCGCGCTGGCGCTGGACTTCTGCCGCGCCGTGCTGATCGAGAGCATCGCGGTCGCGGTGCAGGCGCGCGCGCAGCCCAAGGACGAGGACTACAACGCCTCGTTCTGGCTGATCGCGGGATTCTCGCTGCTTGCCGCCGCCCTGCTGTTCGCCTCCAGCAATGCGCTTGAGCGCTATTCGGGCCTGCATGACCTGTCTCTCGTCCTGAAGGGGTTCTGCATCGTGGTCGCGGTGCAGGGCCTGTCGCGCACGCACGAAGCATGGTTGACGCGCAACCAGCAGTTTCGTTCGCTGGCGATGCGCTCGATGCTCTCGATCTCGATCGGTGGCGCAGTCGGCATCGGTCTTGCCAGCCAGGGCTATGGCGTGCTGGCGCTGGTCGGACAGCTGGTGACGACATCGCTGACCTCGCTGGTCAGCCTGTGGTCGCTGACGCCGTGGCGTCCGGGTTTCCGGTTCAGCCGGCACACCGCCTATGAGCTGCTGCGCTATGCACGCTATGTGGCGCTCACCGGCGTCACGAACTTTGCCAATGCCAATTCGGACCTGATCTTCGTCACCTGGTACACCGGCGCCGCGGGCGCCGGCTTCTACAGCCTCGCCAAGCGGCTGGTGAATGCCGTCAGCACGGTGATCGGCAATGCGCTCAACCGGGTGTTTTTTGCGACCGTCGCCGGCCTGCAGCACGACCGCAGCGCGTCGGCGGCGACGCTGCTCGATTTCGTGATGTATACCTCGCTGCTGACGGCGCCGATCTTTGTCGGGATTGCTGCGCTGTCGCCGGACCTCATCCTCGCCTTCTTCGGCGCCAAATGGCAGGAATCGGCGCCGCTGCTGTCGATCATGTCGGTGACGGGATTTCTCACCACCATCGGGCTCTACAATCACTCGGTGATCCTGGCGTTCGGCAAGCCGCACTGGCAGACCTGGCTGACCCTCATCTACGCGGTCTCCAACATCGCGATCTTCATCGTCGCCGCGCCGTTCGGGCTGGTCGCAATCGCGGTGGGCTATGTGGTGCGCGCACTGTTGCTGTATCCCTTGTCCGCCGGCGCCTCGATCCGCATTCTCGCGCTTCCGGTGAAGCGATATGCTGCGGCGCTGCTGCCGGCCTTCACGGGCTCCGCGGTGATGGCGGCCGCGGTGGTGACCGCGTCCTACGCGCTGCCGCCGGCGTCGCCCTGGCTGCGGCTTGCGGTGCTCACCGTCCTCGGCGCCGTCGTCTATCTCGCCGTCGTCCTTCTGGTGGCGCGTCCCGCGGTGAAGCAGGTGTGGCATCAGATCATGAGCCGTATCCGACGCTCCGCCCGAGCCGACTAACCGGCGCTCGCCGTCTGTCCGCGCTCGCCGAGCTCGAGCACCTCGCCGCTGGCGGGGCGGAGTGTCGCTGCCGGCTTGTCGGCCGCCGGAGCGAGACGGTTGAGCAGCTTGCGTGCCGGGTTCTCGACAAAAGTGTAGGTGACGTCGGCCGCAATCGTCAGCACGACGCAACAGCCCAGCGCGAACAGTGCAAATGCACCCGGCTGCAGGCCGAGATAATTCCAGGCCGGCTTGAACAGCAGGATCAGCAGCAATTCGTGCAGCATATAAATCGCATAAGACGTGTTGCCCAGGCGGCCGAGCCAGGCCGATCCGGGAAACCGCTTGAACGCGCTTTCGCCGACCGCAGTGCATAGGATCGCGAGCGAGAACAGAATGATCGCAAGATCGGGCTTGGCGAAGACGTTGAGGATCACGACCGAGAGTCCGAACAGCGCGATGCCCGCGATCGCGACCGGCTTCTTGCGGTAGGGGCCGGACAGCTTGAACAGGATCGCGAGCAGGATGCCGTTCAGGAAGCTCGGCAGCGCGCGCAGCATGCCATAGTCGAAATTCGCGCCGTACATCTGCGAGCGCTCGGCCCAGATCGGCAGGAAACCGTGCGCAAGGATGCCATAGCTCGCCGCGACGATGATCGCGAGCACGATCGGACGCACCGACGTGGCCAGCGCCATCATCAGCGGGAACAGAAGGTAGCAGAACAGCTCGGCGCTGATCGACCAGGATGGCGAGTTGAAGCTCAAATGGTCGGTGACGCCCCAGGCCTGCACCAGGAACAGGTTGTAGAGGAAGTCGGTGAGGCCGGAATGCGCGGTCGGGCCCGCGATCCCGATGAAGGCGAGGCCCGCGAAGGCCAGCAGCGTCAACAGATGCAGCGGATAGATCCGCGCGATGCGCCGGACCAGGAAGCGGGCATAGGAGCGGATGCCGGTCGATGTCGACGGATAGGAGTAGGAGATCACGAAGCCGGACAGGATGAAGAACATGTCGACGAACAGGCCGTAGGACCCGTTCCAGGCCGGCGAAATGCCCTTGTCGATGTTCTTCAGATGAAAGATGAAGACGCCGAGCGCGGCGACGAAGCGGTAGAAATCGAGAACGACGAATCGTCTTGGCTCAGTGGCTTCCATGTCGGGCATCAAGTCTCGTGCGGCGGATGTTTTTCTTTAGAGACCGATTGTGACACAAGTTCGCGGCTCTGGATCGCGCGGCGCAAATCAAGGTGATGCCGCGCCGGAACTGCGAACCGGTCCGTTCGCATCACGCTACGGTTCAAATCGCGCGGAATAAAGATTGTTTATCGCGCATCCGCGCCTCGCCATGAGGCAGGCGCCCAATAATTGATCGGATGACCGGAACGAGGCCTTGCCCGTTCCGGTCATCCGTATTGTTGATGCAGTCTCGCCAACAATCCGCCGTCTTCAGACGAAGAGGAAGTCGTGGCTGGTCAGGCTGGCGACGTTGATGTTCTTCAGCAGGATCGAATCGTCGGCCGAGATTGTCACCATCGCATCAGTGCCGGCCTGCGTGATTTGCAGATGGCTGTAATCCGTGACCAGCGCCTTGGAGATCTCGATGATGTCATGGGTCGAGGCATCGCCGGCCTGGAAGTTGAAGACCTGGTCGTGGCCGCGATCGAACAGAACCGTGGTCGATGCTGGCGTCGCCGAGAACACGTCATTGCCGCTGCCGCCCTGCAGGGTGACGCCTGACGCCACCGCGGTGACGTTGTGGACGCCGCTCGTATTGTAATCGTCGAAGAATTGCAGCTGATTCGACGAATTGTAGTTCTCGTGCTGGGTCAGACCCTGCTGCCCGTTGAAGTTGAACAGGAACACGTCCCGCGTGCCGTCGGCGTTGTTGGCGACTTCCTGGGTCTTGTTACCGACGCTGTCGTAGTAGTCGGTCAGCTTGCTGCCGTCGCTGTTGATGACCTGCTGGTAGTCCAGCGTGCCGTCGGCGTGGGTCCGGTCAATCTCCGTCAGGTTGCCGGCCGCATCGAGATGCTGATGCTGTGTCGTGTAGGTCTGGCCGGTGATGTTGTAGCGGTAGTTGTCCTGGCTGCCGTCGGCATTGTGGATGTAGGCGGCCGTCGCAATGCCGTTGGTGTAGGAGGTGGTCGAATTGTAGCCGTCGGCCTTCTGCACCACCTCGCTGGTGATGACGCCCGACGTGTCGTACCAGTCCGTGGTCTTGGTGCCGTCGGGGGTCTGCACCAGCTTGAAGGCGAGGCTGTCATCGGCATGAGTACGCACGATGCTGGTCAGGAACCCGGTCGTGTCGTAGCTGTCGTGCTCGTTGGCGTAGGTCTGACCGGCAATGTTGGAGAGATAGACGTCGCGCGAACCGTCGGCATGGTAGTCGGTCTCGGTGGTCTTGACGCCGGCCGCATTGTAGTTGGTCACGACGCTGCTGCCGTCGGGATTGACGACCTGGGTGTAGTCCAGACTGCCGTCGGCGTGATGGCGGTCGACCTCGGTGACCTTGCCGGTCGGATCGATGTGCTGGTGCTGGCTGGTGTAGGTCTGCCCGGTGATGTGGTAGGAATAGTTGTCCTGGCTCATGTCGGCGTTGGTGACGTACACATTCATGATCTCGCCGCCGCTATATTGCGTGGTCGAGGTGTAGCCGTTGGACTTCTGCACCGTCTCGCTGGTGAGATTGCCCGTGGCGTCATACCAGTCGGTGGTCTTGTTGCCGTCGCTGGTCTGCACCAGCTTGAAGGCGAGGCTGCCGTCGGCATGGCTGCGCACCAGCGTGGTCAGGAAACCGGTCGCATCATAGGTGTCGTGCTCGGTCGTATAGTTCTGACCGGTGATGTTGTAGGTGTAGACGTCCTTTGACTTGTCGGCGTGATAGTCGGTCTGCGTCATCTTCACGCCGCTCGCATTGTAGGTCGCGATCGTGCTGCTGCCGTCTGGATTGATGACCTGGGTATAGTCCAGCGAGCCGTCGGCGTGGGTGCGGGTCAACGCCGTCACCTTGCCCGACGCATCGATGTGCTGGTGCTGCGTGGTGTAGCTCTGGCCGGTGATGTTGTAGGACCAGTTGTCCTGGCTGCCGTCGGCGTTGTGGATGTAGGCCGCGGTCTTCACGCCGTTGCTGTAGGTCGTCGTCGAGTTGTGGCCATCGGCCATCTGCACCACCTCGCTGGTCAGATTGCCTGACGCATCGTACCAGTCGGTGGTCTTGCTGCCGTCCTTGGTCTGGATCAGCTTGAAGGCGAGGCTGCCGTCGGCATGCCGGCGCACCAGCGTGGTGAGGAAGCCGCTCGCATCGTAGATGTCGTGCTCGGTCGTGTAGGTCTGGCCGGTGATGTTGTAGGTCCAGACGTCCCGCGAGCCGTCGGCGTGGCGGTCGGTCTCCGACATCTTGACGCCGCTGGCATTGTAATAGGCCACTGCGCTGCTGCCGTCGCTGTTGTAGACCTGCGTCGAGTCGAGCGAGCCGTCGGCGTGGGTGCGGGTCACTGCGGTGACCTTGCCGGACGGATCGATATGCTGATGCTGCGTGGTATAGCTCTGGCCGGTGACGTTGTAGGACCAATTGTCCTGGCTGCCATCGGCGTTGTGGATATAGGCCGCGGTCTTCACACCGTTGCTGTACGTCGTCGTTGAGTTGTAGCCATTGGCCATCTGCACCACTTCGCTGGTGATGACGCCCTTGGCGTCGTACCAGTCGCTGGTCTTGGTGCCGTCCTTGGTCTGCACCAGCTTGAAGGCGAGGCTGCCGTCGGCGTGCCGGCGCGCGATCGTGGTGAGGAAGCCGGTCGAGTCGTAGATATCGTGCTCGGTCGTGTAGTTCTGGCCGGTGATGTTGTAGGTCCAGACGTCCTTGCTCTTGTCGGCGTGGTAGTCGGTCTCGACCTGCTTGACGCCCGCGGCGTTGTAGGTGGTGATGACGCTGCTGCCGTCGCTGTTGTAGACCTGCGTGGAGTCGAGCGAGCCGTCGGCGTGAGTGCGGGTCACCGAAGTGATTTTGCCGGTCGCGTCGACGTGCTGAACCTGCGTGGTGTAGCTCTGGCCGGTGACGTTATAGGTGGTGTTGTCTTGGCTGCCGTCGGCGTTCTTGACATAGGCCTGGGTCTTCACGCCGTTGCTGTAAAGCGTGGTCGAGTAGTAGCCGTTCGGCTTCTGCACCACCTCCTTAGTGACGACGCCCGCCGTATTGTAGCTGTCGGTGGTGCGGGTGCCGTCGGTGGCGACGTGGATGAAACTGGACTTCACGCCGTTGGTATAGCTGATCGCATCCGAGGAGCCGTCGGTATACGTGATGTTGGTCGTCATCGGCTGGCCGTGGCTGTCCAGGCCGGTGTTCGACGTCGACGTCAGCTTTCCGGTCGAATCGTAGCTGCGGGTCTGGGTCCAGTTGGTGGACTCATTGGTCACCGAGAACGAGTAGCCGCCCTGGATCGCCGCCAAGGCCTTGCCGTAGTGCGAGATGATGTAGTTCATCGTCGATGTCGAAGCGACGGGCAGCACATGCGTGTCCGTCAGCGTGATCGACTGCAGCGCGCTCGCATCATTGAGCTCGGAGAGCTGCGGCACGATCTCGGCGGCGGTGCCGCTGACAGCGGTCGGGTTGGGCGGCGACGTCGGCGTGGTGTCAGGTGCGTCGATCTCGATGATGATCGGATGATCGCTGACCGGAATCGTGAGGGTGCTGACGTCGGTATAGGTCGCGATCGGCGTGGTTCCGCCCATCGTATCGTAGACGTTGACGGAATGATGCACGCCGCCGAGATTGACGGTGACAGTCTGCGTCGGATTCGAGATTTCTGTGTCGGTCGCATCGTTCCACAGCCGCGGCTCGGCCCAGACAACCAGGTCATAGGTGCCGTTGCTCTTGCCGAGCACCATGCTGTTCCCGGTCGAGGGCATACCAGTCAGCGAATAGTTCAGCGGGTCGGTCGGCTGATGGCCGCCGGTGCCATCGTCAGCCAGGATGGTCGTCAGATTGTGGATCGCGGTCGCCGCGAGCTTCGGCGTTCCATCGGAGTTGAATAGGCCATAATTGTTTTCGGGGTTGGTGTCGCTCGCGGCCGAGTTGCGGTCGAACAGCTCGTAGAGATAGGTCGAGGAGACGCCGGCCTTGTAGGCATCGACCAGTGTGTTGAGGATCGACTTTGCCTGCACGGTCTGGTCGACGCCGAGATAGGTCGTGTTTTCCTGCGTGGTGTAGCCGGTCTCGGTGATGACCACGGGCTTGCCGGCCGCGGCCGACTTGACCGCCGCCAGTGTTGCGGCCAGCGAGTCTTCCGGGTTGGTGCCGGTGCTGACATAGGCGTGGGCGTTGGTGTAGTCGGTCGAGCCCGACATGTCGCCGAGCTGCTTGTAGCCCTGCGGGTCGTTGTAGGCGAGCGAGAGATTGTAGACGGGAATGCTGGCGAGGCTGCTGTCGGCCTTGACCGCCGCGTAGAGCGCGCTCTGGAACTGCGCGGCGGCGCTGAGGCTCGAACTGCCATTATATGAGAACGGCTGATGATTGGCCTCGTTCAACCCTTCGATCGCGGTGATGCTGCCGGGATTCTCCGCAAGGAACTTCTCCAGCGATGCCAGGTATTTCTGCAGCCCCGCGCTGCCCGAGGACGGAAGCGCCGACGACACGATGAAATCGAACGTATAGCCCGCTTCCGCGAGGCCTTCCACGACGGGCGCCGCTGCGGGACTTGTGGCCATCGCATCGCGCAGATGCGTGACGCCGAGATATTTGAGGTCGTCGGTCATCATCGCGAGATTGTTGTAGCCACCCCACGCGAATCCGGCGTGCGTGTTCACGCCGATGGAGTTGATGAAGCCGCTAGCGGAGAGGACGGTCTGGTCGGATGTCGACATTGCATGCTCGATTTTGGAGGCGAACGGAATTGTCCGCTGGCTTAGTGGTGAAGCGTCTACTTTGGGTATGAATTTCAGATAAAAATCGAAGCAGACGAGATCGGGCCCGGAAGTTCCGTCGAGGAACTTTGCTGCCGCCGCCATTGCGCGATGCGCGCATTCATCACGAAGCACGATGGCGTGACGAAGGCGCTTTCGAGAATTCTTGCGCTGAGGATCGCGATTGCCGAAAATCTGCGCAGGCGGCTTACGAATTCACTCGCATAACAGCTACGCTTGCTGCTGTTTTATCTGTTCTTCACGACAGGCGAGTGATCGCGTCGCGCGTTCGACGTTCGAATTGATCTATCATCTCGCGCGCGCCGCGAATGTGCTTCCGCAATTCTACGGATAGACGAAACGCCAATGCGGCGACGAAAAATTTTTATGCGCGGATTGTCGCATCGAGCAGTGGAGGTCGACGCGATTCTCTCGTTCGGAAGAGTAGTGTACGTCAGTACAATCTTTGATTGAAGTGCGGTTATGGTTCCGTCTGACAGGAATTCTTAACCAGCGCGCACGGTCACGTGCACAACACGGTCGCGTGCACAAGCCATTGCCTTACGTCCGATTGCGACGGGCCAGCATCAGGAAGTCGCCGCGCCAGGCGACGATCGCCGTCAGCAGTCCGGCGACGGCGATCTTGCCCGTAAGCCAGTATGCCGGCAGCGACGGCAGGGCGGCGAGCGAGGCGATCAGGGCCCCGGCGACGGCAGCCTCGGTCGCCAGCCGCCAGCGCAGCAGGGCGCGGAACCTGATGATCGGGCCGAGCGCGAAGAGCAGGGTGAACGCGGTCGCAATCGCCGCACAGGCAACCGAAGCGACCGGCGACAGGCCGATCCGGCTTGCGATCGCCGTGCTCATCACGACGAGCGTGAGCTGTCCCGCGGCGACGGCGACAAGCCGGACCGCCAGCTTCTCCAGATGCGGAACGACGGCCGCGGTGGCTTGCAGGTGGGTGTGCAGGAAACAAAACAACGCCACGACCGGCGCTGTCGCCTGGAACCCGGCCTGGCTGGCCAGCGGCAACAGGAGGCGACCCGCGTCCGGCATGAATCCGATCAGTCCGCCGAGCAGCACGAGCGTCGTGCAGACCATGAAGTCGAACATCCGGCCGGTGGTCTGCCGCGCCTTGAGCTCGCCGCCATGTTCGAAGTCGCGGACCACATCCGGATAGCTGACGGTGTGGATCGCCGCATTGAGCACCCAGAACGGACGTTGCAGCAGATCGAGCGCGACCGAGAAGCCGGCGCCGGCGTCAGTCGCGCCGAGCCTGCCGATCACGATGAAGCGAAGCATCACCGGGACCGACAGATGCACCACGGAGGCGCCGGCCGCGAGCATGCCGTAGCGGCAGAACTCGGCCCAATGCGACAGCATGATCCGCAACGATACGATCTGCAGCGGCGTGCGATGGGCGATCATGCCGACGAGGAGGCCGATGGCATGGCCGGCGGCGACGCCGAGCAGCGTCGCCTGCGCGCTGCCGCCGACCAGCGCGCCGGTGACGGCTCCGCCCAGCACGGCGCTCGCCCGCAGCGCCATCAGGAAGGAGGCCGTGCCGAGGCCGTCCGACAGGCGGATCGCCAGGAAGTAGAGATCGGTGACGCCCTGCAGCACCGCGATGGCCAGCCCGATCACGACGACCTCGCGCGCGAGCGAGCTGAACAATGAGGCGCCGCCGCCGACGGCAACCAGTGCCACCGCGCTCAAGCCCCCAGCGGCGAACAGCGATGCGCGTAGTCGTGCGGCTTCAGCTTCCTTCGCCGCCGCCAGGAAGCGCAGCCCGGCGAGTTGCAGCCATTCGAACATGAAGACGCAGAGCAGCTGGCTCGATGCCAGCGCCAGCGAGAAGTTGGTGTAATCGGCGGCCGGCAGCAGATGGCTGCCCGCGAAGATCAGGACGATCGCGAGCAGGCTCTGGTAGACGTAGCCGGCAATGGCGAAGAGGCGGATCATGTCGGCCCTGAAGGTGCTTCGCCGCAGCTTCCGGCGGCCGGTCGAGCGATCTCAGCCGGCGCGCAGCGACATCGCGGATTCGGGCATCGCCGATCCTGCCTCGCACAGGCGGTCGTACAGTTTCCTGTATTCGGTGACGACGTCGGCAAACGTCCACACATTGGTCGCGTTGATCAGCCGCTCGCTGATCTCGACGATTTTTTGCGGATCGGCCGCGATGGCGCGCATGCTGGTCGCCAGCGATTCCGGATCGGGATCGGTCAGCCAGCCGGTGACGCCGTGCTCGATTGCTTCCGGCATGCCGCCGAACGGTGTTCCGAGCAGCGGCCGGCCGGCGGCCTTGGCGTCGGCGACGACAAGCGGTCCCGGATCGTGCCAGATCGACGGTGCGACCACCACATCGACCGCGCGGTAGAAATCGTCGGGGGCGACGAAGCCCATGAACTCAACGCGCGCATCCGGCGCCAGCGCCCTGAGGCGCCGCTGCTCCGGCTCGCTGACGCGGCCGGCGATCAAGGTGCGGAAATTCTCGCGCGGCAGCATGGCGAGCGCGCGCATCAGATTCTCGATGCCCTTCTCCTCGGTCAGCCGGCCGATGAAGCCGAACGTGAGCTCGCCGGTGCAGACCGGGCGCGGGTGCGGCGTGGTCGGCGGTGCCGTCGAGGCGTTGTGGATCACGGTGCGGATCCGGGTGTCGGCGAACAGGCCGAGGTCGGTGTGGATCGAGAGCACGCGCTGGCTGACGCCGACCACGGCGCTGAGCCAGTGCGTGGCGCGGCGGCGATGATAGGTGAGCAGCTCGCAGGTCGGGCAGGTGTGCTCGCAGACCCGGCCGTCGGTGAACCGCGAGCAGCGCGGGCAAGTCAGGTAGTAATCGTGGATGGTGTGGATGACCGGAACGCCGAGCTGGGCGGCGACGCGCCAGATCGCGGTGGTCAGGCCGGACAGGTTGTTGGAGTGCAGGATGTCGGGCTTGAAGGTGCGGATGCGCTCGGCGACCATCGGCGCGAAGATCTGCCAATCCTCGACGCTGTGCCACAGGCTGCGCAGCGCGACATTGCGCTGCTCCGTGAACGGCAGGTAGACGTTGTGCACCGGTGCCGAGTAGACGTCGATGCCGTTGCAACGCTCAGGCTCCTGATTTGGCCCCGACGCGGCGCGGATCACCTCGACCTCGTCGCCATGGTCTCTCAGATCTTCGGCGAAGCGGCGGGCAAAGACTTCGGCGCCGCCGACCAGCTTCGGCGCTTTCGGTGTCGGGTAGAGCGAGGACGTCAAAAGAATCTTCATTGTCAATCTCTCTCGAGAATGCGTCCCGGCCAGCGCATTGCACGCCACCGGTCCAAGGTACGGACTCAGGCACTTTGCATCGACCAGCTACCGGGCTGGCCGCAATTCCAGGTCGGGTAGCGCACCGCCGACCGCGGTAATCAAAAGAGGCGTGCTCGAAACCGGCATCCAGCCGCCCGATGCGGGCTCGGCGGATGCTTCGCAGGGCGTCTCAAAGGTCGCGTTCGGGACATCGCCCTTCAGGCGGACCTCGTAGTGACGGCTTTGATCCTGGGTCCAGACCGCGACCCTATCGCCGTCGGCACTCGCGGCCTTGACGGCAACGACGTCGTTCCCAAGCTTCTTGGCTTCGGCCTTGACGCTGGAGCGAACGAAGGCCCAGGCGCCGCGTACCGCGCAGGCCGCAGGCTTAGGGCTGTTGTCGAAGTGATACAGACCGAAATTGTCCTCCAGCTCCGCCGGATTCTTGCCGCTGTCCTTGAGCTCGTAGATCGAGATGCCCTTCAGCCAGGACGCGGCCGTCGAGGCCCACAGGATCAACTGCGCCAGATTGTCGGCCTGCACCTGCTCGCTGACGCCGCATTTGGCTGAAGCCGTGGTCCAGCCGGCCTCGGTGACATAGATCGGAAAATCCGGCTTGCCGCTTGCCTGCGTCACCAATTGGCGAAACGCCTGCAGCCGTTCGATGATCTCCGCGGCCGTGCGCCGGGTCGGCGCCATGCAGAAATTGTAGAGATGGATCGAGATGCCGTCGGCATATTGCAGGACGCCGCTGCGGAGCATCTGCTGCGTCCAGGCGAAGCCCGGATCGTCGGCAATCGCGCCGACGACGAACTGCGCGTTCGGCGCAACGCGCTTCACCGCAGGCTGCGTCACCTTGGCCAGCGCGAGGTAGTTGTCAACCGAGAAACCGGCGGGATCCTTCTTCGCCGCGCCGTTCCACTCGTTCCAGAGCTCGAATACCGGCTGCTGCTGCGCCACCGATTGCGCGGCGGCCGCCGCGTAGTCGGCGAACCGCTTGCGCGCCTCGTCGGTGGTCGGCGGCATCGAGTTCGGAACGAGATGATGGCCGAATGCGAGGATCAGGAACGGACGCCCGACGCCCGACTTGATCTGTTGCTGGAGCCGGCCGAGCTGCGGCGTGAAGCCCATCCGCCGTCCCGGCAGCTCGAAATCCGACCACGGAAAATCGTCACGGAATGCGGTGAGGCCGAGCTGTCTGATCTGGTCGACGTTGACCGAGGGTACATAGCCGCGCGTGCTGACGGGGCCGCCCAGCCCCTGATGCGTGCCGACACCGAGGATGAAGCGCTGCTCCAGCGGCTGCTGCGGCTCGGCGCTTGCCGGCTGCGCGGCAACGCCGAGCGCGACGGCTATCGCCGCCAGTCGGCAGCCCGCGCCGCACGTCCGGAACGAGCTCGAGATTTTCGCGGTCATGTGCATATCGGCCAGCAAGCTTCGCCTAATCCTCTCAGTGCTTCGCAGCACGGCACCGCGTCGGCGTGACTTCCGTCCCGGTCGCCGCAAATGCTCGCGCGCCGCAGTTACAAAGTGTTGGACAGATTGGATTGCAGTGCGGTCTGCTGTTTAGACCGCGCGGGATCGCCCTGCAGGACCTCGATGTAGACCTGGCGCAGGCTGCGATGCGTCTTCTCGATGTCGTAGAGCTGCTTGAAACGATCGTAACCGCGCCGCCCGAGCACGCCCAGATCCGTCTCGAGCAGCCGCTTGAAGCCCGCGGCGAGCTGGGTGGCGGAGACCGGCTCGCAGAGCACGCCGGTCACGCCATCCTCGATGATCTCGGGCAGGGCGCCGATGCGGAAGGCGAGGATCGGCTTGGCCGCGCGCATCGCCTCCAGCGCGACGAGGCCAAATCCCTCCCATCGCGACGGGATGACGACGATATCGGCGGCATCGAGCTGCGCCTCGATTTGCTGCCGGTCGAGCCAGCCGAGCAGGGAGACGTTGGGCGGGACTTTCGATCGGTCGAACTTGCCGACCACCGCCGCCCCGACGATGCGGACATCCAGCACATCTTCGAGCGATCGCGCGGCGTCGAGCAGGAGATCGTAGCCCTTCTGCCGGTCGAGGCGGCCGATGAACAGCACCTTGGTCTTCTTGGTCGGCCAGTTCGCCGCGATCGTGCGCGGCTCCGGACGATTGCGCGAGATGCCGTTGTGCACGAGGCTCAGGCGATCGGCCGCAATGCCGGCGCGGACCGCCTCGGTGTGTTCGTCGCCGGAGATGCAGATGATTCGATCGGACGTGCGGGCCAGCGCGTTCTCGGCGAATTTCGCCACCCGATGGCTCAGTCGGCTGGTCTCACGCGAGAACGCCCAGCCATGCGGGCAATAGATCACGCGCGGACGGCGCGACCGCGCGGCCAGCGCCGGGCGCAGCACGAGTCCGGCGAAGGACGAATGCAGATGGACGATGTCCGGCTGCATGACATCGATTGCGTGCAGGGCCGCGCGCAGCATCTGAAACAGTCCCGTCACGCTGCGGCCGGAGCGGTCGAACGTGGTGATGTCGGCATCTTCGATGGCGACGAGGTCGGCGCGGTGATCGGACGGTACCACATAATGCACGTTGCTGGCACCAAAGCTCGCGCGCTGCTGTGGATGAAGCTCGTTCAGGTAGCTCGCGATGCCGCCCCGGATCGTTTCGGCGACGTGCAGAACCTTGATCGGTGGTGTGGTGAGACCTGACACGGTTGATCCTTCGCTAAGCCGAGCTCGATAAAGCTAAAGTGCATTTAGATGCGAAGCAATATTGTGGCCGCGATGTGATGTTCTTGGGCCATCATCTTTTGCCGCATCAATCACGACGGCTTCGTGAAAATGAGGCACATCAGCGCCGACTGTGACCGTTCGATGAGCGTATTGTGATGAAGGTGCGCGCAGGATGGTTATTGCGCGCCGCGATCTGCGGAACTCGTCGTTGCGTTCAATTTGGACGAATTCAATTGCAGATTGTTCGTGGTAATCGAATCATGCGCGCTGCCGCCTCGCGGCGACGCGGGCGCATGCCGCCTAGCTGCTACCTGCATGCACCGCTTTTGCGGGCGTTGGCGCCGACAGGAACTGCATCAAGGCTTCCGCGGACTTTTGCCACGAAAACGCCGCGATGCGTGCGCGCTGTCTGTTCCGCTCTTCGTCGCCGATCGCGCCGGCTGCCAGTCTTTCGAGCATGCGCTGGCGCAACTCGCCGACGTTGGTGGCATCAAAATAGGCAGCCGCATCGCCGCAGGTTTCGCGCACCGCGTCGGCGGTGGAGGCGATCACCGGACATCCGAACAGCATCGCTTCCAGCGGCGGCACGCCGAATCCCTCATAGAGACTCGGGAACACGAAGGCCAGGGCACGCGCATAAAGTGCGGCGATCTCGTTGTCGCTCAACCGGCCCGCGAGGATCACGCCCGGATCCGCCACGGTTGCCTTGCCCTGAAACACCTTGCTGTTGTCGCCGCCGACCACGACCAGCGGCACGTCGGGACGATTCAGCGTCCGCGCCGCCTCGATTGCCAAGGAAATATTTTTGTTCTTGGTCATGGAACCGACGCAAAGAAAATAGCGCTGAGGCGCGAGACCAAGTCGGTCGAGAATCGCGAAATCCGGCTTTGTGACGGCAAAGTGTTCGGCGCTGTTGGAGAATACAGGAATTTTCGCAACCGGTAGATTGAGCACGGCCGCCAGTTCACGGCGTGAGAAGTCGGACACCGTGGCGATGGTCGCGCGGCGGGCAAGCAGCCGATCGAGGCTGCGATGCACCGCCAGATAGCGCCAGCCGAAAAAGTCGGGCCGCCGAAACACCTGCGCGTCGTGAATGACCACGAGATGATTGGAATGCAGCACCGGTCCGGAATTCGCGAGGCTGATCAAGCGTCCGCCGGCGGCAGCGCGCGGAAGATCGACCTGATCCCAGGCGTGACCATTCAACTTGCCGATATTGCGAATCCTTATGGCATTCAGTGCGAGCTGCTCGCTGGCATCGAGCGGGGCAAGAACCGTCCATTCCGCGCCCTGAAGCGGCGCTGGCGCCGCTCCCGATGCCAGAAGCTGGTCCGCCGCCTTGACGATTTCCGCGGCATAGCGCTGCACGCCTGTCAGCTTTTGCGAGAGAAAGCGGCCGTTGATGAAAATCTTCAAGTCGTTGCCTCTTCGGATCGGTGCGTTGGGAAGCACATCGGGCCGGTGCGATCAATCGCCGTTTGCGTTGGCATGCAATTTCGATACACAGCCCTTGCGCGAAATTTGATCATCGGGTTGATCGATTCACAGTTTCACCAAATTGTTGTCGTGACCACGTGCGCAAACGCGTCTTTGGTTCGTGCCGCGCATGGCATCAAGCGCGCCCGAATGCTCGCTAGCGTGATCATGTTCGATGATCGCTGCACGGATCGGGCCATGGTGTTCACGCGCAGAGAGCAACCTTTGAGGCACAGAAATATGACGCGTGGAGAATGCCGTGCACTCGTCCTTGTTCGGTCACTTTCACAGGGATGAAGTGGTCGGCGTTTAAGACGTGCGCCGGCGGAACACGAGGTCGGTGGCTTGGTATCTCTCCTTGCATCACCTTGGCATCGTTCTTGCTCATCAGATCATGATTCACGACAGAACTTGAGGCATCGATGAACCGACGAATTATCCCCCTGATCATGTGCGGCGGCGCGGGCACCCGGCTGTGGCCGGCCTCGCGCGAGGTGCATCCGAAGCAGTTCCTGTCGCTGTTCGGGGCGCGCTCGACCTTCCAGGAGACGCTGCTGCGGGTGTCGGACGCGGCAACGTTCGAGCGGGCGATCGTGATCACCAACGAGGCCTACCGCTTCATGGTGCTGGAGCAGCTCGCCGAGATCGGGCTCGAGGCCGACGTGCTGCTGGAGCCGATGCGGCGCGATTCGGGACCGGCGATCGCC
>NZ_JAGKJJ010000033.1 GCF_020329505.1 Bradyrhizobium semiaridum
GGGTGGGGTGGGGGTGCCTCCGCATAGCGAATCCCACCGTGGACATACGCCCACTCGCCACGCATCTCGCGATGCGCGTCGGCCTCCCCCGCCAGCGGGAGAGGCGAAGTGAGCCAGCTGATGCGCTTGTGCACCTAATATGCGATAGCCTGCCCGCAAGCGGGAGAGGGAGCCGAGTCATCGTGCGGCTGCAGTTCGGCCTGATCTCATCGCGGTCCGTCAGGCGGCGGGGGCGGCCACTTCCGCCGGTGGAGCGGGCGCCGGCGTCAGTTCCTCGATCCGATAGTCCTTCGGCAGGTTGGTCGGTCGATAGGCCGGATCCTTGTCCATGCGCTCCAGCACCGAGCGATGGATCAGCACGCCCTCAGGGATCAGCCGCGGCTCGCCCATCGGCAGATAGAAGCCGAGAACGATTTCCGCTCCGGCCATTCCTTCCATCTGTCGCTCTTCGGAATCCATTCCAGGATCTTCCAGAATCCCGTCAGCGAATTGTGCAAAGGCGCGGTCACGCTCGGCGGCACATATTCGTGCTTGTGCGGCGGCAGCGGCATGCCCCAGGCAAGATGATCGATCAGCGCCTGGTCGACGTGCAGCCCGGCGGCCTTGGCCTGCTCGAGCATCCAGATCAGCGGGAATTTGGACGCTCCGCTCTGGTCCTCCGGATAACCGCCGCCGACGTCGGAGTGTACGCCGGCGAACCAGACCTGGCGGATATCCTGCTCCTTTTCGGTTGCGGGATCGAACGGATCGGCACGGAATTTCTGCGGCTCGATCCAGCGGTTGAGGCGGAACATGCGCCTGCGCTCGTCGATCGAGATCGCCTGGCGGAAGCGTCTGACGCTCGGATTGGTGCGGGTGAACAGCAGCGTCTGCAGGTCGAACAGGAAGTTGTCCTGCCGCGGCACGATGATCGAGGCGACGGTGTCCCAGACGCCGACGAACTCGATGTCGATGTTGCGGCCGCCGGCGATCTGGCTGAAGTGCCAGACCTCCTTGAGCGCGGCAAGGTTGAGCGTCCCGTCGGAGGCCTGGGCGTCCGCGCTCGCCTTCTTGTAGGTCGAGAACGCATAGCCCGCGAGGTCGAGCTGGTCGACCGGCAACAGGCCCATCACATGAACGAAAGCGGACAGCACACGCACCGTGTAGGCGCCGCGGCTGAAGCCGAACATCCAGACCCGATCGCCCGGCTCCCACGCCTTGCATAGGAAGCCGTAGGCGTCGAGCGTATCCTTGTCGAGGCCGGCGCCGAAGGCGAGCCCCCACAGGCCGCGAACCTGCTGCTTGAAACGGCCCCAGGTGTTTTGCAGGCCGATCGTGCCGAGGCCGGGATGATAATAGATGCGCTGCCGCGCATCCTTGTCGGCGACGCGAAACAGCTTCAGCACGTTGGAAATATTGGCGCCGATCTCGTTACCGGTGCCGTCGCAGCAAATCACGATATCCTTCGGCATCCGTTCCCTCGCGGTCGCCGTGTGAATCCCGACAACATCGTAAGGCAGATCACGGCCAGGATTCAATCTCCAATTGAAGACGATTATATGTACCCGGGATGACCGCCCGCGCCGCCGTGTGCCGGAAACCGTTCGAGCCGCCGCGCCACGCGCGTGGGCAACGCAGGGAATTCAATTGCAACGCTGCCGAAAAGATGGGAATCTGCCGGACAGCCATTGCGATAGCGCGTCGATACTTCTCGCTTTCGGAGTCTTTCGCCGGTGCACGCGATCGTCTCGCTCGCGGATTTTTGCGGCACATTGCCGAAGGGCGTGCCGGCATGAGCCATCAGGCCGTCGTCACCCTGATCCTCGCCGGTCTCGTCGCAATCGCGTTCGGCCTGTTCTGGTGGGTGGACACATATTCCGACCGGATCTTCGCCAAGCGATTTCGCACCCGTTTTCCCGAGAAGACGCTGAGCTATACAGCCGAGCAACTCGGCGGTCTCGTCACGTCGGATCTGCGGATGAAATATGTCTGTCCGATCCTGTTCCCGCTCGACCTGATCGTCATGCTGGCGCTGGCGGGCGCGATGGGCGCGGCCTCCTCGTACTGGCTGGTGCAAACCTATCCGTCTGCGGCGTGGCTCGGGCTCTTGGTACCGGCGGTGTATCTGCTCAGCGATCTGATCGAAGATTGCCTGCTGGCCTGGCTATTGCTGCGCGGCGATCCGAAGGCCGCGGCGCGGTCGGTCTCGACCCTGAAGGCGATCACGACGATCAAGCTAGCCGGCATTTCCGCCGCGGTTGTGGTGACGGTGCTGTCGCTGCTCGTATGGCTGCTGCGGAGCCCGCCGCCGATCACCATCGCATAGAGCTACTGATACGACGCGACGATGTCCGACACCGCGCGTTCGAGCTGCTTGGCAGTGGCGCATTGGCGCACCACGGTGCAGAAGGTGGCGTAGCGCGGCATCTCGGAATCGCCGAAGCCCCAGGTCATGCGGCCCTCGGGATTGAGCCAGACCAGCCGCTTCGAGCGCTCGCCGATCCGGCGCAGGATGTCGGCGCGCGGATCGAGGTTATTGCTGCGGGCATCGCCGAGCACGATCACCGTGGTCTGCGGCGTGATCGTGTTCATCCAGCCATCCTCGAAATCGGCGAAGGAATTGCCGTAGTCGGACGAGCCGAAGCCGACCTTGGACATGATCTCTTGCATAGCCTCTTCCGGTGGCTTCTTGTCGAGGATGTCGCTGACCTCGATCAGATGGCCGGAGAAGGCGAACGAGCGGACGTCGTCGACCACCTCGTGCAGGCTGTGGATCAGTAGCAGGAAGAAATCCGAGACGCGGGCGACTGAGCCCGAGACGTCGCACAGCGCCACGATCTTCGGCCGGTCGCGGTGCTTGCGCTTCCACGCCGTGAGGAACGGCACGCCGCCCCAGGCCGCGTTGCGCCGCAGCGTGCGGCGGACGTCGAGATGGCCGCGGCGCTGCCGCTTGCGCGGCTTCGAGTAGCGCTCGCGCAGGCGGCGCGCGATCTGGCGGATCAGGCTACGCATCTGCTCGACCTGGCGCGGCTCGATCCGTGCCAGCGGCGCGTTGCGCAGGATCTCGTTGCGCAGGTTCTCCGCCTCCTCGCGGCCGTAGAGCAGCAGCGCCTGCGAAACGGCGTCGCGCACGGTGCCGCGCAGGCCGGTGAGCGCGTCCTGCAGCCGCTCGGCCAGCGCCGGGTTGTTCGCGGTTGCGTTGTCGATGTCGTCACGCAGGCGCTGGATGCCCATCGCATCGAGGATGCGGGTCTGGAAGATGCCGCGTTGGGTGAAGTAGCGGATATCCGACAGCGATGCCGCGCCGGAGGCGTTGGCGATCGCGGTCGAGATCGCGGTGCGGTCCTGCGACAGCAGCATCTGCGCCAGCGGCCCGACATTCTCGCTTTCGGCGCCGCCGCCGCTCGTATCGCCATGCGCGTCGGCTTGCGGATTGCTGCCGGCCTCGCGCTGCTCGTCCGATTTGCTCTGCTCCGATGCCTCCTGCTGCGGCTCGGGTTGGCTGAAGAACAGGTCGAAACAGTCGCCGAGCGCGCGCTTCTCGTCCTGGGTCTTGGCCAGCGTCAGCAGGAAGGTGTCGCGCAGGATGGCGCGGTCGGCAAAGCCGACCTGGGCGATCGCGCGCATCGCATCGATGCTTTCTGCAGGCGAGACCCGGACCCCGGCCCCCCGCGCCGCACGAAAGAAGCGATGCAGGTTCTCGCGCATCTTGCCCTAACTGAACACGCCTTGCCGCGACGCCTTGGCGATGAAGGCGGAGATCTGCGGCGTCGCGGCTTCGATGTCGGCTTCGTATTTCAGCAGCACGTTGAGCGTGTCCTTGACGATCTCGTGGTCGAGCTCATTGGCCTGCAGCAGCACCAGCACGCGCGCCCAGTCGATGGCCTCGCTGACCGAGGGAAGCTTCTTCAGATCGAGCGAGCGGATCTCGTGGATGAAACCGACCATCTGCCGGCGCAGCGTCTGCGAGATGCCGGGCACCCGACTCTCGACGATGCGCTCTTCCAGCCGCTGTTCGGGGAAGCCGATATGCAAATGCAGGCAGCGCCGCTTCAACGCGTCGCCGAGATCGCGCTCGCTGTTCGAGGTCAGGATCACGGTCGGCGGCGCCACCGCGGAGACGGTGCCGAGCTCCGGGATCGTCACCTGGAAATCCGACAGGATTTCCAGCAGCAGCGATTCGAATTCGGCGTCCGACTTGTCGATCTCGTCGATCAAGAGCACGCAGCCATTGGGCTGCTCCAGCGCCTGCAGCAGCGGGCGCGGCTCGACGAATTCCTTGGAGAAGAACACGTCGCCGAAAGTGTGGAGCTGGTCGAGCGCGGCGCCCAAGGTTTGCGCGCCGCCGAGCACCTCGCCGAGCTTGTCCTTCAGGATCTGGGTGTAGAGCAACTGCTTGGCGTATTTCCACTCATACAGGGCCTTGGCCTCGTCGAGGCCCTCGTAGCATTGCAGGCGGATCATCTTCATGCCGCGCCAAGCGGCGATCGCCTTCGCCAGTTCGGTCTTGCCGACGCCGGCGGGGCCTTCGACCAGGATCGGCTTGTCGATCTGCTGCGACAGATAGACCGCGGTCGCGATCTGCCGGCTCGCAATATAGCCTTGCGCGGCGAGGCCGCTTTCCACGGCCTCGATCGAGGCGGTGGGCCTGGTGTCAGCCACGAGGATCAGCTCCGGGGGTTTGCTTGAACTCTTGCCTGTTCTGCGCCCGTTGCGGGCAAAGCACAAGGCTCGTTCGGCCCGCAAAGCCATGGGGTTAGCGCATGGTTCGGGCTATTTCCGCGGAGCGGAAGTGCGTAGCCCGCCTTCACCGCAGCGTCAGGCCGGTCGCGGCCTCGAGCTCGCCGATCGCCTGCGCGGCGTTCAGCACCTTGATGGTGGTCATGCCCATCTCGCGCGCCGGCTTCAGATTTACGCCGAGGTCGTCGAGATAGACGCAGTGCTTCGGGTTCACCCCAAGCGTCTCCACCATCATCCGGTAGATGCGCGGATCGGGCTTGCGCAGGCCGATCTTCGCCGACTCGATCACGTGGTCGAACAGTGCCATCACCTCGGCGACATAGAGCGTGCGCCCGCTATGGCTGCCGATCGCGTTGGCCGGCAGATTGTTGGTGATGCAGCCGGTCTTGAATGTCGCCTTGATGCGCTTCAGCGCTTCCACCATCTCGGGGCGCAGATCGCCCGACAGCAGCGGCAGCACGTCCTTGCCGCGCACCTCGGCGCCGAGCGCCCGCGATTCCGCGGCGAACAATTCATCGAATGCGTCGATGTCGATCTCGGCGCGCTCGAATTTGGCCCAGGCGTTTTCCAGATGGTTGGCGGCGTTGGTGCGGCGGATGATGTCGGCAGGGATGCCGCGCTCGGCCTCGTACCGCGCGAACGCCTCGAACGGCGAGGTGGTCAAGACGCCGCCGAAATCCCAGATCACTGCCTCGATCATGCTGTCCTGCCCAATGTTCGTTGTCAGGGAGCGGCTAACATGAATTGGGGGATGGGGCCAGCCCGATCCGGCGCTTGGCGATCGCTGCGCCGCGGGCTATTGCTGCGCCGATGAAATGCCCTCGGCTCATCCTCGCGGCGATGCTGTCGCTGCTGTCCGCGCCCGCGCTGGCGATAGTCGGCGGCGGCGCGCCCGCGACCGAAGGGGTCGCGCGCGCCGTCGTCACCATCGTCGGCTCGCGCGGCAATTTCTGCACCGGCGCGCTGGTCGCGCCGAAGGTGGTGCTGACCGCGGCGCATTGCGTGCCGTCCGGTGCCGACTACAAGATCGTCGAATATGGCGCCGACCGGCAGCCGAAACTGCACGACGTCAAGGCCGTCGCGATCCATCCGGCGTTCAAGATGCAGGCGATGGCCAATCACGCCGCGACCGCCGATGTGGCGCTGCTGCAGCTCACTGCCCCGCTTGCCGGCAAGGCGCCGGCGGCGCTCGGTGCGCCCACCATCCCGATCCAGCTCGGCGGCCGCTTCACCATCGCCGGTGTCGGCGTCACCGTAAGCGGCGACGGCAGGAGCGGCGGCACCGTCCGTGTCGCGAGCCTGATCACGACCGGCAAGCCCGGCACCTTGCAGATCCGTCTGGTCGATCCGGTCGCGCAGGGCGCGCGCGACGGGCTGGGCGCCTGCACCGGCGATTCCGGCGCGCCGGTGTTCGAGGACAAGCCAGGCGGGCCGGCGATCGTCGGCGTGGTGAGCTGGTCGACCGGCCCGAACGGCGCCGCCGGCTGCGGCGGCCTCACCGGCGTCACGCCGCTGACGCTGTACCGCGACTGGCTGATGCAGACCGCGCGGCAATGGGGCGCGAGCTTTTGACGCGGCTGTGCTTTCGGGGCGATCGCACCCTAGCAGTCCCGTCATCCTGAGGTGCGAGCTCTTGCGAGCCTCGAAGGACGAATCGGCCACAGTTCGGGCCGTGCATCCTTCGAGGCTCGCCGAAGAGGCTCGCACCTCAGGATGACGGGGACAGAGTTGCGGGCGCGCTGATGCGATCTCAATGCCCCGCGGCCTTCCTCGCGGCGGCGTTGTTCAGCACGATCAGGCCGTCGACGGCGACGCCGAGCTTGCTGTTGATCAGGAACGGGTTGACGTCAATTGAGGCGATGCGGCCGTCGGCGTCGGCCATCAGATTGGAGAGACCGACCAGCGCCTTCACTGCCGAGGGCTCGTGCAGCGCCGGCCTGCCGCGATAGCCCTTCAGCTTGACGCCGGCCTTGGTCTTGGCGATCAGCTGTTTCGCCTCGGCGGCATCGAGCGGCGCGCCGGCCAGCGCGACGTCCTTCATCAATTCGATGTCGACGCCGCCGGTGCCGAACAGCACCACGGGGCCCATCTCGGCGTCGAGCGAGGCGCCGACCACGAGCTCGACATCGGCCTTGACCTGCTGCGCGATCAAAATGCCCTCGAGCTTCGGCTTGCCCTTCAGCTTTTTCACCCGCGCGGTGATGTCGTTGAAGGCTTTCTTCACCTCGGCCGCATTGGCAAGGTTCAGCACCACGCCGCCGACGTCCGACTTGTGCAGGATGTCCGGGCTGACCACCTTTGCGACCACCGGAAAGCCAATCTGCTTGGCGATCTTGACCGCCTCGGCTGCGGTCTGCGCCACCGCCTCCTTCGAGATCGGAATGCCGTACGCCTTGAGCAACCGCTTCGAGGCGACCTCGTCGAGCGCGGCGGCGCCATCCGCGGCCTTCAGCGTCTTCTCCAGCACGGCGCGGGCGGAGGCTTTCGAGCTCGACACGATGTCGGGCACCTCCTTGCGCAGGCCGGCATATTCGATCAGCGACTTGGTCGCGCCGACCGCGCGATCGAGCCCCTGCATCACGGCGATGTTCGGCAGGCTCTTGCGCAGCCCCTTGGTGAATTCGGTGAAGCCGATCGACATCGCGCTGATATAGATCACCGGCTTGTTGGCCTGGCCCGCCATCTCGTTGACGATGCGCAGATTGCGTTCGCGTAGTTCATGCGGCGCCTTCGGCAGCTCGGCATCGATGATGACGATGTCGGTATCGGGGTCGTCGATCATGATCTTGATCGACTTCATGTAGACGGAGGGATCGACCACCGCGGCGAAGCCGGCATCGAGCGGGTTGCCGACGATGCTGCCGGGTCCGAGCATCTGCGCCAGTTGCGCCGATGCGTTCGGGCTCAGCGGCGCAAAATTCAGGCCGGCGGAATGGAACGCGTCGATCAGAAGGCCGCGCTTGCCGCCGGACAGCGACACCGCGGCGAGCCGGTTGCCCTTCGGCGGATCGGCGTGGACGAAGCATTCCGTGGTCTCGATCAGCTCGTCCAGCCCGCGGACGCGGATCACGCCCTCGCGGGTCGAGATCGCATCGAACGTTTCGATCGAGCCGGCGAGCGCGCCGGTATGCGCCATCGCGGCGGCGCGGCCACCTTCGGAGGCGCCGAGCTTCAGCGCGATCACCGGCTTGCCGGCGGCGCGCGCGGCCTTGCAGGCCTCGCGGAACACTTTCGTATTCCGGACGCCTTCGAGATAGACCACGATGACGCGGATGCTCGGATCGGCGGCGAAATAGCTCATCAGGTCGGGCGTCTCGAGCCCGGATTCGTTGCCGGTCGTGACCATGTAGCCGACGCCGACGCCGCGATCCTCCAGCGCCTGGCGGATCGCCATCACGATCGCGCCGGATTGCCCGGCGATCGCCACCGCGCCCTGCTCCATGGTGACGATACGGTCGTCGATATTGGTGAACAGGTTCTCGCCGGCGCTGAGATTGCCGAGGCAGTTCGGGCCGGTAACCGCGAGCCCGGTCTCCTTGATCGTCTGCTTCAGCTCGACCGCGAGCCGCTGGCTCTCCTCGTCCTGCAGCTCGCTGAAGCCCGAAGTGACGATGGTCGCCGAGCGCGCGCCGGCCGCGGCGGCGTCACGCACCACCTGCACGGCAAAGCGCGCCGGCACCAGCACCAGCACGTGGTCCGGCTTCTCGGGCAGGCTGGCAAAATCCTTGTAGCAGGTGACGCCCCAGATCGTTTCACGCTTGGAATTGATCGGAAACAGGCCGCCGGCAAATTTGTACTTGATCAGGTTGTTCCAGATCCGCTCGGCATAGTTGCCGGGCTTGTCGGTTGCGCCGACCAGCACGATGTTGCGCGGGTGCAGCATCGCATGAATGCTCTTGACGATGTCGCTGGCATCGTCCGAAGGCGTCCATTTGACGGTCGGATGGGACGCGGTGCTTGCGAGAGCTTCCATGGAGTCTGCCCTTACCTGGTTGTTTCCCTGGCCATGTCGTCCGGCCGCACGGTCGTTCGCCGTGGGCGGTGATTTTCATTGTTTTTATGGCCGAGGGAAGAGGGTGGCAACTCACGCGCGCGCAAGTCAGGGCATCGCGCGCGATATCCCATCTCACGCAAAATTCATGCGCATCAGGAACCCGATTCGGGCCTGCCCGAATCCGGTTCGATCAGCGTCGCGTGCAACAGATAGCGTTCGGGTCCCGATGTCAGCGCGTCGAACGGCCAGCAGGTCGACAGCACCAGCTCATGGCGGTCGGTCAGCGGATCGATGCCGGACTGATCGAAGCGAACGATGGTGCTTCCGTCGGCCCGGTAGCGGAACGTCCTGCCGTCGCTTTTGGTGACGTCGATCTCGTCGCCGATCGCGACCTCCTTGAGGAAGCGGAAATGGGTGTCGCGATGCGCGGAGTACACCGCGACGCCGCGCTCGCCGGCGTCGACGGTCTGCTCGACATGGCCGGGACCGAACGCCAGCGCCTGGCCGCTGCTGCCGGCAAGCACGATCGCCGAGGCATGCAGGCGCTTCACCTCGATCTTCGCCACCGGCCAGGTATCGGCCCAGCGCCACGGCTTGACGGGATGTCCGGTCGCGATGGTCTTTCGGAAAGCGCGCTCCAGCAGCACCTGTGCGAGCAGCGCCTTGGCGTGGATGTAGGCGCCCTGGCCGAACAGGATCAGGCCGAGGAGCGCGAGTGCGAGTACGGGAAGCAAGCGGGGCATCGTATTTTTCCTCGTCATTGCGAGCGAAGCGAAGCAATCCATGGTTCCGCATATGCTGCGCGATGGACTGCTTCGCTTCGCTCGCAATGACGGTTGGGGAGAGAGAAGAAATGCGCGCGCGGCCCTTGGGGGACGGGTGAGAAAGCCGCGCGCGCCCTGGAAGGAGGAGGTCGGGGGCACCTTCTCCTTTCATCCGACATCAGTTGGGCATGGTCTGATGTCGAGTGAACATGAAGAGCAGCAGGCTGACCGTGAGCAGGATCACGCCCGCGATCATTTTCAGCTCCGCATCGGTCGCCGTCTTCGGCAGTTGCACCGTGCCCGGCGAAGGAGTGGCCACCGGCACCGGCCGCTTCAGCGCCGCGACCTGCACCTTTCCGTCGCCAGTGTCAGCGCGGCGTTCGGCCGGCTGCACAGGCTGGCGCGGACGCTCGCCGAACACCTTCGCAAAATCCCAGCCGGCGGGCAGGTTGATCGGCAGCTCCGCGAGCTTCAGCGGCTCGCCGTCGGGACGGCTCGGCGTCTTGTCGACCGCAACCAGGCTGGTCAGCCGCGTCACGAGCTGATGCTCCAGCGCCAGCGCGAGGATCGTTTTGTCGGCATCTTCCGGGGTTGCCTGCCGCGTGGTGCGTGCAACCTCGGCGTCGGCGATCTTGCGGCGTGCCCATACTTTCGAGAGGCCCTTGCCTTCGGCGGCATTGGCCAGCGGCAGCGTCACGCTCCACGGGCGGTCGCCGATGCGGCCCTTGATCTCGACCGAGCCGGCGAGCTTGTCGAGCCTGGCGGCCAGCAGCAGCGGCTCGTCGCGATAGACGTCGGGCAGCACTGATGGCGTCAGGTCGGCATTGGCCTCGGAGAACTTTGCCGAGAGGCCGGTCACCGCCGGGTTCTCCAGCTTGGCGAACAGGCCGCGCATCCGCTCGTCGACCTGCTCGACCGAGCCGATATGGGTGAAGGTGCCGCGGCCGAGCTCGGCGGCGCGCGTCATCAGATAGGTGTTCGGCGCCGAGCCGATACCGACCATGAAGACGCGGGAGCGGCCGCGCAGCGCGCTGATGGTCTCGAACAGCTGCTGCTCGTTGCCGATCGCGCCGTCGGTCAGGAACACGACCTGGCGGACGTAATTAGGGTCCTCGCGGTTGCTGTCGGACAGCGCGGCGCGCATCGCCGGCACCATCTCGGTGCCGCCGCGTGCCTGCAGCGCGCCGACGAACGAGCTCGCGGTGCCGACATTGGCGCTGCTGGCTGCGACCGGCGTCGGAAACAGCACGTCCATGGTATCGTCGAAGCGGATCACGTTGAAGCGATCCGCCGGCTGCAGGCGGCCGAGCGCGTACAAGAGGCTGGCTTTGGCCTGGATGATCGAGGTGCCGCCCATCGAGCCGGAATTGTCGATCACGAAGATCACTTCGCGCGGCAACGGCTTCTGCTGCGCCTGCTCGACCGCGGGCGGGGTGACGAAGGCCAGCAGATAGTCGGAATTGCCGACATGCTCGCGGAACAGCCCGACGGACGGCGCCTTCTCGGCGGCCGGCTTCCAGGTCAGCTCGAAATCGCGGTCCGCCGGCACCGGGCCTTCGGTCAGCTTGATGATCCGCGTGGCGTTGTTGGGGCTCTCGATCTTGACCTGGTGATGATGGCTCTTCACCTCGCCGAGCGGGAAGCCGGCATTGAGGCGCACCGTGATGTTGGTCGGGTTGATCGGCGCATGCTCGGCGGGATCGAGCACCTCAGGCGTGATGCGGTCGCGATCCGGCACCGGATCGGTGCTGGCAGCGCCCCAGCCGCTGCCGTCGGCGCGCAGGTCGACGCTCTGCACCACCGGCTTCGGATTGTAGCGCGGGCCGACCACCATCGGCACCCGCAGCGAGAACTCGTTGCCGCTCTGCTGCACCGGCTCCTGATATTCGATCTGCACCAGCACGGTCTCGCCCGGGCCGATATTGGCGACCGAGTTGGTGAAGATGTTCGGCCGCTCCTGCTCGGTGAGCGCGGCCTTCTGGCCGTTCTGCCTGGCCTGCTCATAGATCGCGCGGGCCTGCTGCTTCTCCTTGATGTCGCCGACCACGATGCGGTCGCCGACCACCATCTTCAGCGTGTCCACCGCGCCGCCCGAAGGCAGCGGGTAGACATACGTTGCCTCCATCCAGTCCTTGGTCGGATTGCGGAAGATCTGGGTGACGCGGGCGCGCACCGTCGGGCCCGATACCGTGAGGTCGACATCAATGCCGAGCCGCGTCGCATCGGCATAGCCGTCGTCGGTCTTCAGCAGCAGCGAGCCGGAGCGCGCCTCGCTCGGCCGCAACACCGCATGGTGCGGCTGCTCCGCCGACCACGCCGGATCGAAGCTCAGGAACAGCGCCGCAAGGCCGATCACCAGCGCGGCCACGCCTTCCACCAGGAAGAACAGCGCGATCCGCATCCTGCGCGACAGGCGGATCTGCGGGCTGCTCTCACATGCATCGTAAATCGTCATTTTCGTCACTCCGAGCGAGGTTTTCGCACCTCGCAATCATGGAGAACGGCCGCTTTGGCGCGAGCAGAATGATCGGCAATGATTGGCCGCCCTCGGGCGCGGCCCGCCGCGGCGTGAGGCGGGTTTGTGCGGCTTTGTGATGGATTGTCCGGTCTGCTAGGCTGATTGAATCGAAGGGGAATCAAGGGAACTTGATGTCGACGCCGGACAAGCAGCTTTCCGCCGAGCTGAGCCGACAGGTGGCGGAGACCATCCGCGAGGAGATCGCGCGCCGCCGGATCTCGCGTCAGACACTGGCGGAGCAGGCCAAGCTCAGCCTCTCCACCCTGGAAAAGGTGCTCGGCGGCCGCCGTCCGTTCACGCTGGCGACCACGGTGCGGCTGGAGCAGGCGCTCGGCGTCCCCCTGCGCAAGCTGCCCGACGTCGTGACGATTGCGCCGCCGGCCAATCGCGATGTCGCACCCGACAGCCTCGGCTCCTATGTCCGCCGCGCGGTGGCGCGGATCGAAGGCACCTACATCACGGTGCGGCCGTCATTCGGCGACAAGGATGCGATCTACGCCTATTGCACTGTCATCGCGTGGGACGAGGCCGCCTCGGCGCTCGGCTTTCGCGAGAGCGAGCGGCAGGACGCCGATTACACCCAGTTCGGCGAGGTCGCGGTGCCCAACGAGTCCGGCTTCGTCTACCTCGTGACCAACCGGCACGGTCAGCATCGCGTCATCACGGTGTCGCGGCCGCGAAATTCCGGCGAGATGTACGGCATCATCACCACCCTGCTGGCCGGACGCGGCGCGGTGCTGACGCCTATCGCGGCCCCGATCGCGCTGCTGCCGATCAAGAACGTGACCAATCCCAGTCTCGGGCGGGTCGCGTCGGACGATGCGAACTACAAGCTCTATCGCGAGCATCTGCGGCGCACGATCGACGAGCCGTTTGCGATTTTGTTGCAGCCTTAGACCTACGCCGGCCTTGGCCGCGCCGGCGCGGCGACGCCGGCGATCAGCACGGCGAGAATGCCGATCTTGTCGAGGTTGAGCAGATCGGCGACGAGCAGGTGCCCATTGAGCCGCCGATAGAGGCCAGCGGGCGTCAGCGGCAGACAATGAACGCGGGAATGCATCTGATTTGGCGGCCTGGTTTCGTCGCAGCTCTCGTCTTGTTAGGCGGGAGTTTTAGGACGAGATCGCAAGAACATTGCGAAATCCGTCATCGTGCGAAGCTGCAATAGGATGTGAAGCTTTTTCCTTCACCGCTGTCGTCGTCCGGCTCGACCGGGCGACCCAGTATTCCAGAGACAGTCGTTATTGAGCCGATAGGCCGCGGCGTGCTGGATCGCCCGGTCCATGTGCGCAATTGCGCACAGGCCGGGCGATGACAGTGTGGGTGAGGACAAAGCTTCACACCCTCTCAGGGTGACGGGGATGAAGTATTTCAAGTAGCCTCCCACGTCGTCGTCCTGGCGAAGGCCAGGACCCATAACCACCGAACCTGATTGAGAGCGTGATATTGTCTCCAGCGTCGCGCACCAACAAGCGGCTGGGGTAATGGGTCCTGGCTTTCGCCAGGACGACACCGATGTCGCTGCGCTCGTGGGCCACAAAACAACGAAGCCGCCCGCAGGGGCGGCTTCTCGGCAATGCGACGTTGGCGCCGGCGCTATCCCCCGGTCTCCGCGCTGATGATGTCGCCGAACAGCTCCCACTGGCCGTTCTTGAAGCGCATCATCTTGAGTTGCTCGATCGGGGCGAAGTCGGTGGCGCTGGTGTTGACGCGGATGCCGGGGATCAGCGTGTCGGGCGTGAAATCCTTCAGGCTGGCGGCCTGCTTCATCACGTTCTCGCGGGTGAGATTGTCGCCGGATTGCTTCAGCACCTGCACCATGGTCTGCGCCGCGGCGTAGCCATAGACCAAATTGGCGTCGGAGATATTGGCGCCCGGCATGTACTTGTCGATGAAGGCCATGAACTTCTTCATGCCCTCGTCGTCCTTCCACTGCGGGTCGGAGGCGTCCTTCAGATAGCCGGCCGACAGCACGCCTTCGCTCGCCTCGAGGCCGGCGGGCTTCATCACGGCGCCGATCGAGATCGAGACGTCGGTCATCACCTGCATCGGCTTCCAGCCGAGCTCGGCGATCTTCTTGATCGCTTGCGCCGCGAATTTCGGGGTCGCGATGTTGACGAACACGTCGGCGCCGGTGTCTTTCAGCTTGACGATGTGGGAATCGATCGACGGCTCCGTGGTCTCGTAGCTTTCCTCGGCGACGATCTTGACGCTCGACTTGTCGAGGATCTCCTTGAGGCCGATCAGGTAGTCCTTGCCGAAATCGTCATTGGCATAGAAGATCGCGACCTTGGCATCCGGCTTGGCCTTGAGGATGTACTTGCCGAAGATCCGCGCCTCGACGCGATAGCTCGGCTGGAAGCCCATGGTCCACGGGAAATCCTTCGGATCGTTCCACTTGCTGGCGCCGGTGGCGAGGAACAGCTGCGGCACCTTCTTGGCGTTGTGATACTTCTGCACCGCGGTCTGGGTCGGCGTGCCCAGCGCGTTGAACACCAGAAACACCTCGTCGCTCTCGATCAGCTTGCGGATCTGCTCCACCGTCTTCGGCGGCGAGTAACCGTCGTCATAGGAGATCCAGTTGATCTTGCGGCCGTTGATGCCGCCCTGATCGTTGATCATCTTGAAATAGGCTTCCTCGGTCTTGCCGATGATGCCGTACGCGGAGGCGGGGCCGCTATAGGCCTCGACATTGCCGATCTTGATCTCGGTATCGGAGGCGCCGGTGTCGTATTTCTTTTGCGCAAAGGCGGCCTGGGTGGAGAGCAGGCAGAGTGCCGCGGCGGCTGCCAGCAGCGATATTTTTTTCGTTTTCATAAAGGCATTTCCTCGATTTGATTTTGGTTGGGGACTGCGACAAACCCGCAGCCGGTCCCGATAGACGGCTACGGGGCACTCGGTTTATCGCGGCATGAGCAGGCAAACGCGAGACACGTTTGCGCCATCACGCCGCGGTATCGGTCGGCTTCGGCTGGCTGAATTGCTGCCGCAGGGTCGGCTTATGAATTTTGCCCGTCGCATTGCGCGGCAGGGCGTCGACAAATTCGACCACGCGCGGGCATTTGAACCGCGCCAGATTGGCCTGGCAGTGGGCGTGGATCTCGGCCGCCGCCAGCGTATGGCCCTGCTTGACCGCGATGATGGCCATGCCGACCTCGCCCCATTGCTCGCTCGGGATGCCGATCACGGCGGCCTCGGCGACCGCGCTCAATTGATGCAGCACGCTCTCGACTTCGGCCGGATAGACGTTCTCGCCGCCGGAGATGTACATATCCTTCCAGCGGTCGACGATGTAGTAGAAGCCGTCCTCGTCCATCCGTGTGGCGTCGCCGGTGTGCAGCCAGCCGTCGGTGAAGGAGGCGGCGTTGGCGTCCGGCCTGTTCCAGTAGCCCGGCGTGATGTTCGGGCCCTTGACCCAGAGTTCGCCGAGTTCGCCGACCGCGGCATCCGTGCCATCCGGCCGCACGATCCGCACTTCCGTGTGCAGCACCGGCTTGCCGGAGGAGCCGGCCTTGCGCGCGGCGTCCTCGCGGTCGAGCACCATCACCGCCGGCGAGGTCTCGGTCATGCCGTAGCCCTGTTGCAGCGCGACGCCGCGCGCCTCCCAGGTCTTGAGCAGCGGCACCGGCATCGGCGCGCCGCCGACGCCGCCGACGATCAGGCGGCTGAAATCCGCGCTGGCGAACGCCGGGTGCTGCGACATGAACTGGTAGATCGAGGGCACGCCGAAGAACACGTTGATGCCCTGTGCGGGATCGCTGATCAGCCGCAGCGCCTCTGCGGGATCGAACACGCGCATGATCAGCACCGTGCCGCCGGCATGCAGCACCGGATTGGTGTAGCAATTCAGCCCGCCGGTGTGGAACAGCGGCAGCACCGTGAGCAGAACCGACGACGGCGAGATGCAGGCCGGGCCGCCGAGATTGACGCAATTCCAGAACGTCATTCCATGGGTGATGATCGCGCCCTTGGGCTGGCCCGTGGTGCCCGAGGTGTACATGATGGTCGAGATGTCATCGAGCGTGACCTGTTCGAACCGCTCGAGCGGCTTTGCCGCCGCGATGCCGGCCTCATACGAACTGCCGGGACCGAACCGCATTGCAGATGCGACATTGCACAGCTTGGCGACCGCGAGTGCCGCCTCGGCGAGATCGTCGTCATGGATCATGACCTTGGGCGAGGCGTCGCCGACGATGTAGTGCAATTCGGGCACGGTGAGGCGGGTGTTGAGCGGCAGGAACACCGCGCCGATCCGGAAGCAGGCGAACTGCACCTCCAGCGTATCCGTCGTGTTCAGCGCCAGCACCGCGACGCGATCGCCGCTGGTAACCCCGAGCCGGTCGCGCAGATGGGTGGCGAGCCGTGAGACGCGGTCGTCCAGTTGCGCATAGGTGAAGCTGCGGCCGCTGGCGAGATCGACCAGCGCGATCTTGTCCGATGCGCGCCGGCGATGATGCGCGATCCAGTCGTAATAACGAACCGGCAAGTGTCCCTCCTCGAGGAGCGGCAGTCTTGCGCCGCCTGCTCCTGGTTCGATTGATGCTATGAATTGGCAGTGGAGGGGCGGCGGCGGGATACTGTCTTGCGTCTAGTGGCTGGCGCATCGGCCGGAACGGGTGCCTGCCCAAGTGGCAGCCACTCGACGCAAGTTAGCCCGGGGAAATCCGGACATCGTCGGATGCAGGAATCAACGGAGCAAGGCGCATGGCAAACCCGTTCTACACCAGCGAGCATGAGGCGTTTCGCGAGGTGATGCACCGTTTTGTGGCGAAGGAAATCGAGCCCTACGCCCATCAATGGGACGAGGCCGGCGAGTTTCCGCGCGAGCTCTATGCCAAGGCGTCCGAGATCGGGCTGCTCGGCCTCGGCTTCCCGGAAGAATATGGCGGTATCGCCGCCGACCAGTTCATGAAGATCGTGGCCTCGCAGGAGCTGGCACGGGCCGGCGCCGGCGGCGTCTCCTCCAGCCTGATGAGCCACACCATCGGCTCGCCGCCGATCGCCCGCGCCGCACGACCCGAGGTCAAGGCGCGGGTGCTGCCCGAGGTGCTGGCGGGCAGGAAGATCTCCGCGCTCGCCATCACCGAGCCGAGCGGCGGCTCCGATGTCGCCAATCTGCGCACCAGGGCACGGCGCGAGGGCGATCATTACATCGTCAGCGGCGAGAAGACCTTCATCACCTCGGGGATGCGGGCCGACTATCTGACGGTCGCGGTGCGCACCGGCGGCGAAGGCCCCTCGGGCGTCAGCCTGCTACTGGTCGAGGGCGATACGCCGGGGCTATCCCGCACCAAGCTCAAGAAGATGGGCTGGTGGGCCTCCGACACCGCGACACTGCATTTCGACGAATGCCGCGTGCCCGTGGAACACCTGATCGGCGAGGAAGGCCAGGGCTTCAAGATCATCATGCAGAATTTCAACAGCGAGCGGATGGGCATGGCGGCGAGCTGCACCGCCTATGCCCGCGTCTGCCTCGACGAGGCGATCGCCTATGCCAAAGAGCGCAAGACGTTCGGCAAGCCGATCGCCCAGCACCAGGTGATCAGGCACAAGATCGTCGACATGGCGCAGAAGGTCGCGGCCTCGCAGGCGATGCTCGAAATGCTGGCGTGGCGGCTCGGCCAGGGCGAGAGCCCGGTCGCCGAAATCTGCATGATGAAGAACCAAGCCACCCAGACCATGGCGCACTGCGCCTCCGAGGCGGTGCAGATCTTTGGCGGCACCGGCTTCATGCGCGGCGTCAAGGTCGAGCGCATCTACCGCGAGGTCAAGGTCAATGCGATCGGCGGCGGCACCGAGGAGATCATGAAGGACCTGGCGTCGCGGCAGATGGGGCTGTGAGGCGCCCAGGCCGGTGCAGTTTCGGAATAATGGAATAATACCGGTGAGTTGCCCGACGTGTCAAGCCGCATGATCGAGCCGCCCGGTCCAGCGCCGGCCGCCACCGGCTCCTTTGCATGGGGTTGTTTTTCGAGATTTGGGGAAGGTCGTCATTCCGGGGCGTCCGCAAAGCGGGCGAGCCCGGAATCCATCAAGCCGCGGACTCGATGCAAAGTGGATTCCGGAATCGTGCGCATCGGGCGCGCGTTCGCGCGACCCGTTGGCGCGCCCCGGAATGACGATAGGACGGCATACTACTTCAGCGCGGCGATCAGCTGGCTGCGCTTGCTGATGCCGAGGCGCTCATAGATGCCGCGGAAAT
This sequence comes from Bradyrhizobium semiaridum, assembly GCF_020329505.1. GTDB lineage: Bacteria > Pseudomonadota > Alphaproteobacteria > Rhizobiales > Xanthobacteraceae > Bradyrhizobium > Bradyrhizobium semiaridum. Next base: position 18,198 of record NZ_JAGKJJ010000033.1, read on the forward strand.
GATTGCCGACGGTGTTCTCGGAAATGCCGAGGCGGGCGGCGATAGTCTTGTCCGGTAGGCCCATCAGCGCGAGGTCGACCAGCTGCCGCTGCCGGTCCGTGAGCTTCGACAGGTCGATAGCCGACGCCGCCACCTGCTCGGTGGCGAGGAACAGCGCGTGCAGCACCGGGGCGATCAGATTGAGCGAGGCTCGCGTGCGGACGGGATCGTCAGCCGCGATGCCGGCGAAGCTGATATAGGTGCCGGTGCTCGCGAAGGGATCGACGACGCCATGCGCCGCGATCACCCCGAGCGAGAATTGCCTGATCTCGTCGAGCTCGCGCTTGCTGGCGAATGGCGGCGGCGCGGCCGGGTCGAGGATGAAGGCGGCGCGGTTCTGCACCCACCAGGCGAAGCAGCCGCGCGATGCGAGATCGAACGCGGTATCGAGGGTTGCGATGAAGTCCGGTTGGTGGCCAGAGGTCACCAGGTTGCGCATCCGAATGCGCCCGCCGGACAGCCGGCCATAGCTGCCGAGGAAGCGCTCGAACGGGAAGAAGCTGCGCAGCGGTCCTTCGACCCAGCTCACGATCTGGCTCTCCGCAATCGCGCCCGCCGGGACCGCGCCCAGGGCGTCGCCCCAGGCCTTGAGGTCGAGCCCAGAGGAGATGCTCGCGGTAGCGACGGCCTTGGCCTGCTTGCGGGCGCCGCCCTTCGAGCCCTGCACTCGCCGCCCCGATCTCCGCATCATTTCCGCCCTGCCCGACGCCGATTCATCCTAGGATGAATTGCACGATCCCACCAGCGAGGGGCAGCCACTCAGCGCAAGTTGGCCGTGGCGCTTTTCGGCATCGTCGCGCCGCTGCTCGTACGAGGCCTTGTTGCAGGAGGAAACGCCCGATGATCACGCTCTATCACTGCGACGCTGCGCGCTCGTTCCGTCCGCTGTGGATGCTGGAGGAGCTTGGGCTGCCCTATGAGCTGAAGATGCTGCCGTTCCCGCCGCGCGTCTTCGCCAAGGCGTATCTCGGCATCAATCCGCTCGGCACCATCCCCTTTATGATCGACGGCGAGACGAAGATGACGGAGTCCTCCGGCATCTGTCATTACCTCGGTACCAAATACGGGCCGACGCCGCTGATCGTCGGCCTCGACGAGCCGGCCTATGGCGCCTTCCTGAACTGGATGTATTTTTCCGACGCCACTCTGACTTTTCCGCAGACGCTGGTGCTGCGCTACAGCCAGCTCGAGCCGGAGGAGCGGCGCAACCCGCAGGTCGCGGGCGACTATGCAAAATGGTTCCTGGGCCGCCTGCGCGCAGTGGAGGCGGCGACCGCAAATGCGGAATTCCTCTGCGCCGGCCGTTTCACCGCCGCCGACATCGCCAACGGCTATGCGCTCCGGCTTGCCGACAATATCGGCCTCGCCAAGGATTTCGGGCCGAAGGTCACGGCCTATTGGGCCCGCCTGCAGCAGCGCGACGGCTTTCGGCGCGCGGTGGCGGCGGAACAAAAAGCCGGGCAGGAACAGAATGTTGCGCCAAGGATGCGGCCGTGATCGCGGCGGCGGCGATCCGTCCCGGAATTGATCCAGAGCGTCGGTGACAGCCTGCGATTTTGCGCTATGGTAGCCCGCCGCAGCGGCCAAAAGAGCCGCGCGAGGAGGAACCGCCATGGACGCCGTCGTGGACCCACAACGCCAGGATTCCGGCCACCGGATGCTGATCACGCCGGAGCGTGTGTTCTATGCCGGCTTGCTCGGCCGTCCGCGCGAGCGGTGTCCGGGCGCCTTCCACGTCTATGTCGCAATCCGCGATGCCCTCCACCTGGCGACCAGCGACGGCCAACAGGCGCACGGCGAGCTTGCCGTCACGATGCCGAACCTGCGCCACACCATCACCAGCGAATACCGCGCGGCGATCTGCGTCGCGATCGAGCCGGAGAGCGTGCCCGACGGCACGCTGGAGGCGGTCGCGCGCCGCTTGCAGGGGCCGGACGCCGGCCTGTTCGCGAACCGCATCCGCGCCGCCTATGCGACGCTCGCCGACATGCAGTATCGCGACGCGATCTCGAACGCCGAGTTCGACACCATGTGTTTCGGCGACGCGCTGCCGCAGCGCGTGCTCGATCCGCGCGTGGTGCGGGCGATCGCCCGGATCGGCCAGTTCTCCGGCGAGCCGGTGACGGCGGCCGGCTGCGCGGCTGAAGCCGGACTGTCGCCGTCGCGCTTCCTGCATCTGTTCAAGGAAGAGACCGGGATTTCTTTCCGCTCCTTCCGCGCCTGGAAGCGCGCGCGGCATCTGCTGCACTTCGCCAACCAGGACATCAACCTCGCGCATCTCGCGCAGGACATCGGCTATCCCGATAGCACCCACTTCAGCCACTCGATCCGCCGCTTCTACGGTCTGAAGCCGCGCGCGATCTTCTCCGGCTCGCGCGATCTCGCGATCTATCGCGCGGGGCAGGTGGTGGGGGAGCGCGCGCTGCCGTAGCTCGCAATGACGGCGTGACTACAAATTCGCGCCCTGGATCACCTCGCCGAACCGCAGCCATCCCGAGCCCTCGATCCGCTGCAGCTGCAGCTGCTGCAGCGGGTGGTGATTGGTCGGGCTGGTGTTGACGCGGATGCCCGGCAGCAGCGTCGGCACTTCGACATCCTTCAGATCGTTCGCCTGCGCCATGATATTGTCGCGGGTGAAATTGCCCTTGCACTGTTCGAGCACGATCTTGAGCACCTGCGCGACCGTGTAGGCATAGAGGTTGTAGCCCTCCTTCGGATTGCCGTCGGGAAAGTACTTTTCCATGAAGGCGAGGAAATTCTTTACCCCGGGATCGTTGGTCCAGGCCGGGTCGGCGACGTCCTTGACATAGGCCGACGAGATCGTGCCCTGCGCCTTGTCGAAGCCGACCGGCGCGATGGTCGATGAGATCGACGCCGCGCCGCTGGCGATGAAATGCATCGGCTTCCAGCCGAGCTCATAGATCTTGCGCATCGACTGTGCGCAGAATTTGGCCGTGGTGCCCGAGATCAGCACGTCGGCATTGCTGCTCCGCAGGGCGACGATCTGAGAGTCGATTGTGGGATCGGTGACCTCGTGTGAGGCCACGGTCACCGCGCTGGCGAACTTCTCGCCCAGCACGTCCCTGGCGCCGGCGACGAAATCCTTGCCGAGGTCGTCGTTCTGATGGAGCACCGCGAACTTCGCATTCGGATTCCGGCTCAGCGCATATTTGACGAACACCTGCGCCTCGGTGCGCGCGCTCGGCGCAAAGCCCATGGTCCAGGGATAGGTCTTGTAGTCGCCCCATTTGTCGCCGTTCACCGACAGAAACAGATGCGGCACCTTCGCCGCGTTGATGTATTTCACAACGGCCGAGTTCGGCGCGGTGCCGAGCATGTTGAACAGGAAGGCGACATTGTCGCTCTCGATCAGGCGGCGCACCTGCTCGACCGTCTTCGCCGGATTGAACGCGTCGTCGTAGTAGATGTACTTGATCTGCCGCCCGGCGATGCCGCCTTGCTCGTTCAGCATCCTGAAATAGGCTTCCTGGCAGCGCGCCTGCACGCCGAGCGCCGACACCGGGCCGCTTAGCGATGTCGTGCTGCCGATCCTGATCTCCGTCGCGGTGACGCCCGGTGTGTCTTCGGCGAGCGAAGGGCGGATGCCGGAGACTGCGGTGAGGCCGGCGCTCGCGGCGCCCGCGAGCCATGTACGGCGGTTGATCGAGATCATGACGTCCTCCCCCGAATCCCGGCTTGTTTTGCCGCCTTTGCTTGCCGCGGAGGTTACGCGGCGATGCTGCCTTGCGTCTTGTGTTAACCGGCTGGTGCCTGTCGCGGCGCGAGCGCGGGCGGGTAGCCAGTCAACGCAAGATGACGCCAAGACAAATTTCCCATCATGGGAAAATCAGCAGCGCTGTCGCGCTGCAACCGGGACAATCGAACATGGGCGACAAGGCCGTCATCACCTGTGCGCTGAACGGCGTGCTCACCGACCCGAAGCAGCACAATGTGCCGGTGACGCCGGAAGAGATGGCGCGCGAGGCCAAGGCCGCATTCAACGCCGGCGCCAGCATCATGCACATCCATCTGCGCCAGCAGGAGCCGAACAAGGGCCATCTGCCGTCGTGGGAGGTCAGCGTCAGCAAGGAGATTCAGCAGGCGATCCGCGAGGCCTGCCCCGGGGTGATCATCAATCACACCACCGGCACCTCAGGCCCGAACTACCAGGGCGCGCTCAACTGCGTGCGTGAGACCAGGCCCGAGATCGCGGCCTGTAACGCCGGCTCGCTGAATTATCTGAAGGTCAAGGCCGACAACACCTGGGCGTGGCCGCCGATGATGTTCGACAACGCGGTCGAGAAGGTGCAGGACTATCTCGACGTGATGAAGGAAGCGGGCACGATCCCGGAGTTCGAATGCTTCGATGTCGGCATCGTGCGCTGCGTCGGCATGTACCGGCAGACCGGCATGTATTCCGGCCCGCTCGAGTATAATTTCGTGATGGGCGTCGCCTCGGGCATGCCGGCCGATCCGGAACTGCTGCCGATCCTTTTGAAGCTGAAGGCACCGGAGGCGCATTGGCAGGTCACAGCGATCGGCCGCGTCGAGATTTGGCCGCTGCATCAGCGCTGCGCCGACCTCGGCGGCCATCTGCGCAGCGGGCTGGAGGATACGTTCTATCTCGGCGATGGCACCAAGGTAACGTCGAACGGGCAACTGGTCGAGGCGCTGGCCGCCTGCGCGCGGCGCGCCGGGCGCGAGATTGCGAGCCCGGCCGAAGCGCGGACAATCTTTGGAACGAGGCATTGATCGTCATTCCGGGATGCGCCGCAGGCGCAGGTCCGGAATCCATAACCACGATCGTGAGTATGGATTCCGGGCTCAGCCCTTCGGGCTGCCCCGGAATGATGGAAGGGGATTAGTTCATGCCCATCATTGAGAACACCATCGCCACCGGCAGCGCCACCTACCTTGCCAATCGCGACGGCATGCTGGCGCTGATTGCCCGGATGCGGGCGCTGGAGGAGCGGACGCGTGCTGCGTCCGCCGCGGCAAAGGATCGCTTTCACAAGCGCGGCCAGCTCTTGCCGCGAGAGCGGGTCGCACTGGTGCTGGATCCCGGCTCGCCGTTTCTCGAGCTCTCGACGCTCGCCGGTTACATGTTCGACGTCCCGGATGCGGACAAGAGCGTGCCCGGCGGCGGCCTCGTCGCTGGCATCGGCTTCGTCTCAGGCATCCGCTGCATGGTCAGCGCCAATGATGCCGGCATCGATGCCGGCGCGCTGCAGCCTTACGGCCTCGACAAGACGCTGCGGGTGCAGGAACTGGCGCTGGAGAACAAGCTGCCCTATGTGCAGCTGGTCGAGAGCGCGGGCGCGAACCTGCTGCGCTACCGCGTCGAGGATTTTGTCCGCGGCGGCAACATCTTTCGCAATCTGGCGCGGCTGTCGGCGGCGGGGCTTCCGGTCGTCACCGTCACCCACGGCTCCTCGACCGCGGGTGGAGCCTATCAGACCGGACTGTCCGATTACATCGTGATGGTGCGCGGCCGCACCCGCGCCTTCCTCGCCGGGCCGCCGCTGCTGAAGGCCGCTACTGGCGAGATCGCGACCGAGGAAGAGCTCGGCGGCGCCGAAATGCACACCTCGATCTCCGGCCTCGGCGATTACCTTGCCGAGGACGACCGCGATGCGCTGCGCATCGCGCGCGACATCATGGCCAAGCTGCCCTGGGACCGGCCGAAGCACGAGGTGGCTTCATTCAAGCCGCCGCGCTACGATGCGGAGGAATTGCTCGGCATCATGCCGATGGACCACAAGCGGCCCGTGGACATGCGGCAGGCGATCGCGCGCTTCGTCGATGACTCCGATTTCACCGAGTTCGGCGCCAATTACGGCCCGGCGACGGTCTGCGGCCACGCCCGCATCGAGGGCCACGCGATCGGCATCATCACCAATAACGGCCCGCTCGACGTGCCCGGCGCCAACAAGGCGACGCATTTCATCCAGGCCTGCTGCCAGTCGCGCACGCCGATCCTCTACATGAACAACACCACCGGCTACATGGTCGGCAAGGCCTATGAAGAGGCCGGCATGATCAAGCACGGCTCGAAGATGATCCAGGCGGTGACCTCGGCGACGGTACCGCAGATCACGCTGTATTGCGGCGCCTCGTTCGGCGCCGGCAATTACGGCATGTGCGGCCGCGGCTTCCACCCGCGCTTCTGCTTCTCCTGGCCGAATGCCAAGACCGCCGTGATGGGCGGCGAGCAGGCCGCCGAAACCATGGCGATCGTCACTGAAGCCGCGGCGGCACGGCGCGGCAAGCCGGTCGAGAAGGAGAAGCTGGAGGCGATGAAGGCGCAGATAACAGGCGTGTTCGACGACCAGATGGACGTGTTCTCGACCAGCGCCCGCGTGCTCGACGACGGCGTGATCGATCCGCGCGACACCCGCAGCGTGCTTGCCGAAGTGCTGTCGATCTGCCGTGAGGCCGAGGCCCGCAACCCGCAGCGCATGCAGTTCTCGGTGGCGCGGCCATGAGCGGGGCAGAGGTGAAGCGGACGCCGTTCTTCAAGATCCTGATCGCCAACCGCGGCGAGATCGCGCTGCGCATCATGCGAACAGCGCGGCGGCTCGGCTACGGCGTGGTCGCGGTCTATTCCGATGCCGACCGCGACGCGCTGCATGTGCGCGAGGCCGATCAGGCGGTGCGGATCGGCGAGGCGCTGCCGGCGCAATCCTATCTCAAGATCGACGCGATCATCGCTGCGGCCAAGGCCAGCGGCGCCGGTGCGGTGCATCCCGGCTACGGCTTCCTCGCCGAGAAAGAGGCTTTCGCGCAGGCCTGCCGCGACGCCGGGCTGGTGTTCATCGGCCCGTCGCCGGAAGCGATCCGCGCGATGGGCAACAAGGCCGGTGCCAAGGACATCATGCAAAGGGCCGGCGTGCCCTGTGTGCCCGGCTATCAGGGCGCCGACCAGAGCGACGCCGTCATGCTGACCGAGGCAAAGACGATCGGCTTTCCGGTGATGATCAAGGCGGTCGCCGGCGGCGGCGGCCGCGGCATGCGGCTGGTCGCGGATGCCGCCGCGTTCCCAGATGCGCTGCGTAGCGCGCGCTCGGAAGCGCAGGGCGCGTTCGGCGATCCCACCGTGATTCTCGAGCGTGCCATCGTCGATCCCCGCCACATCGAAATCCAGGTGTTCCGGGACCGCCATGGCAATGCCATCCATCTTGGCGAGCGCGACTGCTCGGTGCAGCGGCGGCATCAGAAGCTGGTCGAGGAAGCCCCGTCGCCGGCTGTGACGCCGGAGCTGCGGGCGCGGATGGGCGCGGTCGCCGTGCAGGCGGTCAAGGCGATCGGCTACGAGGGCGCCGGCACGCTGGAGTTCCTGCTCGACCGCGACGGGCATTTCTACTTCATGGAGATGAACACGCGGCTGCAGGTCGAGCACCCCGTGACCGAGGCGATCACCGGGCTCGATCTGGTCGAATTGCAGCTCCGTGTCGCACGCGGCGAGCCGCTCGGATTGAAGCAAGAGCATATCGGCTTCTCCGGCCATGCCATCGAGGTGCGGCTGTGCTCGGAGGATGCCGTGCACGACTTCATGCCGCAGTCGGGGCGGATGGCGCGGTGGCAGATGCCGGCGGATATCCGCGTCGAGCACGCGCTGCAATCCGGGTCCGAAATTCCGCCGTTCTATGACTCGATGATCGCCAAGGTGATCAGCCATGGCGCGACCCGCGATGAGGCGCGCGGCAGACTGATCTGCGCGCTGGAGCAGGTCACGGCGTTTGGCGTCACCACCAATCAGGGCTTCTTAATCGATTGCCTGCGCCATCCGGTATTTGCCAAAGGCAAGGCGACCACAGCCTTTATCGCTGACAACCGCGATGCGCTGCTGGCGCCGCGCGCCGATCGCGGCAGCGACCTCGCGCTGGCGGCGCTGCTGCTCTACGTCACCCATCCGCACGCGCCGTCCTGGCAGCGCGGCCGGTCGCTGGCAGCGACATTTCCGCTCGGCCTGCGGATCGATCTCGGCCACGGCGTACAGGAGATCGAGGTGTTTCGCGAACGCGACGGCGGCTACTTCATAGCCCGCAATGGCGACCGGCTCAGCTTCGAGATCGACGATCTCGGTTCGGACAACATCCGCTTCCGCCGCGACGGCCTGATGGATTCGGCGAAATTCCTGCGCGATGGCGACCGGCTCTTCATCCTGCACCGCGGCGTCACGCTGGCGGTCCGCGATCTCACTCTCGCGCCGCCGGAGAGCGCAACCGCCACCGGCGGCGACGGCAAGGTCCGCGCCGCCATGAACGGCCGCGTCGTCGCGGTGCTGGTGAAGGCCGGGGACAAGGTCGCGGCCGGCCAGCCGGTGATGACGCTGGAGGCGATGAAGATGGAGCACGTCCACATCGCGGGCGTCGCCGGCACGGTGTCGGCGATCGATGTCGCCGAGGGCGAGCAGGTGACGACGGGGAGGATCGTGGTGGAGATCGAGGCGGCCGCATAACCCCGTCGTCCCGGGCAAGCGAAGCGCGACCCGGGACCAATAACCACAGGATTGAGTTGTTGAAGAGGTCCGCGGCCCCAGCGTCGTGCAACAACCGCCTTTTGTGGCAATGGGCCCCGGCCTTCGCCGGGACGACAGTGATTATGGGGCCGCTTGCCCCGTCCCGTCATTCAGCCAGCATGCCACCTGATGTCCCGTGCCTGCCGCCTTCAGCGCCGGCCGCTCGGTCTTGCAACGATCGAATGCGTAGCGGCAGCGGGTGTGGAAGGCGCAGCCGGAGGGCGGGTTGATCGGGCTCGGTACGTCGCCGTCGATCTGCGGCGCGAGCCGCTTGGCCTTGGGGTCGGCGATCGGCACCGAAGCGAGCAGGGCCTGGGTGTAGGGATGGCGCGGATTGGCGAACAGTTCCTGCTTGTCGGCGATCTCGACGATGCGGCCGAGATACATCACCGCGACGCGGTGGCTGATATGGGCGACGACGGCGAGATCGTGGGCGATGAAGAGGTAGGAGAAGTTCTGTTCGCGCTGCAGGTCGATCAACAAGTTGATCACCTGCGCCTGGATCGAGACATCGAGCGCGGACACCGGCTCGTCGCAGACGATCAGCCGCGGCCCGAGCGACAGCGCGCGTGCGATGCAGATGCGCTGGCGCTGGCCGCCGGAGAACTGGTGCGGAAAGTTCTTCATCTGGTCGGGACGCAGGCCGACCTGCTGGAACAGCTCCGCGACCCGTTCCTGCTTCTTGGCGCCGGTGGCGAGGCCATGCACGCTCAGCGGCTCGCCGACAATGTCGCCGGCCGTCATGCGCGGGTTGAGCGAGGCGAACGGATCCTGGAACACGATCTGCATCGAGCGGCGATATGGCCGCAGCGCGGCCTTGCTGAGCGGCGCGATGTCCTCGCCATCGAGCCTGATCGCGCCGCTGGTCGGTTCGACCAGCCGCAGCACGGTGCGCGCCACCGTCGACTTGCCGCAGCCGGATTCGCCGACCAGGCCGAGCGTCTCGCCGGCGCCGAGCGTAAAGCTGACGCCGTCGACCGCATGCACGGTGCCGACCTGCCGGCGCAGCACGCCGCCGCGCACGGCGTAATGCTTGACGAGATCGGTGACCTCGAGGAGCGGCCGCTGTCCGGTCATGACGCCTCCGCCAATTCGCCGGCGCGCCAGCACGCCGCCCAGTGGTTGCTCTTGATCTCGCTCAGCGGCGGATATTCCTGGCGGCAGCGGTCGACCGCCAGCTTGCAGCGCGGCGCGAAGGCGCAGCCTGGCGGCAGTTTTGTCAGCGACGGCACCATCCCGGGAATTTCGGTCAGCCGCGCATCGGTTCTGGCGCCGAGCGCGATCACCGCCGGCATCGAGGCCATTAGCCCGCGTGTGTAGGGATGCAGCGGCGTTTCGAACAGTGCCTCGACGGTGGCCTCCTCGACCTTCTTGCCGGCATACATCACGATCACGCGCTGCGCGGTCTGCGCGACGACGCCGAGGTCGTGGGTAATCAGGATCAGCCCGGTGCCGAGCCGCTTCTGCAGGTCGACGATCAGTGCGAGGATCTGCGCCTGGATGGTGACGTCGAGCGCGGTGGTCGGCTCGTCGGCGATCAGCAGCACCGGTCGGCAGGCCAGCGCCATCGCGATCATCGCGCGCTGGCGCATGCCGCCGGAAAGCTGGTGCGGATATTCCAGCGCGCGCCGCTCCGGCTCCGGGATTCGCACCAGCCGCAACATGTCGACCGCTTGCTTCCAGGCCTCCTTGCTGCTGACATTCTGATGCAGCCGCACCGCCTCGATGATCTGGTCGCCGATACGCATCACCGGATTGAGCGAGGTCATCGGCTCCTGGAAGATCATGGAGATGCGGTTCCCCCTGATGTCGCGCATCGCGGCATCGTCGAGCTTGAGCAGATCCGTTCCCTCGAGCATCACCGATCCGCCGACGATGCGGCCGGGCGGGTCGGGCACCAAGCGCATGATCGACAGCGCGCTGACGCTCTTGCCGCAGCCGGACTCGCCGACGATCGCCAGCGTCTCGCCGCGGCCGACCGAGAACGAGACGTCGTCGACCGCGCGGAACAGGCCGGAATTGGTAAAAAACACCGTCTGCAGGTTCTTCACGTCGAGAACCGTCTCGCTCGCCTTTGTCTCGCTCATCAGCCGCGCTGCCTCGGGTCGAGGATGTCGCGCAGCGCATCGCCGAACAGATTGGTGCCGAACACCGCAAGACTGATCGCGATGCCGGGGAAGATCACCAGCCATGGCGCGACGCGGACATATTCGGCGGCGGATTCCGACAACATGCGGCCCCAGGACGGATAGGGTTCGGGAATGCCGAGGCCGAGGAACGACAGCGACGCCTCGGTCAGGATGGTGGAGCCGAGCTGTGCGGTGGCGAGCACGATCAGCGGCGCGATGGTGTTCGGCAGCACGTGGCGCAACGCGATCCGCATCTCGCTCATGCCGATCGACTTGGCGGCCTCGACGAACGGCTGTTCGCGCAGCGCCAGCGTGTTGGCGCGGATGACGCGGGCAACCGTCGGGATCAGCGGGATCGCGATCGCGAAGATCACGTTCTGCAGTGATGGGCCGAGCGCCGCGGTCATCACCAGCGCGAGCACCAGGAGCGGCAGCGATTGCAGGATGTCGGTCACCCGCTGGAACACGAGATCGACCCAGCCGGAGAGATAGCCCGAGGTGAGCCCGACGATCACGCCGAGTGTGGCGCCGAGCGCCGTCGAGCCGATGCCGACCGCCAGCGAGATCCGCGCGCCGTGGATGATGCGGCTCCAGACGTCGCGCCCGAACGAGTCGGTGCCGAACCAGTGCAGCGCCGAGGGCGGCGCGAGCCGGTGCGCGGAATCGACGCTGAGCGGATCGTAGCGGCTGATCAGGTCGGCGAACAGGGCCGTGCAGACGAACAGCACCATGATGGTCAGGCCGACGGTGCCGAGCACATGGCGCTGCGCCAGGAAGACGAACCGTCCCCAGCCGCTGGTGGCGTTGGCCCCGGCGCGCCGCAGTTCGCTATCGAAGTTGATCGTGGCCACGTTAGCTCCCTTCCCCCTCGCCCCGCTTGCGGGGAGAGGGTCGGGGTGAGGGGGAGTCTCCGCGAGGATGGTGTTCAGCGGGCGCGCGGCGACTCCCCCTCACCCGGATCGCATCTGCGATGCGACATAGCCGAAGCGTTGCTTCGGCGTTCTTCTCGACGGCCGCCAACGGGGGCCTATGCCTCTCCCCGCAAGCGGCAGGGCAATCGCATATGAAGGGCGCTGGATGAGCCGCTGGCTCACTTCGCCTCTCCCGCTTGCGGGGGAGGCCGGATCGCATCGCAGATGCGATCCGGGTGGGGGCTATTTCCACAGTATGATTCGTGGAGAGACCCCCACCCCAACCCTCCCCCGCAAGCGGGCGAGGGAGCCGACTGCCGATACTGGCGCCACCAGAGTTTTCATATGCGATTGCCCTGCCGCAAGCGGGGAGAGGTGAAGGCTGCACATGGCTCTTGATGAACGTTGCCATTCTAATCCCCAAACCGGATGCGCGGATCGATCGCGGCGTAGAGCATGTCGACGATGAAGTTCATGACCACCACCACGACGGCGATGAACATCACGAGGTTCTGCACGATCGGATAGTCGCGCCAGCGCAGCGCCTCGACCAGGAAGCGGGCGATGCCGGGGATGTTGAACACCGTCTCGGTGACGATCAGGCCGCCGATCAGGAACGCCGCCTCGATGCCGATCACGGTGATGACAGGCAGCACCGCGTTCTTCAGCGCGTGGTGGTAGTTGACCGAGGCTTCGGAGGCGCCCTTGGCGCGCGCGGTTCGGATGTAGTCCTGGCGCAGGATCTCCAGCATCGAGGAGCGGGTGATGCGCATCGTCAGCGCCGCGCTGCGGAAGCCGACCGCCGCAGCCGGCACGGCATAGATGGTGAACGCCTCGAACCAGGTCTTCGGGTTCGGGTTGAAGATCGGCATGGTGCCGAACATCGAGACCGAGGCCATCAGGATCAATAGGCCAAGCCAGAACGACGGCAGCGACAGGCCGCTGAGGCTGACCACCCGCAGCGCATAGTCGAGCCTCGAGCCCTGGTGGACGGCACTGATCACGCCGAGCGGAATGCCGATCGAGGCGGAGAACAATAGCGCCAGCCCCGCGAGCCGCGCCGTGATCGGGATCCGCGGCAGTATTTCATCGAGCGCGGGCTTCTCCGAGACGTAGGAGTAGCCGAGGTCGCCGTGCAAGAGGCCGCCGATCCAGCTGAGATACTGCACGACGATCGGCTGGTTGAGGCCGAGCTCGCGCTCGAGATTGGCTTTGTCGGCGGGATCGACGTAGCCGGCGGCGGCGAACAGGATGTCGACGATGTTGCCGGGCACCACGCGCAGCAGCACGAAGATGATGACCGAAATCCCGAACAGCGTGATCAGCATCAGGAACAGGCGCCGGACGATATAGGCAAACACCCTGGCTCTCTCCCTTTGTCCGACCCGCTATGGGATGTTCGGTTGAACTTGGCCGGCGGAGACCTTCACCTCTCCCCCAGCGGGGAGAGGTCGGCGCGAAGCGCCGGGTGAGGGGCCGCAGCTCCACGATAGTCCGTCACCCCTCACCCGCGCCTTCGGCGCGACCTCTCCCGATGGGAGAGGTGAAGAACGTCGCATGTCGGGCAGCGGCCGTCTCATCTCGTCGATACCGTTACTTGTCCAGCCAGACGTCCTCGTAGCGATAGCCGTTATAGGAGCTGTTTGACATCACCGTGATGTTCTTGACGTAAGGTGCCCAGCAGGTGCCGGTCCGCGCGTGGAAGATGATCGGGCGCGCGACGTCCTCCTGCAATTTCTTGTCGATCTCCCAGACCAGCTTCTTGCGTTTCTCGACGTCGGTTTCTTCCGACTGCTTGTCGAACAGCTTCTCGATATCCTTGTTGCAATAGTTGGTATAGTTCCGCTCCGAGCCGCAGGCGTAGTTCTCGTAGAACGACTGGTCGGGATCATCGACGGCGTTGCCGGTCAGATTGAGCCCGAGTGAATAGTCCTTGCGCGCGACCTTCGGAAACCATTGCGCGGTGTCGACGACGTCGAGCTCGGCGTCGATATAGATGCTCTTGAGCTGGTCGATCAGGATGATGGCGGGATCGCGGTAGACCGCGATGTTGCGCGTCGACACCTTGAGCTGCAGATGCTTGTCCGGGCCATAGCCCGCCTTCTGCATCAGCTTGCGCGCCTCCTCGCGGTTCTGCTCGATGTTCGGGCCGTAGCCGGGGATCGATTCCAGCATCTCCTTCGGCATCGCCCATAGCCCCTGCGGCGCCGGCTCCATGGTGCCGCCGATATCGCCCTGGCCCTCGAACATGATCTGGATGAACGCCTTGCGGTCGAGCGACAGCGCCAGCGCGCGGCGGATGTCGGCATTGTCGAACGGCGGGGAGGTCGAATTGACGATGATGTTGGTGGAGACGTTGTTCGGTTCCACCACGCAGACGGCGTTCGGCGCCTGCGCCTTGACGTCCTTGAGCAGCGGGATCGAAACCTCGGTCGGGAACGTCATGTCGAACTTGCCCGACACGAAGCCCAGGATCGCGGTCGAGCGGTTCGTGATGATGGTGAATTCGATGCCGTCGAGATAGGGCAGGCCCTTCTTGAAGTAATCCGGGTTCTTGGCCAGCTTGATCGACTCGTTGGCCTTGAACTCGACGAACTTGAACGGGCCGGTGCCGACAGGCTTGGTGCGCATCTCGGCCGGCGAGACGTGGCACGGATAGACCGGCGTGTAGCCCGAGGCCAGCAACGACAGCAGCGCCGGCTGCGGCCGCTTCAGCTTGAACGCGGCCTCATAATCGCCGTTGGTGGTGACCTCGTCGACCTGATCGTACCAGGACTTGCGCGGGTTCTGGCGGAACTTCTGCTGCGACTTGCCCATCAGCATGTCGAAAGTGCATTTGACGTCGGCCGCGGTGAACGGCTTGCCGTCGTGCCACTTCACGTCCTTGCGCAGCTTGAAGGTCAGCGTCTTGTTGTCGCCGCTCCAGGCCCAGCTCTCCGCGAGCTCCGGCCGGATCGTAGAGACGCTGTTCTGGGCGATGTGCTGGTCGAAGATGACGAGGTTGTTGAAGATCGGCATGAACGGAACGTTCAGCGAATAGGTCGCTCCCTCGTGGATCGAGGCGCTGCCGGGGCTGTCGCGGTGATAGATCCTGAAGATGCCGCCCGACTTCGGCTCGCCGGCCGCATAAGAGACGTCGCTGATCGCCAGAACAAACAACACCGCGACGGCCAGCGCTTGCACGCTCCGCATGGTCCCCTCCACAAACTCGGTCTCAAAGGCCGATTGGCATCGACGATACCACGGTGAGCCCGCCGGGCAACCGGCGCAGGTTGCGCCGGGATTGGCAATTCGGATGACACGCGAGACCAAAAATTTCCATGGACCGGGAATAATGTGGAGACGCACGGAACTCGCGGTTTGTTTTGCTATGCAGCGATGAGTTTCCGTTCTGCAATCAGCGACAGTTTGTCGCCGATGTGATGGTTCACCGAACTCAACGCCTCGCCCGTCATCGTGAGGTGCGAGCCCTTGCGCGCCTCGAAGGATGCACGGCCCGGCTGGTGGCCGATTCATCCTTCGAGGCTCCGCCCAGCGGCGCAAGTGCGCCGCAAGGCTCGCACCTCAGGATGACGGTGCGAGAGCAACGCTACACATCACTCCGCCGCTTGCGATGACG
The DNA here is from genome assembly GCF_020329505.1 of Bradyrhizobium semiaridum. GTDB lineage: Bacteria > Pseudomonadota > Alphaproteobacteria > Rhizobiales > Xanthobacteraceae > Bradyrhizobium > Bradyrhizobium semiaridum. The sequence continues at coordinate 33,417 of NZ_JAGKJJ010000033.1, forward strand.
GCGGGGCCACGCTCGCGACGCCGTCGGCCTCCGTGGCCGAGATCGTGGTGCGGATCATCAGGCGGCCCTCATGTGCCGGCCACGGGCGGCCACGGTGCATGGTGGCGCGGTTGTCCCACATCACGACGTCGCCCTGCTTCCACGGATGCAGATAGCTGACGCCGGGCGCGGTCGCGGCTTCGGTCAACTGCTCGATCAGCGCCTTGCCCGCCTCCGCATCCATGCCCTCGACGCCATAGGCGTGCGAGGCGAGATAGAGCGCGCCACGGCCGTTGACCGGATTGCGCCACACCATGCGCCAGCACACCGGCGGCAGCGCGTCGACTTCCTCCGACGTCGCGAGCCCGGCGGCGACCTTGCTGCGCGAATGCGCGTAGGAGTGCCAGGCGAAGGAATTCTCCAGCCGCTTGGCGAGCTCCTTGTCGAGCCGCTCGAAGGCGAGCCGCGTCGAGACGAATTCGGTCTCGCCGCCATGCTCGGGGATGATGCGCGCCGACAGGATCGAGGTCAGCGCCGGCGTGCGCTTGAACGAGGAATCGGTGTGCCAGAGCTGGTTCGCCTTGGCGCGCAGCTGCTGGCGGTGATCCGATGGCACCACCTTGCCGTCGGGGCCGAAGGTCGAGAGAATGACGAAATGCGAGCCGGTGCCCATCGAGCCGACTTTTGTCACCTCGGGCGGGCCGAACCGGCGCGAGAAGGCGAGCTGGATGTCGTCGTTGACGTCCTGGCCGCGGAACACCAGCACCGAATGTTCCTCGAACGCAGCGCGCACCGCCGCATAGGCGGCGTCGCTCTGGGCGACATCGGCGAGGGTGACGCCGCGCAGTTCGGCGCCGAAACCCGGGGTGAGCGGGATCACGTCCATCGGCAAATCCTCCCTTTTTCTTTCTTGTTGGGCCGAGCCTATGGCAGAGCCGCACCGGCCGCAAATTCGTCGTGCGCGGAGCTGATGCGCGTCTCCATCACACGATGCGCGATGTCTTGTTGCCCCAGTAGCGGTCGCGCAACAGGCGCTTGTAGAGCTTGCCGGTCGGCAGCCGCGGCAGTTCGGCCTCGAAATCGACCGAGCGCGGCACCTTCTGCCGCGACAACGATTGCGCGCAGAACGCGATCAGCTCCTCGGCGAGTTCCGGACCGGGCGCAATGCCGTCGGCCGGCTGCACCACCGCCTTCACTTCTTCGCCGAGATCGGCATTGGGTACGCCGAACACCGCGGCGTCGGCGACCTTGGGGTGGGTGATCAGGAGGTTCTCGCATTCCTGCGGGTAGATGTTCACGCCGCCGGAAATGATCATGAAGGTGGCGCGGTCGGTGAGATAGAGGAAATTGTCGTCGTCGACATAGCCGACGTCGCCGACCGTGCTCATGCTGCCGTCGGCCGAGCGCGCTTCGGAGGTCTTGGCCGGATCGTTGAAATATTCGAACGGCGATGCGGTCTTGAACCACACCGTGCCGGGCTGGCCCTTCGGGCAAGGGTTCATGTTCTCGTCGAGGATGTGCAGGTCGCCGAGTAGCACCCTGCCGACGGTGCCGCGATGCGCCAGCCATTCCTCGCTGTTGCAGGCGGTGAAGCCGAGGCCCTCGGTGGCGCCGTAATATTCATGGATGATCGGGCCCCACCATTTGATCATGTCGTCCTTGACCAGCGCCGGGCAGGGCGCCGCGGCATGGATCGCGATCTCCAGCGACGACAGGTCGTAGCGGCTGCGCACCTCCTCGGGCAGCTTCAGCATGCGCGAGAACATGGTCGGCACCAGCTGGGTGTGGGTGATGCCCCATTGCTGCACGAGCTGCAAATAGCGCTCCGGATCAAAGCTCTCCATGATGACGACAGTACCGCCCATCCGGATGGTGAGATTGACCGCGGCCTGCGGCGCCGAGTGATAGAGCGGCGCGGGGGACAGATAGACCATGCCTTCGCGGTAATGCCAGAGCTTGGTCAGGAAATCGAACAGCGGCAGGTTCTGCGAGGGCGGCTGCTCCGGCAGCGGCCGCAGGATGCCTTTCGGGCGGCCGGTGGTCCCCGACGAATACAGCATTGCGGTGCCGGCAAACTCGTCCGCGATCGGCGTCGACGGCAGGCCGGCCGTGGCCTGCTCGAGCCCGACGATGCGCTCGCTTTCGCTCGTCCCGTCGACCACGATGCAGAGCTCGACCTGCGGACACTCCTTCAGCGCCTCGCGCGCGATGTCGAGTTTCAGCTGCGAGGTGATCAGGATCCGCGACTGGCTGTTGGTGAGGATATAGGCGAGCTCGCTTGGGGTGAGGAAGGAATTGACGCAGGTGAAATAGAGCCCGGAGCGCTCGCCGGCACCGCAGGCCTCGAGGTAGCGGTTGTTGTTCTCCATGAAGATCGAATAGTGGTCGAGCCGCTTCATCCCGCGCCGGCGGAACAGATGCGCGAGGCGGTTGTTGCGCGCCTCCAGCTCGCGATAGGTGACGATCTCGCCGGTGCCGGCCATGATGAAGGCGGGCTGCAGCGGACGCAGATAAGCATGCTTGCCGGTGTACATCGAGCTTCAGATCCCCCGTTTTGTCATGATGCGACGACGCGCGATCACATCACGGTCTCATCTCCCGTCGATCGTTTTGGATAGCGGTTCCCGCGGCCGGAATCATGCGTCAGGCCGCTAATTCGAGAATTTCCCGGACCTGTGCCGGATCGTCGATCCGGCGCGGGTTGCGCGGCACCCAGGGGGTTCGCATCGCTTGCGCCGCGATGCGGTCGAAATGCTCGGGACCGACCTGGACCTCGCGCAGGCTGCCCGGCATGCCGAGTTCGCGGATGAAGCGGTCGAGCACGTCGCCGGCGTCTTCGCCGGGATGGCCCATCGCGGCTGACACGAGCGCTTGTCGCTCGGCATTGCCGGGCCTGTTCCAGCGCATCACCGACGGCAGCATGACGCAGGAGGTGTAGCCGTGCGGCACGTCGAACTCGGCGCCGAGCACGTAGCCGATGCCATGGCTCGCGCCCATCGGCACGCCCGACGCGAGCGGGCCGGTCGAGAGCCAGGTGCCGATCTGGCAGTCCATCCGCGCGGCGATGTCGTTCGGATTGGCCTTCACCTGCGGCAGGCCGTGGGCCAGCATCTCGAGTCCCTTGAGTGCCTGCGCGTCGCCATAAGGATGCGCCTCGCGGGAGCAGATGCCCTCGACGCAGTGGTCGACGGCGCGGATGCCGGTCGACAGGAACAGCCAGGCCGGCGTGTGCACCGAGAGTTCGGGATCGAGGATGGTGGCGCGCGGCATCACCAGCGGATGGCGCAGCATCTCCTTCTGCCGCTTGGCCTCGTTGGTGACGCCGGCGATCGCGGAGAACTCGCCGCCGGCGATCGTAGTCGGCACGCTGATCTGACGCACGGCCGGCGGCTTCATCTCGGGCGCGACGCCGCCGCGGGTCCGGATCTCGTCGATGCCGTCCGTGGTGGTGACATTGTTGGCGAGGCAGAGCTGTACCGCCTTGGCGCCGTCGGTGATCGAGCCGCCGCCGATGGTGACGATCAGGTCGGCGCCGGCGGCACGGGCCTGCGCGGTCGCTGCGATCACCGCGGCGCGCGGCGTATGCGCCGGCATTTGATCGAAGATGCCGACACAGCGGCCCTTGAGCGCGTGGCGCACCTTCTCGATCTCGTCGGTCTCGCGATTGAGTGTGCCGGATACCATCAGGAAAGCGCGCTGCGAACCGAGCCGGTCAAGCTGCTCGACAACGGCCTCACGTGCCGGGCGCCCGAACACGACCTCGTCCATGGTGCCGAATACGACACGTCCCTGATGCACGCGCTATTCCTCCCTTCTATATGCGGCCATTGCCGGCGGGCTTTGAGGGCAGGTTAGCGGAGGAAAGCGGGGGCGTCATCAGGGGACGGGCAATGCCTCCAAGCTCGGACCGGCTGCCGCGCATGCGGCGCTGCCCGAACCGTCATCCCGAGGCGATCGACGGCCATGAGCCGGGCCGATTCATCCTTCGAGGCTCGCAAGTGCCCGCACCTCAGAGGGGGTGATGCTTTGTCCTCACCCACCGCTGTCATCGCCCGGCCTGTGCGCAATTGCGCACATGAACCGGGCGATTCCAGTACGCCGCGGCTATCGGCTCAATAACGACTGCCTCTGGAATACTGGATCGCCGGTCAAGCCGGGCGATAACAGTGTGGTTGGGGGCGCAGCTTCGCGCTCTCGCGACATGATTTGTCCGAGCTTCTCCTGCAACCGGATCAATCTGACGTTCCCGACGGAAGTCCTCGTCATTCCGCCTCGCGCGGAGCCTGTCATCGTCCGTGCATGCCATTCGCGCTTTGCATCGCCGCGTGTTACATCTCGGCGGCAAACGGGGGCATGGCATGACATCATCGGTGGATCTCGCAAAGCTGCATATCGACGACTTCGCCGCGCACAAGGACGCCGTCTTTGAGGTGCAGGTGGCGGACGGCGTCGTGCCGCTGACGCTCGTCAAAGTCGAACCGGCCGGCAACAGCGGCCGGCCCGGCGGGGCGTTCTCGCTGCTGTTCACGGTGGCGAAGGGGCGCCCGCTGCAGCAGGAGATCCATGCGGTGCGGCATCCGGCGCTGGGCGTGATGGATATCTTCCTGGTGCCGATCGGGCCGCTGAACGGCGGCGACGGCTACCAGGCGATCTTCACGTGAGCGTCGTGCCCTGCACGGGGCCGCGCCAGCGCATCAGGTCGTTGACGCCCTTGTCCTCCTCGGTGAGGAAACCGAGCCGGCGGTAGAGCCGCATCGCCGGATTGAACTTCTCGACGTGAACCGACACGCTCTTGCCGGCCGCGGCGGCCTCGTCGAGCAGGTCGCGCATCAGCGCGCCGCCGAGCCCCGATCCGCGATGCTCCGGCAGGAAGGCGATATCGATGATGCGATGCTCGCGCGGCCAGCGCTCGATATAGAGACGGCCGATGTCCGCTCCGGCGCGCACCGTTACCAGCCAATCGGCGGCCGGATAATATTGCTGGTAATGGGCGTGCTGCGCCATGAACTGCATGGCCAGGAACGTCGCCTTCTGCTCCTCGCTCCAGGGTGCGGCTGCCAACTCCTCGGTGCGGGTCGAGGCATAGAGCCGCGCGAGGAAAGGCAGGTCGGAATCGGCAATGCGGCGAAAGGTCAAGCCTGCATCCGCGGCGCGCTGCCATCCGAAGGCAGCGGGCGCCGCGGGGCCGTTTGCGGAAGCGTCGAGTGTCAAACGGACCTCAGGGCCGCTGCGGGAAGACGCCCTGCAACGCGATGCAGAAATTCAAGGTGAGATAGGGCTGCATGTTGTTATGGGGCAGGCTACCGCCGGCGGTCGTGAGCGCGCTGACGCTCATCGCGGCCAGATTGGTCGAGGTGGCGGTCTGGAACAGCTTTCCGTTCATCGACGTTGCCAGCGTGATGTTCGTCGTCAACGTGCCCTGGGTGCCATTCTCGACAGTTGCGAACATCTGGTGGGTGTGATTCGGGATCTCGGTTTGCAGCAGCGTCACGTTGTCGGAGCCGCCACTCTGGCCGAGATCATAGAGCGATAGCCCGGGACCCTGGCCAGGCTGCATCGGTGCACTGCCCTGCATGTTGGGCAGCCCGAAGGTCGACTTGCCGTCGCCGCCATAGGTGGTGCCGAGCAGCGAGAACAGCGCCGTGTTCTGCGAGATCGGCAGGAGCTGCCCATCGCAGAATGCCCAGCCCTTGGGCGGAAAGTTGAAACCGAAGATGCGAATCTCAGCAACGAATGGATCTGCCATAGTCTCGCGCTCCTAGGTCTGGCTCGGGAAAATGCCGAACAGCGAAATGATGAAGTTGACGCAGAGGAACGGCTGTAGATTGGTGTGCGGCTGACTTCCGCCGACAAACGAGACCGAGGAGACGGCCATGGGGGCGTTTGCGGTCTCCGCCGCGTACGGTTGTATCAAGGTCGACGAGGCAAGCACGTTGTTCGATGGAGCCGCCTGCGTGCCGTTATTCTTCGAACCAATCAATAAATGCGAATGCTGCGGCATCTGCAACGTCGAGATGGTGACCTCTTCGACACCACCATTCTGCCCGATCTGATAGGTCGTGCCGGTGCCGGTGTTGGTGCCCATGTGGAGCGGCAGACGGCCGCGAAGGTCGGGCAACTGGAAGGTCTCTTGGCCGTCGCCGCCATAGGTCGTGCCGATCAATTGAAACAGCACGTCGTTCTCGGAAATCGGCAGCAGGCTGCCATCGCAGAACAGCCATCCGTTCGGCGCGAAATTGCCGCCGAACATGCGGATTTCGCCTACATAGGGTTGTGCCATGGAGCTTGTCCTCAGGTCTGCGACGGGAAAATGCCCTGCAGGGCGATGCTGAAGTTGATGGTCAGGAAAGGCTGCATGTTCTGATGCGGCTGGCTGCCGCCGACATTGCCAATCGAACCCGTATTCAAATTGGTCGCGTTGTTCGGCGGACCGTATGCGTTGCCGGGATCCGGCGCCAGAACGTTACCAACATTGCTGAAATTGGGATTGGGTGAATTTCCCTGTACGGTCGAGCCGCTCAGGGTATGAAAGTGGTCCGGCATCTCGCTGATCGTGAGCGTGTGCGACTCCTGGCCGGCGTGCTCGCCAAGGGTGTGGCCCGCACCGATGTGGAGGGGCACCCTGCCGCGCAGATCGGGAAGCGCAAAATTGACCCGTCCATCGCCGCCATAGGTGGTGCCGAGCAGCGAGAACAGTGCCTGGTTTTGATTGATCGGAAGCAACTGACCATTGCAAAGCGCCCAACCCTTGGGCGGGAAGTTGAACGACATCATGCGGATTTCCGCGATAAACGGTTCGGCCATGGGTCCTCCGCCAATTACTTCAAAATGATTTGCACACAATGCAAGACGATGACATCGCGTCACCAGCGTCTGCACGATAGCGTGTTTTCCTGGGAGTGCAACCTCAACGATTGTCGGCGACTCTCAATTTATTTGTTCAATCTCTCGTTGTTGGACGTTGCGGGCGATGTCTGCACGGACACGTTGAGCGGGGGCAGTCGTCTTGATTCGGATACGTCCGATGCGCGGCAACGCTTATTCAAATTGTCTTCATCGACGGTTGCGACGTTTCCATCGCATGGAAATGAAGACGCCCGCCGAACTATGTCGGCGAGCGCCTGCTGTGTGCGTATAACGCCTGATCAAACCAGCAGGTCGTGCTGGTAGGGTCCGGGCTGGATGTGATGGTCGACCGTCGTCTGGGCAACGATATCGGTGTGAGCCGGTATACTGGCCGCCCACCACAGACCGTTGTTCTCGACGTGCCCGCTGAACAGATCGGACAGCGCCGGTGCCGCCGCGTGATTGGCGTCGCCCGCCGTCTGGGGCGGAGCGGCATTGGCCGCGAACACGAAGTTCGGCGCGCTTGCCGCTGCCGGGGCGCGGGCGCCGACCGCCGCGAAGGAGAAGCTGGCGGCGTTGGCCTGCGCGACATCGGCCGCATCCGGCATCCGGCGTTCACCATCGACGAGGCTGATATGCATCAGATCGTTGGCGTTGGAGGAGGTCGCCGTATCGGGCAATCCGAGTACGTGGCCCAGCTCATGGCTCACGGCCGTCAGCAGATCGAGGTGGCCGGCAGCGGGGCTGGTCGGATCGGCGAACAGATCGGTGCCGGCCGCGTTTGCCGCATGCGCGAATTCAGAGTTGTCCGACGGCGTCGGATCGATGAACCAGCCGTGGCCGTCGGCATCGACGTCGATCGTGATGTGCGCCGGCGCCTGTTCGGCGCCGACAATGCCGGGGGCGAGATCGGCGACGCTGAAGGTGGTCGCATGCAGGGCCGCGAGCTGTGCCGCGGATGCGCCGGCTGCAGCCCATTGGGCGATCGCTGCGGCCACCACTCCGTCGAGCTGGGACTGCGTCAGGTGCATTGCGCCGGGGCTCGGCGAGACGGCCTCGACACCGCCCGGCGCGGAGAGCAGGGGCAACGGGTTTGTGGTCGGCAGCGGTGCTGCGCCCTGACCGAAGTCAGGGGTTCCGCTGATGTTGAACTTGGTCGGATCGGTTGAACCGTTGGCGTTATCCAGTTCTGTCGCGGCATTGCCGGCAGTCGGCGAATCCTGCGTCACCTTGACGGTGCCGTTCAGTTCGCGAATTCGTACGAACTGGCCGTTGCCCGCCTGACCCGCGATATTGTTGAAGTCGTTGCCCGACATATTGACCCATATCGTCGGGAATGGCCCGGCCCCCGGCGGATTGGCGATGTCGGTGACCTGGTTGTCCTGGATGGTGATGCCGCGGCTGCCGTTGATATGCTGGATCGTGTTGTTGGTGATGGTGAGATCGGTTTCGCCGCCGCCGGTGGCCTGGCCGGCGAGGCCCACGTTGACGGAAATGCCCGGCCCGGTGGCGATCTGCGAGATGGTGTTGTTGTCGATCAGGTACTTGCCGTTGATGGCACCTTCGTTCTGAATGACGATACCGGAGCCGACCTGCGAACCCGAGTTGGTGACCGCATCGTCGCCGATGATGTTGTTCCTGATGGTCCCGTTGACCGTGCGGTTGAACGGTGCGTTGCCATTGTCGAAATGGTTGATCGCGGTCGACCGCTGACCGAGGAACGTATTGCCCTCGATATCGAAGGTGAGCGAGGTGGCCGCCGGATCGGTGGAGACATCGACGCCGGCATTGTTGTTGGTGAAGGTGGCGTTGAAGATGTTCGCCGTCATGCTAGTGCCGCCGGAATTGGCGAACACGCCGGTTCCCGTGATGATGTGGGTCGCGTCCGACACGGTATTGCCGGTGAAGCTGCCCCCGTTGACGGTCAGGCCCATCACCGATGTGCCGAGGCCGAGGAAATTGACGAGATTGCCGTGCGGCGAGCTTGCATTGCCGTGGATCGCGACACCGTTGGCAGAAATCGTGTTGTTGATCAGCTGCAGGTTTGTCAGCGTACCCGAGCTGTTGCTGATCTGGATCTCGAATTCCTCGTTGTTGCTGATCGTCGAGTTGCTGATCGAGGTCGCATGTGCGCCGTTGGAGGCGGTGCCGGTAAGCCCCGTGATGTTGATGCCGGACTCGTCGGTCGCGGGATCGTCGCCGTTACCGGAGATCGTGAGGCGATTCAGCACCATGCCGTTGACGTTGGAGCCGCCGATGCCATCACCGAAATTGCCGGTGATGTTCATGTTGCTCAGCGTGACGTCCTGGGTGGACGTCAGGCTGACGCCGTCGCCGGTGGTGTTCTGGATGGTGCCGCCCGAGCCGGCCGTGGTACCGACGCCGGTAACGACAAGGTGTCCGCTGGTCCCGGTGTTGTTGAGCACGATGCCGTTGGCGGCGCCGTTGGCCGAGATGTCCTGGAACGTGACGTTGCTCGCGCCGATCGTGGTGCCGGTGATGTTGAGCGCGGTGCCGGTGGTGCTGGTGATGTGGTTGGTGCCGGTCACGTTCACGGTGCCGCCACCGGTGGCGGCAAAGCCGCTCGAGCCGCCGGTGTTCAGCGTCATGCCGCCGGTGAAGTTGATCGTGGCGCCGGTATTGCTGGTGAGCGAAACGCCGCCGCCGGCGTCGCCGCCGTCCGTGATGGTGCCGGAGAAGCCGACCGTGCCGCCGGTGTGGTTGGCGACCGAGACCGACGATCCGGTGCCGTCGCCGATCGCGCCGCCGTAGCTGATATTGCCGGTGCCGCCGCTGACGTCGAACTCCGAGGTGGTGTGGCCGCTCAGCGTGCCGCCGGTGGCGGAGAAGCTACCGGTCAGCGCGCCGCCGAGCTGGACGCCGAAGGCGCCGCCTGAGGAGCTCACCGTGCCGAGCGCGACGTTGAGGTTGCCGCCCTGGTCGATATCGACCGCCTGGCCGGAGCCGGTGATCGACACCTGGTCGACGGTCAGGTTGCCGACCGAGTTGTTGCCGTCATCGAGGCCCGTGGTGCCTGATCCGGTCGTGATGTTGATGCCGTGGATGACGTTGTTCTGGGCGAGATCGATGCCCTGGTCGCCGGCGCTGGTGACGTTGATGGTCGGCCGTGCGCCGCTGGAAGTTTCGATCTGGATCGCCGGGCCGCCGAACGGATCGGGCAGCGACAGCGCCTGGTCGTCGCCGAGCAGCGTCTGGCCGTTCTGGAGGTTGATGCCCTCGCCGGTATAGGTGCCGGCTTTCAGGTAGATGATGTCGTTGACGCCGGGACCGGTCGAGGTGTTGAACTCGTGGATGTCGGTGAACGGATTGGCCTGCGATCCGCGCGGGGCGGTCGCGTCGGTGATGGTCTGGGCCTGATCGATGAACCAGACCTGCTGGGTGACGCCGACCTGGATCACGTCGGTGTCGGTGATCGGGCCGCCGGTGCCGGTATGGCCGTGGTCGTTGGTCGCCATCGTGATGGTCGTCGTCGACGAGCCGGTGGCGCCGTCGGCGGCGGTGTAGGTGACCGTGCCGGCGAGCGAGGCGTTGATCTGTGCGATGGTGCCGGTCAGCGTGACCACGCCGGTGCCGTTGCCGGTGATGGCGGCGCCGCCGCCGACCGCGGCGATATTGACGATGCCGCCGCCAGCCGAGGTCAAGGTCGTGGTGATGTCGTTGCCGCCCGCGGCGTCGACGTCCGAGATCGAGAGCCCGGTGATATCGTGGGTGAAGCCGGACATCACGGTGAAGCTCGCCGGCACGCCGTTGTTGATCGGCGCGTCGTCGACCGCGGTGACGTTGATGGTGTGGTTTGAGCCGGCGCTCTGGTGGTTCACGGCCTGGCCGTCATCGACCGTGAAGGTCACGGTCCGCGCCGCCGTCGACGGATTCTCACTGTTGTCGGTATAGGTCACCGAGCGCAGCGCGGCCTCGTAGTTCGCCACCGTGTCGGTGCCGGTCAGGGTCAGCGTGCCGGTGGCCGCGTCGAACGAGCCGGTGATGTTGGCGGTGTTGGCGAAGCCGAGGAAGTCCTCGCCGTTGACGTAGTTGGCGCTGATCTGCACCGTGGCGCTGCTCAGCGTCGCGGTGTCGACGTCGGTCACCAGGAGCGCAGGAGCCACCGCGGCGGCGCCCTGGTTCTCGGTATAGGCCAGGGTGCCGGTGGCGTTGATGCTGGGTGCGTCGTTGACCGGCGTGACGTGAATCGTCGAGGTCGACGTGTTGCTGTTCAGCGAGCCGTCATTGACGGTGTAGCTGACGATGCGGTCGGCGCCGGACGGGTTGTCGCTGTTGTTGAAATAGGTGACGGAGTCGAGCGCGGCCTTGTAGTTGGCGACGCTGGAGGAGCCGGTCAGGGTCAGCGTGCCGGTGGCCGCATTGAACGAGCCGCTGATGCCGTTCTGGTTGGTAAAGCCGAGGATATCCTGGCCGCTGACGTAACCGCCCGTGATCTGCACGGTCGCGCTGGACAGATTGGCGCTGTCGGCGTCGGTGACGTTGACCGTCGCATCGATCGCGGTGGCGGCCTGGTTCTCGGTGTAGTTCAGCGTGCCGCCCGCCGTCGTCACCGGTGCATCGTTGACCGGTGTGACATTGATAGTGCCGGTGACGGGTGTCGACGTCGCTGCGCCGTCATTGGCGATGAAGGTGACGGTACGCGCCAGTCCCGACGGATTGTCGCTGTTGTTGAAATAGGTCACCGAGGCGAGCGCGGCCTGGTAGTTGGCGACCGTGTCGGTTCCGGTCAGCGTCAGGATGCCGGTCGCCGCATTGAACGAGCCGGTGATGTTGGCGGTGTTGAGGAAGGCGAGGATGTCCTGGCCGTTGGCGTAGTTGCCGGTGATCTGCACCGTCGCGCCGATCAGGTTGGCGCTGTCGAGATCGGACACGGTGATCGCCGGGTCGATGGCGGTCGCGGCCTGGTTCTCGGTGTAGCTCAGCGTGTGGCCGGCGGTGACCGACGGCGGATCGTTGACCGGCGTGACGTTGATGGTGCCGGTGACCGGCGAGCTGTCGAGCGTGCCGTCATTGGCTATGATGGTGACGGTGCGCGCCGCGCCGGACGGATTGTCGCTGCTGTTGAAATAGGTCACCGCGGCGAGCGCCACCTGGTAGTTGGCGACCGTGTCGGTGCCGGTCAGTGTCAGGGTGCCGGTCGCGGCATTGAACGAGCCGGTGATGTTCGGGGTATTGACGAAGGCGAGGATGTCCTGGCCGTTGACATAGCCGCCGGTGATCTGGACCGTCGCATGGGTGAGGGTGGCGGTGTCGGAATCGGTGACCGTGATCGCCGGATCGAATGCGGTGGCGGCCTGGTTCTCGGTGTAGTTCAGCGTATGGCCGGCGGTGACGACCGGCGCCGCATCGATCACGACGGCGATCGTGAAGGTCTGCTGACTGTGCAGCGTGCCGTCGCTGGCATCGACCGTGATGTCATAGAACGGATCGGCGAGCAGGATCTTGCTCGGATCGGCAACTGTCACCTTGCCGGTGGTGGCATCGATGGTGAAGCCGCCGCCCGAGGTGTCGCCGACCAGCGAATAGGTCACGGGCGGGCCGTTGACGTCGGTCGAGGACGCGGTGACCCCAACCGAGGCGCCGGTGGACGAGTTGATCGCAACCTGGTTGGCGCCGGGGTCGCTGTCGACCGGCGTCGACGGCGCGACATCGGAGACGGCGATCGTAAACGTTTGCGAGGAAGCCAGCGTGCCGTCGCTGGCCTGCGCGATGACGGTGTAGCTGCCGCCGGAGCTTTCGTAGTCGAGCTTGGTGGAATCGGCGACCGTGATGACGCCGGTGGCGGCATTGATGGTGAAGCCACCGCCGGAGGTGTCGCCGATCAGCGAGTAGGTGACGGCCGCCCCGTTGACGTCGGTCGAGGACGCGGTGATGCCGACGGTCGAGCCGTTGGCGGCGCCTTCCGCGACGGTGTTGGTGCCGGCATTGCTGTCGACTGGGGTCGATGGCGCGACGTCGGCGACGGTGATGGTGAAGGTCTGCGAGGATACCAGCGTGCCGTCGGTGGCTTGCGCGGTGACGCTGTAGCTGCCGCCGGAAGTCTCGAAGTCGAGCTTGGAGGGATCGGCGACGGTGATGACGCCAGTGTTGGCATCGATGGTGAAGCCGCCGCCGGACGTGTCGCCAGTCAGCGACCAGGTCACCGGCGGTCCGTTGACGTCGGTGGCGGACGCCGTGACGCCGACGGTGGTACCGGCAGCCGCGCCTTCCACGACCGAATTGGTCGCAGGATCGCTGTCGACCGGAAGCGACGGCGCGATGTCGCCGATCGCGATGGAGAAGGTCTGCGTGCTCGACAGCGTGCCGTCGCTGGCCTGCGCGGTCACGGTGTAGGCGTGGCCAGCCGCGGTCTCGAAGTCGAGCTTGCTGGGATCGGCGACGGTGATGACGCCGGTGGCGGCATTGATGGTGAAGCCGCCGCCGGAGGTGTCGCCGACCAGCGAATAAGTCACGGCGCCGCCGTTGATGTCGCTCGCGGTGGCGGTGATGCCGACCGCGGTCCCGGCCGCGGCGCCTTCGATGACCGAATTGGCTGTGGCGTCGCTGTCGACCGGAGCGGACGGCGCGACATCGCTAAGCGCGATTGTGAAAGTCTGCGTGGTGACGTCGGCGCCGCTGGTGGCCTGCACGGTGATGCTGTGAGCGTGGCCCGGCGCGCTTTCATAGTCGAGCTTGCTGGGGTCGGCGACCGTGACGACGCCGGTCGTGGCATTGATGGTGAAGCCGCCGAGCGAGCTGTCGGCCACCAGGGCATAGGTGGTCGCGGGTCCGTTCGGGTCGACCGCGGATGCGGTGATGCCGACCGTGCTGCCGGCGGCGGCGCCCTCGGCGATGCTGTTGGCCGCGGCATTGGCGTCGACCGGCGTGCTGATCGAGACGTTGCTGACGCCGATAGTGAAGGTCTGCGAGCTTGTCAGCGTACCGTCGCTGGCCTGCGCGGTCACGGTGTAGGCGTGGCCGGGCGAGGTTTCGTAGTCGATCTTGGTCGGATCGGCGACCGTGATGACGCCCGTGGTGGCATTGATGGTGAAGCCGCCGCCTGATGTGTCTCCGGTCAGCGACCAGGTCACGGCCGGTCCGTTGATGTCGGTCGAGGATGCCGTGATGCCGACGGTGGTGCCCGCGGCGGCGCCTTCCGCCACCGTATTGGCCGAGGCATTGCTGTCGACGGGCGTCGACGGCGCGACGTCGGTCACCGCGATCGTGAAATTCTGCGAGCTGGTCAGCGTGCCGTCGCTGGCCTGCGCCGTCACCGTGTAGGCGTGGCCGGGCGCGGTTTCGAAATCGATCTTGCTCGGATCGGCGACGGTGATGACGCCGGTATTGGCATCGATCTGGAATGCGCCGTTGGCGCTGTTGGTCAGCGCGTAGTGAACCGTACCGCCATTGACATCGGTGGCTGCCGCGGTGATGCCGACGATGGTGCCGGCGGCAGCGCCTTCGACCACGGTGTTGGCGGCCGCGTTGCTGTCGGTCAGCGTCGACGGCGCGGCGTCGGCGACGGCGATGGTGAAGTTCTTGGTGCTGGTCAGCGTGCCGTCGGAGGCCTGCACCGTCACGGTGTAGGCGTGGCCGGGCGCGGACTCGTAATCGATCTTGGTGGGATCGGCGACGGTGATGACGCCGGTATTGGCATCGATCTGGAATGCGCCGTTGGCGCTGTTGGTCAGCGCGTAGTGCACCGTGCCGCCATTGACGTCGGGCGCGGATGCGGTGATGCCGACGGCGCTGCCCGCGGCGGCGCCTTCGGTCACGCTGTCGGCTGCAGCGTTGCTGTCGGTCGGGACCGCCGGCGCGACGTCGTAGACACCGATCGTGAAATTCTGCGAGCTGGTGCCGCCATGGCCGTCGCTGGCCGTGACGGTGACGACGTAGGCGTGACCCGGCGCGGATTCGAAATCGATCTTGGTCGGATCATTGACGGTGACGATGCCGCTGTTCGGATCGATCTTGAAGCCGCCGTTGGACGTATCCGCGGTGAGCGAATAGGTGACGGCCGGACCGTTGACGTCGGTCGAGAACGCGTTGATGCCGACAACGGTGCCGGCAGCGGCACCTTCATATACCGCGACGGTGTCGCCGGTGAAGCTGTCGACCGGCGTCGACGGCGCGGCATTGGTGACCGCGATGGTGAAACTTTGCGACGACACGAAGATGCCGTCGGTCGCCCGCACCGTAACGGTGTAGCTGCCGCCCGAGCTTTCGAAATCGACCTTGGAGGGATCGGAGATCGACACCACGCCGGTCTGCGAATCGATCTTGAAGCCGCCGCTGGAGGAATCCGAGGTCAGCGAATAGGTGACCGGCAGGCCGATCAGGCTGGTCGAATGTGCGGTGAGGTTGACCGAGGTGTTGGCCGCGGCGCCCTCGACGACGGTATTGCTGGCGGCATTGGTGTCGGTCGGCGTCGACAGAAAGCCGGGGACCGGCGGAAACGGCGTGCCGGGAGGGCAGCCGATGTAGAGGTATTGCAGACCATACGTGTCTACGAACGCTTGCGCGGTCGGGTCGAGAATGATGTTGCCGCTCGGATCGAGATAGAGTTCGGGACGGGTGAAACCACCGATTGTAAAAGCAGGTATGGTCGTCATGGGCACTCCCGCGACCGGTATGAAAGCCGGTCAAGAATTACATTTTCTGGGAAAGCGGAGATGTGAATTCGTTCACATCTGCAGGTTGATTAGCCGCGACCGGAGATCGCATGGGGCCATCCGTATCGGAAGAAGTCCGCGCTGGCGGCGGAGCCATCACATCAGCAAGGTCGAATTCGCTTGCCATTACCGTAGTCGCCTCACTCACTCACGCCGCGACCGAAACCCTATGAATGTTCAAGAAAAATGCGGCGGCCAAGAAAATTTACCCTTTGGCAACTATCACCGTATTGACGATGCTTCTGAGTGTCAATGTGTGTCCGCATGACATGCGCCGCGTTAACCACGATGGCGCGATGCAGCGAGAGGTAGAGCGAGGCGATTGCTGGACGGTTTTTCCGGTCCACAACCGGACGTTCTTGCTGCCGCCGCGCACGATCCCATGCGCATGACGCGATTGTGACGTCGATTCGCCTTCTAATTGTTCCAGACCGGAATCCGTGAGCGGCCAATTTCCGGATAGGCCAATGATTCTGCCCCTTTGATCGGCAGCATAGCCTGCGACGTCCTCGTAAGGCTTTCAGATAACGCAACTATTTGCTTGATCCCCGGGCCATCTTGAACAGACTGGGGGGCGGCTACATCTGTGACGTCCGCCGCGGATGTTTGCGGCGACCCACCTTTCGCCGAATCACTGCAATTTCAATTGCAACGCTCGAAGTCCTTGATTCGAAGTCCTTGGGGAGACGGAAGTGAGTGCGACTGACAGAACGGAGTATCCGGCTCCGGCGGCCGGCCTAAATCGGGAATCGTTTCGCCGTCTTGCAGGGCGCAGTGCTGCCTCGATCGCTGTGCTGTTGGCGCTCGCGCTCGGCGGCTGCGACGACAAGGCGGCGCAATCGCAGGCCGCGCCACCGCCGCCGCCGGTCACTGTCGCGCAGCCGGTCAAACGCACCGTCACCGACTGGGACGAGTTCACCGGCCGCTTCGAGGCGATCGAGGAGGTCCAGGTCCGCGCCCGCGTCGGCGGCTTCGTCAACAGCGTCGAGTTCAAGGACGGCGCGATCGTCAAGGCCGGCGATTTGCTCTACATCATCGATCCGCGGCCGTTCGAGGCGGTCAAACTGCAAGCCGAAGGACAGCTCGCCGACGCGCGTGCCAAAGGCGAGCTTGCCAAGCGCGACCTCGAGCGCGGCCTGAACCTGGTGCAGACCAGCGCGGTCTCCGAGCAGGTCGTCGACCAGCGCCGGCAGGCGTTGCAGGCGGCGCGTGCCGCCGAGACCCAGGCCGAGGGCGCGCTGAAGGCCGCCCAGCTCAATGTCGAATTCACCCATGTGCTGGCGCCGATCACCGGCCGGGTCAGCCGGCATCTGGTGACGCCGGGCAATCTCGTGCAGGGCAGCGACGGTGGCTCGACGCTCCTGACCTCGATCGTGTCGCTCGATCCGATCTACATCTATTTCGACGTCGACGAGGCGACCTATCAGCGCAACAGCCGGCTCTGGTTCGAAGGCAAGCGGCCGAGCTCGCGCGACACGCCGAACCCGGTGCAGGTCACGCTGACCGGCGAAACGAAACCCTCGCATGAGGGCAAGATGGACTTTCTCGACAACCGGCTCGACGTGTCGACCGCGACGCTGCGCAGCCGCGCCATCATTCCGAACAAGGATCTCTCGGTGCTGCCCGGTCAGTTCGGCCGTGTCCGGATCATCGGCTCGGCGCCCTATGAGGCGCTGCTGATCCCGGACACCGCTATTGCCACCGACCAGTCGCGCAAGATCGTGTTCGTGGTCAAGGACGACAACACGGTGGAGGCAAGGCCGGTCGTGCTCGGCCCGCTCGATGACGGCCTGCGGGTGATCCGCGAGGGCCTCAAGGCGGAGGACCACGTGATCGTCGACGGGCTGCAGCGCGCCCGCGTCGGCGCCAAGGTGACGCCGAAAATGGCCGAGGCCAAGCCAGCGGCAGGAGCTGCGCCTGCGGCAGGTGGCAAACCATGAATCTCGGAAGGCTTTCCATCAACCAGCCCATCCTGGCGATGGTGCTGTCGATCGTGCTGCTGATCGTCGGCGCGATCGCCTACCAGACGCTGCCGGTCTCGGAATATCCGCAAGTGGTGCCGCCGACCGTCACGGTCACGACGCAATATCCGGGCGCCTCGGCGCAGACGGTGTCCGACACTGTCGCTGCGCCGATCGAGCAGGAGATCAACGGCGTCGAGGACATGCTGTATCTCTACAGCCAGGCGACCTCGAACGGCCAGCTCACCATCACTGTCACCTTCAAGCTCGGCACCGACCTCGACAAGGCCCAGGTGCTGGTGCAGAACCGCGTCGCGATCGCGCAGCCGCGCTTGCCTGAGGAGGTGCAACGCAACGGCGTCGTCACCCGCAAGAACTCGCCCGACATCTTGATGGTCGTGTTCATGCTGTCGCCCGACGACAGTTTCGACCAGCTCTACATCTCCAATTACGCGCTGCTCCAGGTCCGCGACCAGTTGCTGCGGATCGACGGCGTCGGCGACATCCAGATGTTCGGCGCGCGCGACTATTCGATGCGGCTGTGGCTCGACCCCGACAGGATTGCCAATCTCGGCCTGACCTCGGCCGAGGTGCTGGCGGCAATCCGGGCGCAGAACCTGCAGATCGCGGGCGGCCAGATCGCGGAGCCGCCGATCGCCGATCGCGCGTTCCAGCCGAATCTCGTCTTTACCGGGCGCCTCAAGGATATCAGGCAGTTCGAGGATATCGTGGTGAAGGCCGGCTCCGACGGCCGTACCGTGCGATTGCGCGATGTCGCCCGCGTCGAGCTCGGCGCGCTGTCCTACGCCACCAACAGTTTTCTGCTGCGCAAGTCTGCCGTCGCCCTGCTGGTGACGCAGCGGCCGGGATCGAACGCGCTGGCCACCGCCAAGCACATCTCCGACGCGATGGCGCAGCTCAAGACGAGCTTCCCGAAGGGGCTCGACTACAATATCGGCTACAACCCGACCGAATTCATCGCGCAGTCGGTCCATGAGCTGATCAAGACGATCTACGAGGCGATGGCGCTCGTCGTCATCGTGGTGCTGGTGTTCCTGCAGGGCTGGCGGCCCGCCATCATCCCGATCATCGCGATCCCAGTGTCGCTGGTCGGCACCTTCGCGGTGATGGCCGCGCTCGGCTTCTCGATCAACAATCTGACGCTGTTCGGCCTCGTGCTCGCGGTCGGCATCGTGGTCGACGACGCCATCGTGGTGGTTGAGAATGTCGAACGCCATCTCGAGCATGGCATGAGCCGGCGCGAAGCCGCGCTCAAGACGATGGAAGAGGTCGGCGGTGCGCTGGTCTCGATCGCGCTGGTGCTGTGCGCGGTGTTCGTGCCGACCGCCTTCCTCGGCGGCATCTCCGGGCAGTTCTTCCAGCAATTCGCCGTGACGATTGCGGTTGCGACCGCGATCTCCTGCTTCTGCTCGCTGACGCTGTCGCCGGCGCTGGCCTCGCAGATCCTGGTGCCGCACGAGGAGAAACGGCCGCCGGCACGCTGGAACATCCTCGCGCGCGGCTGGGGCAGCTTCACTGCGCTGTTCAACCGCGTGTTCGATCGCCTGGCGCACGGCTACGCAGCCGCCGCCGACTTCGTGATCCGGCATACGGTGGTGATGCTCGCGATCTATCTCGTGCTGATCGGCAGCGCCGGCTGGCTGCTCGCCACCACCCCGCAGGGATTCATTCCGGCGCAGGATCGCGGCTACGTCATCATCTCGGCGCAGCTGCCCGGCGCCGCGTCGCTGGCCCGGACCACGGCGGTGGTGCGCGAGATCGAGCGCATTGCACTGGATACGCCGGGCATCGTCCGCGTCGCG
>NZ_JAGKJJ010000034.1 GCF_020329505.1 Bradyrhizobium semiaridum
CAATGCCACGCCGATGGAGACCAAATAACGTGCCGAACCAGCGTCCTGATGGCGTCACCCCGTCGCAAACCGTCGGCCCCTATTTCAAGTACGGCCTGACGCCGAATGGCGAATATCGGTGGAATGACGCCTTCACCAATAATTTGCTGACGCCTGACGTCTCGGGCGAGCGCATTCGCGTCGAGGGCAAGGTCTATGACGGCGACGGCGCCGCGGTCGTGGACTGCATGCTGGAGATCTGGCAGGCCGACGCGCAGGGCCGCTTCTGCGATCCGCAGGACAAGCGCGCGCTGCCGAACTCGTCCTTCAAGGGCTTCGGCCGCGTTGGCACCGACAAGACCGGCGGCTATGCCTTCGACACCATCAAGCCGGGCTCGGTGCCCGATCCCGACGGCAAGCCGCAGGCGCCGCACATCCTGCTCGCAGTGTTCGCGCGCGGCATGCTGTTGCATCTCTACACGCGCATTTACTTCGATGACGAAGCGTCAAATGCGGCCGATCCTGTTCTCGCCCAAGTGCCGGCCGATCGCCGCGCGACCCTGATCGCGAAGAAGGCTACGGGCAGCGTCTACACGCTCGACATCCATCTGCAGGGCGACAACGAGACCGTGTTCTTCGACGTCTAGTCGTCGGCCGTAAGCCTGCCACCGCGCGCCGACAAGAGCGCGCTGATCCCATCGTCCGCATCACTGCCCGGATCTTGCTGAGGCCTTCGCCGCGCCAGGTTTCGGTTGACTATGCACATCCAATTATATAATATATAGGTTATATAACGAAGGTGACATTAACTGTGCCCAACCTCGATGCCGCTTTTTCAGCACTCGCCGACCCCACTCGCCGCGCGATCCTGGCCCGGCTCGCGCTGGGCGAGGCGACCGTGATGGAGCTGGTCGAGCCGTTCGACCTGACCCAGCCCGCGATCTCCCGGCACCTCAAGGTGCTCGAGGGCGCCGGCCTGATCTTGCGCCGGGTCGAGGGCACCAAACGGCCGTGCCGGCTCGCGCCGGCGGCGGTTGCCGAAATCGATCAGTGGCTCGCAATGCTGCGGCGGGCGCTGGAATCCAACTACGACCGGCTGGACGGTGTGCTGGCCGCGATGAAGCCCGAACAGTGAAGGACAAGTGATGAGCAAGCTGACGCTGACCACCGAAGGCGATCGCCACATCGTCGTGACCAGGCGCTTCGCGGCGCCGCCCGAGGCCGTCTACCGCGCGCATACCGAGCCGAAGCTGCTGCAGACATGGCTGCTCGGGCCGGAAGGCTGGACCATGCCGGTCTGCATCAGCGAGCCGCGGCCCGGCGGCAAGATCCGCTACGAGTGGACCGACGGCAAGGGCGGCGGCTTCCATCTCACCGGCGAATATCTCGAGCTCGAGCCGTTCAGCCGCATCGTCCATGTTGCGCGCATGCATCTGCCCGATCCGACGCCCGACAATCATGTCGAGACGCGCTTTGCCGCCGACGGCAGCGGCACGCTGATGGCGATGCGGATGACGCTGCCCGATGCAGAAACCCGTGCGGCGATGCTCGCCAGCGGCATGGAGCGCGGCATGGAAGCCAGCTATGCTCGGCTCGACAGCATGGGCTGAGACTTCCGCAATCGGGGGACAATGCGCGATCGCTTCCTCACCGGCCTGATCGGCTATCCGATCGCGCACTCCGCCGCCCCGGCCATGCACGAGCAGGCCGCAGCAGTGCTCGGATTGCATTGCCATTATCAGCTGATCGAGGTGCCGGGCGCTGCGCGCGACGATCTGCGCGCGATGCTCGACGGCATCAGGCGGCTCGGTTTCGCCGGGGTCAACGTCACGTTTCCCTACAAGGAAGCCGTCGGCGATCTGCTGGATGAGTTGTCGGCGGATGCGCGCGCGATCGGCGCTGTGAACACCATCGTCGTCGATGGCGCGCGGCTGGTCGGACACAACACCGACGCCACGGGCTTTGCACGCGCGGTCAAGCCGCTGCTTCCCGCCGCGCCTGATGCCGCGATCGCGCTGATCGGCGCCGGCGGCGTCGGCAAGGCGATCGCCTTCGCGCTGGTCGGGCTTGGTGCACGCGAGCTGCGCATCTTCGATGCGGATGCTGCCAAGGCTGCGCAGCTTGCGCACCAGTTGCAGGATCGTGGTGCGGTGCGTGCCGCCAGCGTCGCGGCGGCGGTCGAAGGCGCGGCCGGGCTGGTCAACGCAACGCCGGTCGGCATGCTGCCGAGCCGCGACACGCCGGTGCCGGACGCACTGCTGCATCCGGCGATGTGGGTCGCCGACGCCGTCTACACGCCGCTCTGGACCCCGCTGCTGACGGCTGCGAAGGCCAAAGGCGCCGAGGTCATGACCGGACGCGATCTCGCGATCGGGGCCGCGGCGGATGCATTCGCGCTGTTCACCAGCAAGACGGCGCCTCACGCCGTAATGGGAAATGCGTTCGACGCGGTGATGGCGGCGCGCTACGCTGCCTCCGCTTGAGGACGCGGAGAGAATCCCAATGACAACAATCAGGATCGGTCTGGTCGGCTGCGGCTTCGTGTCGGAGCTGCATATGTATGCCTATCGGCGCGTCTATGGCGTCGACGTCGCGGTCAAGGCAGTCGCGGCGCGGGGCGACCACGTCGTCGAATTCGCCCGCAAGCACCAGATCTCGACCGCCTATCGCAGTTTTGCCGAGCTCGTCGCCGACCGCGATCTCGACGTCATCGACATCTGCACGCCGCCGAATCTGCACGCTGCGATGATCGTCGAAGCGATGCAGGCCGGCAAGCACGTGATCTGCGAAAAGCCGTTCAGCGGCTATTTCGGCCGCGACGGCGACACGGCGCCGATCGGCAAGACCGTGCCGAAAGCGCTGATGTATCAGCGCGTGATGGAGGAGATGGCGACGACCCGCGCTGCCATCGAGAAGACCGGCAGGCTGTTCATGTATGCCGAGGACTGGATCTACGCGCCGGCGGTGACCAAGACCGCGGAGATCATCCGTGCCACCAAGGACAAGATCCTGTTCATGAAGGGCGAGGAGAGCCATTCCGGCTCGCACGCCGCGCATGCCGCGGAGTGGGCGATGACCGGCGGCGGCTCGCTGATCCGGATGGGCTGCCATCCGCTGTCGGCGGTGCTCTGGCTCAAGCAGGTCGAGGCCCGCGCGCGCGGCGAAACCATCACCGTCGCCAGCGTCACCTGCGACGTCGGCAATGTCACCGCCAGCCTCAAGCCGGACGAGCGTGCCTTCATCAAGGCCAGGCCGGTCGATGTCGAGGACTGGGGCACGCTGACCGCGACCTTCTCCGACGGCACCAAGGCCACGGTGTTCTCCGGCGACATGATCATGGGCGGCGTGCGCAACCTGATCGAGACCTATACGAGCGGCGGCTCGCTGTTCGCCAACATCACGCCGAACACGCATCTGACCAGCTACCAGACCTCGGAGGAGAAGCTCGCCTCCGTCTACATCACCGAGAAGGTCGACCGTAAAACCGGCTGGCAGTTCGTCTGCCTCGAGGAGGAATGGACCCGCGGCTATCTGCAGGAGATCCAGGACTTCATGGAATGCGTCGCCACCGGCCGTCAGCCGCTCGCCGACCTTTCGCTGGCGTATGAGACGACCAGGGTGAACTACGCGGGCTATTGGGCGGCGGATGAAGGGAGACGGGTGGTGTTGTAGACATTTGCATTGCG
This sequence comes from Bradyrhizobium semiaridum, assembly GCF_020329505.1. Classification (GTDB taxonomy): domain Bacteria; phylum Pseudomonadota; class Alphaproteobacteria; order Rhizobiales; family Xanthobacteraceae; genus Bradyrhizobium; species Bradyrhizobium semiaridum. The sequence continues at coordinate 3,666 of NZ_JAGKJJ010000034.1, forward strand.
ATTGATCGGACACCGGAGCAGCAGCGTGATTGCCGTGGTTTCACCGACATCTATGTCAGCCCCGTCATCCTGAGGTGCGAGCCTTGCAATGCAATTGCGCAGCTGGGCGGGCCTCGAAGGATGGATCGGCTAGAACTGGGGCCGTGCATCCTTCGAGGCTCGCCGAAGAGGCTCGCACCTCAGGATGACGGGGCTGATTCCCAACACGACGCAGCAAGCGGTCGAGCCCTACGCCGCGTACACCGATCCCTTCGGCAGCGGGAATACCGGGTCCTGCGTCCGGATGTTGGTCGGCCACACCACGGAGATGCGCTCGCCGGCGTTCTGCATCACGACGGGGGTCGAGCGCTCGTTCTGGCCGGCGAGCGGCGTGCCCGGCCGATAGAATTTCACGCCATAGCCCTGGATGGTGCCGCCTGCGGGGATATCGACGTCGAGCGCGGCCTTGCGGATCGCCTCGGGGTCGAAGCCGCCGTATTTTTCCTTGGCGACAGGCAGCACGTTGTTGAGCAGGATCCAGGTCTGGTTGAAGCCCATCGAGCAGTGCGGCGGCACCTCGGTCGCCTTGGTCTTCTCGCGATAGCGCGCGACCATCACCTTGGTGAGATCGCCGACCCCGGGCGCCAGCTTGGCCGGATCGAGCAGCTGTGCCGGCACCGGATCGATGTTGCAGAAATTGTCGATATCGGCACCAAACGTCTCGCGCAGCTTGTCGAGCTGGCTGTAGCCGGCACCAGCGCCGAACAGCATCTTGAACTTCAGCCCGCTCTCGCGCGCCTGGCGCAGGAACAGGGTGATGTCCGGGTTGTAGCCGGCATGCGAGATCACGTCGGCCTTGGCGCGCTTCAGCTTGGTGACGAGTACCGACAGGTCGGGCGCGGAGGCGGAATAGCCTTCCTTGAGCACGATCTGCAGCCCGGCCTCCTTGGCGAAGGCTTCGTCGGCTGCCGCGACGCCGACGCCATAGGGGCCGTCCTCGTGGATGAGCGCCGCCTTGACGTCCTTCGGGTCCATGCCGAGCTTGGCCTTGGCGTGCTCGGCGATGAAGCTGGCAAAGGCCTGGCCGTATTGGTCGGAATGGATCTGCGCACGGAACACGTATTGCAGGTTCTTGTCCTTGAACACGGCGGTGGAGACTGCGGTCGTGATCCACAGGATGCGCTTCTGCTGCTCGACCTTGGCGGCCAGCGGCACCGCATGAGAGCTTGCGAACACGCCGTTGAGGATATCGACCTTCTCCTGATCGATCAGGCGGTTGGCCTCGTTGATGGCGACATCGGGCTTGCTCTGGGAATCGACGTTGACCGGCGCCACCTTGTACTTGCCGCCGACGCCGCCCTTCTCGTTGACGAGATCAATGGCAATCTGGGTGCCGATCGAGGAGGCGACCGACCCGCCGGCGGCGAACGGGCCGGTGAGGTCGTAGATCACGCCGATGCGCACCGTCTCGGCCTGCGCCTGCGCGCGTGTCCAATCGAAACTGAAAGCAGCGGCGGCAGCCGCGGATGTCTTGAGCAGCGTCCTGCGTGACGTCGGCATCGCGTCCTCCCCTGAAGCCCGCCCTTTGTGACGGATTGTGATTTTTTCGGGAGTATTGGGAGCGGGCGGGCGAAAGTCAACGCGGCTCGCAGGCGCCGCGGCTCGCTCCTTGGTAGGGGGAGTGTCACGACTGTCGTCGCCGTCATTCCGGGGCGCGCCTCTTGGCGCGAGCCCGGAATCCACTGGGCCGCAGATTTGATGGATGAATGGATTCCGGGCTCTCGCTTCGCGAGCCCCGGAATGACGGGGAGATTACTCCATCACCGCGGCATGATCCGGCGGTGCCTGCTGCGAGCGCAGCGCGGCCTTGGTCGAGCCGATCATGATCGCGAGCGGGATCGAGATCAGGATGAACAGCATCACCAGCTGGTAGTCGTGCGAGAAGGCGATGATCTGCGCCTGCGCCGCCACCATCTTGTCGGCCATGGCGCGGCCGGCGTCGGTGCTGAGGTTGATCATCCTGGAGACGTCGGGCATCTGCAGCGCGTGGTTGAACGGGTTGATCTGCTCCGACAGCTTGGCGTAGATCCGCCGCGAGCCCTCGGTGAGCTGCGCGATCACGATCGAGATGCCGACCGAGCTCGCGACGTTGCGCAGCAGCGTCAGCATCGAGGTGCCGTCGGTGCGCAGATGGCCCGGCAGTGTCATGAACGACACCGTCGACAGCGGCACGAACACGAGGCCGAAGCCGAAGCCCTGGATCACGCTGACGACGACGATCTCGGTCGCCTGGGTCATGTCGGTCCAGCCGGTCATCTGGAACAGCGAGGCCGCGGTCAGCGCCAGGCCGGAGATGATCAGCGTGCGCGCCTCGAAATAGCGCATCATGCGGCCGACCAGCATCATCGCCACGAAGGTGCCGATGCCGCGGCTCGCCAGCAAAAGACCGGCGGTGATAATCGGATAGCCGATCACGTTCTGCAGGTAAGGCGAGGACAGCGCCATGGTCGAATACAGCACGAGGCCCATCACCGTCATGAACACGCAGCCGCCGAGGAAATTGCGGTCCTTGAATAGCGCGAACTGGATGAACGGCCGGTCGGTGGTCAGCGAATGGGCGAAGAAGAAATAGGCGCCGACCGCCGCGACGATGAACTCGATCATGATCTCGTTGGATTCCAGCCAGCCGAGCTGCTCGCCGCGGTCGAGCGCGAGCTGCAGCGCGCCGATCGAGACGGCCAGCGCGCTGAAGCCGAACCAGTCGAAGCGCAGATTGAGGTCCTGCTTGGTCTCGTCCATGAAGACGGCAAGGCCGAGCACGGTGATGGCGCCGAACGGCAGGTTGACGAAGAACACCCAGTGCCAGGAATAGGTTTCGGTCAGCCAGGCGCCGAGCGAGGGCCCCATAATGGGGCCCATCATCACGCCCATGCCCCAGATCGACATCGCCTTGGCGCGCTCGTGCAGCGCATAGGAGTCGAGCATTACGGCCTGCGACAGCGGCACCAGCGCCGCGCCGAACACGCCCTGCAGCAGGCGGAACAGCACCATCTGGTTGATGTCCTGCGCGAGGCCGCAGAGCACCGAGGCGATGGTGAAGCCGGCCGAGCAGATGATGAAGATGCGCTTGCGGCCGAAGCGGTTGGCGACCCAACCGACCGGCGCGGTCATGATCGCGGCCGCGACGATGTAGGAGGTCAGCACCCAGTTGATCTGGTCCTGCGAGGCCGACAGCGAACCCTGCATGTAGGGCAGCGCGACGTTGGCGATGGTGGTGTCGAGCGCCTGCATGATCGTCGCCGTCATGGCGCAGATCGTCACCATGTTCCGGCGCAGGCCGGGGACGGCGGAGGGTGACGGTGCGTTCATTCAGTTAGTCCTGTTCAAGCGACGGGAATCACCTCTCCCGCTTGCGGGGGAGGTCGGCGCGTAGCGCCGGGTGGGGCTCTTTCCACCGAACGATTCGTGGAGGGAGCCTCCGCCCCGACCCTCCCCGCAAGCGGGAGAGGGGGCGCACTGTCTTTGCGGTCGCTGGCTCGATCGATTTTCACCCGTCAGTCCTGATGCGCCGCCGCCGGCGACAGCCCGAGCAGGCCGGCCAGCGTGCGGCGGTGCTTGGTGTCGATCGTGGCGTAGACGCTCATGCCCGCTTTCAGCTTCTTCACGAACGGATCGCTCTCGTCGAAGTAGATGCGGACCGGCACGCGCTGCACCACCTTGACGAAGTTGCCGGTGGCGTTCTGCGGCGGCAGGATCGCGAACTGCGCGCCGGTGCCGGGCGAGAGCGAGCCGACCTTGCCCTTGAACACGTGGTTGGGGAAGGCGTCGACGTCGAGCGTCACCTCCTGGCCGACCGCGACATAGGTGAAGTCGCTCTCCTTCGGATTGGCGTCGACCCAGGGATGATCGACGTCGATCACCGAGAACACCGGCGAGCCGGCTGAGACGAAGCGGCCGAGCTGGATCTGGTCGACCTGGGTGGCGACGCCGTCGATCGGCGCTCGCAGTACGGTGTTGTCGAGGTTGCGCTGGGCGTCGTCGAGCTTGGCCTTGGCCTGGGCGTAGGGCGGGAACTGCTCGATCGGCAGGTCGATGTCGCCGAGCAACTGGGTCTTGTCCTTGGAGATCTGCTGCTTGATGTATTGCGCGAGACTCTCGGCCGTCACCTGCGCGTTGGCGGCATTGTCGAGGTCGAGCTGCGAGCCGAAATTCTGCTTGGCCAGCGTCGACTTGCGGTCGACGTCGCGCTTCTTCAACTCGATGCTCTGCTGGGCGAATTCGAGCATCTTGGTGTTGATTTTGATGTTGTCGACCAGATTGTCATAGGTGGTCCTGGTCTGGTCGAGCGCCGCCTTGGCCTGCGCGAGCGCGAGGCGGAACGGCACCGGGTCGATCTCGAACAGCTCGTCGCCCTTCTTGACGTGCTGGCCTTCCCTGACGATGACCTTGTCGATCTTGCCGGAGATCTCCGGCGTGATCAGCACCTTCTGCGCGCCGACATAGGCGTCGTCGGTGCCGACATAGCGGCCACCATTGAGATAGAACACGACGCCGCCGATCGCGGCGATCGTCGGCAGCACGACCAGCAGCAGCACCCGGCGATAGCGCCGCAGTCCCGCCATCAGGCGGCGGCGCGGCGCGCGGCTGGCCTTGCCCGCCGGCGCCGGCGTGTCGGGATTGCTCTTCTGCTCCGGCGCCAGTTTGAGGGCGGGTTCAGCCATAGCGCTGTTCCTTTCGGGAGGGCTCGCCGGCCGGGCTTTGGATGGCATTGCGAACGTTTTCCTTGATCTGTTCCAGTTGCGTGAGCAGGCGATGCGCATCCGCGGGATTGATGCCCTCGAGCGCGGTCGTCGTGAGTTCGGAGCGGAGGCCGGCCAGCTTGCCAAGCAGCGGGCGGGCGGCCTTCTTCAGATAGAGGCGGTTGACGCGACGGTCGTTCTCGTCGCTGCGGCGCTCGATCCAGCCATTGTCGCAGAGCTTGTCGATCAGCCGGGTCAGCGTGATCGGCTGCATCTCGAGCAGCTCGGCGAGCTCGGTCTGCTTCATGCCCTCGCTGCGCTCGACCTTGGCCAGCACCGCCCATTGCGCGCGGGTGATGCCGTAGCGCGCCGCCTCTTTGTCGGCGTAGACGCGGATCAGGCGGAACAGCTCGCCAAGCGTAAACATGAAGTTCGCGTCCACCGGACCGCGCATGGGCCTGCCTCCATAAGCTTGGAATATTATAAGCTTGCTTATGATTACTTCATGCCCGGTTAACGGGGAGCTGCCCCGCCCTCCGCACATGGCTGCGGAACGACCAGCGCGGCGCGGGCTTTGGGAACAGACGCAAAAATGCTACATATCGAGCCAATGAGCCTCGCCAAGCCGACATTTCCTGCCCCCGACCACGATCACGGCCGCTGCGCCGCGGACGCGATGGTGCATGCCGAGCAGGTCTGCGCGCGCCGGGCGCAGAAGTTCACCCCGATCCGCCGCCAGGTGCTGCAGGCGCTGCTGTCCAGCCACCGCCCGCTCGGCGCCTATGAGGTGATCGATGAACTCGCCAAGTCGATGCCGCGGCCGGCACCGATTACCGTCTACCGCGCGCTCGACTTCCTGATGGAGAACGGCCTCGTCCACCGCATCGAGAGCCGCAACGCCTTCCTCGCCTGCGCGCACGACCATGACGAAACCTCGATGGTGGCCTTCCTGATCTGCGACCATTGCGGCTCGGTCGGCGAGATCCCGGCGGCGCCGGTTGCGCAAAGCCTCACCGCTGCGGCGCGCGCCTCGGGCTTCATCCCAAAACTCTCCGTCGTCGAGATCGCCGGCACCTGCGCGCATTGCGCGAAGGCGTGATGGACTCTCCCTGCCGTCTTGGAGTCACCTCGTCCCGTTTGTGGGGAGAGGTCGAAATTCGCGGTAGCGAATTTCGGGTGAGGGGGAGTCTCCACGCGCGAACATCTATCGAATTTGCGGAGACGGCCCCTCACCCCTCCCTCTCCCCGCAAGAGCGGGGAGAGGGAGTCGAACCATCGAATAAAACAACACGCCGATAGAACCGGCCGCGAGGAAACATGTCGACCCAAGCGATATCAGCCAATGCTGCAAGGCCCGTCAGCGTCGGGCACGGCCTGCCGCCGGGCGCCATCGCCATCATGCTGATGCTGTGCGTGAGCTGGGGCTTCAACCAGCTTGCAGTCAAGCTGGCGCTGCCCGACGTGCCGCCGATGCTGCAGGCGATGATCCGCTCGGCCGGCGCGCTGCCGGTGATGCTGATCGTCGGCTGGCTGCGCGGCGTGCAATTCTTCAAGCGCGACGGTTCGCTGGTCCCCGGCATCGTCGCGGGGCTGATGTTCGGGCTCGAGTTCGTGCTGATCTTCTCCGGTCTCGTCTTCACCTCGGCGTCGCGCGCGTCGGTGTTCCTCTACACCGCGCCGTTCTTCGTCGCGCTCGGCTCGCACCAGTTCCTCGGCGAGCGCCTCTCCACTGTGCAGTGGAGCGGGCTGGCGCTGAGCTTCGCCGGCGTCGCGCTCGCGATCGGCGTGCCGCAGCCCAATGTCGACGCCAAGGTGCTGCTCGGCGACCTCCTCGTGGTCGGCGGCGGCGCGCTGTGGGCGGCGACCACGCTGGTCGCCAAGGGCACGCGCCTGCGCAACGCAGCACCGGAAAAGGCGCTCGGCTACCAGGTCGCGATCTCGATCCCGATCCTGGGCCTCGCCTCCTGGATCGCCGGCGAGCGCATCGATCATGTCCCGAGCGCACTGTCGATCTCGCTGCTGGCCTATCAGGCCGTCTGGGTGGTCGGCTGCACCTTTGTGATCTGGTTCGCGATGGTGAAGACCTATTCGGCGAGCAAGCTGTCCGCTTTCACCTTCGTCACCCCACTGTTCGGCGTCGTCGCGGCTTATTTCATCATGCACGACACGCTCACCCCGGTGTTCGGTATCGCCGCATTGCTGGTGATCGCCGGTCTCTATCTCGTCAACAAGCCCGATCCCAAGGTGACGCCGGACCCGAACGTGCCGGCGTGACATTCTCTGTCATTCCGGGGCTCGCAAAGCGAGAGCCCGGAATCCATTGGGCCGCATCATGCGCAGAGGAATGGATTCCGGGCTCGTGCTTCGCACGCCCCGGAATGACGGCGGGGAAAAAGTGTCGCTGTGCGAAAAATCACGCCGGCGGCACATTCTATCCCCGGTCGATCGGCAACGACTCGTCCTTGGCCCATTCGCCCATCGAGCCGTCATAGAGCGTGAGGTTGTCGTAGCCGAGCCGATGCAACTGGAACAGGTCGATGGTCGCCGAGATGCCGCCGCCGCAATAGGCGACGACGCGCTTGTCTTTCGTGATGCCCTGCGCGGCGAACGTCGCTTCGGCATCCGCCAGCGATACGAACGTCTTGTCCTTGGGATCGATCAAACTTGCCGCCGGCACGCTGACGCTGCCGGGAATGCGGCCGGGCCTCCCGTAGCGGCTCGGCTCCAGCCCCTTGTAGAACTGCGGGCCGAGCGCGTTGACGATCACGGTGTTGGCCTCGGCGGTGGCGGCGAGCACGTCGTGCTTGCCGACGAACAGGCCGTTCCGCGGCCGTGCGGAAAAGGTCGCGGGCGGATAGCCGCCGGCGAGGCCGGTCTCGATGTCGCGGCCCTCGGCGGTCCATTTGTCGATGCCGCCGTCGAGCACGGCGGCGCCGTCGAAGCCGAGCGAACGCAGCATCCACCAGAACCGCGTCGCCCACATCGCGGTGCCGATCGAATACAGCACCACGCGGCTGTTCGCCGATATGCCATGGCGGCCGAACGCGGCCTCGAGCTGGCCGACCTCGGGCATCATGAAGCGCAGTTCCGTGCGGGGATCGGAGAACTCGGCCTGCAGATCGAGGAAATTGGCGCCCGGGATGTGCCCGGCCTCGAACGTCTGGCGGCCCGAGACGACAATATAGGGAACACCGCTGCCGGCGGGCGCCGGCTCCAGATAAGCCGTGCAGTCGAACAGCCGGAGCTCGGGGCGGGTGAGGATGTCGGCGAGTTCCGCCGTGGAGATCAGCTCGCTATGGCCGGCCATGTCGCGTCCTCCCTCGGTGCCCTTAATGCTAAGATGCGCCAGATCACATGAAAAGCTGCGACCTTGCCCTTTGATTCACCCCGATCCGGTCCAATATAGCTGGCCATGCAGACCGCCGCTGCATGGCTTGCCTTTGGCCGCAATCGGCGGCATAAGCTGTTGAATTCACTTCGGAACATGACCGTTCGCCCGCCTGGCGCGGAGCCGCCGCCCCTTTGGCCCCCTTGGTGACTGTCACCAAAACCTGATATTCGAGACGCCATGAACAAGCCCGAGATTTTGCCGCAAGACGACGTCGCCGGCCCCGCGCCGCGGCACCAAACCACGCAGGTCATGGTCGGCAACGTTGCCGTCGGCGGCGGCGCGCCGATCGTCGTGCAGTCGATGACCAACACCGACACCGCCGATATCCAGGGCACCATCGCCCAGGTCGCGGCGCTGACCCGCGCTGGCTCCGAGATGGTGCGCATCACCGTCGACCGCGAGGAGGCCGCCGCAGCCGTCCCGCATATCCGCGACGGCCTGCGCAAGATCGGCATCACGACGCCCTTGATCGGCGACTTCCACTATATCGGCCACAAGCTGCTCGCCGAATATCCTGCCTGCGCCGAGGCGCTCGACAAGTACCGCATCAATCCGGGCAATGTCGGCTTCAAGAACAAGCGCGACACCCAGTTCGCCGACATCATCGAGATCGCCAACAAGAACGACAAGCCGGTGCGCATCGGCGCCAATTGGGGCTCGCTCGACCAGGAGCTGCTCACCAAGCTGATGGACGAGAACACGGCGTCGCCGAACCCGCGCGATGCGCGTGCAGTGACGCGCGAGGCCATGGTGCAGTCGGCGCTGCTGTCCGCCGCGCGGGCGCAAGAGCTCGGCATGCCCAAGAACAAGATGATCCTGTCGGCGAAGGTTTCCGCCGTGCAGGATCTGATCGCGGTGTATCAGGAGCTGGCGCGCCGCTCGGACTACGCGATCCATCTTGGCCTGACCGAAGCCGGCATGGGCTCAAAGGGCATCGTGGCTTCCTCGGCCGCGCTCGGCATCCTTCTGCAGCAGGGCATCGGCGACACCATCCGCATCTCGCTGACGCCGGAGCCCGGCGGCGATCGCACGCTGGAAGTGCAGGTCGCGCAGGAATTGCTGCAGACCATGGGCTTCCGCACCTTCGTACCGCTGGTGGCGGCCTGCCCGGGCTGCGGCCGCACCACCTCGACCACGTTCCAGGAATTGGCGCGCTCGATCCAGGATTTCATCCGCGACGAGATGCCGGCCTGGAAGACCAAGTATCCGGGCGTCGAGCAGCTCAACGTCGCGGTGATGGGCTGCATCGTCAACGGCCCCGGCGAATCCAAGCACGCCAATATCGGCATCTCCTTGCCCGGCACCGGCGAAGCGCCGGCCGCGCCTGTGTTCGTCGACGGCAAGAAGTTCCGCACCCTGCGGGGCCCCGGCATTGCCGCCGACTTCAAGGCGCTGGTGATCGACTACATCGACCAGCGCTACGGCAACGGCGCCAAGCTGCCGGAGCAGGCGGGAGCGGCGGAGTAGTTTCACTCCGCTCTTAACTCACACGCAACCGTCGTCCCTGCGAAAGCAGGGACCCATAACCACAGGCGATGGTTGTGGCGCGAGATGTGGCTGCGAGTCATCGCAAAACACTGTCCTGTGGTTATGGGTCCCGGATCTGCGCTCCGCTTGTCCGGGACGACGGGTATGTTTGCGGCCCGGATTGCGCTTCGCTCCATCCGGGCTACGATGCTCCCAATCAAGAACGATCGGGAGACCGCCCATGAGCTCACTGTCCGGCAAGCAGGGCCCGCGCTATCGCCACGTCGCCGACTCCACCGAGCCCTATGAGACCATCGGGGTCGAGAAGCTGACGCCGATCATCGGTGCGGAAATTTCCGGCGTCGATATTGCCCGGCTGGTCGACGACGAGGCCCGCTCGAACCGCCAGATGGATGAGATCCATCGCGCCCTCGCCGAAAATCTCGTCATCTTCTTCCGCGACCAGCACATCACGCCGCAACAGCACCTCGCCTTTGGCCGCAAGTTCGGCGAATTGCATGTGCATCCCGCCGCGCCGAATGAAGGCGATCCGGCGCTGATGAAGATCTACGCCGACAAGGATTCGCCGCGCGCCAATGGCGAAGGCTGGCACACCGACGTGTCCTGCGATCTCGAGCCGCCGATGGGCTCGATCCTTTATATCAAGCAGTGCCCGCCGCGCGGCGGCGACACGCTGTTCGCCAACATGTACGCGGCCTATGAGGCGCTGTCGGACCGCATGAAGGCCTATCTCGACGGGCTAACCGCGCTGCATGACGGCGAGCAGACCTATCGCGGGCTCTATGCCAATTACGGTGTCGCCGACAAACGGGAATATCCCCGCGCCGAGCATCCGGTCGTGCGCACCCATCCGGTGACCGGCAAGAAGGCGCTCTACGTCAACCGCGGCTTCACCCGCTTCATCGTCGGCATCCCGCGCGACGAGGGCGATGCGATGCTGGCCTATCTCTACCAGCATGCCGAGAACCCATTGTTCCAATGCCGCTTCCGCTGGACCGAGAACGCGATCGCGTTCTGGGACAACCGCTGCGCCCAGCACCGTGCAATGTGGGATTACTGGCCGCATACGCGGTCAGGGACGCGCGTGACCGTGAAGGGCGAACGGCCGGTGTGAGACGTCGAGGAGGGCGGGTATCGCGTCGCTCCACCCTCCGACGAATTGAAAAAATAACATCGGGAGATCGCCCATGCTTCGCGCCGAAGACAACAGGTTCCTCACCGAAGCAGGTGCCGGAACGGGCATGGGCGAATTGCTGCGCCGGTTCTGGATCCCGGTGCTGCTGTCGGAAGAGCTCCCCAAGCCGGACAGCGACCCGAAGAAGATCGTGGTCATGGGCGAGGAGCTGCTCGCCTTCCGCGATTCACGCGGCGTGGTCGGCGTCATCGACCAGTACTGCCCGCATCGCGGCGCCAATCTCTGGCTCGGCCGCAACGAGGAATGCGGCATCCGCTGCGTCTATCACGGCTGGAAGTTCGACACCGATGGGCGCTGCGTCGACATGCCGACCTCGTATCCGGACCTCAATGCAAAGGACCTGATCCGCATCAAGTCCTATCCGGTGCGCGAATGGGGCGACATGATCTGGGCCTATATGGGCCCCGCCGATCAGATGCCGGAATTGCCGGCGCTGGAGATGGCGCTGCTGCCGGCCTCGCACCGCTTCGTCACCAAGAAGTGGCAGGACTGCAACTGGGTGCAGGCCGTGGAAGGCTCGATCGACACCGCGCATTTCACCTTCGCGCATCTCTCCTTCGAGAAGGAGGAGAACGAAATCCTCGACATCAAGAAGCATTTCGTGAACCCGCTGACGTCGACGAAAACTATGTGCCGCTGCGCAACAAGGCGAACGATTATCTGATCGACCGTAAGCTGCAGCGGACCAAAAGCTATACCGGCATCAAGGGCGTCTCCGAGCAAGACGCCGCGGTGCAGGACAGCCAGGGCCCGATCGCCGACCGCAGCCGCGAGCATCTCGGCCCGACCGATCTCGGCATCATGCATTTCCGCAAGCTGGTGATGGATGCCGCCCGCGCGCTGCAAAACGGCGAGGCGCCGCCGCATGTCGCGCACCAGGACCGCTACACCGTGCGCTCCGGCGCCTGCGTCACCAGCAAGAGCAAGGACCTCACCGCCGTCATGATCGAGCGCTTCGGCGATCCCGCGGGGTTCGTCGGTGGCCCAGGACAGAACGCGGCGGCGGAGTAGGCCCCGCGGTCGTCCCAGCGACAGCAGCGGCCTCTAACCATGAAGTCGAAGCAGCATCCCGCCACCGCTGTCATCGCCCGGTCCATGTGCGCAATTGCGCACAGGCCGGGCGATGACAGTGTAGGTGGGGACGCAGTTCATTCACCATGTCGTCCCGGCGAAAGCCGGGACCATAGCCACCGCTGAACGTTGTTGCTGCTCGCTGGGACCCCAGCCTTTCGCCAAACTTGCGGCTGTGGCTATGGGTCCCGGGTCGCGCTTCGCTTGCCCAGGACGACAGAAAGCTACAGCGGAATCCTGTGATACTCGCGGTTGGCGAGGCTCGCTTCCTCCAGATCGAGGTCACGCTCGATGCGTCGCCGGGTCTCGTCGGTGATCTTGCCGTCGCGCAGCAGGGTGTGGATGAACTTGCGTTCGGCGGCGATCAGCTCGCGCGTCAGCTCGGTGCCGGTTGCGGAGACGTCGTGGCGGTTGGGATCGAGCGCGTCGGGCAGCTGGTTGAAGCGGATCTCGTGCCGCGAGCGCAGCAGCTTGACGACCTCGTCGGACAGCTCGCGGTCGTCGGTGATGGCGTCGAGCGATTTCAGCGCGGCGTTGAGCGCCTCGCGCCGCGCCGCGATCTCCTGCTCGTGCTCGGCGAAGTACTCGCTGCGGCCTTCTCTGGTAAGGCCGAGCCAGCGGACCACCGGCGGCAGTCCGAGGCCGAGTCCGACCAGGGTCACGAAGATCACGCCGAAGGCGACGAACAGGATCAGGTCACGATAGGGGAAGGCGTCGCCGCTCGGCAGTGTCAGCGGCAGCGCCAGCGCGGCGGCGAGCGACACCGCGCCGCGCACGCCGGTGAAGGCGACCACGAACACCGCGCGCCACGACGGCAGCGGGTCCTTGTCGCGCACACTGCGGCTGATCCAGCGCGGCAGATAGGTGCCGGGAAACACCCAGAGGAAGCGCGCGACGATCACGATCACGGCGACCAGCGCGGTGGCTTGCAGGATGTCATGCAGCGGGAACGCCTTCGACTTTTCGTATAGCGAGCGCATCTGGAAGCCGGTGAGCAGGAACAGCAGGCCTTCGATCAGATAGATGATCAAGTCCCAGAAGAAGATGCCCTGCAGACGCGTCGCCGCCGAGATCAGCAGCGGCCCGTTCCAGCTCATATAGAGCCCGCAGGCGACCGTCGCGATCACGCCGCTGCCGCCGAAATGCTCGGGGATCCAGTAGGCGAGATACGGCGTGATCAGTGACAGCGTGATCTCGACCTGCGGATCCCTGGCGCGGCGGCGGGCGCGCAGGCTGAGCCAGCCGACCAGCGTGCCGAACAGGATCTCGCCGGCGACGATGACGAGGAACGTGCCGGTCGCCCTCGGCAGCGAGAACAGTCCCGTGGTGATCGCCGCCAGCGCGAAGCGATAGAGGATCAGCGCCGTCGCGTCATTGGCGAGGCCTTCGCCCTCGAGCACGACAAGGATGCGGCGGGGCATGCCGAGCCTGCGTGCGATCGCCAGCGGTGCGACCACGTCGGGCGGTGCGACGATCGCGCCGAGCAGGAAGCCGATGCCCCAGGGCAGACCGATCAGATAGTGGGTCGCGGTCGCGACCATGAAGGCGGTGAAAATCACACAGCCGACCGACAAGAGGATGATCGGCCGCAGGTTGGCCTTGAACTCGCGCCAGCTCATCGCGACGCTCGCCGAATAGATCAGCGGCGGCAGCACCACCAGCAGCACCAGCTCGGGCGGCAGTTCGAGCGACGGCATGCCCGGCACGAAGGCGAGCACGATGCCGACCAGCAGCAGCAGGATCGCGGGGGCAATGTCGGTCCGGCGCGCCACCAGGGCGGTCCCCGCCAGCACGCCGAGCAGGGTGAGAAAGATCTGAAATTTGGCTTCCATGACGGTCAATTCGCCCGGAAACCCGCCTCAGTCAATGTCGTCCGGCGATGGCCGGACCACAGGGCATGTCACCCGATCGTCGCGGGACGCCCCGTGGCGCCGCGCGATCAGTCCTTGAGGTCGTAGCGGTAGGATTTCGAGACGATCTGCCAGCCGTCGGCGAGCTTCATCGCCACCAGATAATCGGTGAAATAGCGCGGCGGCAGCTGGCAGCGTACCTTGATGAAGGCGGTGTTGTCGTCGGAACGGTCGATGGTGACGATGAAGTCCTCGCGCGCCTTGCCTTCCGCCTTGCCCGACGGCCGCTTGCGCACCCAGGCGAGCCAGTCCGGCACGGTCAGGATCTTGAGTTCGCCTTTCTCCACCCAGCGCAGGTCGGCGGACGGATGGAACGCCGTGGCGAGCTTGTCGGCGTCGCCCTCGTAGAGGCCGTCAAAATAGGTCTGCACGACGCTTTCGACGCTGGATCGAGCTTGGCTCATTGGTGGGTCCTCCCGGCAGGAATTTGCTCTGCTAGGATTTAGCCACGAACCGATGGCTTGCGCCATGGCCGGCGCCAAAATTCCGCGTGAAGGTGACCCCACGCGAACCGCCGGTCGGCTTTCCAGACTAATGATGAAGACCGCCCGGCCGGCTGACGCGGATCGTGAGGCGGCTCACAAAGGCCGGCCGTTGTTTCTGGTAGTTCGGGCCCTGTGTTAGGAATTGCTGAACCACCACGTCCTGGATGCATCGACATGAATGGACCTGGACTCTTCAAATTGAATCGATTGCTGCTCGCCGTTGCGGCCTTCCTCCTGGTCTGCCAGCCCGCCTTCGCCGAGAAGCGCGTCGCGTTGGTGCTCGGGAACTCGGCCTATCGCAACACCGCGCCGCTGGCGAACCCGGTCAACGACGCCGGCGTGATCGCCGCGACCCTGAAGAATGCCGGTTTTGACCTCGTCGATTTCCGCCGCGACCTTCCGGCCGCCGACACCCGCCGGGCGCTGCGTGAATTTGCCGACCGCGCCCGCGATGCCGACATCGCCGTGGTCTACTACGCCGGCCACGGCATCGAGGTCGACGGCGCCAACTATCTGATCCCGGTCGACGCGCGACTGGAGCGCGACACTGACGTGTTCGACGAAGCGCTGTCGCTCGACCGCGTGCTGGTCGCGATCGAGCCGGTACGGAAGCTGCGGCTGGTGATCCTCGACGCCTGCCGCGACAATCCGTTCGCCAAGACGATGAAGCGGACCTTGGCGACGCGGGCGATCGGGCAGGGCCTTGCCAAGGTCGAGCCGACCTCACCGAACGTGCTGATCGCCTATTCGGCGAAGGCCGGGTCCACGGCCGCCGATGGCGACGGCAAGAACAGCCCCTTCACCGCCGCGCTGTCGAAATACCTGCCGACACCCGGTCTCGATGTTCGCCGCGCCTTCGGCTATGTCCGCGACGACGTGCTGAAGACCACCAACAACCGGCAGGAGCCGTTCGTCTACGGCTCGCTCGGCGGCGAAGATGTCGCGCTGGTTCCGGCGCCCGCCAGGCCGGTTGCCGCCGCCGCGCCGCCGCCCACGCCGCAGTCGGAGGCGCGCCGCGACTACGAGCTGGCGCTGCAGATCGGCAACAAGAGCGCGATGAACGCCTTCCTCGCGCAATATCCGGACGGCTACTACGCCAACCTCGCCAAGTTGCAGCTCGAGAAGTTCGCGGCTGAGGACGCCCGCGTTGCCGCCACCGAGAAAGCGCGGCAGACCGAACAGGAGCGGGCGCGGCTGGCCGCCGAGGGCGCGCAGAAGGCGCAGCAGGCCAAGGCCGAGGCGGATGCCAGGGCCGCCGAACAGGCGCGGCTCGCGGCGGAGCAGGCCAAGCAGATCGCCCAGGAGCAGGCGGCTGCCGCCGAGCAGAAGCGGCAGGCGGCCGAGGCTGCGGTCCCCGCGGACAAGCCTGCCGCCGATCAGGCCGCGGTGACCGCGCCGACAGCTGCGGAGAGGCCGACCAACGTGGCGGCGCTGACCACCGGCTCGCCGCAGGTCGATCTCGTCAAATCGGTGCAGACCGAACTGCGCCGGGTCGGCTGCCTGATCGGTGCGGTCGACGGCGAGTGGAACGCCGCCTCGCAGCGTTCGCTGACCCAGTTCAACCGCTATGCCGGCACCAGGCTCGACGCCAGGAACGCGAGTCTCGAGACGCTCGATGCCGTCAAGCTGAAGCCGTCCCGGGTCTGCCCGCTGGTCTGCGAGCACGGCTACCGCGCCGACGGCGACCATTGCAGCAAGATCGTCTGTGCCGCGGGCTCGTTCCTCAACGACGACAATGAATGCCAGAAGCGGCGCGAGCGGAAGCCGGTCGCCAGGCGCGATGCCGACGAGGACCGCCCGTCGCGGCGTGAGCGCGAACGCGCCTATCGTCAGCAGCGCGAGCCGTTGGCGCCGTCAGCGGCAGCTCCGCGCCCGCAGCCGCGTGCGCGCGCCGAAAGCGGCAGCGGCCAGATCATGTGCGACGCCTATACCTGCCGTCCGGTCCGGCGCGGCTGCCACCTCGAATATCGCGGCGGCGGCGGCCCCGGTCTCGGCGTCGGCAACGTCGAGGTCTGCAACTAGCCCGCTACTGCCCGGAGATGGGGGAATAGCGCGCGCCACGATGCCAGTCCCGTCATCCTATGAGGTGCGAACCTCTTCGGCGAGCCTCGAGGGATGCACGGCCCGACGGTTGGTCGATTCATCCTTCGGGGCTCGCAAGGGCTCGCGCCTCAGGATGACGGTATGAGAATTGTAGCGAGCGGCCTGCCCACATCGTCGTCCTGGCGAAAGCCAGGACCCATAACCACCGAATTCGATTGAGAGTGGGATAGCGGCTCCAGCGTCGCACAACAACAAGCGATTGGGGTAATGGGTCCTGGCTTTCGCCAGGACGACGCTGAATACATTCACATTCTCCCAACTCGTTCGGTGTCATCGCCCGGCCTGTGCGCAATTGCGCACAGCGGTGCGTGGGACAAAGCTTCACACCCTCTCAGGATGACGGGTTCGACATGGTCTACATAGGGCGGCCGCACCGCGCGCGTCGCGAGTTGATCGGTTGCCGCCGAGGAATGCGCAGCCTTGCCGGAGCGGCGTGCGGAAGCTAGATCGCGCTTGCGGCGATGTTCACCATCAGCGCCAGCAGCGCGGTGTTGAACACGAACGAGATGATGCCGTGCACGGTCGCGGTGCGGCGGATGATCTTGTCGGTGATGCCGACGTCGGAGACCTGCGCTGTCATCCCGATCACGAACGAGAAGTAGACGAAGTCCCAATAGTCGGCGTCGACATGCGCCTCCCCGCTCGGGAATTGCAGCCCGCCGGGCTGCTTGCCGCGATAGAATTCATGCGCGTAATGCAGCGCGAACGCGGTGTGGACCAGCCCCCATGACAGCGTCAGCGTGACGACCGCAAGCGCAATGCCGGCCGGACTGTTCTTGGATGCCCCGAGCTCGAACACGATGGCGGCGAGGCTCGCCAGCGCGCCGAATGCGGTCAGCAGCAGGATGAAGAAGCGGCCGTCGTCCTGCATCGCAGCGCTGCGCTTGATGTAGGCGATGCCACAGCGCAGCATCATCACATAGGCGAGCAGCAGATACAGCGCCGCGAAGCCGTCCCAGCCGATCAGAAGCCGCGTCACCAGGCGCGGCGACTCCGGCAGCAACAGGCACAGCACGATCCCGAAGGCGAGCGCTGCGAAGGTGCGCGGCCGGCCCACGACCACGCGGGCCGGCATCGGCAGCTTGCGGAAACGAACAAGGTGGTCGTCGAGCTCCTTGCTCATTCCCCGGTCGCTTTCGCTAGTTCTTCCGCTCCGCCACGAAGCGGGCGGCGGCGCGCAGCACGTCGCCCCGCGCGCCGAACACCGACAGCGCGGCGTCGGCACGCGCCAAAAGATCGCGCACGCGCTGCTTGGCGCCGTCGATGCCGAGCTGGGTGACGAAGGTGGTCTTGCCGAGCGCAGCGTCGGCGCCGGCCGGCTTGCCGAGCGCGGCGGCATCGCCCTCGACGTCGAGCAGGTCGTCGGCGATCTGGAAGGCCTCGCCGAGCGCTTTGCCGTAGTCGTCGAGCGCCTGGTACTCCTGCTGCGAGGACTGGCCGAGGATCGCGCCGGCGATGCAGCCGAAGCGCAGCAGCGCGCCGGTCTTCATCTGTTGCAGGCGGGCGACGTCGACCGGCTCGCGGTCGCCGAAGCGGCCTTCGCCGGCGAGGTCGAGGATCTGGCCGCCGGCCATGCCGCCGATGCCGGAGGCGCGCGCCAGCGCGCGGGTCAACAGCAGGCGGACATTGGCGTCCTTGTGGATCGCGTCGCGGGTGATGATGTCGAAGGCAATCGTCAAGAGCGCATCGCCAGCGAGGATCGCGGTGGCGTCGTCATAGGCCTTGTGCAGGGTGGGACGGCCACGGCGCAGGTCGGAATTGTCCATCGCCGGCAGATCGTCGTGGATCAGCGAATAGCAGTGGATGCACTCCAGCGCGGCGCCGGCCAGCAGCGCGGCCTCGCTCGGCACGCCGAACACCGCCGCGCTCTCGACCACCAGAAACGGCCGCAGCCGCTTGCCGCCGCCGAGGCTGGAATACCGCATCGCCTCGATCAGCCGCTTCGGGCGGACGATCTCGTCGGTTTCGGTCGTATCCGACAACAGTCTGGCGAGCAGGGCTTCGGTGTCCTCCGCGGTCTGGTCCAGCCGCTTGGCAAACTCTGCAGTACCGGTCGTCATTAAGAATTGCTCCAGATCGATTTCGGCCGGACAATCGTTGATGGCACCGGCTTCGTCAATTCCAGCCTGCGACGGATTGCGCCTTAAAAGTGCTGGAAAAACCGCGAATTATCGGCAGACGTCAGGTGGTGCCGGTCTTATCGTCACCGGTGCGCGGGCCGCATCCCAGCCGGAAACCGTCGTTTTGCGCATCATCCGAATTTTATTGCTGATTTTGCTGGTCCTGCTGTTGCTGCCGTACCTGGTGACGCCGTTCTACCGGACCGGCCACCCGGTCTCGGCCCTGATGGCGTGGCGGACCCTGACGGGGGCGCCGGTGACCCGGCACTGGATCGATTTCGGCGCCATGTCGCCCTATCTGGCGCGGTCCGTGGTCGGCTCGGAGGATGCCCATTTCTGCAAGCACAAGGGCGTCGACTGGGGGGCGTTGCGCGAGGTACTGGACGACGCCGAGGACGGCGAGGTGGCGCGGGGCGGCTCGACCATCACCCAGCAGGTCGCGAAGAACCTGTTCCTCTGGAACGGCCGCAGCGTGATCCGCAAGGCGCTCGAATTGCCGCTCGCGCTCTGGATCGATCTGGTGCTGCCGAAGCAGCGCGTGCTGGAAATTTACCTCAACATCGCCGAAATGGGCCCGTCGGGGCAGTTCGGCGCCGAGGCGGGCGCCCAATATGCCTTCGGCCGGTCCGCCGCGGACCTGTCGCCGCGGGAAGCGGCGCTGCTGGCGGCGATCCTGCCCAATCCGGTCAAGCGCAGCGCCCGCAAGCCCGGTCCCGGGGTGCGGCGGCTGTCCGGAACCTACATGGCCCGCGCCAACGCGGTGGCGCGCTGCTGGCGCGAAAATCGCGGCGATTAGGCCAATTTTCGGGCGATTTTTGCAGCTTCCGGCCCTAGCATTGCGCCGCCCCTTCCTCTATAAGCGCGGCCTTACCGGCATTGCAGCTTGCGCTCCGTACGCGCTGAGCCGCGTCCGTATTTCGGACGATGCCTCCGCAACACCCCTAGAGGACACCGTTATGGCCGTTCCCAGAAGAAAAACCTCGCCGTCGCGCCGTGGCATGCGCCGTTCGGCAGATGCGCTCAAGACCCCGACCTATGTCGAGGACAAGGACTCCGGCGAACTGCGCCGTCCGCACCACCTCGACCTGAAGACCGGCATGTACAAGGGCCGCCAGGTCCTGAAGAAGAAAGAGTCCTGATCCGCCGTTCTGGCCGTCGCACCGCGGCTTGCGGTGCCTGATTTCGGCCAACGAATGCGGTCAATACGGGCGTAGCAGCGGCGGGGCCAGTGCCTCGCCGCACTTGCTTGGTCCTCCTGTTGAAGGCGCAAGCCCGATGGTCGGTTTTCCGCTGCTGCTGATCCCGCTCGCGGTCTACAACATCATCGTCTTCCTGATGCCCGGCGTGTCCTTCACGGATCCGCTGTTCAGGCTGACCTTGATGTCGGGCGAGGTGTGGCAAATCACGCTGAGCGACATGCTGCTCGCCGCCGGCGTGCTGCTGCTTCTGCTCGAAGTGATCAAGGGCGCGCGTCCCGGCGCGAAATATCTCACCGACCATCTGCTGTCGCTGATCGTGTTCGGCGCGGCGGCGGCCGAATTCGTGCTCTGGCCGAAATTCGGCAACTCGACGTTCTGCCTGCTGACGCTGCTCGCACTGGTCGACTTCATCTCCGGAATTGCATTGCGCACGCGCCGCCGCCGGGTGGCTGCGCCGACCGGTCACGGCCAGTTCGAGCCCGTGCCGGCCGACGCGCCGCCGCCGACGCCGGCCGTTGCACCGGCACCGATCGCGCAGCCGTCGCCGGCACCCGCCCCGCCTCCGGCCGCACCAGCCGCGGCGGCGGAAGCTGTGCCGCATGAGGAGCCGACGCCGAAGCCCGGGCAGCCGACGATCGCGTCGCCCGACCTCCAGCCGGGCAACCAGTCGCCGCCGGACGCGCCGCAGCGCTGACCTCTCTGTTAGCTATCTCTGTCTAGAGCGGATGAAGTTTAGGTTGAAATAGGGCTCGCCGCAGTCCCGTTCACCTCTCCCCGCCGGGGAGAGGTCGGCGCGTAGCGCCGGGTGAGGGCTCTTGCTCTCTCGATAGACCGTAACCCCTCACCCGATTTGCTGCGCAAATCGACCCCTCCCAAGGGAGAGGTGGACCAAAACCCGCGGTCAAAACCGATCTAGCCTAACTGCATCGCGCTTAATCTAGACGATCTGCCGGGTGCGCCGCGCCACGCTGCGCCGTTCGCTGACATGCGGGCCGTAGGCGGTCTGCGCATCGGCCGGCGATCCGCGCCGCAGCCCGCGCGTCTGCGGCTCGCGCGCGGCGGTCGCGATCAGCTGGGCGAGGAAGGACGGATCGGCGTGGGGCAGCGCGATCTTGGGCGCCCAATGGGTCGTCGCAGTCAGCGGGACCAGGGCCGTACCGGTCGCACCGGGATCGCCCGTCACCTCGTCGTCGAGGATTTCCCACTGATCGGCATCGAACATTGCGAACAAGACCTCGGTTGAACCGTTATGTTTTGGGACGTTGCGTCCTTCGCCACCTCCTTGTGGCAAGGCTCATGCCCGCGGCGCCCGATCCGTTCCCGGGCAGCGTCAATTGTGGTTTCCAGATTATTTATCAAACTCACATAGCGTCCGATTCGCCGGAACTCCTATCTTGAGGACATACAGAATCACCGCCTGATGTCCCGAATTGAGGCAAGCTTGATGCCCACTGTCCCGCCAGCTGCCAGCATCCTCGCCGCGCTCGGTCAGGCGACCTTCGCCTGGGATTTGGCGACCGACGCGATCGCCTGGAGCGACAATGTGGCGGCGGTTTTCCCCGACATTCCCGAACCGGCGCTGGCGTCGGGTGCGGCGCTCGCGGCCTTGATCGAGCCGCAGCGTTCGGTCCGCACGGATGCGCTCGGCCAGGGCGCGCCGGCACGCAGCGGCGAGGGCGTTTGCTACCGGATCGAATACGGCGTGCGCGCCGTCACCTCGGCGCCCGTGATCTGGATCGAGGAGACCGGCTGCTGGTTCGCCGGCCCCGACGGCCGCCCGGCGCGCGCGGAGGGCATCATCCGCGTCAACAATGAGCGCCACGCCCGCGACGAGCAGCTTGTGAAACTGTCGCGGCACGATCCGCTGACCAACGAGCTGAACCGCACCCATCTGATCGCCTCGCTCGCCGAGACGATCGAGGAATGCGCGCGCTTCCGCACCGCCTGCGCGTTCATGCTGATCGGCATCGATCATCTGGCGCGGGTCAACGATGCCTTCGGCTTCGATGTGGCGGACGCCGTGATCGCCGAGATCGCCAGGCGAATCCGCGCCCGGCTGCGCAGCGGCGACATGCTCGGCCGCTTCTCCGGCAACAAGTTCGGCCTGATCCTGCGCAACTGCACCGTCGACGACACCAATGTCGCGGCCGAGCGCTTCCTCGCCGCGGTGCGCGACGAGGTGGTGCCGACTAAATCCGGCCCGGTGTCGGTGACGGCCTCGATCGGCGCCGTCACCATCCCGCGGCACGCGCGGACGGCGGAGGAGGCGGTCAACCGCGCCCAGGAAACGCTTGATGCCGCCAAGAGCCGGCGTGCCGGATCGTTCGCGCTGTGGAAGCCGAATGTCGAGCGCGACGCGCAGCGCCGCGTCAACATCCGCGTCACCGACGAGATCGTCACCGCGCTGAACGAGCGGCGGATCGTGATCGGCTTCGAGCCCGTGGTTGATGCGCATGCACGGCAGCCGGCGTTCTACGAGTGCCTGGTCCGCATGGAGCAGGACGACGGCCGCGCGCTGCTCGCCCCCGATATCGTGCCGGTCGCCGAGCGGCTCGGCCTGATCCGGCTGGTCGATCACCGTGTGCTCGAGCTTGCCGTCGCCGAGCTCGCGGCCGCGCCCGGCGTGCAGCTCAGCCTCAACATCTCGCCTGATACCACGATGGATCCCGACTGGTGGACCACGATCGAGTCGCTGATGCACGCGCATCCCGGCGTCGGCGAGCGGCTGATCGTCGAGATCACCGAGACGGTCGCGATCCAGGACATCGACGATGTCCGCGGCTTCGTCACCCGGCTGAAGAATTTCGGCAGCCGGATCGCGATCGACGATTTCGGCGCCGGCTACACCTCGTTCCGCAATCTACGCAAGCTCGGCGTCGATATCGTCAAGATCGACGGCGCCTTCGTGCAGAACATCGTGCGCTCCTCCGACGACCGCGCCTTCGTGCAGACGCTGATCGATCTCGCGCGGCGGCTCGAGATCAAGACGGTCGCCGAATGGGTGCAGGACGAAGAGGCCGCAATGATGCTGCGCGACTGGGGCTGCGACTTCATCCAGGGCCGCCTGATCGGCCTTGCCTCGCCGGACCGGCCGTGGAACGCGGCGGCCGAGAAGGCCGTGCCTGCCGCGGGATAGCCGTCATTCCGGGGCGCGACGAAGTCGCGAGCACGGAATCCATTTGGCCAATGTTGTGTGGATGAATGGATTCAGGGCCTGCGCCAAAGAGGCGCAGCCCGGAATGGCGAAATCGAGTTGGCGTTTGCTCGAGTGCAGCGCCGCGAAGCCCTACTCGTCCTTCTTCGCCGGCTGCGACATGCGCTCGAGGCGGTCCTGCATGTCCTTCATCTGGCGGCGGAGATCGTCGATGTTGTCGTCGCCCTGGGTCGGCTCCGGCACCTTCTCCGCCTCGGCATTGGTGCGCGGCGGCTGCGGCACGAATGGCTTGAACATCGAGAAGGTCTGCTGGAACAGCTCCATGTTGCGGCGGACCTGCTCTTCCAGCGGTGCGAACGGCGTTCCGCTCAGCGCGCCGGCAAGCTGCTTGCGGAACTTCTCCTGTTCCTTGGTCAGCGTCTCCAGCGACTGTTCGAGATATTTCGGCACCACCATCTGCATGCTGTCGCCGTAGAAGCGGATCAGCTGGCGCAGGAAGGTGGTCGGCAGCAGGTTCTGCCCGGCCTTGTTCTCCTGCTCGAAGATGATCTGCGCGAGCACGGAGCGGGTGATGTCATCGCCGGTCTTGGCGTCATAAACGAGGAAGTCCTCGCCTTCCTTCACCATCGCGGCGAGGTCCTCTAGCGTCACATAGGTGCTCGTACCGGTATTATAGAGCCGCCGGTTCGCGTATTTCTTGATCGTGGTCGGTTGTTCAGATTTTGCCATGGGCTCTCACTTCAACACCGAAGAACCTGGAACCCGGCAGCACCGCCGCAGGGCTAAATGCAACGCATCGCAGCAAAGGTAAGCATTTTCAAAGCGGTTCGGCTAGAGTTTTGTGCTGTGCGGTTAATCCCAAAGCAAAGGGATTGCTTAGGAAAGTGCCAGAGGCGCCATTTCGCGTGCGGCGCGGCGCGAAATCGGCCACTGGCCAATTGACACGCGCTGCCTAGGTTAACAGGATGGAATCAAGAGACAGGCCAGCCAAACCGGGCCGCCCGCCGTCGAGAAACCCAGCTACAACCCACAGGAGATGTCCATGTCAGACGATGTCGTCATCGTCAGCGCCGCCCGCACCCCGGTCGGCAGCTTCAACGGCGCATTCGCCACTACCCCGGCTCACGATCTCGGCGCGATCGCCATCAAGGCGGCGCTGGAGCGGGCCGGCGTCGAAGGCGGCCAGGTCTCCGAAGTCATCATGGGCCAGATCCTGACCGCGGCGCAGGGCCAGAACCCGGCCCGCCAAGCCTCGATCGCGGCCGGCATCCCGGTGGAAAGCCCGGCCTGGGGCGTCAACCAGCTCTGCGGCTCGGGCCTGCGCACGGTGGCGCTCGGCTATCAGGCGCTGCTCAACGGTGATTCGTCGATCGTGGTCGCCGGCGGCCAGGAATCGATGAGCATGGCCCCGCACGCGCAATATCTGCGCGGCGGCGTCAAGATGGGCGGCCTCGAGCTAGTCGACACCATGATCAAGGACGGGTTGTGGGATGCCTTCAACGGCTACCACATGGGCAACACCGCCGAGAACGTCGCCAAGCAGTATCAGATCACGCGCTCGCAGCAGGACGAGTTCGCGGTCGGCTCGCAGAACAAGGCCGAGGCGGCGCAGAAGGCCGGCAAGTTCAAGGACGAGATCGTCCCGGTCACCATCAAGTCGCGCAAGGGCGACATCGTCGTCGATACCGACGAATATCCGCGCCACGGCGCCACGCTCGATGCGATGGGCAAGCTCCGCCCTGCCTTCGAGAAGGACGGCACCGTCACCGCCGGCAACGCCTCCGGCATCAATGATGGCGCTGCCGCGGTGGTGCTGATGACCGCCAAGGAAGCCGCCAAGCAGGGCAAGAAGGTGCTCGCCCGCATCGTCTCGTGGGGTCAGGCCGGCGTCGATCCCAAGATCATGGGCACCGGCCCGATCCCCGCCTCGCGTGCGGCGCTGAAGAAGGCCGGCTGGAATATCGCCGACCTCGACCTCATCGAGGCCAACGAGGCGTTCGCCGCGCAGGCCTGCGCAGTCAACAAGGACCTCGGCTGGGATCCGGCCAAGGTCAACGTCAACGGCGGCGCGATCGCGATCGGCCATCCGGTCGGCGCGTCGGGCGCGCGCGTACTGGTGACGCTGCTGCACGAGATGCAGAAGCGCGATGCCAAGAAAGGCCTCGCGACGCTGTGCATCGGCGGCGGCATGGGCATCGCGATGTGCGTTGCACGCGACTGAACTGAAGGCAGCGGGGCGGGTTAGGTGATGAAAAGATCATCTGTCAACCGCGGCGCGAGCTGATAGAGATGATGCCCGGCCTCGCGCCGGGCATTTTTGTTTCGACGAGCATTTTTATTTCGGGGTTGTGAGTGCGAAGACCGGAGCAATTCCGGTTATAAAAGACGGCCAAGGAGGAGACGGACATGGCACGTGTTGCATTGGTGACGGGCGGAACGCGCGGCATTGGAGCTGCGATCAGCAAGGCGCTGAAAGCGGCGGGCTACAACGTGGCGGCGAGCTACGCCGGCAATGATGCCGCCGCGGAGAAGTTCAAGGCGGATACCGGCATTCCCGTTTACAAGTGGGACGTCGCCTCGTTCGACGCGTGCGCGGAAGGCGTCAAGAAGGTCGAGGCGGAGCTCGGCCCGGTCGACGTGCTGGTCAACAATGCCGGCATCACCCGCGACACCGCCTTCCACAAGATGACGCTTCAGCAGTGGAATGAGGTGATCAACACCAATCTGGGCTCGCTGTTCAACATGACGCGCCAGGTGATCGAGGGCATGCGCGCCCGCAAGTTCGGCCGCATCATCTCGATCTCCTCGATCAACGGCCAGAAGGGCCAGTTCGGCCAGGTCAACTACTCCGCCGCCAAGGCCGGCGACATCGGCTTCACCAAGGCGCTCGCGATCGAGAACGCCAAGGGCGGCATCACCGTCAACGTCATCGCGCCGGGCTACATCAACACCGAGATGGTGCAGGCGGTGCCGAAGGACGTGCTGGAGAAGAACGTGATCCCGCAGATCCCGGTCAACCGTCTCGGCGAGCCCGAAGAGATCGCGCGCGCGGTGGTGTTCCTGGCCGCCGACGAAGCCGGCTTCATCACCGGCTCGACGCTGACCATCAACGGCGGCCAGTATCACGCCTGAGCGGCGTCGCGCCGTACGCGATACCGATCACGACGAGATGCCCGGCCTTGTGCCGGGCATTTTCGTCTGTACAAGGGGGGCCGTGATGACGACCCGCACCGCTACCCTTGTTGGACTGACCGCCATTCTGATGTGGTCGCTGCTCTCGGTCATGACGGTCGCGACCGGGAAGATCCCGGCGTTCCAGCTCGCCGCGATGACGTTCGCGATCGGGGCTGTGGTCGCGTTCATCAGCTTTCTGTTTCGTCCCTCGGCTTTTGCCGCGTTGAAGCAGCCGCTGGTCGCCTGGGTCGTCGGCATCGGCGGTCTGTTCGGCTACCACGCGCTGTATTTCCTGGCGCTGCGCTTCGCGCCGCCGGCAGAAGCCGGCCTGCTCAACTATCTCTGGCCGCTGTTGATCGTGCTGTTCTCCTCGCTGCTGCCGGGCGAGCGGCTCGCGATCCATCACGTCGTCGGCGCACTGCTCGGGCTGGTCGGCACGGTGCTGCTGTTCGCCGGCAACACCGGCAATTTCGCCAAGGAGCAGATCCCGGGCTTCGCGGCGGCGTTCGTCGCGGCCTTCGTCTGGGCGTCCTACTCCGTGATGTCGCGCCGCCTCAAGGCGGTGCCGACCGATGCCGTCGCCGGCTTCTGCCTCGCCACTGCGGTGCTCGCCGCCTTGGTGCACATGGTGGTGGAGACAACGGTCTGGCCAGCGACCCCATTGCAATGGCTTGCCGTGATCGGGCTCGGCATCGGCCCGGTCGGCGCGGCGTTCTTCGCCTGGGACATCGGCATGAAGCGCGGCGATATCCGCGTGCTCGGCGCGGCCTCCTATGCCACGCCGCTGCTCTCGACCGCGTTCCTGATCCTCGCCGGCTTCGCGCAGGCCAGCGCCAACATCGCCATCGCGGCGATCCTGATCGCCGGCGGCGGGCTGATCTCGGCGAAAGACATGGTGTTGCGAAAGAGAGCGTAGGTCGGGCAAAGCGAGGCGTGCTTCACAGTCACCCTGAGAGGATGTGAAGCTTTGTCCTCATCATCGCCGGGCTTGACCGGGCGACCGCGAAGCGGCGTCTCGAAGGGTCGATGGCCATTGGACGGGGGATAGTCCTACGAAGGCTCCCAACCTTTCGGCGCGAGCTGGAATTTTGCGAATTCGAATGCCGGGGCGACGGTGCAGCCGACCAATGTCCACTCCCCACTGCTCTCCGCGGCCTGCCAGGCGTTCGCGGGCACGATCGCCTGCGGCTGTTCGCCGCCTGCGACATCCGGCCCGAGCGCCACCATTTGCCGGCTTCCGCCATCCTGCGCGATCTGCAGGCGCAGCGGAGCGCCCGCGTAATAGTGCCAGATCTCGACGGCGTCGACGCGGTGCCAGTGCGAGCGTTCGTCGCGCGCCAGCAAAAAGTAGATCGAAGTCGAATAGCTGCGCCCGCTGGCATCGCGGCGCTCGTCGCGAAACGTCTCGCGAAAATGCCCGCCTTCCGGATGCGGCTTGAGGTCGAGCCGGGCGATGATCTCCGCCGCCGAGAGCTCAGGCATCACGACTTGTTCTTGCGCTCGCGCAGCTCGCCGAACACCTGCGCCGGATCGGCGCCCTTCATGTGCAGCTTGGCCGCGACCACCGGCTCGTCGGCGCGCAGGAACACATTGGCCTTCTTCTCATCGCCGAGCAGGACCGGAATCGTCGGCTTGTTCTCGGCACGCAGTTTCGTCACCTCCGCCGCGCGGGCCTGCAGGGCCGCGTTGTCGGGCTCGACGGTGAGCGCAAACTTCACGTTCGAGGCGGTGTATTCGTGGCCGCAATAGAGGCGGAAATCATCCGGCAGCGCGCGCAGCTTCAAAAGCGAATCCCACATCATCGGGTAGTTGCCCTCGAACACCCGGCCGCAGCCGATCGAGAACAGCGTGTCGGCCGCGAACACCGCCTTCTCGGCGTCGAACACGTAGGAGATATGGTCGAGCGTATGGCCGGGCGTTTCCACCACCCGGGCCAAGAGGCTGCCGATCTTGATCACGTCGGCATTGGCGGCGCGCAGATCGACATTAGCGATCTTCGCCGATTTGTCATGCGGGGCGACGACGCGGCAGCCGTATTTCTGCTTCAGCTCGGCGACGCCGCCGACATGGTCGCCATGGTGATGGGTGATCAGGATGTCGGTCAGCGTCCAGCCCTCGCGCTCCAGCGCCGCGATGATCGGGGCGGCCTCCGGCGCGTCGATCGATGCGGTCGCCTTGGTCACGGGATCGTGGATCAGGTAACCGAAATTGTCGGTCAGGCAGGTGAAGGTGCGAATTTCGGCGGCCATGATGTCTCCACGAATGGCTTTCCACGAAGGGCTTGGGCGATGACGCTAACAGGCCAGATATAGGGGTGAAATATGGCGTTAACGCTCCGGCGGCAATGCAATTTTCGGCGCGGCGGGGCGGCAGGCGGCATGTTAGGTTAGGGCCATGGACGTCATCGATCTCCGGGATTTCTATTCCCAGCGCCTCGGCATCATCGCGCGGCAGCTGATCAACCGCGGGATCCGCGAGCGCTGGCCCAATGCCGATGGCCAGCGCGTGCTCGGCCTCGGCTATCCGACGCCCTATCTCGGCCTGTTCCGCGAGACCTGCGAGCGCTGCATCGCCTTCATGCCGGCGGCCCAGGGCGTGCTGAAATGGCCGACCGGGCGGCCGGCGCTGGCGACCCTGATCGACGAATTCTCGATGCCGCTGCCGGATGCCGCGGTCGACCGCGTGCTGGTGGTGCACGCGCTGGAGATGTCCGACGATCCGGAGCGGCTGCTGCGCGAGATCTGGCGCGTGCTGGCGCCGTCGGGCCGGCTGATCGCCGTGATCCCGAATCGGCGCGGCGTATGGACGCGCACCGACAACACGCCGTTCGGCCACGGCCGGCCCTATTCGCGCGCCCAGATCACGCAGCTGCTGCGGCAGACTTGGTTCACGCCGACCGCATGGGGGGAGGCGCTGTTCATGCCGCCGGTGCAGGGCAGCTGGTTCCTGCGTTCGGCGATGGCCTGGGAGCGGGTCGGCGCGGCACTGTCGATGCCGTTCGCCGGCGTGCATATCGTCGAGGCCAGCAAGCAGGTCTACCGCGCCATCCCCGCCAACCGCGAACGCGCGCGGCTGATTCCCTCGCTCCAGCCGGTGCTGGTGCCGTCATCGACCGCGACGCGCAACTCGGCGCATCCCGACTGGTAATGCTGCTCGCGCAGGCATCTCCTGCGGAAGCGCGAGACATCAACACGAGACATAAAAAAGGTGAGCGCGGCGCTGGCGCCGTCACCCACCCCCTTGAGGCATTCGACGGCTTAGTCGTTGCCGGACGTCGCGTCCTCGCTCTGCGCGGGCTGCGCGGCCATGTCGGGACGCGGGCCGTGCGGACGGCGGCGCCGGCGCGGGAAGCGTTCGCCACGCTCGCTGCGTTCGCCGCCGCCATTGCCCTCATAATTGCCATTCACCTGCGGCTGCGCGCCGCCGGTAATGAAGGAGGGCAGGCGGTCGACGCCGCCGGGATCGGCGAGCACCGGCTGCGGCTGATTCTGCGGCGGCGCCTGAAACTGCGGCTGCTGACGGTGCTCACGGTCGCCGCGGTGCTCACGCTCGCGCGGCTGCTGCTCGCGCGGCTGTTGGTCGCGCTGATAGGGCTGCTGGCTGTTGTCGCGCATGTAGGGTTGCGGCACGAAGCCCGGCTCCTGGCCGAAGCTCGAATAGCCGTCGCCCTCGTCGTCGGCGTCCTCGGACGTCGCGATCTCGGCATCGGGCCGCGGCTGCTGCTGGTTCTGCCGGAACTGCTCCTGGGCGGCCGCGATGATCCGGTAATAGTGCTCGGCGTGCTGATAGTAGTTCTCGGCCGCAACCGGGTCGCCGGAGGAGCGCGCATCGCGCGCGAGCTGGACGTATTTCTCGGCAACGTGGGAAGCCGTGCCGCGGATCTTGATGTCGGGGCCGTTCGATTCGTACACCCGCGTCAGAGGATTTTGGCCGCGCCGGTTATTGTTGTTGTTATTGTTGTTATTATTCCGGTTACGCATCCGCTTGTTATTTTGACCGTTTCTCATATGTCGCCTTTTATTCCAGCCCTGAAGTTATTGCAGTCCATCGCCTGGTCCGATTCGAGCGCACGCTAAGGCGCACGGAATCGCAGTGCCGTTCGAATTGGTTCGATGTCGCAGACCGTCGCGTTCAGCAAAGACGCGTTCCCCAACCGCCGACGGACTCCGCCAGCGACCAAATCATTCCGCCCGTCGAGACAGGCTCAGTTCTCTCACGTAAGTCTTCAAGCGCAATAACAGGCTTTCGTTCGCTTGGCGGTCGAGAGCAGCACAGCTCCGGCTATTGCGCTCAATATGACCTGCGTTCGTGGAACCTTTCGATCGGCGGGCTCTCGTCGAGAACCCTGGTCATCACCCGTAGGCTACGGGGCCAGCACCGATGTTGTGCCCGGAACGTAGTCGTTCCGGGGGGATATTCCAAGAGGTTTTTTTGCGTTCCAATAGGACTTTATCGGGGCAGTCGGCGGCCGGAAACCGCCCTCGGGATGCCTCCCAGATCGGCCTTGGGCGGTCCTGTTGGGGATAACCCCGCAGCCGTCATCAGCGCTTCAACGTCGCTCTCCTGGCCCTGTCCGATCTCGACAACCAGAACTCCATGCGGGACCAAGAGACACGCAGATTGCGAGATCAGGGTGCGGTAGGCGTCGAGGCCGTCGGTGCCGCCGTCCAGCGCGGCGCGAGGGTCGTGGTCGCGGACCTCGACGGCGAGGCCGGCAATGTCAGCCGAGCGGATGTAGGGCGGATTCGACACGATGAGGTCGAAAGGGCCGGCAAGTCCGCCGGCATAATTGGCGATGGTGAATGTCGCGCGCTCCGCAAGTCCGAGCTGCTTTGCATTCTGGGTGGCCGTCTGTAGCGCCTGCACCGAAATGTCGGTGCCGAAGCCATGCGCGTTGCGCAGTTCCGAGAGCAGCGCCAGCAGGATCGCGCCCGAGCCGGTGCCGAGATCGGCGATCCGTAAGCGGCGATCGGAGCTGCCGTCGGCGCGTATCAGTTCCAGTGCACGCTCGACCACCGTCTCGGTGTCGGGCCGCGGCACCAATGTCGCTGCCGAGAGCTGCAGCGGCAGCCCCCAAAACTCCTTGAAGCCGAAAATGCGCGCGACCGGCTCGCCGGCGAGACGGCGCCTGATAGCCTCATCGCGCGTTGTTAGCCGATGGTCGATGCGGCGTCGATATGGCTTGCGCCGTTCCCAGCCGGCGCGCACGGTGTTGCCTCAATCCGGACCGGGACACGAGCGACAATGACCGCCTATGACGACCAGAACATCTTCGCAAAGATCCTGCGCGGCGAGATCCCGAGCTTCAAGGTCTACGAGACCGACCGGACCTTCGCCTTCCTCGACATCATGCCGCGCTCTCCCGGGCACACGCTGGTGATCCCGAAGGCGCCCGCGCGCGGCATCCTCGATATCGCCGAGGACGATCTTGCCGAGGTGGCGCGGTCCGCAAAACGCATCGCCATCGCGGCGATGAAAGCGTTTTCCGCCGACGGCATCATCATCCAGCAGTTCAGCGAACCCGCCAGCGGGCAGGTCGTGCTCCACCTGCACATGCATGTGATGCCGGTCAAGGCCGGCGTCGCGCTGCTGCCGGCCCAGACCCACAAGCAGGACATGGACGTGCTGGCGGAGCACGCGAAGCGGATGATCGCGGCGCTGGGCGGCTGAGAGCGACAGACAGGTTGACTGGGTTGAGTGGGTCTGACGACGATCTCAGTGCATCTCCCCCGCAAGTGGGAGAGGGGACGCAATTCCGAGTGCCGCGGATATTCAGCCCAATCGCACCGCGCTTCACACCCCGAGATAGCGCTGCAACACTTCGGGCTGGGCCTTGATCTCCTGCGCCGGGCCTTCGTGGACGATGTGTCCGTTGTTGATGATGTAGATGCGCTGGGCGAGCGCGAGCGTTGCGGCGAGGTTCTGCTCCACCAGCACGATGGTCTGGCCGGCGTCGGCGAGGTCGCGGCAGGCCTTCATCAGATCGCGCACGATCACCGGCGCCAGCCCCTCGAACGGCTCGTCGAGCAGGATGATCTTGGGATCGCGCACCAGCGCACGGGCGATCGCCAACATCTGCTGTTCGCCGCCGGACAGGTCGGTGCCGCGATTGCCGCGGCGCTCCTTCAGCCGCGGGAACATTTCGTAGATGCGGTCCAGCGGCCAACGTTGCGAGGCGGTCAGGCCGGCGATCACGAGATTTTCCTCGACGCTGAGGCTGCCGAAGATGCGGCGCTCCTCGTGGACCAGCTGCATGCCGGCCTGCGCGATCTTGTGGCTCTTCTTGCCTGATATCTCCGCGCCGTCGAATTTCACCGAGCCATTGCGCGGCGTCACCACGCCCATCAGGCTTTTCAGCGTCGTGCTCTTGCCGGCGCCGTTGCGGCCGAGCAGCGCCACGACCTCGTTACGCTCGACGCGCAGCGAGACGTCGAACAGGATGTGGGAATCCCCGTAGTAGCTGTTCAGTCCGTTGACCTCGAGCAGGCTCATGCGGCGAGCACTCCATGCACGCCGCCGAGATAGGCCTCCTGGACGGTCGAGTTGTTCTTGATCTCTTCGGGCGTTCCCTCGACCAGCACGCGGCCTTCCTGCAGCACGGTGACGCGCTCGGCGAGCTCGAACAGCGCATCCATGTCGTGGTCGATGATGATCATGGTGCGGCCCCGGCTGATCGATTTGAGCAGCTTCACGGTCTCGACGCGCTCGCGCGGGCTCATGCCGGCCAGTGGCTCGTCGAGCAACAGGAGACTCGGCGAGGTCGCCAGCGCCAGCCCGATCTCGAGCCGGCGCTTCTCGCCATAGGCGAGCTCGGCGACCGGCGTGTCGGTCCGGCGGGTCAGATTGACCAGCGCCAGCGTATGCTCGACGCGCTCGGCGAGGCCTGGAATGCTGTCGATGCTGCGGAACAGGTCGAGCTTGAACTTGCCGCGAAGTCCCGACAATGCCGCGATCACCAGATTTTCGCGCACGGTGAGGCCGGCGAACAGCTGGTTGACCTGGTAGCTCTTGGTCAGGCCGAGCTGACAGACGTCGGTGACGTTCATCCCGGTGATGTCGCGGCCCTCGAAGGTGATGCTGCCCGAGGTCGGGTGAACCTCGCAGGTCAGCATCTTGAAGAAGGTCGACTTGCCGGCACCATTCGGGCCGATGATGCCGCGCAGCTCGCCGTGATTGACCGTGAAGTCGATGTCGCTGTTGGCGAGCAGGCCGCCATAGCGCTTGGTCAGGCCCTTGGCCTGCAGGATCGGTCCCGAGGGCCGGTCGTCGGGGCGGTGCGGCGCCGGCATCGGCGCGGCGGCGATCTCACTGGCGGGGGCGGCGTCCGATTGCGGTTCGCTCTCCACCGGCTTCCCCGCGCGGCGCTGGCCGGTCAGGAAGCTGTAGAGATCGACAATGCCGCCGATGATGCCGCGGCGCAGGAAACACACCAGCAGCACGAACACAATGCCGAGCACCAGCTTCCAGGCGGCGCCGAGCCCGAGCGCGGCCTGCAAAAAGTCCTGCAGCGACAGCCAGACCGCGGCGCCGACCAAAGGCCCGAACAGCGTGCCGCGGCCGCCGATCGCGGTCTGCATCACAAGCTGGCCCGACGTGTCGAACATGAAGGCGTCCGGCGGCATGAAGGCTTGCAGCACGCCGAGCAGGCCGCCGGCAAAGCCGGCATAGGCGGCGGCGATCACGAACGCGGTCAGCTTGTAGCCGTGAATGTTGTGGCCGACCGCGGTCGCGCGCAGCGGATTGTCCCTGATCGCACTGAAGATCGCGCCGACCGGCGAGCGCACGATGCGCAGCGCAATCACGACGCCGAGGAAGTAGCAGAACGCAATGAACTGGTAGAGCGACCAGCCGGTGGTGAAATGCAGCGTGGTGAAGCCGAGATTGAGGCTCGGCGTCGGCACCCCCGGCAGCCCGTTCTCGCCGCCGGTGAAATCCGACAGCGGATTGAACTCGACGAAGTAGAACACTTCGGCGATCGCGACCGTGATCATGGCGAAGTAGATGCCGGTGCGGCGCAGTGCGATCAGGCCGATCAGATAGCCGGTCGCGGCCGCTGCGATCATGCCGATGATCAGCGCGAGGATGACGTTCGGAAAACCGGCCCGGGTCAACAGGTACGCGGCGACGAAGCCGCCGGTGCCGTAGAACGCCGACTGGCCGAACGACAGCAGGCCGGTGAAGCCGAACAGGATGTCGAAGCCGAGTCCGAACAGGCCCCAGACCAGGATGCGGTTGACGGTGTTGGGCGCAAATCCCAGCAGCGGCAGCACGAACGGCGCGGCGATCAGCGCGGCGGCCGTCAGGATCTCGATCAGATATCGGCGCTGCTTCAGCATGGAAAATCCGTCATTCGCGGCCCTGCGTGCCGAGCAGGCCGTGCGGCCGCAGCACCAGTACGAGCGTCATGGCCACGAACAGCATCACGTAGGCGTAGCCGGGGTTGAACATCGAGGTGATGCTGATGATCTCGCCGGCGATCAGGCCGCCGAGAATGGCGCCGGGAAACGAGCCGACGCCGCCGATCACGACCACCACGAAGGTCTGGACCAGGATGTCGTCGCCGATGCCGGGGGTCAGCGACACCACCGGCGCGTTGACGATGCCGGCGAAGCCTGCCGCCATCGCGCCGATGCCGAACACGATCATGAAGACGCGGTAGACGTTGATGCCGAGCGAATCGACCATCACCGAATCCTCGATGCCGGCGCGCACGATCATGCCGAGCCGGGTGCGGTACAGCACCAGGAACAATCCGCCGAGCGCGACCGCGACGATGCCGACGACGGCGAGACGGTAGGTCGGATACAGCAGGAAGCCCAGCGAGGTGATGCCCTGCAGCATCGCCGGCGGCGGCACGATCTGCGACTGGCTGCCGAACGCCAGCCGCACGATCTCGACGAAGCAGATGCCGAGGCCGAACGTCACCAGCAGCTGGTCCTCGTGCGGACGATGATAGAAATGCCGGATGATGATGCGCTCCATCGCGATGCCGAGCAGCATCACGAACAGCGATCCGGCGATCACGGCGAGGACGAACGACTCGGTGTAGCTGTAGGTCAGATAGCCGGCATAGCCGCCGATCATGAACATGGCGCCGTGGGCGAGGTTGAGCACCCCGAGCGTGCCGTAGATGATCGTCAGTCCTGAGGAGATCAGCGCCAGCAGCGCGCCGAGCGCCAGCCCGTTGAACAGTTGCGAGACGAAATTTGGCCAGTTGATCATGGCGGCGGTTCACATGTCCCGTTCAATGACAGGGCAGCGTTGCGGGCGTCGCGACACAAAGCGGCGCCGCGCGGCAGGTCGCCCGCCCGCGGCGCCGAGTTGCCCGCGCATCATCAGGTGTAGTCGCCGGGGTGGCAGCCGAATGCGTCCGGCTTCTGCATCAGCCCTTCGCCGGGGACGATTTCGACGACGTCGTAATAGTCCTCCTTGTTCTTCATGTCCTTCTGCTGCTTGCCGCGGACGATGATGACGGGGCGGACCGCCTGGTGATCCTCGGCGCGGTAGTGTACGTCGCCGACCAGCGACGGCACGGTCTCGCCTTTTTCATAGGCCTTGATCACGTCTGGCGGATAGAAGCTGCCGGCCGCCTCGACCATGCGGGCCCAGTGCGCGAAGCTGACATAGGCGTTCTCGGCGCCCCATTCCGGCTTGTAGCCGTACTTCTTCTCGAACGCCTCGTTGAACATCTTGGCCAGCGGATACTTGTCCTCGATCGTCCACCAGTAGTCGGTCGCGGCATAGACGCCCTGCATCAGGCCGCCGGTCTCGCGGGCGATGAACGGCACCTGGTAGGGCACCACGAGCTTCATCTTGTCGAGCACGCCGAACTGCTTGGCCTGCTGCGTCGACAGCACCGCGTCATGGCCCCAGTTGACGTTGATCAAAACGTCGGCGCCGGAATTGGCGACGTTGAGCAGGTACGACGAATAGTCGGGCGCGCCGAGCGGCGAGACCTGGTTGGTGACCGTGGTCCAGCCCGCCTGGGCCAGAAAGTCCTGCATCGACTTGGTGACGGTGTGGCCGTAGGTGTAGTCCGGCGTCAGGTAGGCGGCCTTCTTGTTCTTGCCGAACTCCTTGATCATGACCGGCGCGATCGCGGCGGCGGCGGTCTGGCCGAAGAAGTTCTGGCGGAAGCCGTAGCGCACGCAGTCCTTGCCGGTGGTGTCGTTGGAGCCGGAGATGCCGCAGACGAAGATCACCTTCTCGCGCTGCGCCAGCTTGTTGAGCGCGACTGCGACCGCGCTCGAGGTGCCGCCGGTGATCATCACCGCCTTGTTCTCGGTGATGAAGCGCTGCTGCGCCTGCACCGCTTCGTTCGGCTTGGCCGCGGAATCCGCGACGCCGTACTTCAATTCCTTGCCGAGCACGCCTTTGGAGGTCTTCGGCGAGATCTTCTTGATCAGCTCGTGGCCGCTGTTGATGTGCTCGATCGCGAGCTGATAGCCCTTCAGCTCGTCCTCGCCCTGCACCGCGTAGGTGCCGGTGCGCGGCACCGAGATGCCGATGAACACCGAGGCGCCGGACGAGCCGGCGGGATAGGTGCCGATCGCGGCATGATCCTCGGCCCATGCCGAAGACGACATCGAGGCCGGCAACACCGACCCGCCGATCAGGCCCGCACCGGCTTGCAGCAGCGTGCGACGTGAAACGTTCAGGGCGCTGCCCGGCCGAAGGTCCTTGGTGCTCATCGCTCAGTATCCTCCAAATAATGATTGTTGGCGCGCATGAATCATTCGCCGCCGAATCCATTCGATCGGTCACGTGATGCGCCGGCTGCACTGCGACAGCCTGTCGCCGCTACAATTCCCCAGCGGGACTTTAAGTCAATGTCACTTTCGTCGAATCATATCGGTCTACGATATGATTAATGTCGAGACACGATACATCGGCGGATTTACCGCACGCGTGCCGGTTGTGTAGTGAGGGGCGATGATCGAAGACGATTCAGCTCGGGGGGAAGGTCCTGACAAAGCCGCGGCGACGCCGGGCGCCGCCGCAAGGCCGTGCCCGCTGAGCGTTCGTGCGCTCAACGTGCTGAAGGAGCTGGCGGTCGAGCTGCTTGACGACGTCCCGCCGAAGGCGGGCTGGGAGCCGCCGGACGAGTTGCTGCGCCGGCTGACCGCGCGGCATCTCGCTACCGCGCGCAATTGCGGCCGGCAGACCGCGCGCGAGATTCTCGATTGGGCTGAGACGCGCGGCATCGCGGTCCCTTCGCCGCACCACACCGGCAAGTCGCTGTCGGAGGTATGGAGCAGCCTGATCGACCGCGCCTCGGCGGGGCGCCTCACCAAGGACGAGATCACCGAGGCGCTGGAGAAGTCGATCCGCCGCCGCAGCCCGCGGATTCCGGTCGCGTTCCAGATTGTCCTGCTGAAGATCCTCAGCTCGGGCTACGATCAGCTGCCCCCGACTTGACTCCGCCGCTGCGACACTCGGCCCGTTGAAAACGCGGGCGTGGCGGTATCCTGAGGTGGTCCGTCTCGCCACGGCTTGGTAGATGTCGGCCGTCTCCGCCGCGCGCGCAGGGACGACTACAGGGACCATTGAATGCCTCAACCAAGACCGCGACGCATGCCGACCGGCGCCACCAAGCGTGGCGCCGCCGCGGTCGATTACGAGGCGCTGGCCCGGTTCCGCTACCAGCTGCGGACGTTTCTCGCCTTCAGCGAAGAAGCGGCGCGGCAGGCCGGATTGACCCCGCAGCAGCACCAGGCGCTGCTCGGCATTAAGGGGTTCGTCCGGCCGGGCCCCGCGACCGTCGGCGACATCGCGCGGTTTCTCCTGATCCGGCATCACTCGGCGGTCGAGCTGGTCAATCGCATGGTCAAGCTCGGGCTGATCGGCCGGGTCGCCGATCCCGACGATGCGCGGCGCGTTCGGCTCAAGCTGACCGCGAAGGGCGAGCAGAAGCTGCAAGCGCTTTCGAAGAAGAACATCGAGGAACTGCGCCGCGCCGCGAGCCCGGCGCTCCGCCGCCTGCTGAAATCATCGCCGCAGCCGAGCGGCTCCTAAAGCATGATCCGGAAATGTGCGAGGCGGTTTTCCGAAAGGATCATGCTTAAACAAAGAGCTAAAGCGCGATGGCGATTCAACAAAACCTCATCGCGCTTTAGCTACGCCGCGGCGCCCTGGGCCGCGAGCTGCGCGGCCTGGTGCTCGGTGGTCAGCGCGTCGATCAACTCGTCCAGCGCTTCGCCCGCGATCACCTGCGGCAATTTATAGAGCGTCAGGTTGATGCGGTGGTCGGTGACTCGCCCTTGCGGAAAATTGTAGGTGCGGATGCGCTCGCTTCGGTCGCCGGAGCCGACCTTCTCCTTGCGGTCGGCCGAGCGCGCCGCCTCGACGCGTTGCCGCTCGGCGTCATAGATGCGCGAGCGCAGGATGTTCATCGCCGACGCCCGGTTTTTGTGCTGCGAGCGGCTGTCCTGCATCATCACCACGATGCCGGTCGGAATGTGGGTGATGCGGATCGCCGATTCCGTCTTGTTGACGTGCTGGCCGCCGGCGCCGCCGGCGCGCATGGTCTCGATCCGCAAATCGGTGTCCTTGATATCGACGTCGACATCCTCAACCTCCGGCAGCACGGCGACCGTCGCGGCCGAGGTGTGGATGCGGCCCTGCGTCTCGGTGTCGGGCACGCGCTGCACGCGGTGCACGCCGGATTCGAATTTCAGCTTTGCAAACGCGCCGCGGCCCTGCACCTCGGCAATGATTTCCTTGAAGCCGCCGACGGTGCCCTCGCTGGCCGAGATCACCTCGACCTTCCAGCCCTGCAAGGACGCGAACCGCTCGTACATCCGGAACAGGTCGCCGGCGAACAGCGAGGCCTCGTCGCCGCCGGTGCCGGCGCGGATTTCCAGCACCACGTTGCGATCGTCCATCGCGTCCTTGGGCAGCAGCGCGACGCGGATCTTCTGCTCGAGCTCGCCGATGCGCGCCTGCAGCGTCTCCAGCTCGGCCTCCGCCATGGCGCGCATCTCGGGATCCTCGGCAGCATCCGCCAGCAGCGCCTCGGCGCCGGCAAGCTCGGTCCGGGCCGACCGATATTCTTTCACCGCATCGATCAGCGGGTTGAGCTCGGCGAGCTCGCGCGTGATCTGCACATAGCGGTCGGAGTTGATCTGTCCCAGGAGCTCGGCTTCGAGCGAGGCGTGATGGGCGAGGAGGATGTCGAGCTTGGCTTCGGGTAGCATGGCGGTATCTCGAAAATTGCGTCGGGCACGAAGGGCGGGGCAAGCGACGGCAGCGTCGCTACAAGGCCAGCCCCTCGGTCTCGGCAAATTTCGTCAGCGCCTCGCGGATCGACACGCTGCCGGACGGCTTGTCCAGCAGCGGATTGATCATCGCCTCGGCTTTCCCGGCGTCGAGGTCGAGGATCATCGCCTTGACCGGGCCGTGCGCGGTCGCCGACAGCGACAGCGAGCGATAGCCGAGCGCGATCAGCGCCAGCGCGCCGATCGGCTTTGAGGCCATCTCGCCGCACAGCGAGGCCGCCTTCTTCGCGGCCTTGGCTTTGCGCACGATGTCGCGCAGCGCGCGCAGGATCGGCGCCGAGAGGATGTCGAACCGCTCCGACACCTTGGCATTGCCGCGGTCGACCGCGAACAGGAACTGGAACAGGTCGTTGGAGCCGACCGAGACGAAGTCGACCCGGCTCAACAGCTCGTCGAGCTGGTAGAGCAGGGCAGGCACTTCCACCATGGTGCCGATATCGATGCGCTCGGGCAGCGCGTGGCCGTGCTGGCGCAGATAGGTCAATTCGCGCTCGACGATCGCCTTGGCCTGGTCGTATTCGGCGACATCGGAGATCATCGGGAACATGATCTTCAGCGCGCGGCCGCCGCCGGCGCGCAGCAGCGCGCGGATCTGGCCGCGCAGCAGGCCGGGACGGTCGAGGCCGAGCCGGATCGCGCGCCAGCCGAGCGCCGGATTTTCCTCGACCACCGTTTCCATATAGGGCAGCGCCTTGTCGCCGCCGATGTCGAGCGTGCGGAAGGTGACCGGCTTGCTGCCGGCGGCGTCGAGCACGGTGCGGTAGAGCGCGAGCTGATCGGTCGAGCGCGGCAGATTCGGGCTCACCATGAATTGCAGCTCGGTGCGGAACAGCCCGATGCCGGCGCTGCCGGTGTCCTCGATATGGGGCAGGTCGATGGTCAGGCCGGCATTGATCAAGAGCTCGATCGGCTGGCCGTCCTTGGTGACGCAGGGCTTGTCGCGCAGCGCCGAATATTGCGCCTGCCGCCGAGCGCGGAAGCGCACCCGTTCGGCATAGGCGGATTCGATCTCGGCGGACGGGCGAACGTAAATCTCGCCGGAGATGCCGTCGACGATGATGGCATCGCCGGGATCGGCGATGCCGGGTGCATTCGGCACCTCGCCGACCGCGGGAATGCCGAGCGCGCGTGCCACGATCGAGACGTGGGAGTTGGCGGTGCCTTCCTCCAGCACCAGGCCGCGCAGCCGCTTGCGGTCGTAGTCGAGCAGCGCCGCCGGGCCCATCGCGCGGGCGATCAGGATGGCGTTGTCGGGCAGCTGCTCGCGCGACGGCGCGTGGTCCTGGCCGACCAGCTGGCGCATCAGGCGATGGCCGAGATCCTCGAGATCGTGCAGGCGGTCGCGCAGATAGGGATCGGTCGAGCGCAGCATGCGCGCGCGGGTGTCGGATTGCACGCGCTCGACGGCGGCCTCCGCGGTGAGGCCGGTGGCGACCGCCTCGTGCAGCTTGTGCGACCAGCCCTGGTCGTTGGCGAACATGCGGTAGGCTTCCAGCACCTCGCGGTGCTCGCCGCCCTCGGCGACGTCGCCGCGCTCCAGCAGGCGATCGAGGTCGGCGCGCAGATTGGCCAGCGCGGTGTCGAGCCGCTTCAGCTCCTTGGGCAGGTCCTCGGCGATGTAATTCGTGATGACGACGCGCGGCTCGTGCAGCACGACATGGCCGAGCGCGATGCCGTCGGACAGCACCGCGCCGGTCTTGTGCATCGAGTGGCGGGCCGCGGGCTCGGCGCCGGGCGGCGCCAGCGCCGCCAGCTCGCCGGAGGCGATCATCTCCGCCAGCACCATGGCGGTGGTCTGCAGCGCCTCGACCTCTTCCTCGACATAGGTGCGCTTGGCGCGGTTCTGCACCACAAGCACGCCGAGCGTGTTGCCGGCGCGCAGGATCGGCACGCCGAGGAACGAGTGGTAGATCTCTTCGCCGGTCTCCGGGCGGTAGGAGAAGGCCGGATGGCTTTGCGCGTCGGACAGGTTCAGCGGCGTCGCCTCGCTGGCGACGAGACCGACCAAGCCTTCATGCGCGCTCAGCACGGTGCGGTGCACGGCGTCGCGGTTCAGACCTTCCGTGGCGTAGAGCTCGAGCGTGTTGTCGACGCGCAGCACATAGGTCGAGCAGACCTCGGCCACCATGTTGGCCGCGATCAGCACCACGATCTTGTCGAGCCGCTCCTGGGCGGAGACCTGCTCCGCCATGGTTTCCCGGAGCCGTCTCAACAGGACGCGGGGGCCTCCCGACGCGCTCCGCATAGGCTTCAATCCCTCCCCACGTCCGCTAGCATGCCGGGTGGCCGGCCGCTGGCGCAAAACTCGTCAAACCCAACAATTTTAGTCATTCGGCGTTGCCGCGAGCACCACCCCGCCGAATCGGCATCGCCAAAACTGTGGCACAGTTTGCGGCAGCCCGCCTGACTGGCCGTATAGCCAATCGAGGCTCGCTTTGCCAAGCAAAACGCCTGCCAGTAGCAAATAACGTCTGCGTCAGCCCAATGCTGCGCCCGCTAAGAGAAATTCTAACTCCGGGGTGGGTATCGTCGGAGAGCGCATGTTCCGTAATCGAGGGGCCGAGGCCCATCCACTCGTCATTCCGGGGCTCGCGAAGCGAGAGCCCGGAATCCATCGGGCCGCAAGTCAGGCGGTGGAATGGATTCCGGGCTCGCGCCAAGAGGCGCGCCCCAGAATGACGGCGAGAGAGACGCGCCGCTACGCCTGATCCAGCCCGTACAGCGTGTGCAGGGTGCGCACGGCGAGCTCGGTGTAGGCGGCGTCGATCAGGACCGAGAACTTGATCTCGGAGGTGGTGATGGCTCGGATGTTGATGTTGCGCTCGGCCAGCGCCTTGAACGCCTTGGCGGCGACGCCGGCGTGGCTGCGCATGCCGCTGCCGATCACCGAGACCTTGGCGACGTCGGTCGCGGTGTCGAGCCGCGCATAACCGATCTTGGCCTTGGCGGCGGTGATCGTATCCTTGGCGCGGTTATAGTCGCTGGCCGGAACGGTGAAGGTGAGGTCGGTGGTCTTGCCGTCCTCCGACACGTTCTGCACGATCATGTCGACGTTGATGTTGGCATCGGCGAGCGGCCCGAAGATCGAGGCGGCGACCCCCGGCTTGTCCTCGATCTGGCGCACGGAAATCTGGGCTTCGTCCTTGGAGAAGGCGATGCCGGTGACGACGTGCATTTCCATGATTTCCTCCTCGCTGCAGATCAGCGTGCCCGGCGGCTGGTTGGCGTGCGGGTCGATATCCTCGGGCTTGTCGAAGCTGGAGCGCACGAAGATCGGCATGTTGTGCACCATGCCGAGTTCCACCGAGCGGACCTGCAGCACCTTGGCGCCCTGCGAGGCCAGTTCCAGCATGTCCTCGAACGCGATCTTGTCGAGCCGGCGCGCCTTCGGCACCACGCGCGGATCGGTGGTGTAGACGCCGTCGACGTCGGTGTAGATGTCGCAGCGGTCGGCCTTCAGCGCGGCCGCGATCGCCACCGCCGAGGTGTCGGAGCCGCCGCGGCCGAGCGTCGTGATGCGGCCGGTCTGCGGGTTGATGCCTTGGAAGCCGGCGATCACGGCGACTTCCTTGCGCTCCTTGAAGCGGGTGATGATCTCGGTGCCGTCGATCTCGAGGATGCGCGCCGAGGCGTGCGCGTCCGAGGTCTTGATCGGGATCTGCCAGCCCTGCCAGGAGCGCGCCTGGATGCCGAGGCCTTGCAGCACGATCGCGAGCAGGCCCGAGGTGACCTGTTCGCCGGAGGCGACCACGGCATCATATTCGCGCGCGTCGTGCATCGGCGAGGCGTCGGTGCACCAGGCGACCAGCTCATTGGTCTTGCCGGACATCGCGGAGACGACGACGGCGACCTCGTGGCCGGCGTCGACCTCGCGCTTCACATGCTGCGCGACGTTGCGGATACGATCGATATTGGCGACGGACGTACCGCCGAATTTCATCACGAGGCGGCCCATGACGACGCGTCTGTTCCTTTAAGAGGATAAGTAGGTTAACCCACGCCGAAAACCGCAAGCGCGGGGACCGAAAGGCGCGTATACATAGCGCCGCGCCTGGGGGCAAGGTGGTTCCTGGGGGTGGTTTGGGGGCGTTTTTGCCGGTTGCACCAGTCTGTGGCGCAGAGGTAACTCAAGGCGGATCGGATGGGACGCTACATCGACGAAATCCTGC
The DNA here is from genome assembly GCF_020329505.1 of Bradyrhizobium semiaridum. Taxonomy (GTDB): domain Bacteria; phylum Pseudomonadota; class Alphaproteobacteria; order Rhizobiales; family Xanthobacteraceae; genus Bradyrhizobium; species Bradyrhizobium semiaridum. The sequence goes on from NZ_JAGKJJ010000034.1 coordinate 47,120, forward strand.
AGCCCGGCGAGAAGGTGCTCTATTCCACCAACGCGCACTGGATCTTTTACCTGCCGGCGATCGGGGCCTGGATCGTGGTGGCGATCCTCCTGATCCTGTCACGCCTCGTGACTGCCGACGGCCTGGTGCTGACCTGCCTCGCGGCCGCCGCCGTGGTGGCGGTCGCGGCGGTCTACTGGACCATCAGGGGCTGGTTCCACCGGCTCACCACCGAGACCGATGTCACCAACCTGCGTGTTGTCCACAAGACCGGCTTCATCACCCGCAAGACATTCGAGATGAGCCTCGACAAGGTCGAGAGTGTCGATGTCTATCAGAGCATCATGGGCCGTATCCTGAATTACGGCGATGTCACGATCTATGGCGTCGGCGAGGGCAAGCAGAAGATCGCGACCATCGCTTCGCCACTGGCGTTCCGCAGCTCGATCACCGCGCGATAGGGGCGCGCGCAACATGGCCATGCAGACAAGCCTTTCCTCATCCACCGCCAGCTCGGTCGATCCGGCCGAGATCGCGAAATTCTCGAAACTGTCCGACGAGTGGTGGGATCCGCGCGGCAAGATGGCGCCGCTGCACAAGATCAACCCGCTGCGCCTGACCTATATCCGCGACGCCGCCTGCCGCAAGTTCGAACGCAACGCCAAGAGCCTCGGCTGCCTGTCCGGCCTGCGCGTGCTCGACATCGGCTGCGGCGCCGGGCTGCTGTGCGAGCCGCTGTCGCGGCTCGGCGCCCAGGTGATCGGGGTCGATCCCGCCGCCAGCAACATCGCCGCGGCGAAGCTGCACGCCGAGAAGGGCCATCTGTCGATCGACTACCGCTGCACCACCATCGAGGAGATGGACGCGCGCGAGCGCTTCGACATCGTGCTGGCGATGGAGGTGGTCGAGCACGTCGTCGACGTCGGTGCCTTTCTGAAGCGCTGCGCGGCGATGCTCAAGCCCGGCGGATTGATGGTGGTCTCGACGTTGAACCGCAACTGGAAGAGCTTTGCGCTCGCCATCGTCGGCGCCGAATACGTGCTGCGCTGGCTGCCGCGCGGCACCCACGACTGGAGCAAGTTCGTCACCCCCGCCGAGCTCGAGCGCTACCTCGGCGACCTCAATCTCACCATCACCGAACAGGCCGGCGTGGTCTACAACCCGCTCGCCGACAAATGGAGCGTCTCGTCCGACATGGACGTGAACTACATGGTGGTGGCGGAGGAGGCGTGAGTCCCGTAGCCCGGATGGAGCGCAGCGCAATCCGGGGCCGCTCTCTTCGTTGACCTGTCCCGGATTGCGCTTCGCTCCATCCGGCTACAGGAATTAGCGGCGCCACCGCAATCCAGTCATGCGCTGCCGCTGTTTGACCGCGTCGGCTGCAACCGGCACGGTGTCTCCATACTCCCCCGGCACGCTTTTCTTTCCCATGTTCACCACCGCCTCGCTCTGGATTCCCTTCACCATTGCTGCCGCGTTCGGGCAGGTGGCGCGCAATGCGATGCAGCGGCAGTTGACCGGGCCGCTCGGGACCTGGGGCGCCACCAACATCCGCTTCCTGTTCGGTCTGCCGTTCTCGGTGGTGTTCTTCGCGCTCGCAGTGATCCTGACCGGCGATCGCCTGCCATGGCCGGTGCCGTCGTTCTGGCCATGGCTCGTCACCGGCGCGCTGAGCCAGATCGTCGGCACCGGCTTGATGCTGCTGGCGATGAACGACCGCTCCTTCGTCGTCACCACGGCCTACATGAAGACCGAGGCGATCCAGACCGCGATCTTCGGCTTCGTCTTCCTCGGCGATCATCTCACCGCGGCGAAAGTGGTCGCGATCGTGATCGCCACCGCCGGCGTCGTCATCACCGCGCTGCGGCCCGGCGGCCAGAAGAGCTTTGCCGATCTGCGCCCGACCGTGCTCGGCCTCGGCGCCGCGGCGGTGTTCGCGATCTCGGCGGTGAGCTTTCGCGGTGCAATCATTGCGGTCCCCGGGGTCTCGTTCGTGACGGCGGCATCCTACACGCTGGTGTGGAGCCTCCTCGTGCAGACGCTGATCCTGTCGGTGTATCTGCTGCTGCGCGCGCCCGATGTGCTGATGAAGATCCTCGGCCTGTGGCGTCCCTCGCTGTTCGCCGGCTTCATGGGCGCATTCTCGTCGCAATTCTGGTTCCTGGCATTCGCGTTGACCGCCGCCGCCAATGTGCGCACGCTGGCGCTGATCGAGGTGCTGTTCGCGCAGGGCGTGGCGTATTTCTCGCTGAAGCAGCCGTTCTCGCTGCGCGAATTGCTCGGCATCGTCCTGATCGTGGCCGGCGTCGCGCTGCTGATCGCGGCTTAGATTATCCTTTGGCCGCGATCAGCACCGCACCGGCCGAGATCAGCGCGATCCCGATCCAGCCATAGGCCGAGGGCCGCTCGCCGAGGAAGACGACGCCGAACAGCGCCACCAGCACCACGCTCAGCTTGTCGATCGGCGCGACCAGCGTCGCCGGGCCGAGCTTGAGCGCGCGGAAATAGCAGATCCACGACGCGCCGGTGCCGAGCCCGGACAACAGCAGGAATAGCCAGCTCCTGGCCGAAATCGGGCCGGATTGCGTGAACTGTCCGGTCGCGAACAGGATCGCCGACAGCGTGATCAGCACGATCACCGTGCGGATCAGCGTGGCGAGATCGGAGTTGATGCCCTCGACGCCGACCTTGGCGAAGATCGCGGTGAGCGCGGCGAACACGGCGGACAGGAAGGCCCAGACCTGCCAGGAGGAGAAGCTGTCGGGCTGCATGTCACTCTTTCCATCATTCCGGGCGCGCGAAGCGCGAGCCGGGAATCCATTGGGCGGCGAGTTATATGGATTCCGGGCTCGCGCTGCGCGCGCCCCGGAATGACAATCAATTCCGGTCTTCCGGCAGGGTCGGCAGCGGGGAGACCTCGACGCCCTCGTCGATCAGGGCGCGGGCTTCGTCGGGCGAGGCTTCGCCGTAGATCGGGCGGTGCTCGATATCGCCGTAATGCATCTTGCGCGCTTCGTTGGGGAAGCGGTCGCCGACATTGTCGGCGTTCTTGACGATGTGGTCGCGCAGTTCCTTCAGCTTGGCGCGCAGCTCGCGCTCCTGCGCCATCATCAGCGAGGTCGGCTCGTTCGATGCAGCTTCCACGGGCGCCGTGGCCGGAACGCGCTGGCTCGGCTCGCGGCCTTTCTTGCTGACGATGCGCGGCGCCATGATCGCGCGCTCCACCTTGCTCGAGCCGCAGGACGGGCAATCGATCAAATGGCGCCGCTCCTGCGATTCGTAGGCCGACGAACTCTGGAACCAGCTTTCGAACTGGTGGCCGTGCTCGCAGCGCAGGGTGTAGCGGATCATGCCGAGCCCCGGACGAGGTGCAGATGCTCCGGACCGGCCTTGGGATCGGCGATGCCGAAGCGTCGGCCGTGCTGCAGCGAGGGAATGGTTTTCCGCGCGGTCTCGACCTTGGCGGGATCGATCTCGGCGAGGAACACGCCCGGCTCGACGCCGCCCTCGGCGATGACCTCGCCCCAGGGATCGACGATCAGCGAATGCCCGAAAGTCTCGCGCTTGTTCTCGTGCAGGCCGGCCTGCGCCGCCGCGAACACGAAGCAGCCGGTCTCGATGGCGCGGGCGCGCAGCAGGGTGTGCCAATGCGCCTCGCCGGTCTTGCGGGTGAAGGCGGACGGCACGGTGAGGAACGAGGCGCCGGCTTCGGCGAGCGCGCGATAGAGCGCCGGGAAGCGCACGTCGTAGCAGATGGTGAGCCCGATCCGGCCCCACGGCAGATCCGAGATCACGGCGGTCTCGCCGGGCTGGTAGTTGGCCGATTCGCGATAGCTCTCGCCACCGGGCAGATCGATGTCGAACATATGGATCTTGTCGTAGCTCGCGAGCAGATTGCCCTCGGGTCCGATCAGGAACGAACGGTTCACCGCCTTCTCGGGCGAATAGCGCAGCGCCAGCGAACCGATATGCAGGTGGATCTTCAGCTCGGCGGCGAGCGCGCGGTAGGCTTGCAGTGATTTGTCGTCCTCTTCGCTTGCCAGATGCTCGAACAGCGCCTTGCGGTTCAGCTGCATCATGTTGCTGACTTCGGGCGTCTGCACGTAGTCGGCGCCCTGCGCGGCCGCCTCGCGGATCAGCGCCATGCCCTGCTCCAGGCTGGGCTCGGGCAACAGCGAGGTGCGCATCTGCACCATGGCGGCGATGAAATTGGTGGTGTCGGCCATCAGGCACCGCCTCCGTTCGCGAGCAGGCCATCGAGCTTGCCCTCGCGGTCGAGCGCGTAGAGCTCGTCGCAGCCGCCGACATGGGTGTTGCCGATGAAGATCTGCGGGAAGGTCGAGCCCGCGCCGGCCCGGTCGTACATCTCGTCGCGATAGGCCGGGTTGCTGGCGACGTTGAACTCGGTGAACGCGGCATTCTTGCGCGTCAGAAGCGATTTGGCCGCGGTGCAATAACCGCAGCCCGGGCGGGTGTAGATTTCAATGGCAGCAGGCGTTGCAGCAGTCATGACGCGCTCGGTTGAAGCAGAAGTTCCGGATTATATGGGAGCGCGGTGGGTATCGACAACCCGGGCAAACACCAGCACCTCGACCTGCGCCGCTTTGGCGCGCAGCAGCGCCCGCGCGCAGGCATCCACTGTCGCCCCCGAGGTCAGGACGTCGTCGACCAGGATTACCCGGCGGCCCTGGATCTCAGCCTTGCGCTCATCAGTGACGGCGAATGCGCCCTGCACATTGCTGGCGCGGTCCTTACGCGACAGCCCGATCTGCTGCTCGGTGGCGCGAACGCGCCGCAGCGCCTCGGTGGCCATTTTCACGCCGCTCTGGCCCGAGATCACCTTGGCCAGCGCGCCGGACTGGTTGTAGCGCCGGCTCCAGCCGCGGCGCCAGTGCAGGGGAACCGGAACCAGCAGGTCGGCTTCGCCGAGCAATTCCTTCCCCGCGCGGGCCATCCAGCGACCCATTGTCGGCGCCAGATCGGTGCGATCCTGGTATTTCAATGCGTGCACCAGCGTGCGCGCGACATCGTTGTAGCGCACCGCGGCGCGCGCCCGCTGATAGGCCGGCGGATTGGCGATCGCCTCCATCGACAGCAACTCGGGTCCGGGATCGTAGACGAAGGGAATACCGAGCCTCGGGCAGTAGGGCGGCGCAATGAATGACAGCTTGGCCCAGCATTCCGCACACACGCCCTCGCCGTGAACCGGCTCGCGGCAAGCGACGCACAGCGTCGGCAGCGCGATGTCGAGTGCGGCCCGCGCCGTCCGCATCCACGCGCTGCCGACCGCGCCCAGTGCACGGTGCAGATGGCTTGCAAGGGTGGGGCGCGGTGATGCCTCGGCGTCCATGGCGTGAGGCTAGCCTCTGCGCCGCGCCGGCTCAAGGCGCATTGCTTGTGGCGGCGGTCCGTCGTAACCAGCCGCATGGCTCCGAACTCGCCCACCGCTCCCATCCTGTTCGATCGCGCGCTGCTCGGTGCGCGGCTGGCGCGTGCGCAGCGCAAGGGCGCGGTCACGTTCCTGCTCGAGCGCGCGGCGGAGGACATGGCGGACCGGCTGCTGGCGGTGTCGCGCAGCTTCTCCGCGGCAGCCGATGTCTGGACGCCGGACGCCGGAGTCGCGGACGCTTTGCGCGGGCGCGTCGGGGCGGTCGAGACGATCGCTTTCACCGAGTCGGAAGCGCTCGCGCTGGCGCCTGAATCGCTCGACCTTGCAGTCTCCGCGCTGGCCCTTCAATTCGTCAATGATCTGCCCGGCGTGCTGGCGCAGCTCCGCCGCGCGCTGAAGCCGGACGGATTGCTGCTCGCGGCGATGCTCGGCGGCGACACGCTGACCGAGCTGCGGCAGAGCTTTGCCGCCGCCGAAGCGGAATGCGAAGGCGGGGCATCGCCGCGCGTCGCGCCGTTCGCCGATCTGCGCGATATCGGCGCGCTGTTGCAGCGGGCCGGCTTCGCGCTGCCGGTCACCGATGTCGACCGCGTCGTGGTGCGTTACGCCAACGCATTCTCGCTGATGAGGGACTTGCGGAGCATGGGCGCCACCAACGTGCTGCGCGAGCGCCGCCGCATCCCGACCCGCCGCGCCACCCTGCTGCGGATGGCGCAGATCTACGCCGAACGCTTCGCCGACGGAGACGGCCGCATCCGCGCCACCTTCGACATCGTCTGGCTCTCCGGCTGGGCCCCGCATCACAGCCAGCCGAAGCCGCTGAAGCCGGGCTCGGCGAAGGCGAGTCTCGAGGCGGCGGTGAAAAGCACGAAGCGTTAGGGACGCATGATGCCCGGGCTCGCTCTCCGGAGCCCTCTCCACAAGGCCAGGGCGATCGCATGTGAGGCATATCAGCTGGTTCACTTCGCCTCTCCCGGTTGCGGGGGAGGCCGACGCGCATCGTGAGATGCGTGGCGGGTGGGGGTGTATCCGCGGTGGGATTCCCTGTGCAGAGACACCCCCACCCCGCCCTCCCCAGCAAGCGGGAGAAGGGAGCCCGCCCATTCGTGCGTCCCTTACGGTGCGTCGCCTGGAGACGGCCGCTTACGCTCCCATAGGGGGAAAAAGGGTGCTCGCACAATTTCGGAATATTGGAATAATACAGGTGAGTTGCCCGACGTGTCAAGTCGCCGTGTCGACCGCCGGCAGCCGCCGGCTCCTTTGCATGGGGTTGTTTTTCGGTATTTTGGTCGTGCCTCCGTTCCGGCCCTATCCGCCTACAGCAACAGGTCGATCAGATGCGGCAGCAGCGGAATGTCCGCCGGCGGCATCGGGTAGTCGCGCAGCCTGCTCGCGCGCACCCAGGCCAGGGTCTGGCCCTCGCGCGCCACCGCGATGCCTTCCCAGCGGCGGCAGATGTAGAGCGGCATCAGGAGATGGAAGGTCTCGTAGGCGTGGCTGGCGAAGGTCAGCGGCGCGAGGCAGGGCTCGCTCACGGTGATGCCGATCTCCTCGTGCAACTCGCGGATCAGGGTCTGTTCCGGCCGCTCGCCGGGTTCGATCTTGCCGCCGGGGAATTCCCACAGGCCGGCCAGCGTCTTGCCTGCGGGGCGCTGCGCCAGCAGCACGCGCTTGTCGGCATCGACCAGCGCGCAGGCGGCGACCAGGGTCAATTTGATATCGGCCATGCGGCGTGGGCGTCCTTGCTCCTGCGATCTGGAAGCCCTCATTAACCAGCAACACGCTTGCAGCCAAACGATTTTATCTCGGCGCAGGCTTTCTGTGGTCGCGATAAGCTGGCTTCAATCGGCAAGCGGCAGGGCGGCCGGCAATCAGCCCGAGCCAGGGCATGATCCGGAACAGTGTGGAGCGGTTTCCCGGAAGGATCGCGCTCCGACAGAGAATCTGATCAGGACGTTTGCGATCGTCGCGCGCGGCTAGATCACGATGTGCCAGTCCGCCGGCACTGCGCCGGCCGAGGCGACGATATGGGCGCCGCCGATCTGGCCGTCATCCCAGATCGATACTTTGCCATTGTCGTTGCGCCAAAGAATGTCGGTCTTGCCATTGCCGTCGTAGTCGCCGGTGTCGGCGATGTGCCAGTCGTTGCCGACGACGCCCGCCGCGGCGATGATGTGGGCGCCGCCGAGCTGGCCGTTATCCCAGATCGACACCGCGCCATTGTCGTTGCGCCAGAGAATGTCGTCATGGCCGTCGCCGTTGAAGTCGCCGGTGCCGGCAATGTGCCAGTCCGCCGGCACCACGCCGGCGGAGGCAACGATGTGGGCGTTTGCGATCTTGCCCTGGTCCCAGATCGAGACCGCTCCATTGTCGTTGCGCCAGAGAATGTCGGCATGGCCATCGCTGTCGAAGTCGCCGGTGCCGGCGATCTTCCAACTGGCCGGCACCACACCCGCGGACGCGACGATGTGAGCGAGGCTCATTGCGCCGCCGTTCCAGATCGAGACCGCGCCATTGTCGTTGCGCCACACGATGTCGGCGCCGCCGTCGCTGTCGAAATCGCCGGTGCCGGCGATGTGCCAGTCGGTCGGCACCCCGCTGTAGGACCACGACCAGCCGTTGTTGCCGGTGAACATCACGTCGCCATTGTCGTTGCGCCAGAGAATCTCGCTGACGCCGCCGCCGGTGAAGCCGTCGCTGCCGGCGATATGCCAGCTGTTCGATATCTGGCCGGCGCTGTGGATGATGTGGGCGTTGCCGATCTGCCCGCTGCTCCAGACCGACACTGCGCCGTTGTCATTGCGCCAGAGAATGTCGTCGTGGGCATCGCCGTTGAAATCGTTCTTGGGAGGGGCTGGATAGAAATGGCCCTGAATCGAGAAATTGTCGACCGCGAGGCCGTTGGCCCGGTTGATGCCGTGTGGATCCGGGGGTGACGGAACCCAGCGAATGTAGAGGGTGCCACCGGGCGCAAGCCCCGAGTGCAAGTCGGCTTGGAGCGAGGTTTGATTTATATGAGAATTGCCCAGCGTCGGGCCGTTGCGGGACATCGGATTCGGCGAGGCGAAGTCCAATTGATCGACGTCGAACCATGTTCCTGTCGTGAGTGAGGTCGCATCAAGGCTGTACTGGAAATCGAGATGATTGGAACCGCCGCCGTGCCAAAGCTCACCGGTATACGAGATCGAGAACATCCCGATCGAGCGGTCGGTGTCGTTGACGAATTCGGCACCGACGAAGGTTAACGGACCAGGCGCAAACTCGCCGAAGGCGCGCTCCGAGCTGCCGTTCGCACCGTAGCTATAGACGCTGTTGGAGAAGCGGCTTCCGTCGTCCGCATCGACTAGGCCGTTGTCGACGATTTCGCGGAAATCCCAGCCCTGCGGGAGCTGACTCGCACTTTCGGTGCCGCTCGATACGAGCGTATCGAAGTTCTGGAAGTAAGAGAGGCTGCCGCTCAGCTGGATGGGCGATACGCTCATCGTCGATGCTCCGATCGAAATGCAACGCTGCTAGTCTAGATCGCGATGTGCCAATCCGCCGGCACCACGCCGGCGGAGGCGATGATGTGCGCGCCGCCGAGCTGGCCGTTATCCCAGATCGACACCGCGCCGTTCTCGTTGTGCCAGAGGATGTCGGCGCTGCCGTTGTTGTCGTAGTCGCCGGTATCCATAATGTGCCAGCTTGCCGGCACGGCGCCTGCGCTTGCGACAATGTGGGCGCCGCTAATCTCGGCGCTGTCCCAGATCGACACCGCGCCGTTATTGTTCTGCCAGAGCACGTCATCGTGCTTGTCGCCGTTGAAGTCGCCGGTGCCGGCGATCTGCCAGCCGTCAGGGACGGCGCCCGCAGCGGCGATGATGTGGGCGTCCGCGATCCGGCCGTCATCCCAGATCGACACTGCGCCATTGTCGTTGTGCCAGAGGATATCGGCCCTGCCGTTGCGGTCGAAGTCGCCGACGCCGGCGATCTGCCAGCCGTCCGGCACGGCGCCTGCCGAAGCGATGATGTGCGCGCCGCTGATCTGCCCGCTGTCCCAGATGGATACCGCGCCGTTGTCGTTGCGCCAGAGGACATCTGCGGTACCGTCGTCGTTGAAATCGCCGGTGCCGGCGAAGTGCCAGGTGGTCGGGACGCCGTTGAACACCTGCGGCGTGCTTCCGCCGGTGATCATCACCGAGCCGTTGTCGTTGCGCCACAACATCTCGCTGGTGTGATCGGCGTTGAAGTCTCCCGAGCCGGCCAGATGCCAGGCGTTGGAGATCATGCCGGCCGAGGCGACGATATGCGCGCCGCCGATCTGTCCGCTGTTCCAGATCGATACCGCACCGTTGTCGTTGCGCCAGACGATGTCGGCATGGTGGTCGTCGTTGAAGTCGTTCCTCGGATAATAGGTGGAGACGTCGGGGACGCTAGAAACCGTCAGCGATCCGGCCGGGCTGTCGCCGCCAGGCCCGACGATGTGCCAGGTCGACGGCACGGCGCCTGCGGACGCGATGATGTGGGCGCCGCCGATTTGCCCGTTATCCCAGATCGACACCGCGCCGCTGTCGTTGCGCCAGAGGATGTCGGCTTTGCCATTGCCGTCATAGTCGCCGGTGTCGGCAATGTGCCAGCTGGTCGGTACGACGCCCGCGGAGGCGACGATGTGGGCGCCGCTGGCTTGCCCGCTGTCCCAGATCGATACCTTGCCGTTGTCGTTGCGCCACAGGATGTCGTCGTGGCCGTCGCCGTTGAAGTCGCCGGTGCCGGCGATGTGCCAGTCACTGCCGACCGCGCCCACTGCGGAGACGATATGAGCGCGGCCGATCTTTCCGCTATCCCAGATCGACACCGCGCCGTTGTCGTTGCGCCAGAGGATATCGGCCGAGCCGCTGCCGTCGAAATCGCCGGTGCCGGCAATGTGCCAGCTCGCCGGCACCACGCCTGGATTCACGTTGTTGGTCGTGTTGTAGAAGTAGGACGACCAGACCTCGATTGCGCCGTTGTCGTTTTGCCAGAGGATGCCGCTGGTGCCTTCGCCGTAGAAATCGCCGGTGCCGACAATGTGCCAGTCCGTCGACTTCGGTTGGGTGAGAATCTGCGCGCGACTGCTGTCGCCGTTGAACCAAATCGACGTTGCGCCGCTGTCGTTACGCCACAGGATGTCGCTGATGCCGTTGCCGTCGAAATCGCCGCTGCCGGCGATATGCCAAGTGCCCGGAACGCTGCCGGCGCTGGAAATGATATGTGCCTGGCCGATCTGCCCGCTATTCCAGATCGACACCGCGCCGTTGTCATTGTGCCAGAGGATGTCGGCGCGCTGATCCTTGTTGAAATCGTTCCTGCGCGGGATCGGATCGAAGGTCGTGCTGATCGAGAAGTTGTCGATCGCCAGCCCATTGCCGACGCCGCCGGACGGCACCCAGCGGATGTAGTAGGACTCGCCTGGGCCGATGCCGATGGGGAGTTGGCCACCGACGAAGTCCTGGTTCTGAAGGTCGTTTCCGTTCAGCGCGTGGCTCTGTCCGGTGCCGGTGTTCGGCGCGTAGAAGTCCAGTGCGTTGACGTCCTCCCAGTTTCCGGTGGTGAGCGATGTTGCGCCCCTGATGCTGGAGCTGAACTGGAAATCCAGCCGACCGGATCCAATGTCGGACCGCCACTGCTCTCCGGTGTAGGAGATCGTGAGGTGCATGTAGCGGTCGGTGGTGTTGGTGAACACGGCGCCGAGGATGGATTGGCCGCCGGCCTCGCCGAACGCACGGTCGGGGCTGCCGTCTGCACCGTAGCTGTAGGTGTCGCTGAACGGCGAACTTCCATCGTCCGCTTCAAGGGTGGAATCGGCACCGGTGCCGCTCTCCACGAAGCTCCAGCCTTGCGGGAGCTGGCTGTCGCTTGCGCTGCCGAAGCTCGGCAGCGTGTTGAAGGTCTGGAAATAGGAGCTCCCGGTCAGCAGGATAGGTGACAGCGGCATCGTCTATGCTCCGGTCCGAATCGATGGTGCCCGACCGGAGCTGCATCGCGACCGGCGAGGCGAGAAACTGCGCGACCGTAACGCGCATGTCCGCCGCCGGCATCACCCGAACGGGCGATGCGGTGATCGCCAGATGTGCGGAATTTGTCGCGATGTCGCGTGTAACTCTTTACCCCGTCCTCCTCAGGGTGATCGGAGTAGAGGCGGAACCGCTGCTGTTGCGCGTGTCGTGACGGCCGACCTTACGACCTGTAGTCGCCGTTGATCGCGACGTATTCCTTGGTGAGGTCGCAGGTCAGCACGCGGTCGCGGCCCTTGCCGAGGCCGAGCGCGACCTTGATCTGGACCTTCGGTGCCTTCATCGCTTCCGACACTTCGGCCTCGTTGTAGGACGGATCGCGCGCGCCGCTCTTGGCGACGCGGATGCCGTTGAAGGAGATCGATAGCTTGTCGCGGTTGGCGGGCTCGCCGGCCTTGCCGACCGCCATCACGACACGGCCCCAATTGGCGTCCTCGCCGGCGATCGCGGTCTTGACCAGCGGCGAATTGGCGATCGACATCGCTATCTTGCGCGCCGACGGTTTTGTCGTCGCGCCCTCGACCACGACCTCGACCAGCTTGCGCGCGCCTTCGCCGTCACGCGCCACCTGCTCGGAGAGGTCGGCGAGGATCTGCTGGAACGCTTTTGTAAATGCCTTCAGGCGCGGGTCGCTGGCGCGCGAGATCTTCGGCGCGCCGTTGGCGGCCGCAGCCCCGGTGGCGAACGCCAGCAGCGTGTCCGAGGTCGAGGTGTCGCCGTCGATGGTCAGCGCATTGAAGGTGTCCTCGACGCCGGTCTTGAGCAGCGACTGCAGCACCGCGGCCGATAGCGGCGCGTCGGTGAAGATGAACGACAGCATGGTCGCCATGTCGGGCATGATCATGCCGGCGCCCTTGGCCATGCCGTTGATCGTCACCTTGGCCTTGCCGAGCTTCACGGTCGCGGTCGCGACCTTCGGGAAGGTGTCGGTGGTCATGATCGCCTTTGCGGCGTCCATCCAGCGGTCCGGCGCGGCGGTCTCGGCGAGCTGCGCCAGCACGCCGTCGAACTTGGTGGCATCGAGCGGCTCGCCGATCACGCCGGTCGAGGCGAGGAAGACCTCGCCGGTGGCGCAGCCGACGGCCTTCGCGGCGATCTGCGCGGTCAGCGCGGTGGAGGTCTTGCCGGTCTTGCCGGTGAACGCGTTGGCATTGCCGGAATTGACCACCAGCGCGCGCGCGCTCCCGCCCTTCAGCTTGGCGCGGCACCATTCGACCGGCGCCGACGGGCATTTCGACTTGGTGAAGACGCCGGCCACCGCGGTGCCCTTGTCCAGCAGCGCCAGCAGCACGTCGGTGCGGTTCTTGTAGCGGATGCCGGCGGCCGCGGTCGCAAGCCGCACACCCGCGATCGCGGGCATCTCGGGAACGTCAGTCGGGGCGAGAGGGGAGACGGCGGTGGACATCGGGAGGCTTCCGGCTACGGGGAGGGAAGCGCTCCATATCATCTCGTTCGGTTGAGTGGGAGAGGGGGCAGCAGCAATCACGGCGTCGGCCCGGCGAAGGCCGGGACCCATAACCATCGTCATCAATTATTCAAGAAACTCCTGCCCGAACTAAACAACCTCCGCTGCGGAGTATGGGTCCCGGCCTTCGCCGGGCGACGCCGTAGTCCGCATGCAGCGAAGCGTCATCCGGCAGCTCTGCAATCGCCGAGGGGCCCGTCCCGGATTTCGCTTCGCTTCATCCACTCTACACATTCGCCCAAAAAGCAAATGGCCGGGACGTGCCCGGCCATCGCAATTGAATCGATATCAGCCGCGCTTACTTCTTCGCCGGGGCCATCTTGTTGTCGGCCGGCTTGGCGGCGGCATCCGGTGCGGCGCCGGCCTTGGCGGCGTCGTCGGTCTTGTCCATGCGTTCGACCTTGGCGGCCTCGCGCAGCTTGGAGACGTAGTCGGCCTGCGCCTTGCGGGTCACATAGGTCTCGATCTGGGCCTTCACCTGGGCGAAGTCCGGTGCCTTGCGGTTGCGCTTTTCCTCGACCTTGATGATGTGCCAGCCGAACTGCGACTTGACCGGATCGGAGATCTTGCCCGGCTCGAGCGCGAAGGCGACCGCGGAGAATTCCGGCACCATCTGCTCCTTGGTGAAGAAGCCGAGGTCGCCGCCGTCGGCAGCGCCGGGATCCTTGGACTTCTTCTTGGCGAGTTCGGCGAAATCAGCGCCCTTGTCGAGCTCGGCCTTGACCGCCTTGGCCTCGTCCTCGGTCTCGACCAGGATGTGGCGGGCGCGCACCTCCTGCTCGCCGGTAATCTGCTTGGCGGCCTCGTCATAGACCTTCTTCATGGCCTCATCGGTGGTCGCGGCCTTGCCCTCGCTGGCGAGCAGGCTGTCCATCAACAGGCGGTTGCGGGTGAAGGCGAGGCGCTTCTTGAACTCGTCGGTGTTCTCGACCTTCTTGTCCTCGGCGGCCTTGGACACGATCTTCATGTCGATCAGGAACGACAGCACGTTGTCCTTCTTGGTCGCCGGGTCCATCTGGGCGAGGCTCGGGCCCAGTTCCTCCTCGGCGAGCGCGACGTCGCTGGCGCGGATTTCGGAACCGTTGACCTTCGCGAGCACCGGGTCGGATTCCGCGGCACGGACCGGCAGGCCGGCGGCCAGCACTGCGACAAGAGAGCCCGTCGCGGCCAGGGTGGCGAGGCCGAGGCGCAGGCCGGTTTTGATATCCCGAGGCGAGGTGGTCATGGAAAATCCTTAGGTCCAAGAGGTGAGGCTGAAGCGGGGCGGACACTCGCCCAATCGCGCCGCGATGACAACGCGAAAGTGTTGTCAAAATGATGAATTCCTTGACATCTTGGCCAAGTTGACAACCCCCCGACCGGGCCATATCTCTGGCCTATCGTGTCAACGGCGATAGCGCTTATTTTGCTGCGTTTTTGGCCGTTGAACCCAGGATGGCCTGTTTCCCACTCAATTGGCGGATGAGCTCCCGGGTCGGGGCCCGAACGCAGCGCGTCACAGTGAGTTGATAGGCGATCCGGTGGACCGTTTCTGGCTGTAACCGAACACTGAACCAAGACCGAAACTCGAGACCGAAGAACAGGAATTCCGCATGATCGGCGCGCTCGCCCGCAAGTTTTTCGGCTCCGCCAACGACCGCCGGGTCAAGGGCTATCAGTCCCGCGTCAATGCGATCAATGCGCTTGAGCCTGAACTGGTCAAACTGACCGACGAGCAGCTGAAGGCTCGCACCGCCGAATTCAGGGAGCAACTGGCGAACGGCAAGACGCTGGACGACATCCTGGTTCCGGCGTTCGCGACGGTGCGCGAAGCGGCCAAGCGGACGCTCGGCCAGCGCCATTTCGACGTCCAGCTGATCGGCGGCATGGTGCTGCACGAGGGCGACATCGCCGAGATGAAGACCGGCGAAGGCAAGACGCTGGTCGCGACCCTTGCGGTCTATCTCAACGCCCTCGCCGGCAAGGGCGTCCACGTCGTCACCGTCAACGACTATCTTGCCCGCCGCGACTCCGGCTGGATGGGCCAGATCTATTCGTTCCTCGGGCTTTCCACCGGCGTCATCGTGCACGGCCTCGACGATGCCGAGCGCAAGGCCGCCTATGGCTGCGACATCACCTACGGCACCAACAACGAATACGGCTTCGACTATCTGCGTGACAACATGAAGTACCGCCTGGAGGACATGGTCCAGCGCGGGCACTATTACGCGATCGTCGACGAAGTGGACTCGATCCTGATCGACGAGGCGCGCACGCCGCTGATCATCTCCGGTCCGCTCGACGACCGTTCGGATTTCTACAACACCATCGACACCTTCATGCCGCAGCTGACCAAGAAGGACGATTTCGAGGTCGACGAGAAGCAGCGAACGGTGACGCTCACCGAAGGCGGCATGGAGAAGCTGGAGAACCTGCTCCGCGACGCCGGCCAGCTCAAGGGCGATTCGCTGTACGACGTCGAGAACGTCTCGGTCGTGCATCACGTCAACCAGGCGCTGCGCGCCCATACGCTGTTCACCCGCGACAAGGACTACATCGTCCGCGACGGCGAGGTCGTGATCATCGACGAGTTCACCGGTCGCATGATGCCGGGCCGCCGCTACTCCGAGGGCCTGCACCAGGCGCTGGAAGCCAAGGAGCACGTCCAGGTCCAGCCGGAAAACCAGACGCTCGCCTCGATCACCTTCCAGAACTATTTCCGGATGTACGAGAAGCTGTCGGGCATGACCGGCACGGCGGCCACCGAAGCCGACGAACTGTTCGACATCTACAAGCTCGAGGTCGTGGAGATCCCGACCAATCTTGCGGTCGCCCGCCTCGACGAGGACGACGAGGTCTACCGGACGCAAGGTGAAAAGTATGCCGCGATCCTCGCCGAGATCGAGCGCGCCAACAAGCGGCTGCAGCCGGTACTGGTCGGCACCGCCTCGATCGAGAAGTCGGAGGTGCTGGCCGAGTATCTGCGCAAGCACGGCTACAAGCAGATCGATTTCAGTTCCGGATCCGGGATGGAGAAGCTGTATGCGGCGGCCCGCGCGGGCAAGCCGTCCAAGCTGTTCGCGGTGCTGAATGCGCGCTTCCACGAGCAGGAAGCCTATATCGTCGCCGAGGCCGGCGTGCCCGGCGCGATCACGATCGCGACCAACATGGCCGGCCGCGGCACCGACATCAAGCTCGGCGGCTCGCTCGAGATGCGGATCCAGCAGGAGACCGCCGACATCACCGACGAGGCCGAAAAGGCCAGGAAGATCGAGCAAATCAAGGCCGACATCGAGCGCTTCCGCGAGATCGTGCTGAAGGCGGAAGAGGACGTCGAGGTCGAGCCGGCGAAAGGTTCGAAGGCGGCCAAGACCGTGAAGAAGCCGGGCGGCCTCTACATCATCGGCTCCGAGCGCCACGAATCCCGTCGCATCGACAACCAGCTGCGCGGCCGCTCAGGCCGGCAGGGCGACCCCGGCCGCTCGAAATTCTTCCTGTCGCTGGAAGACGATCTGATGCGCATCTTCGGCTCCGACCGGCTCGACAGCATGCTGCAGCGGCTCGGCCTGCAGGAAGGCGAGGCCATCATCCATCCCTGGATCAACAAGGCGCTGGAGAAGGCGCAGCAGAAGGTCGAGGCGCGCAACTTCGACATCCGCAAGAACCTGCTGAAATTCGATAACGTCCAGAACGACCAGCGCAAGGTGATCTTCGACCAGCGCGTCGACCTGATGAAGGACGACAGCGTCGCCGAGACCGTCACCGACATGCGGCACGCTTTCGTCGAGGACATGATCGCGAAATACATCCCCGAGCATGCCTATGCCGAGCAGTGGGACACCGCGGGGCTGAAGGACGAATTGAAGCGCGTGCTCGACGTCGATCTGCCGGTCGACGAATGGGCCAAGGAAGAGGGCATCGCCGACGAAGAACTGCTCAACCGCATCGAGAAGCATGTCGACGAGCACATGGCGGCCAAGGTCGCGCAATGGGGCCCCGACGTGATGCGCTACGTCGAGAAGACCATCCTGCTGCAGACGCTGGATCATCTCTGGCGTGAGCATCTGGTCATGCTCGACCATCTGCGCCAGGTGATCGGCCTGCGCGGCTACGGCCAGCGCGATCCGTTGCAGGAGTACAAGACCGAAGCCTTCAATCTCTTCCAGGAGATGAGCGCGCATCTGCGCGAGGCGGTCACCGCGCAATTGATGCGGGTCGAGATCGTGCCGCCGGAAGAGCCGCCGCAGCCGCTGCCCGCGATGGAGGCGCACAAGCTCGATCCGAATACCGGCGAGGACGAGATGGCGTTCGCGCGGGCGAATTTCGCCGAGGCCAGCTACGCCCAGGCCACGCTGGCGCCGAAGGCCGCGGCCGCCGACCGCGACCCGAACAACCCCGCAAGCTGGGGCAAGGTCGGCCGCAACGAGGACTGCCCCTGCGGCTCAGGCAAGAAGTACAAGCACTGCCACGGCAAATACGCGTAAGCGCGTCGGTCGTTGGACCGCGGGCTTATCGGGTGGGCAAGCGCAAGCGTGCCCACCGTTCTCGCACTGCTCGTGATCTGACGGCTACGACGCTCTGCGCCCCGCCTCACCCCGCATACGCCTTGTCGAGATCGGCAATCACGATCTTTCGCATCTGCAACATCGCCTGCATGACGCGGTTCGCCCTGGTGCGATCGGAGTCGCTCAGATAGCGGCCGAGGGTGGTCGGGATCACCTGCCACGACAGGCCGAATTTGTCCTTGAGCCAGCCGCAGCGCGATTCCTCGCCGCCGTCGGCGGTGAGCCTGTCCCAGAAATAGTCCACCTGCTCCTGGGTCTCGACGCTGAGGAAGAACGACACCGCTTCGTTGAATTTGTATTGCGGGCCGCCATTGAGCGCGTGGAAGCGCTGGCCCTCGAGTTCGAAGGTCGCCATGAAGTCGGAGACGTTCTCGACCTTGGCGTTGGGAAACACCGATTGGTAGAAGGCGACGGCGTCGCGGACATTGTTGTCGAGCCACAGGAACGGCGTGATCGAAGTCATGACTGGGGTCCTCGTTGCGGGTGGGCCGGATCGCGGCTGCGCGCGAACGGGCGCCGGCGGGCGCGCCCAAAGGACGCGTAAGGCGGGGCGGACCCGACATTGGCCGGGCTATTTTTTCTATGTTGCGATGCGGTCGCGCCTGAACTCCGGCGGAGCGGGCGGCTCAGTTGGCGCTGCCGATCAGGCTTTCGAGCAGGCGCTTGAGCTCGTTGGTCGATTTGTCGCCATAGCTCTCGACGATGTGCTCCTCCTGGCTCACCGCCAGTGAGTTCAGCCGCCGGCACAGCGCCTTGCCGCGGTCGGAGATGAACATCAGCACCTTGCGGCGGTCCTTGGGATCCTGCACGCGGTAGACCAGCGTGTCCGACACCATGCGGTCGATCATCTTGGTCAGGGTCGGATGGTTGAGCAGCACGGCATCGGCGAGCTCGCCCATCGAGTGCCCGTTGCCGTCGGACAGCACCTTGAGGATGCGCCACTGCTCGACCGGCACGCCCTCCTTGCTGAGGCGCAGTTCCAACTGCCGGTTGATCTCCCGGTTGGCTTGCGCGAGCAGGTAGGCGAGGTGTTCGGTGATCGGGGAGTTTTCTTTCGGCGGTTTGGCCACGGCGTCCGACTTCGTATTGGTCCAAATGAGCGAATGACTGGCAATCTGTGCTGCATCTATATGCACGCCAATCCTTGAATATTCAATATTCTCAAAATAGGATCATTGCCCAACAAAAGGGCGGTTGCCGCGGCCGCCCGCCGAATGTGCTTTTGTCCCCGGGCCAGACAGGAGTTGGCGTGCGCTCGACGGTCACCTTCCCAACTCGCGGCGGCGGGCCCGCCTTTCCGCCATCTTTGCTGTTGCGGAATCTGTCGTCGCCGACGGCCGATCGCACCCTGTCGCCGGACGATCACGCCGTCTTCAGGCGGCGCGGTACCGGCAGCAAGCTGAGGGTCGGCGGCTTCATCTGCTGCTCGGGATCGCCGGGCGTTTGGGGGCCGTGCGCCACCAACAGCGCGCAGCTCGCGGTCGCCGAGATCAACCGGCGCGGCGGCATCCTCGGCCGCGAGATCGAACTGTCGATCTATGACGCCGGCGGGCCGCCCGATGAAGTCGTGCAGCGCGCCGAGCAGGCGATCGCCTCCGATGATCTCGACCTCGTCGTCGGCTTGCACACGAGCGCGGTCCGCCTGGCGCTGCGCAAGGTCATCACGCGCCATCGCATCCCCTACATCTACACGTCGGTCTATGAGGGCGGCGAGCAGACCCCGGGCGTGGTCGCGATCGGCGAGACGCCGCGCTGGCAGAGCCGGCCGTCGATCCACTGGCTCGCCGACGTCAGGAAGGCATCGCGCTGGTACCTGATCGGCAGCGACTATGTCTGGCCGTGGCAGTCGCATCGTGCGGTGAAGCGCTACATCGCGGAGACCGGCGGCCAGGTGGTCGGCGAGGAATTCGTCCCGCTCGGCGAGGACGATCACGAGCCGCATCTGGCGCGCATCCGCGCCGCCAAGCCCGACGTGGTGCTGATTTCGCTGATCGGCACCGACAGCATCACCTTCAACCGCGCATTCGGTGAATGTGGGCTCGCCGCGACCACGCTGCGGCTCGGCGGTGCCATGGACGAGACCGTGCTGCTCGGCATCGGCGCCGACAATTCCGAGAACCTGTTCTGCGCCTCCGGCTATTTTCCCGGCGTCGGCTCGCAGGCCAATGATGATTTCCAGATCCGCTATCGCGCGATGTTCGGCCCGAATGCGCCGCCGGTCGGCTCGCTCGGCCAGTCCAGTTATGAAGGATTGCGGCTGCTCGAGGCCGCGGCCAACAAGGCCGGCACGCTGGCGATGGAGCCGTTGATCGCCGCGGCGCGCAACGTCGTCTACACCGGCGCGCGCGGCCCGGTCGCCGTGCGCGACGGCCGCGCCCGGATGTCGATGTATCTCGCCGAAGCCGACGGTCTCGACTTCCGGCTGATCAAGCCGATCTGACGTTTCTTACCTCTCCCGCTTGCGGGGGAGGTCGCATTGCATCGCAGATGCAATGCGGGTGGGGGCTCTCTCCACGCTGAGGGCCTCACCTGCGGAGACCCTCCCCCACAAGCGGGAGAGGGAGCTTTCGAAATAATACTTGAAAAGGAAAATATTTCCGTTTTCAATACCGCCAACACGCCGACGGCTCGCAGCACAAGGACGGGCCGCGGCGCCGTGCCCAGGGATCAACACATCGAGGAGAGCTCCCGTGACCGTCGCCCTTCCCACCCCATCGCAACTTCGCGCCGTCGCCGAACAATGCGGTCTGTCGCTGACCGATGAGGACGTCACTTCGTTCCGCGGCCTGATGCAGGGCTCGATCGAGGCCTACAACCTCGTCGCCCAGATGCCCGACGAATTGCCAGAGGTGAAATATCCGCGCACGCCCGGCTATCGGCCGGCACCGGAGGACAACAAGCACAACGCCTGGTACCGCAAGTCGACCGTGAAGGGCGCGAGCTCCGGCAAGCTCAAGGGAAAGACGGTCGCGCTGAAGGACAACATCATGCTGGCCGGCGTGCCGATGACCAACGGCTCCTCGACGCTGGAAGGCTATGTGCCCGACTTCGACGCCACCATCGTCACACGCATGCTCGATGCCGGAGCCGAGATCGTCGGCAAGGTGCATTGCGAGCACTTCTGCCTGTCCGGCGGCAGCCACACCGGCTCCTACGGTCCGGTGCATAATCCGCACAAGATGGGCTACTCGGCCGGCGGCTCGTCGTCGGGCTCCGGCGTCGTCGTCGCGCTCGGCGAGGTCGACATGGCGATCGGCGGCGACCAGGGCGGTTCGATCCGCATGCCGTCCTCGTTCTGCGGCACTTACGGCATGAAGCCGACCTGGGGCCTCGTGCCTTACACCGGCATCATGCCGATCGAGATCTTTGTCGACCACACCGGTCCGATGACCGCGACCGTGGAAGACAACGCGCTGCTGCTCGAAGTGCTGGCCGGCGACGATGGCTACGATCCGCGCATCAAGGCGCCGAAGGTCGAGGACTACACCAAGGCGCTGGGCGCCGGCGTCAAGGGCATGAAGATCGGCATCGTCAAGGAAGGCTTTGAACAGCCGACCGCAGAAGCCGCCGTCAACGAAAGCGTGCGCGAGGCCGCAAAACGCTTCAAGGATCTCGGCGCGAGCATCGAGACCGTGTCGATCCCGATGCACCTCGCCGGCGGCGCGATCTGGACGCCGATCGGTACCGAAGGCCTGACCCAGACCATGATGTTCGGCGACGGCTACGGCCTCAGCCGCGGCGACCTCTATTCAACCTCGCTGATGGATTTCCATCGCGGCTGGCGCCGCCAGGCGGATTCGCTGTCCGAGACCACCAAGCTGTTCATGATGCTCGGCACCTACATCAACAACAATTTCGGTCCGCGCTTCTACGGCAAGGCCCTCAACATCTCGCGGCGGCTGGCCGCGGCCTATGACAAGGCGTTCAAGGACTACGATCTGTTGCTGATGCCGACCACGCCGATGAAGGCGACCAAGCTGCCGGCGCCAGACGCCAGCCGCGAGGAATATGTGGCCCGCGCGCTCGAGATGATCTCCAACACCGCGCCGTTCGACATCACCCATCATCCCGCGATGTCGCTGCCCTGCGGCATGGTCGACGGCCTGCCGGTCGGCCTGATGCTGGTCGGCCGGATGTTCGAGGAGTCCACCATCTACCGCGCCGCGCATGCCTTCGAGCAGGTCGGCGACTGGAAGAAGATGTGAGGCGCGCCTTGTCGCAACTCGACGGATGGATCGGACGCCATGGCCACTAGCTTCGCCGCGGCGTTCGAGATCGTGAGCTTCGGCGCGATCATCGTGCTGGTCGTGCTCGGGCTCGGCATCATCGCCAGCATGATGGGCATCTTCAACTTCGCGCAGGGCGAGTTCGTCCTGCTCGGCGCCTATGTCACGTACCTCGCCTCCGCGCACGGCGTGCCGATCTGGGCCGGCATGGTCGCCGCGCCCTTCGTGGTCGGCGCGCTCGGCTTCGTGCTGGAAGCCTTGATCATCCGCCGCTTCTACGCCGCGCCGATCGTGGCGATGCTCGGTACCTACGCGCTCGGCCTGATCATCCGCGAGAGCGTGCGCGGCCTGATCGGCGGCTTCTATCTCACAGTGCCGGAGCCGATCGGCGGCTCGATCGACCTCGGCTCGATCCACATCTCGGCCTGGCGCTTCACCATCATCGTGATTACGCTGCTGGTGATGGCCGCCTGCTACCTGCTGCTGGCACGCACCTCTTTCGGTCTGCGCGTGCGCGCCACACTGGAGAATCCGGCGCTGGCCCGTGCCTCCGGCATTTCCACGCCGCTGATCTACGGCGCGACGTTTGCGTTCGGTGCCGCGCTGGCGGGTCTCGCCGGCGCGCTGATCGTGCCGGTGTTCAGCCTGTTCGCCGATCTCGGCATCCGCTTCCTGATCCAGGGCTTCGTCGCGGTCATGGTCGGCGGGGTCGGCTCCTTCATCGGGCCGGTCGCCGGCGCCGGCGTGATCGGCACGCTGAGCGCGGCGCTGCCATGGGTCATGTCGCCCGTCGTCGCCGACGTGCTCGTCTTCGTGCTCGCCATTGCCTTCATCAAATTCAGGCCGCAGGGCCTCATCGCCGGAAAAGGGGTTTAGTCACATGTCCATTGATCGCATCAATCTGACCCGCCGCCGTTTCATGAGCAATTTTGCCTTTGCCACCGGTGCGATTGCGACCGGCGTCGGCAGCTGGGTGGTCCGTCCCGATTGGGCCAACGCCGCCGAGGGCCCGATCAAGGTCGGCATCGCGACCGACCTCACCGGGCCGATCGCCTATGCCGGCAATGCCGACGCCAACGTCGCCAAGATGGTGATCAAGGAGATCAATGCCGCCGGCGGCCTGCTCGGCCGGCCGCTTGAGCTCTATATCGAGGACACCGCGTCGAACGAATCGGTCGCGGTCGGCAACGTCCGCAAGCTGATCCAGCGCGACAAGGTCGACATGGTACTGGGCGGCATCACCTCGTCGATGCGCAACGCGATCAAGGATCCGATCGTCGCCCGCGGCAAGACGCTCTACATCTATCCGCAGCTCTATGAGGGCAAAGAGTGCACGCCCTATCTGTTCTGCACCGGCCCGACCCCGGCGCAGCAGTGCGACGAGTTCATTCCCTGGCTGATCAAGAACGGCGGCAAGAAGTTCGCGCTGCCGAGCGCCAACTATGTCTGGCCGCACACGCTCAATGTCTATGCCCGCAAGGTGATCGAGCAGAACGGCGGCGAGGTGGTGTTCGAGGAATACTACCCGCTCGACCAGGTGGATTTCTCGGCGACCGTCAACCGCATCATCTCCAACAAGGTCGACGTGGTCTTCAACACCGTGATCCCGCCCGGCGTTGGCCCGTTCTTCAAGCAGCTCTATGAAGCCGGCTTCCTGAAGAGCGGCGGGCGGCTGGCCTGCGTCTACTATGACGAGAACACGCTCAACATCAACCAGGCCAACGAGATCGAGGGGCTGGCGAGCTGTCTCGACTATTTCAAGGTGCTGACCAAGGACGATCCGGTCAGCGCCAAGATCCAGGCGGCCTATGAGAAGGACTTCCCCGGCACCTTCCTGTTCGCCGCCGGCAGCGCCGCGACCGGAACATATCGCGGCCTCAAGCTGTGGGAAGCGGCGGTCAAGGAGGCCGGCAAGGTCGACCGCGACGCGGTTGCGGCCGCGCTCGATCATGCCAAGATCGCCGAAGGGCCGGGCGGTCCGGCCGAGATGGTGTCGGGCAAGCGGCACTGCAAGATGAACATGTACACGGCCGTCGCCAAGGCCGGGACCTATGAGGTCGTCGCGCGCAGCAACGGTCTCGTCGATCCCAAGGAATGCTGAGACAACGATGGGTGGAGCAAAGCAGGCCCTCGCTGAAGTCAGCGAGGGACCAGATGCCGTGACGGGTGAAGTGGCTCCGGCCGCAGGCGAAGCAGCGCGACCGGCCGCGGCAGGATGGAAAATCCTGCCGATCGTGGAAGGGCTGGTGCTGCTCGTGGCACTGTTCCTGCCGCTGGTGCTGCAGGATTACCTCACGGTGTTCGCCACCCGTGTCGTCATCCTCGCGTTGTTCGCGATCTCGTTCGACCTGGTATGGGGCTATGCCGGCATCATGAGCTTCGGCCAGGCGCTGTTCTTCGGTGCGGCCGGCTATGGCGTCGCGCTGCTGGCGCGCGATCTCGGCGTCACCTCCATCCTGCTGATCCTGCCCGCGGGCGCGCTGATCGGGCTCACCGCCGCGCTGCTGCTCGGCGGCTTCCTGCTGCTTGGCCGCTATCCGTCGAGCGTGATCTTCGTTTCGCTCGGCACGCTCACCGGCTCCTACGCGGCCGATCGCCTCGCGCGTGGCTGGTACTATCTCGGCGGTCAGAACGGCATCCCGTCGATCCCGCCGCTGTCGCTCGGCTCGATCGATATTTCGGAAGGTCCGGTCTACTATTATCTCGCGCTCGGTATCCTCGTCGTCATCTATCTGCTGTGCCGTTTCCTGGTGCGCTCGCAGTTCGGCCTCGCGCTGGCCGGCCTGCGCGAGAACGAGCAGCGCATCGCCTTCTTCGGCTACAAGGCGCAGCACCTGAAGGCGATCATCTTCGCGATCGGCGGCACCATCGCCGGCCTCGCCGGCAGCCTCTACGCCTTCCACGAGGGCTTCGTCTGGCCCAACATGCTCGGTGTCGTGTTCTCGACCCAGGTCGTGCTCTATGTGCTGTTCGGCGGCTCCGGCACGCTGATCGGCGCCGTGATCGGCACCGTCATCATCGAGGGCGTCAGCTTCTGGCTGTCGGACAATTACCGCGACGTCTGGCCGATCATCCTCGGCGTGCTGCTGCTGCTGGTCATCATGTTCCGTCCGCTCGGCCTGATCTCCTTCGTGCTCGGCGAGCGCGAGCGAGTCGGCAGTTTCGGCAAAGTGCCGAAGGAGAGCCGGTAATGCCGCTGCTTGAAGCCTCCGGAATCAGCAAGGTGTTCGGCAAGCTCACCGCGCTCGACGGCGCCGCGCTCACCGTCGGCGAGAACGAGTTTCACGGCCTGATCGGCCCGAACGGCTCGGGCAAGAGCACGCTGATGAAATGCATCGCCGGCGCCGAGGTGCCGACCACGGGCAAGGTCTCGTTCGTCAACACCGACATCACCGCCTTCACGCCGACCGAGCGCGCCCGCGCCGGCATGAGCCTGAAGTTCCAGATCACCTCGGTGCTGCCGACGCTGACGCTGTACGACAACATCCTGCTGGCGTTGCAGGCGCAGTCCTCGCTGCTCGATCTGGTGTTCTCGCGCACCCGCCGCGCGCTGCACGACCAGGTGATGACGATGCTGACCCAGTTCCGTCTCGCCGATCGTGCCTTTGACGCCGCCGCGAACCTCTCGCACGGCCAGCAGCAATGGCTGGAGATCGCGATGGCGCTGGCCGGCAAGCCGCGGCTGTTGCTGCTGGACGAGCCGACCGGCGGCATGAGTCTCGAGGAGCGCCGCGTTACCGGCGAGTTGTTGCAGCCGATTAAGCAGCATTGCTCGCTCGTCATCGTCGAGCACGACCTCGATTTCATCCGCGACATCTGCGACCGTCTCACCGTGCTCGATCAGGGCAAGGTGCTGGCGTCAGGGACGATCGCGGAAATCCAGGCCAACAAGAGCGTCCAGGAGATTTATCTTCGCCGTGCCTGACCAGTCCTTCCTCGATATCAGGCATCTCGATGCCGGCTACGGCCGCAGCCAGGTGCTGTTCGACGTCAACATCGGCATTCCCTGGCGCGGCGGCGTCGCGGTGCTCGGCCGCAACGGCGCCGGCAAGACCACGCTGATGAAGACCATCGTCGGCGAGCTTACCAGCACGCAGGGCGAATTGTTCTTCGACGGCCGCGACATCACCCGCAGCCGCACCGAGCAGCGCGTCCGCTCCGGCATCGGCTATGTGCCACAGGAGCATTCGGTGTTCGCCCGCCTCTCGGTACGCGACAACCTCGCGGTCGGCTCGCTGACCAATTCGGATTCGTCCGCGGTCGATCGCGTGCTGGCGATCTTTCCCAAGCTCGGCCAGCGGCTCGACCAGCCGGCCGGCACGCTGTCCGGCGGCGAGCGCAAGATGCTGGCGATCGGCCGTGCCATGCTCGGCAGCCCGAAACTGCTTTTGCTCGACGAGCCGACCGAGGGCGTCTGGATCGGCGTCATTGAGGAGATCACTGAACGGCTGATCGAGCTGGCAAAACAGATCGCCGTCGTCATCGTCGAGCAGCACCTAGACCTTGCGCTCCGCGTCGCCGACTACGCCTATGTGCTCGACCGCGGCCGCGTCGCGCTGCAAGGCGACTCAGGCAAGGTGCGCAGCGACCCGGAACTGCTGAGGTATCTCGCGCCATAGGGCGGTGGTGGCGTGAGGACTATGAACGTACCAATCGCATCTTGCGGCGTGCGTACCACGCACCGACTGAACAAATCGCCCACGCGAGCGATGCGGCGATGAAGGCGGTGGCGACGCTGTCGCCCACCACCAGCAAGAAGACGATCGCAAAGGCCAGCATCCCGAATGCGCCGAGGGCCGCGCCCGCAGCGTCGAGCGCGGCCGCTTGCTGCCCGCGCCAGACGCCGTCGAGACCTGCGTCCCGCTTGCGGCGGATTTCATGCTTCTCGATCAGCGTCGCGCTGGCGCAGAAGATGGCAGGCAGCGCGAGAAAGATGCCTCCGATCATGGGACCCCAATAAGCGCTGATCAGGCCCGTGAAGACGGTTGCCGCCCCGCCCAGCGCGAAGCGGATCAGATATTCGTACCAGCGGCCCTGCCTGAGCGAGGAGGCCGAGAAGCTGATCGGCGTCATGCCTGTGCTCCGGCGACGGTCAGCAGGCCGAAGGCGACCACCAGCCAGACGACGAGCGACAGCAATGTTGCAGTGATTGCGCGCAGTCTTGCGCGAATGAGCAATTGGCAGACGACGAAACTGTAAACGGCAAGTGCGAGCGCTCCGGCGATCATCGCCTGGCTCTGCAAGCCGGCATAGTCGGCGCCATGCCTGTACACGGCGATGCCGAGTGTCGCGAGCGCAACGGATGGCGCTGCTCCGAGCAGGCCGGCGAAGCTCTTGGGACGCAGCACGTCGCCCAGCATCGCGAAGACGGAAACCACCGCCCCGCCGAGCAGGAAGCGGATGATGTATTCGCTCATCGCGTCTTGCTCCGCTGCGACATCCCGGCCGGATAGCCCGTCCACAATCGCAGGAGCCGCTCGAGCGTCGCTCCCAGCGCGAATCCCGCGGCCACGTCGCTGGCCCAGTGCGCGAGAACCGCAATTCGCGTCAACGACAGGCCGACGGCGACCGCCTGGATCGCACGGCGGCTGCGGGTGGGCAATGCCGCTGCGGCCGAAGCCAGGGCGCCCATATGCAGCGCGTGCCCGGAGGGAAACGCATCATCACGGTGGCCGGAGACCGGGATTCCGTGGACGTGGCCGATCACGGTCAGGCGATCGGGACGAAGCTGGTTGAACAACAATTTCAGGCCGTGCGGCAGCAGCGATGCCACGACCGTCACCAGCAGTGCATGATTGCCGGCGCGCTGCACCGTGGCGCTGCGCCCGCGCGAGGCGAGCCAGCCGGCGGCGGCGACAACGAGGAGAACCTTTTCATCTGCGCCCCATGTCAGCCCGCGCGCGATCTGTTCCGGAGCCGGCGCGGTATTACGGGCGATCGCATCCGCGATCGCGACGTCCGCCGGGGTTGGACGGACCGTGATCGGAAAGGTTGTCGCGCGTCGGCTTATTCGGACTCCGTCTCTGGTGTGCATCGCCTCTAACCAAGTGTACATTCAACGCGCCAGACGCGACATGGGTCCAAATGTCCGGCGAGGAACCAAATGCGATTCGATCGTCTTTAACCTCTGGTCGTTCCGCACTGCAGGATATTGCGTGCCGATCGCACGGCGCGCCGGGTGCGAGGCTGCTTGTCAGGGGAGATGACGATGGCGGAGCCGGATGTTCGCAAGGGGATGCCGCCCGTCAAGCTGTCGCGCGATGAATTCGAGCGGCGCTTCCGCAAACGATTTGCCGATCCGGTGTTTCGATCGATGCAGAAGGAGCTCGCGGTTATCATCGCCGGTGCCTGGGATGCCTACAGCCATTCGCGCAAAGCGCCGGTGACGCGCAAGGCCGGGCCAGGCTTTGCAGATCCCGAGTATGATCTCGCGGTCGACTGGCTGTCTGCGCGCGATGCCATCGATGAGGCGCAGCGCCGCCACGACGACCGTAACGCGCAGCCGCATATCCTGCTGATCAACGGCTCCTCGCGCAGCGAACATACTTGCCCGGGCGAGATGTCGAAAAGCTGGCGCATGGTCGAGATCGCCGAGGCGCGCTTTCGCGAGATGGGTCTTGCGGTCGACATCCTCGATCTGTCGCGGCTGACGTCCGAGTTCGGCAAGCACATCCATCCCTGCAAGTCATGCGTCTCCACGTCGATGGCGCTCTGCCACTGGCCGTGCAGCTGCTATCCGAACTATTCGCTCGGGCAAACCGACGACTGGATGAACGAGATCTATCCGCTCTGGGTGCGTGCGCACGGCATCATGATCGTCTCGCCCGTCAACTGGTATCAAACACCGACCGGATTGAAGGCGATGATCGACCGGCTGGTCTGCGCCGATGGCGGCAATCCCGATCCCACCTCGACGCATGGCAAGTCGGCCAAGGAGGCGAAGGAGCTCGAGCTCAAGGGCTGGCCGTATCGCCGGCATTTGAGCGGCCGGCATTTCGGCATCGTAGTGCATGGCGACAGCGTCGGCGCCGAGACCTGCCGCCGCTTTCTCGCAGACTGGCTGACCGATATGGAGCTGATCTCCGCCGGCAGCATGGCGGAAACGGACGGCTACGTCGGCTACATGAAGCCTTACGCGACCTCGCACCGCGACCTCGACGAGGACAAGGCCTTCCGGGATCGGGTGTCGAATGTCGCGGATGCGCTCGGTGCCGCCGTCAAGCTCGCGCGCGCGGGGCGTCTGGAGGACCCCGGAAAGGGCCTCAAGGATCCGCAGCCGAAGTAGCTCCCGGGTTCCCAAAGCACTTCACTGGGAACGAAGCCCGCTGGATACCGTTAGGCCGCGGGAGGAGTCACCAATGCGTTATCTTTCGATTGTCGCTCTCGCCGCTGCTGTGATGAGCGGTGGCACCGCGCTCGCGCAGCATTCCGGCACCCAGGCGGAACAATCCGCCTGTTCGCGCGATGCACATCGCTTCTGTCGCAAGGAGCTCGGCAATGACGGCGCCGTGCAGAACTGCCTGCAGATGAACCGCGCCAGCCTGAGTTCGCGCTGCAAGAAGGTGTTCGAAAGCCACGGCATGTAGCCGTTGCGGTGCGGAAGATACGGCTGTTCGTCATTCCGGGCTCACGAAGCGAGGCCGGAATCCTTATGTCGCGAGCGTGCTGTATCCCATCCGCAACGGTCGTCGCCCGGCTGACCGGGCGATCCAGTGCGGCGCGGCCCATCGATTCAATCACTACTGCCTCTGGAATACTGAATCATCCGCCTGCGCGGGTGATGACGCCGAACTAGCTGGTCACCGTTGAATCAGAACTAACCCCGTCATTGCGAGGCAATCCGTCGTCCTGCATACGGGGGACGACGGATTGCTTCGCAGCCTGTCATCGGGCGCGCGTTCGCGCGACCCGTTGGCTCGCAATGACGATGGAGGGAGACGCGACGGGACGCAGCGCCTTACTTCATCGCCGAGAAGCGGGTGTCGAACGAATTCGACTGCACCACCGGCGCGGAGCCGGCGAGCTGGGTACCGGTGGTCGGGGCCGGCGCGGCCGCGGCGGTGTCGGTGACGGAGGGCTTCAGCGCCGGCTTGGCGGCCTGCTTGGGTTCAACCTTGGGCTCGACCTTGGGGGCGACGCGGACCACCGACTGCGGCTTGGTCTCGGCGACCTTCGACTTGGCCGGCGCCGCGGCGACGGCGGGCTTGGGCGCAGGCGCGGCGGCCGGGGTTGCGTCGGCGGCGGCGCTGCCGCCGAGGCCGACCTTGCGGGCGAAGCTGGAGAAGAAGCCCTCGGATTTCTCCGTGGACTTCTCGGCCGGCGCGGCGGTGGCGACGCGGGTCGAGGAGGTCGTCGCGACCGGCGTCTCCTCCGGGACCGCAACCAGATTCGGCTTCGGCGGATTGACCGTGCCGGGGATCGTGCCGGGCGCGCGGGCCAGCGCGAGTGACTGCAAATTCTGGCTCTCGCCGCCCTCGGAGAGGCCGGTGGCGCCTTCCGGAATCTTCGAGGCGAAGATCGCGTTCATGCCGCCGTCGATGCCGGTGTTCATCCGCGCCATCGGCGTGCCCTTCGCGATCAGCTTGGCGGTCTCGGCCGCGTCCTGCTGCTCCTTCTCGCGCACCGCGCTCGCGATCTCCTCGGGAACCACATAGGCCGGGCACTTGGCGGAAGCATCGAACACCGGATCGCGGGTCGCGCCCGGCGGCTTCACGGCGTCGAAGACGTACTTCTTCTCGCAGAAGTCGACCTTCGGCTCCTGCTTGGTCACCTCGAAATGATCATAGCCTTCCTTGATCATCTTCCAGAAAGGCATGTTCGGATTGTTGCGGTGCTTGGCCATGTTCACCGGCGTCATCCGGAACGGATAGGCCTGCAGCTGGAACGCCTTCT
The DNA here is from genome assembly GCF_020329505.1 of Bradyrhizobium semiaridum. GTDB lineage: Bacteria > Pseudomonadota > Alphaproteobacteria > Rhizobiales > Xanthobacteraceae > Bradyrhizobium > Bradyrhizobium semiaridum. The sequence continues at coordinate 77,647 of NZ_JAGKJJ010000034.1, forward strand.
GGCCGCCGAAGAACGACTCGCGGCCGAGCGAATAGATCTCCGCGATCTGTTCGTCGGTCATCGCGTAGCAGCCGCGCGACGAGCAGTCGCCGTGCACCATCAGCTGTGAGCCGGTGCGGCCGAGCGATTTGTCGAAGGCGTTGGGATAGCCGGTGTTGAACGACAGGTAGTAAGCCGACTGCGGGTTCATCTGGCTCGGGTTGATCGAGTAGAATCCTTCGGGCGCCTGGCGGTCGCCTTCGCGGATCTTGGGGCCGAGATCGCCAGACCAGCGGCAGATCGGATAGGTCTTGAGCAGCGCGAACTGGCCGGAGCGGGTCTGCTTCCAGACCTCGAGCACGGCCTCCTGCTTGAACAGGCGGACCAGCATCGGCGACTGCAGGTCCATGTCCTTCTCGGCCATCGCGGCGACGAGCTTCGGCGGGACCGGCTGGTTGGCCTTGGCATTGTTGGCGAGCGAAATCTGGTCGCTGTCACAACCGGCGAGCAGGACGCTCGCGGCGAGGGCCGCGGAGGCGAGAAGCGCGCGTACGAGCGTGCGATGAATCAAGTCCAAGCTCCACACCCACCGGGCGATGTTCGCGACCCCAACACGGCGAATATGCCCTGAAGCCAATGTGTAAAATATTAGCCTTCGACACCCCCGGCCCGCAACACGAACGGGGCCGGGCGGCCCTCACGGTAGCAGGCATGGTTCAAGGAATGTTAAAGACCCGTCTGTGGGCCCAATTGAGGCCAAAATGGCCGAATTCGGCGAAAAATCCGGCCGTTTTGCCGCGCTAGCCGAGCTTGCGGCCGATATCGAGGAATTTCTGCCGCCGCTGTTTGCGAATCGCGTCCGGATCAAGATTTCGTAGGTCGTTGAAGGCCTGGGCGATGGCGTCGCCCGTGGTCGCGATCATCGCCGCCGCGTCGCGGTGGGCGCCGCCGGCAGGCTCCTTGAGGATCTGGTCGATCACGCCGAAGCGCAGCATGTCCTGGGCGGTGATCTTCATGCTATTGGCGGCTTCCTGCGCCTTGGTGCCGTCGCGCCACAGGATCGAGGACGCGGCTTCCGGCGAGATCACGCTGTAGATCGCATGCTCCAGCATCAGCACGCGGTTCGCGGTGGTGATGGCGATGGCGCCGCCGGACATGCCCTCGCCGGTGACGATCGCGACATTGGGCACGCCGAGCGACAGGCAGGCATCGGTCGAGCGCGCGATCGCCTCGGCCTGGCCGCGCTCCTCGGCGCCGATGCCGGGATAGGCGCCGGCGGAATCGACGATCGACAGCACCGGGATGCCGAAGCGGTCGGCCATCTCCATCAGCCGCACCGCCTTGCGGTAGCCCTCGGGGCGGGCCATGCCGAAATTGTGCTTGATGCGGCTCTCGGTGGTGGCGCCTTTCTCCTGGCCGATCACGCAGATGCTCTCGCCGCGGAAGCGGCCGAAGCCGCCAACCAGGGCCTCGTCGTCGGCGAACTTGCGGTCGCCGGCCATCGGCGTGAATTCGGTGATCAGGCCGCCGATGAAGTCGGTGAAATGCGGCCGCTGCGGATGCCGCGCCACCAGCGTCTTCTGCCACGGCGTCAGGTTGGCGTAGAGCTCGGCGAGCGCCTGCGCCGCCTTGTCCTCGATCCGCGCGACCTCGTCGCCGATGTCGCTGCCCGAGGCGGCAAGCGCCCGCAACTCGTCGATCTTGGATTCAAGCTCGGCGACGGGTTTTTCGAAGTCGAGATAGCTGCGCATCGGTTCGGGCATCAACTGAATATAGGGAGGAACGGAGCGAGGGGCGAAGCGGTTTTGGCGTCGGATGGAGAAGTTTTGATACTTCAATTGGTTAACGTGCGTTCGGGCCGAACGCAGGCTTCGTCGCAAGCAGGTGACGCTCTTTCTGCGGAGATGGTGCGGAAGTCAAGGCGGATCGCATGCGGCCGGTCGCTGCGGCGGAGCCTGCTACTCCATCTACAAGGAACGCTTCCGAATACCTACGCCTTCTCCGCCAGCGGATGCAGGTCGCGCACCAGGCTCTTCAGCCGCTCCGCGACCACATGGGTGTAGATCTGGGTGGTCGAGATATCGGTGTGGCCGAGCAGGGTCTGCACGATGCGCAGGTCCGCGCCATTGTGCAGCAGGTGGCTGGCGAAGGCGTGGCGCAGCACGTGCGGCGAGACGAGGCGCGGTGCGAGGCCGGAGGCGCTGGCAAGCTCCTTGAGGTCGCGGGCGAAATGCTGCCGTGTCAGGTGGCCGCTCTCGCCGAACGAGGGAAACAGCCATTTCGACGGCGCGGCCTTCTTCTTCCCCGGCTGCATCATCTCCATCGCCGCAAGGTAGTCCGCCATTGCCCGGCGCGAGGCGTCGTTGAGCGGCACCAGCCGCTCCTTGTTGCCCTTGCCGCGCACCACGATCATCCGCGCATCGCGCCGCGCCGCGGAGAGCGGCAGCGACACCAGTTCGGAGACGCGCAGGCCGGTGGCGTAGAGCACCTCGAGCAGGCAGTAGAGTCGCAGCGCGCGCAGCCGCTGCGCCGGCGAGACGTCGGTCTGGGTCAATTGCTTCGCACGTGTCAGCATGCGATCGACGTCCTGGATCGACAGCACCTTGGGCAGGCCGCGGCCGCGCTTCGGGCCGGACAGGATCGCGGCGGGGTCGTCGCTGCGGATCCGCTCGTTGAGCAGGAAGCGGTAGAGATGCCGCATCGCCGACAGCCGCCGCGCCACGGTGGTCGATTTGAAGCCTCTGACGTCGAGGTCGGCGAGGTAGCCGCGCAGCGCATCGGTGTCGGCGCCAGTGAAGTCGGCGCCGGAGCGAGCGAGGTAATCGGAGAAGTCGGTTAGGTCGCGCCGGTAGGCGTCGAGCGTGTTGGCGCCGGCGCCCTGTTCCGCGGCGAGCATGTCGAGGAACAGCGCGGTCAGCCTGGCGTCGGAAGTCTTGGTCGGGGTCGTTGCGGGGGTCTTGGCGCGTGCGGGCATGCCAGCACCATAGCGCCTATTTCTTGAGGAACTTTTCCGGCGGGATGGTCACCGTCATCTCCCGCGGCTTGGGCGTCACGTAATTCGCCAGTGCGAACACGATCCCGTAGCCGATGCCGAAAATCACGGCGACGACCGTCAGGAAGCGGAACAGGGTGGGCATGGAGGCGGCTCGGGCGGCGAATTAACCAATGAAATCATCCAACATGTTCCCCGCGCCGTTGCAAGAGTCGCTGGTAACGGTATCGCCGGGGGTAGTATAGGTGGCTCGAATCCCGACAATTCGTCCGGTGACCTGAGCTTTTTGATGTCCGACGCAGCCGTACCGGCACCGACCCAGGCGACCCTCGAGGCCGAGATCGCGGCCGCGTTGGGGCCGCGGTCGATCGTGCTGGTCGGCATGATGGGCGCCGGCAAGTCGACCATCGGCCGGCGGATCGCGGCGCGACTGAAACTGCCGTTCACCGACGCCGACACCGAGATCGAGACCGCGGCGGGCATGTCGATCCCGGAGATTTTCGAGACCCATGGCGAGCCGTATTTCCGCGACGGCGAGGCGCGGGTGATCGCCCGCATCCTCGATACTGGCCCGATCGTGCTGGCGACCGGCGGCGGCGCCTTCATGCGCGAGGAGACGCAGAACCGGATCCGCGCGCGGGCGGTGTCGATCTGGCTGAAGGCCGATGCCGATGTCATCATGCGCCGGGTCCGCCGCCGCGCCGACCGCCCGCTGCTGCACACGCCCGATCCCGAGGCGACGGTCAACCGGCTGCTCAGCGAGCGTGAGCCGGTCTACGCGAATGCCGACCTCACGGTCGCCTCGCGCGACGTGCCGCACGATCGCATCGTCGACGAATGCCTGGAAGCGCTGCACGCGCATCTGTGCGGCCCGCGGCCGGCCGTCGAGCCACCTGCTGATGGAATGAACACGACCTCATGACTGCGCCCTTGAAACACGCCGCCTCCGTTACCGTCGACGTCGCGCTCGGCGACCGCGCCTACGACATCGTGATCGGCCGC
>NZ_JAGKJJ010000035.1 GCF_020329505.1 Bradyrhizobium semiaridum
TCGCGACGCTGCTCGGCCAGCCGCGCTTCGAGAACGAGATCGCGATGCGCACCAGCATCCCCGGCGTCGCCACCGGCCTCGCCTGGACCCAGGTCGGCGGCGACATCCTGTTCATCGAGGCCTCTCGCACGCCGGGCCGCGGCACGCTGATCCTCACCGGCCAGCTCGGCGAAGTCATGCGCGAGAGCGCGCAGGCGGCGCTGACGCTGGTGAAGAGCCGCGCCTCGCAGCTCGGCATCGATCCTTCGATCTTCGAGAAGAACGACATCCACGTCCACGTGCCGGCGGGCGCGACCCCGAAGGACGGGCCCAGCGCGGGGGTCGCGATGTTCACCGCGCTCACCTCGCTGCTGACCGACCGCACCGTGCGCAGCGACACCGCGATGACCGGCGAGATCTCGCTGCGCGGCCTGGTGCTGCCGGTCGGCGGCATCAAGGAGAAGGTGGTCGCCGCCGCCGCGGCCGGCCTCACCCGCGTGATGCTGCCGGCGCGCAATAGGCGCGACTTCGACGATATCCCGGCGAGCGCCCGCGAGAAGCTCGAGTTCATCTGGCTCGAACGCGTCGACGAGGCGATATCGGCGGCGCTGGAAGCCGCCAAGACCACGCCCGCGGCGGCTGAGTAATCGCGGACTGCGGTGACCGACATCCCCGCGCAAGGGCTTCTCCCTTGCGCGGTTGCGCCGCGTCAATTGCGCCGCTCCGCCTTACGAGACACCCCGTTTTCAAATAGGATGACCGCAACCAGCGCAAGAAGGACATGAGGAACGCGGCAGCGACCGCCCAAGGACACGGCCAAGGAAAATTGCCAGCCATGACAAAATCCCTTGAAATCGAAATTGCACCGGACGATCTCGAATTCCTGAGAACCCACAGCTATCTGCTTTGCATCGCCGCCACCGCGGCTGACGGAAATGGCGTCGTGGTCCGGCGGTGCCTCGACCGTTACCTCGCAAACAATCGCGTTGATGGTCCCGATGTCTTCAGCCACGTGCCGCGCGACCGCCTTCGCGTCTGGTTCCAGCAGAACATCGCCGCCGGCGCGACGCTGCACCAGGAGATGCTGGCGAACGGCCCGAATGCGATCGAGGCCGATCTCACCGCTTCGGAAACGGCCTCGCTACGCTACGAGAATGGCATGTGGTCGGCGATCGCCGGCTGACTGGAGGGGCGCTCGACAACGAGGCCTGCGCTTTAGGATGGCGGTGATGGAATTATGGCATCGTCCTGGCGAAAGCCAGGACCGATAACCACCGAATTTGGTTGAGAGCGGGATACCGGCCCCAGCGGCGCGCAACAACGAGCGGCTGGGGTAATGGGTCCTGGCCTTCGCCAGGACGACTCCGAGGGTGGTGCCGCTTGTGAGCGATGCGTTCGCATCGCCTCAGGTCTTGGTCATGCACTCCTCGATGTAGAACCAGCGGTCGTCGCCGGTGAGGCCCTTCGCCTTCACGTCCTTGCGGCACGCCTTCAGCTTGGGCTTGTTGGTCTTCCACTGCGCCCGCATCGCCTTCAGCTTCTCCATCGTCAGCTTCATCTTCGACGGCTTGGCGGCGGTGGCGGCGGGCGCGGGCGTTGCAGGTGCCGCGGTCTGGGCCGAGGCGGCATGAAGACCGAAGGCGAGCAGCGCCGCGGCAAGACAAGTCCGGGTAACAAACATTAAAACCCCCAATTCATTCTTGTTCGTTCAAAGAAAAGCAAATGCCGCAGGATGCCCGACATCGGCACCCTGCGGCGATCATGCACGACGGTCAGAGAATTTTGACCGCGCTGAGCAGCGTCATGTAGATGCCCCACGCCAGCGGGATGCCGACGAACAGCCAGAACAGCGCCGCCTTGCCATCCAGGCTGCCCTTGCCGATGCCGAACGATCCGCTCGGTCCGGCGCCTGCGGTCGCGGTGGCCTCCTGCAGCTTGGCCATCTCGGCATCGCTCATGTGCCACTTCGGATTGACCGGCTTGATCAGGTAATTGCAGATGAAGCCGGCGATCAGCATGGCGCAGAGGATGTACATCGTCGTGTTGTAGAGCTGGTCGCGCGGCACGCCGGCGGCAAGCTGGAATTCACGGATGTAGTTCACCACCACGGGGCCGATGATGCCGGCGGTCGACCACGCCGTGAGCAGCCGGCCGTGGATGGCGCCGACGAACTGGGTGCCGAACATGTCGGCGAGATAGGCCGGCACGGTGGCGAAACCGCCGCCATACATCGACAGGATGATGCCGAAGCCGAGCACGAACAAGAGCTTCGAGCCCATCGCGGCGAAGGTCGGCGCCAGCGCGTAGAGCACGATGCCGAGCACGAAGAACGTGTAGTAGGTGTTCTTGCGGCCGATCTTGTCCGACAGCGAAGCCCAGAAGAAGCGGCCGCCGATGTTGAACAGCGACAACAGGCCGGCGAAGCCGGCCGCGATCGCCGCGATCTGCGCCTTCTGCGAGGCGTCGAGCGCGTTGAAGCCGACATTGGGCAGCCCGATCAGCTTGCCGGCGAATATCTCCTGCAGCATCGGCGAGGCCATGCCGATCACGCCGATGCCCGCCGACACGTTGAGGCACAGCACCCACCAGATCAGCCAGAACTGCGGCGTCTTGTGCGCGTTGTCGAGGTGGACGTTCTTGCTCGAGATCATCGCATTGGCCTTGGCCGGCGGCGTCCAGCCCTCCGGCTTCCAGCCGGTCGGCGGGATGCGATAGCGGAACGCGCCGATCATCATGAACACGAGATAGATCGCGCCCATGGTGAGGAAGGTCTCCCAGACGCCGACCGAGGTCGGGGTCTTGTAATAGGTCATCAGTTTGTCGGCCAGCGGCGCGCCGATCATGGCGCCGCCGCCGAAGCCCATGATGGCCATGCCGGTCGCCATGCCGCGGCGGTCGGGAAACCATTTCACCAGCGTCGACACCGGCGAGATGTAGCCGAGGCCGAGCCCGATGCCGCCGATCACGCCGGAGCCGAGCCACATCAGCCACAATTGATGCGTCATGATGCCGATCGCGCCGAGCACGAGACCGCCGCACCAGCACAGAGCGGCGACGAAGCCGGCCTTGCGCGGCCCAACCCGCTCGAGCCAGCCGCCCCACACCGCGGCGGAGACGCCGAGCACGACGAAGAACAGCGTGTACATCCAGCCGAGGCTCGCGACCTTCCAGTCGCAGGTGGTCGTGAACAATTCCTGGACCAGCGAGATGTCCGGACAGGCCTTCGGCGCGGAGAGGCCGATCGCGCGCGACAGCGGCAGCCAGAACACCGAGAAGCCATAGGCCATGCCGATGCACAGATGGATGCAGAGCGCAGCCGGCGGCACCAGCCAGCGGTTGAACCCGGCTGTCGCGATCGTCCGTTCCTTGTCGAGGAAACCCGCACCTGCTCCGGCGATACTTCCGGCGCTCACTGTCGTCATTGAAACCTCCCCTGCAGCCGCCATTACGACAGGCGAATCTGCTGTCTTCGATCCCGCTTCAGCCCCTCTGCGGCACAGCTTGCATCCGCTGGTCCACAAAACTCCCCGCATGCGCCGGGACCACCACACGCATTGTCGGAATTCTAACCCCCGACGCGACCGGATATGCCGATCACGCGGCGCTCATTTGGTTGTAGGCTCCCCATAGCCCCGACGCGCCTTCACCCGGGCGCGATTCCACCTCCACAGCGTCGGGGACATTATCAATTCGCGCAGAAGCGGGAATAGGTGTCGATAGGCAAAAGGTCGATATTCAAAGCCGTCACGAGCTGCGCGGCGATGCAGCATTTGTATTGTCTATCGTCCCATTTGTCTTCTCGATCAGGAAGACGATGCGGACGTCGCTGCGCTCGGTGATCTCGACCTTGTCGCCGGTCTCCCGAATGAGGTTCGGGATATCAATCACCGACAGCGGATCGGTGCAATGCACCTCAAGGAAATCGCCTGCCGTCACGCTCTTCAGCGCCTTGCGCGTCTTCAGCGCGGGCAGCGGACATTTCAGGCCGGTGAGATCGAGCTTTGTGGTGGTCATGACGCGACCATGGCGAAGCTGCCGCCCATCGTCAACGGAGACCGCGCATTGATGCGAACCTTGCCCATGTCAGTGATCGGCGGAAGCCCCGGCCAGCACCTCGTCGACTGGGATTGCGGAGCGCAGCATCAAAGCGGCGACGTCATCGATCCTGTCGAGATGGACCACCGGCAGCGCGGTCTCGACCGCCACGTCGCTCGCGATCCCGACCACGCGCCTGTCGTCGGCAAACAGCAACGGCTTGCCGTTGGCGGCGCGGTACACCTCGATCTTGTTGATCGGCTCGCGCTTGAAACCTTCGACCACGACGAGGTCAACCCGCGCCATCTTGGCGAGCAGTTCCGGCAAATGCGGTTCGCCGGCACCGCGCAGCTCGTGCATCAGCGCCCAGCGCCGGGCCGAGGACACCAGCACCTCGGTCGCGCCGGACTGCCGGTGCACCCAGGAATCCTTGCCGGGCCGGTCGACATCGAATTCGTGATGGGCGTGCTTGATCACCGACACGCGCAGGCCGCGCTCGAGCAGATGCGGGATCACCCGCGACAGCAGGGTGGTCTTGCCGGCGCCGCTCCACCCCGCAAGGCCAATCACTCTCATTCGATCCATCGCCACGTGCAAATCCGTTGGGCCCGCTCGTCGGTGCGAAGCGGAAAGATTCAAGCCCGGTTCCAGCCATCCTTATATCGGCGAGCAGGGCTTGTCATGCCAGCCCGGCCGGCGCCAGCACGAAGGGCACCCGTGGTCCCCCGCTTCTTCATAGTACGTAAGGAGAGCACACCGGTCGGGCTCTCTTCCCCTTGCAGGCAGGGCGATCGCATGTGAGGCGCGTAAGCTTATCAGCTGGTTCACTTCGCCTCTCCCGCTTGCGGGGGAGGCCGACGCGCATCGTGAGATGCGTGGCGGGTGGGGCTGTATCCACGGTGGGATTCTCTATGCCGGCCTGAACCCCGCCGCGGTCAAAGCGGCGCGGCCTTCGGCCGACGCCAGCGCGTCGAGAAAGGTCTGCACTGCCGGCCGCTGCTTGCGCGCCGTCACCAGCGCAAAATCATAATGCTCTTCGGCAAGCGGAATGAAACCGAGCCCGGACGCATGGGCGACCGGCGCGATGGTCATGCCCCAATCGGCGCGATGCTGCGCCACCGCGGCCGCGACCGCGTTGTGCGAGCGCGGCTGATTCCAGTAGCCGTCCGGCCGGCGACCTGCGAGCAGCCGATCGATCAGGATGCGCGTGCCGGCACCCTGGTTGCGGTTGACCATGATGCAGGCGGGATCGGCCAGTGCAGCGCGCACCGCCTCCTCCGCGCTCAGGCCGGCGAAGCGCGGATCGTCGTTGCGGAACACGATGCCCTGCATGCGGCGCCAGCCCGGCACCAGTTCGAGACCCTCGCTCAGATACGGCGTGTTGTAGGTCTCGGTCTTGTCATCGAACAGATGGATCGGGGCGAGATCGCATTCGCCGCGCTTGGCCGCGGCGAGCCCGCCGAGGCTGCCGACCGCGATCGACCGCACCACGAGGCCGGCCCGCGCCAGCGGCGCGGTGACCAGATCAAGCCCGGTGCAATGGCTGCCGACGATGACGAGATCGGGCACCCGCACATGCGGCGTGAACAAGGTCACGTCGGTCTCGCTGCCCGCCGGCATCTGGTCGGCGAGCGCGTCGATCTTCAAAAAACCGTCGGCCTGCGCGAACGAGGTGATCGCGCCGGATCCCTTGCCGCTGGGATAGGCGATCAGCCCCTCGCTGCCTTCGACCAGCGACACCATCACGAACTCGGTGCGGCCGAGTTCGGAAGCGATGCGCACCGGCACCTTCGCCGTCACCCTGGCATCTGCGCGCGGCGGCAACCCGGCCATGCGGCGCAGCACCGGCACGATCATGTCGTGGAAGGTGAACATCGCCGAGGTCGGAAAGCCCGGCAGGATGATCACCGGCTTGCCGTCGCAGACCGCAAGGCACAGCGGCTTGCCCGGCTTCAGTGCGACGCCATGCGCGATGATGCCGGGCGCACCGAGCCGCGCGATGATCCGGTGCGAAACGTCGCCGGCACCCTTGGAAGTGCCGCCCGACAGCACCAGCATGTCGCTGTCGGCCAGCGCCCTGCGCATCGCGGCTTCGAGCGCGGCCTCGTCGTCGGCAATCGCGCCGAGGAAATGCGCATCACCGCCGTTCTCGGCGATCGCCGCGCTGACGATCGCGCCGTTGGTGTCGTAGATCGCGGCCGGCCGCAGCGTCTCGCCGGGCTGCACCAGTTCGTCACCGGTCGAGAGGATCGCAACCCGCGGCCGGCGTGCAGCCAAAACCTCGGCGATGCCGCAGGCCGCGAGCATGCCGATCTCGCGCGAGCCGATCACGGTGCCGGCGCGCAGCAGCGCCTCGCCGCGCGCGATGTCGGAGCCGGCATAGGACACGAACTGCCCGGGCGATGCCGCGCGGCGCACCTCGATCGCGCGGTTGCCGGCGGGCTGGGTGTGCTCGACCATCACGATGGCGTCGGCGCCGCGCGGCACCGGACCGCCGGTCGCGATCGACGTCGCAGTGCCGGAGAGCACCGGCCGCGTCGGCGCGGTGCCACAGGCGATGGTCTCGTCGTTGAGCATCAGTTGCACCGGCGCACCTTCGCCGGCGCCTGCAAGATCGGCGGAGCGTACCGCAAAGCCGTCGACATTGGAGCGGTCGAACGGCGGCACGTCGATCGGCGCCACCACGTCCGCCGCCAGCGCGCAGCCGAGCGCGTCGGCAAGCAGCCGCGTCTGCGAAGGCACGTCGCGCGGGAACAGCGCGGCTTCGAAGCGCGCCAGCGCCTCCTCGCGCGACAGGACGGTCAGGAACTGGTCCTGATCGAGGGATGGATCATGTTTCGGCGTCGGCATGCTCATCTCGGGAACTCACTCCCGCAACATATAGGCATCGACGACCGTGCCCGCAGCAAAACCTTCCGTAGATCCGGGCACGATCAGGAGGGCTTCGGCGCGCGCGATCGCATCGAGCGACAGCTCCCCGAGCGCGAGCGTCGCCCAGGACGCATGTTGATGCATCAGCAGCGCGACCTCGGCAATGCCGACACTGGAAGCGATCTTGCGCGCCAGCGGCAATGCGCGCGTCTGGCGCGGCTGTCGATCCGTGAGGCGATCGAGCATGGGAAGCCCGAGCGCCCACCATACCGCGAAAGCCTGATCCGGAGCGCCCGGCAAGGCGATGACCGGCGTCTCGCCGATCCGGCCGAGCGCCGCGGTGCGCCCCGGCTGCAGGGCAATGCCGTGCGCGATCACCTCGCCGCGCGCGGACAGCGCCGCCACCGCCGCGTCGTTGCGGCCGACGCCGCTGCCGCCGATCGTGAGAAGCAGGTCGGCGCTGGCGTCGAGTGCCGCAACGATCGCCGCCGCATCGCGCCCGGGCGCCTCGCTGCGGGTGACATCGGCGCCGGCCGAGCGTGCGACATCAGCGATGAACGTTGCGGTCGCCTCACCGCCGGGAAGATTGACGATGCGAAGCCGCGGCCGGCGCACGAGCAGCGCCGCAACTCCGGCACCGCGCGCGAGCAGCAGGTCGCGCGGCTGCACTGGCCGCCCTGCGTCCGTCACCGCGCGCCCTTCGGCAATCTCGTTGCCGGCACGCCGCACGCCCTGCCCCGGGATCACCTCGGCCAACACCTGCACGATCGGACCGGAGGTGTCGACCATGTCGGCATCGACCACGCAGTCAGTGCCGGCGGGCATCGCGCTGCCTGCATCGACCCAGGTCGGGGCCTCCGTCAGCGGCAGCGGCGCATAGAACGACGCCCCGACCAGATCGTTGGCGCGCATCGCCCAGCCGTCAGCGGCGGCAACGTCATGCGGCGGGTGGGCGCGCAAGGGCGGCATCTCCGCGGCGATGCAGTGCAGGGCATCGGCCAGCGGCAATGTGACCGGCGCCACAGGGGCGACGCCGCGCAGCACGGCGGCCAGGGCCGTATCGAGCGGGGTGAGCGAAGCCGGCAGGCGCTGGGACGTGATCATGGCCCGCTATGGACTGAATCGGCCCGAAATGAAACCGGCTTGGGCCGATCCATGACGCCGCAATTAGACCGAAGGCGCGTTGACGCGGACCCCGAAATGGTTGCAAAAGAAACCAATATGGCCGGGCTTCGACGACCGGCACAAGCAATCAAGCAATAATGGCCAATGCGCCGATTCACGGGAGGGAGACAGAATGATCGCCACAAGACTGGCCGTGTTCGGGACGCTCGCGGCGGCGCTGCTGGCCGCCTCGGCCGCGAGCGCGCAGGTGTCCGACGATCTCGTCAAGATCGGCGTGCTCACCGACATGAACGGCCCGGCCTCGACGCCGACCGGACAGGGCTCGGTGACCGCCGCGCAGATGGCGGTCGACGATTTCGGCGGCAAGGTGCTGGGCAAGCCGATCAGCGTGATCGTCGGCGACCACCAGCTCAAGCCGGACATCGGCGCGAGTCTTGCGCGGCGCTGGTATGACGTCGATCAGGTCGACCTGATCGTCGACGTGCCGGTCTCCGCGGTCGGGCTCGCGGTGCAGAACATCGCCAACGAGAAGAAGAAGATGTTCATCACGCACTCGACCGGTGCGACCGATTTCCACGGAAAGTTCTGCTCGCCCTACACGATGCAGTGGGTGTTCGACACCCGGGCGCTCGCGGTCGGCACCGCGCAGGAGGTGGTGAAGCGCGGCGGGGACAGCTGGTTCTTCATCACCGACGACTACGCGTTCGGCCATTCCCTGGAGAAGGACGCCTCGGCCGTGGTGACCAAGAACGGCGGCAAGGTGCTCGGCGCGGTGCGGCCGCCGTTTGCGACGCCGGATTTGTCGTCCTTCATCCTGCAGGCGCAGGCCTCGAAGGCGAAGATCATCGGCATTGCCGGCGGGCCGCCGAACAACACCAACGAGATCAAGACGGCGGGCGAATTCGGCATCTTTGCCGGCGGGCAGCAGATGGCGGCGCTTTTGGCGCTGATTACCGACGTCCACGGCATTGGATTATCGGCCGCGCAGGGGCTGCTGCTGACGACCTCGTTCTACTGGGACATGGACGACAAGACCCGCGAATGGTCGAAGCGCTATTTCGCCAAGATGAACCGGATGCCGACGATGTGGCAGGCCGGCGTCTATTCCTCCGTGACGGCCTATCTCAACGCGATCAAGGAGGCCGGCACCGACGAACCGCTGAAGGTCGCGGCCAAGATGCGCGAGAAGCCCGTCGAGGATTTCTTCGCCCGCAACGGCAAGCTGCGCGAGGACAATCTGATGATCCACGACCTCTGGCTGGTTCAGGTCAAGACGCCCGCGGAATCGAAATATCCGTGGGACTATTACAAGATCCTGGCGAAGATTTCCGGCGAGGAAGCGTTCGGCCCGCCGGACCCGGCCTGCCCGCTGGTGAAAAAGTGACGTGAGCGAATGGCGAATAGCGAATGGTGAATAGCGGATGGCGATTGACGAACAAAAACGACTATTCGCCATTCACTACTCACCATTCGCTCTTCATTTCACCACCCCGATTTCGCGGAAATACTTCAGCACGCCGGGATGGATCAGATTGATGTCGGGCGCGGCGGCGACGGTGTTCGCCGCCGTGGTCTCGCAGGCCTGCGCGAGCCTGGCGCAGAACGCCGCCTCGGCCCCATGCAGCGTCTTCGCCAGCCGGTAGGCGAGGTCGTCGGGCAGGCTGTCGCGCACCAGGATGTAGCTCCAGGAGCCGACCGAGGCGATTGCCTCGGTCTGCTTCGGATAGCTGCCGGCCGGCACTGTCAGCGGCTTGAGGAAGGTGTGCTTGGCGCGGATGGTCGCGATCTCGTCGGCGCTCGGCGCGATGAAGCGCGCGCCGCTCGCGCTCTCGGCCAGCTTGGTGAAGCCCGGCCAGCCGATGCCCGCGCCCCACAGCGCCGCGGCGCGGCCGTCCTCGACCATCGCGGGGCCGTCACCGGCGCGGTCGAGATAGATCGACTTGAAGTCCTCGTCCTGCTTCAGGGAGATGCCGTCGAGGATATAGCGCGACAGGATCGGCAGGCCGGAGCCCTTGGCGCCGAACGCGACGGGCTGGCCGACCAGATCCCTGATGGTCCGGTAGGGACTGTCGGCACGGACCACGAACATGCCGGGGCTCGAATACATCGCGGTGAGGATCTTCAGCCTGGTCGCCTTCGGCCGGCCGATGCCCATGAAGGCCTCGTAGGACGGCTCGCCCGCCACCGTCGCGATGTCGACGGTGCCGGCCTCGAGCAGCGGGATGTTCTCGTTGGAGCCCTTGGTGTTGCGCGGCTCGATCGACAGCGTCGGATCGGCGGCGTTCATCACCTCGGCGAGAGCATTGCCATAGAGCGGAAAGCCGCCGCCCGGCGTCGCCGTGGCGAAACTGATCGGGGTCTTCGAAGCTGCGTTGGACATGGCCTTGCCCCCCTGTTGCGCTACCGCGTTGCCCGCCAGCAGCATCGCGCCGGCGCAAATCATAACAACGAATTTCATGGTCGGCCTCAAGTCGCATTGCAGGCAGGGCAGACCATCGTTGCACGGCCGGGGTCATAGGCAAAGCCGGCGTTTTGTGAAACCATGCAGATAAAGGTCAAAAGAAAATGACGGGAGAGACGATGATCCGCTTGGTGCGTACTGCATTGCTCGCTTTGATTTGCTGCTTTGCCTCTCTCGGCCCCTCCGCAGCATCCGACTATCCGAACCGCCCGGTGCGCTGGCTGATCGGCTTTGCCGCCGGCGGACCGGTCGACATCGTGGCGCGCATCATGGCGCAGTGGCTGTCGGACCATCTAGGCCAGCAATTCGTGGTCGAGAACCGCACCGGCTCCGGCGGCAACATCGCGGCGGCCGCCGCGATCAACTCGCCGGCCGACGGCTACACGCTGCTGTTCGTCGCGCCCAACAACGCGATCTCGACCTCGCTGTACAAGAAGCTGCCGTTCGACTTCCTGCGCGACACCGTGCCGGTTGCAAGCATCATGCAGCTGACCAACATGCTGGTGGTCTCCAACGCGATGCCGGTGAAGACCGTCAAGGAGTTCATCGACTACTGCAAGGCCAATCCGGGCAAGATCTCCTACGCCTCGTCCGGCAACGGCACCTCGGTGCACATGTCGGCCGAACTGTTCAAGGCGATGACCAAGTGCGAGATGCAGCACGTGCCGTACCGCGGCTCGGCGATCGCCTTCCCCGACATCATCTCCGACAAGGTGCAGCTGATCTTCGACAATCTGCCCTCGGCGCTGGAGCAGGCGCGCGGCGGCAATGTCCGCGCGCTCGGCGTCACCTCGCCGCAGCGCTGGCCGAGCGTGCCCGACGTGCCGGCGATCGCCGAGACCGTACCGGGCTTCGAGTCGGTCGGCTTCTACGGCATCTCGGCGCCGAAAGGCACCCCGCCGGAGGTGGTCGCGACCCTGAACAAGGCGGTCGGCGAAGCGCTGAAGGACCCCAAGCTGTTGGCCCGGCTGGCCGAGGTCGGCGGCATCCCGAAGCCGATGACCCCCGCCGAATTCGGCAAGCTGGTGGCCGACGAGACCGAGAAATGGCGCAAGGTGGTGGAGTTCGCCGGCGTCTCGGTGGACTGAGCTACGCCATTGCCGGAACGCGGCTCAGCCTGTAAACGGAGCCGGCACCGTTGCCGGCCGCCTCGCGCGGCCCGCAAGGCGGCGGGGCCTGTAGCTCAATGGTTAGAGCCGGCCGCTCATAACGGTCTGGTTGCAGGTTCGAGTCCTGCCGGGCCCACCAGCCTTCGCTCGCCAGGGGAGGGAAAGGTACTGTCACCCTGCACAGACGAAATGTCAGCGTGTGGCAAGAGTCTGAACCTGACTTGTTCGAGCGTCACGTTGTCGGGAATGGTGTACAAGAACTGTTTGGCGTCTCCGGTGCGATGCTGCCACTGCCCAGATAGAAGATTCAGTTTTTGCATGATTATTCGCACGGTCGGGGGCGCTAGCCCAGGATAGCCGACCCGTGCGGCGGCAGGGTGAGCTCGGTCCTTGTGCTTGCCCTGCGCACGGCCACCGATCCCGCGAGCCTGTCGACGGTAGTATCGATGGTGCGTACGACGGCTGCGTCGGCGAGGTTCAGAGCGACCGATAGCCGATTGCCTTCATCGAATGCCTCGACGACGAGGTCCGTGTTGTGAAGCCAGATCACTCGGGATTTCGCCCGAAACAGCCATGGATGCTTCCGGCGCAATCCGATCAGCTCCTGATGCAGCCGATAGACCGGCCAGCCGAACGGTGCCAGCTCTGCCGGCGCCGCCGGAAAGGCCGGACGGATCGCGTCGTCGCCGCCGGCCCGGCGCTCCTTGATGCCGCGGAACGCCTGTTCATCCCCGGCATAGATCGAGGGCGTGCCGCCACAGGTCATCAGGATCACCAGCGCATGCGCGATATGCCGTTCGTCCAGCAGCTGGCTCGCGATCCGCGTGACGTCGTGATTGCCGACAAACGTTTGCGGCACGAAGCGGTCGATCATCGCATTGTGGTGCCCGAGTGCCCATGCGAGCTCATGCAAGTTGCGATCGTTCAGGGCGCTCCAGATCGCCTTCCACAACTCGTATTGCGTGACCGCATCAACGCCGGTCTCGCCAACGAAGCCGGCATAGTCGCCGTGGATCATCTCACCGAAGATATGGGCGTCGGGATGCCGCGCGCGAACCGCAGGCAGGACACGCCGCCAGAACTGCCGCGGGACGGCATAGGCCGCATCGAGCCGCCAACCATCGGCACCGCGATCGAGCCAGTGATTCATCACGCGGATGACGTAGTCGGCGACCGCAGGCTCATCATGGTTGAGCGTCACGCGCTGGTGGTGGCCCTCGAAGGTTGCGCAGTCAGCAGCACGGCGATCGGCACCGACCGACGGCCTGGGACGCGCCGCAGCGGCTTTCGCCGCTTCATCCTAGAGCTGGACACCGCGGGTCAAGGCACCGTCCACCACGAGATTCGTTCCCGTGATGAAGCTCGCGGCGCGGCTCGCGAGAAACACGACGGCGTTGGCCATTTCCTGCGGCGTCCCCATTCGGCCGGTGGGATTGAGAGCCAGCGCAGTCTTGTAGAGCTCTGGATTGTTGTCCTTGATCGTATTCCAGACCCCGCCTTCGAAATAGGTGTTGCCCGGCGACACCGAGTTGGCGCGGATGCCCTTGTGCGCGAGCTGGTTGGCCAGGCCCTGCGTGTAGTGAATGATCGCCGCCTTGAACGTGCCATAGGGTCCGGCGGCAAAATCCACCTCGCGTCCCGAGACGCTGGAGATCGTGACGATGGCGCCCGCCTCGCTCTTCTCCAGATAGGGCATTGCCGCATTCACCAGGCGCACCGTTCCCATCATGTCGGTGGAAAATTCCTTTGCCCAGCTCTCATCGTCCTGCCCGATCGCCAGCGCACTCACATTCGCCACGACGACGTCGATCCCGCCCAGCTTGCCGGCCATATCAACGACCCAGGCCTTGAGCGCGGCGCCATCCGCCACGTCGACGGAGGCGCCGTACGCCGCGCCACCCCTGGCCTTGAGTGCGGCAACGGTGCTCTCGACGTCTGCCTGCTTGCGCGCACAGATGCCGAGATTTGCCCCCTCATCGGCAAAGGTTTCGGCGATCGCGCGGCCGATCCCCTTGGTGCTTCCGGTGACGAGAACCTTGGCGTCCTTGAGTCCCAGATCCATGGCCGGCTTCCTCCCATCGCTTTGCGCTAGCTTCACACGTTCAATAAGTGTTCGCAATCGTCCTGACCAATCCGCGATAGCTGTGCGGCATTCGCATCGAGACCAGATCCTTCCGTCGCACGACATTGGTCGGATAGGCGCTGTCGAGGTTGGTGGTGTCGACGAGTGCCGTCGCCAGGCCGGCGCCGCTTGAAACGATTGCCTCGCGGCGCGGGAATTCGAACGTATCGGGACCGAACACGCCGCTCAAACCAGAATAGCCGCGTTCGGGATCGAACACATTGGCGAACGCCAGGAACACGTTGTTCTCACCGGCACGGACGCGGAAGTGATGCCAATGATGCGGATCGGCACCGGTCGGAATCGGCTCCGGTTGCGTGACGGCCGTGCCCGCGTGCGGCGAACTGAAGCGGCCTTTCACCGCTGCCGGGCAGGCAATGATGTCGCAGCCGCGAAGCGCGAGCACCCTTGGCGCTTCGGGAAACGCCGCGTCGTGACCGATCAAGAGGCCGATGCGACCGACCGGCGTGTCGACCACGCTCCAATCGTCGCCGGCCGTGGCCCAGCTCCGCTCCTCTTCCGTCAAATGCGTCTTGCGATAGCGCGTGATCTGTCCATCCGGTGCAACCAGACAGGCACTGTTGTAAACAGCCTCGCCCGCACGCTCGGCCATTCCGCAGACGAGGTAAATCCGTAACTCCGTGGCGAGCGCAGCCAGACTGTCGGTGATCGAACCCGGTATCGGCTGCGCCGATCCGGCGGGATCGACGAGACCGCTGACCGCGAGCTCCGGGAACACGACGAGCCCGGCGCCGTCGGCGCGTGCCCGTCGCGCAAATGCTGCGATCTGTTGCAGATTTGCGGCAACGCTGTCGACCGGGCTGAACTGGGCAACGCTGACGCGCGAACGCGCCCCTTCAGGCCAGGGCTCGTGGCCGTAGAGACCGAAGAAATCCCGTGGATTCCAGCTGAAAGTGTCGGTGAGCAGTTCAGGATACAGCTCCGGCCGACGCTGGAGGAAGACAGGTTCGCCGAGGACCCGGCGCGCCCGTGCAAGATCGAGATCGATCTCGGCGAGGCTGAACCCGTCGCCCTTGTCGCGCACCGCAGTCACCTCGCCGTCGGGAGCGATGACGCAACTGCCGCCGCTGAACTGGACCGTGCGCTCAAGTCCCCAGCGGTTGCTCTCGATCACGTAGCAACCGTTCTCGAAGGCGCGGCTGATCCAGTACGGCGCCGGCGTTCGCTCGGCAAGCCAGTTGGAGATATGGCAGATCACGTCGGCGCCGCCGAGAGCCATCAGCCGCGCCGTCTCCACGAAATGGATGTCCATGCAGATCAGAAGCGCGATCCGCCCGATCCGGGTGTCGAACACCTGATTGTGCAGATCGCCGGGCGCAGCCCATTTCGGCTCGGAGATATAGGGGTGGGTCTTGCGGTGTCGTCCGACCACGCCTTCGGGGCCGATCAGCACGGCGCTGTTGAAATAGATGCCGTCCTCATCGACCTCGGGCATGCCGACCACGATGTAGCAATCGTGCTTCGCCGCGAGAGCGGCGAAGCGGTCGGTGGTCGGGCCCGGTATCGTTTCGACGAAAGGAGCGACTTCGGCACGGTCGAACCAGCAATATCCCGTCGTTCCCATTTCCGGCGTGACGATCAGCCTGGCGCCGGCCACCGCCGCCTGCTCGCAGAGTTCGAGCAGGCGCGCGATGTTGCGCGCCTTCTCGAACATCGTCGGCTCGAACTGGACTGTCGCGACCTTGTGGATGCTGGACATGATCCGGCCACCTCAGCCGAGATAGGATTTCTTGATCGAGGCACCGAGCGTATATTTCGGATCGACCATGTTGCCGAGACGGACCCGGCCGGCCTGGGTCAGCAGCATGTAGGCATCTATCTCGTCGAAGCCGTAATCCGCCGCCATCCAGCGGCAGAGCTCCCGATAGGCGATGCGCGCGGCATCCTCCATTGGCCGCGCCGAGCCGATGGTCATGATGAAATCGGCCGTCTCGAGCCGCGGCCAGGCGATAGTCCAGCCCTTGATCAGGTCGATCTGCACCGTGGTCACCGTCGGATGCTCGATGGCGACGCCGCAGAGTTCGCCGTCGCCCTGCGCCGCGTGACAGTCGCCGAGATAGAGCAGCGCGCCTTTGGTGTTGACCGGCAGATAGATGATGGCGCCGACGCCGACATCCGGCAGGTCCATGTTGCCGCCGTAGTAATCGGGGACCAGCGAGGAGATCGCCTCGATCTCCGGCGACGTGCCGATCGTGCCGATGAACGGCTCATAAGGCAGCGTGATCTTGTCGTTCCATTTGGTTCCGCTCGCGGCGTCGATCTCGAGTTTCTTCACCCGCTCCGGCAGCGCCGGATTGAGCAACGCGGTCTGGCCGGTGCTGACCAGGCCGCCGAAATCCGGCATGATCACCGTGGTGCCTCGGGGCTGCGGTCCCCGTGGCACGATGCTTTCGATATAGACCGCGAGCGTATCGCCCTTCTCCGCGCCGTTGACGTGGATCGGCCCGTTCTGCGGATTCAAGAACGGAAAGTTGAGAATCTTCGACGGGCTGTCGGTCTCATGCTTGATCGCGCCCTCGAATGCGTCATGGGTCTCGGCGGAGACGACCGCGCCGGGGTCGACCGTCAGCACCGGATTCACATAAGGCCCATAGACGTAGTGGTACTTGCCCTGCTCGGCTTCCGTGATCGCGTATCGCGGGCCGCGTTCGCCCTTGGCGACGCCTTTGCGCGCCATGATGGAATTGCTGTGCCAGGCCATTGCTGTTCTCCTTTGTTATGGGCGTAGCCGTTCAAACCGCGAGGTGTCGGCGCATCTCGGCCTCGTCGTCGAGCGCGGAGCGGTCGAGGCTGGCGACGATGCGTCCCTTGTCCATGACGTAGCAGCGCTGCGCCATGGCGCGGATCATGTCGAGATTCTGCTCGACCAGGATGATGGTCACGCCGGTCCTGCGGTTGAGCTCGACCATGTTGCGCGCGATGTCCTGGACGATATTGGGCTGGATCCCTTCCGAGGGTTCGTCGAGCAGGATGAGATTGGGATCGGCGATCAGGACGCGTCCGATCGCAAGTTGCTGCTGCTGGCCGCCGGACATCGTGCCGGCGCGCTGGTCCCAGCGCTCGGCCAGGATCGGAAAGGCCTCGACGATCTTGCGCCGGCCGGCCTCGGGAATTCCGCCACCCCTGATCGCGGCGCCGACTGCGACATTTTCGCCGACGGTCAGCCGCGGAAACACGTCGCGGCCCTGCGGCACGTAGCCCATGCCGAGCCGCGCACGCTTGTGCGCCGGCAGCGCCTCGACCGCCTCGCCGCGATAGACGATCGTTCCGCTCATGGCGGGGACGAGCCCGATCAGGCTCTTCATCAAGGTGGACTTGCCGACACCGTTGCGGCCGATCACCGCGACGATCTCGCCTTCGCGCACCTCGATCTCGAGGCCCTGGAGCACCGGCTTGCCGCCGTAACCGGCGCGCAAGCCGAGCGTCGAGAGGATGACTTCCTTGCGCATCGTATCAAGCATGCGCCTGTCCCAGATAGATGGCAGCCACGCGCTCGTCGGCCACGATCTGGTCGATCGAACCCTGGGCAAAGACCTGGCCAAGATGCAGTACCGTGACGCGGTGGGCGACCTGACGCACGAACGCCATGTCGTGCTCGATCGCCAGCACCGTCATGCCATCGGCATTGAGCCGCTGAACCATCTCGCCGGTCAGATGGGTTTCTTCCGGCGACATGCCGGCGGTCGGCTCGTCGAGCAGGAGAAGCCGCGGCTTCAGGCTGATCGCCATGCCGATCTCGAGCCACTGCTTCTGGCCATGGCTGAGATTTCCGGCGGTCTGGGCCTGCTCGGATTCCAGTCCGAGGAAGGCAAGCAGCCGATCGATCTCCATCTCGAGCTCCACCCCGCCGTGCCTGCTCTGCAGGGCGATCTCCAGGTTCTGGCGAACCGACAGCCCCTTGAACACGCCCGGCACCTGGAACTTGACCGAGAGGCCACGATGGATCCGCGCGAACGACTTCATCCTGGTGATGTTTTCGCCGGCGAAGAGGATATCGCCACTGCCCGGATGGTGCTCGCCGAGGATCAGGCGGAACAGCGTGCTCTTGCCGGCGCCATTCGGACCGATCAGGCAATGGATTTCGCCGGCCTCCAGCGTGAGGTCGACCGCATTGGTGACGTGCAGGCCGCCGAAATGCTTGTTCAGCTTGCGAAGCTCGAGCAGCGACATCAGGGCGCCTTCCGCGTGAAGCGGGCGGTCAGGCGCCCCAGCCAGTTCATCACGCCGAGCACCAGGCCGTTCGGGGCGATCAGGACGGTCAGCACCAAAAGCACGCCCATGAAGACCAGCGCATACTGGCTGCCATAGATCGTAAGCGCCTGGAACCCTGCGAGCACCACCAACGTGCCAACCACGGTGGACGTCAGATCGCTACGGCCGCCGACGGCGACCCAGATCAGCGGCAGCGCGGCTGCCGTCATGCCCATGCTCGACGGCGTGATGTACTGCCCCCACGCCGTGTAGAGCACGCCGGACAGGCCGGCGAGGGCGGCCCCGATCACGAAAGTGATGAGCTGATATTTGCGCACGTCGTAGCCCAGCATCTCCGCGCGTTCGGGGTTTTCACGGATCGCAACGATGACATTGCCGAACGACGAGTTCATCAGGATGCGCAGGCCGAGATAGACGAAAACCAAAAGACCGAGCACGAGATAGTAGAGACCGACATCCGCGAACAGCACGATCGGCTCGCCCGGCCAGGGGATGGTGAGCGGCGGCATCGCGCTCATGCCGTTGAAGCCGTTGAGTCGCGCGCTGCCGATGCGCCACTCGGGCCCCGCGGTCTGCGCCATGAAGCGCTCCAGCATCAGCGTCACGGCCAGCGTGACGATGCCGAGGAAAACGCCCGCGATGCGGCCGAAGAACATGAAATAGCCGAGCAGCACGGCGAACAGCGCGGCAATCGCCACCGCAGCGACCAGCGCGATCAGCGTGAACCCGTAGGCCGAACCGAAGTTGATGGTCAGGATGCCGTAGCCATAGCCGGCAATCCCGAAGAACGCGGTCTGACCGAACGAGAGCGAGCCACCATAGCCCCAGATCAAGCACAGGCTCAGCGCGATGAAGACCCAGACGAAGAAATAGACGGTGTTGCCGACCGTGTAGCCGTCGCTGAACTGGGGATAAGCCAGCGCGACTGCCAGCACGAGAGCGAACAGGCTCCAGAAGGCCGGGCCGCGACCGACGGTCTGTGGGCCTTCGAGGCGCCGAAACAACGACATGAAACCCGTCATGACGCCACCATCCGTCACGTGCGCTCGCGCAGCACGAAGCCCGAGATGCCTTTCGGCAGCACCCGGACGACGATGATGACCGCCACCAGCAGACCGATCTGGCCGAACAATTGCCCCTGCCAGGAGGTCATTGCCGCTTTCACCACCGCGAGCACGCCGCCGGCAGGAGCCGTGCCGAGGAAGACATCGGCGCCGCCGATCACGACCGTGACGAAGGCTTCCATGATGAAGGTCGCGCCCATGGTCGGCACCAGCGTCATGGTCGGTGCGTAGAGGCCACCGGCAAGTCCGGCGAGGCCCGCTCCGCAGGCAAACGTCAGGCTGTAGATCAGGCGCGTATCGACGCCGAGCGCGGCAGCCATGTGCGGTACTTGAATGGTGGCGCGCGCAAGCACGCCGAAGCGCGTCCAGTTGAACAGCGCATAGAGGCACGCCAGGACCCCGAGCGCAGCGCAGAACAGCACGATGCGGTAGATCGAATAGGAATAAGCGCCGACCTGGAAGCTGCCGAACGGCGTGCCGACCCCTGCCATCGTCGATCCGACCATGATCAGCGTTCCCTGCGTGGCGATCAGGCTGAGGCCCCAGGTCGCGACGATGGTATCGAGCGGCCGGTCGTAGAGGTGACGAATGACGACGAGCTCGACCATAACGCCCACCAGCGCCGACACGACCGTGCCCGCCAAAATTCCGAGCGGGAGCGGCAGGCCCGCGTGCACCGTCGCGGCCGTCACATAGGCGCCGCACATGATGAACTCGCCATGGGCGAGGTTGATCACACCCATCATGCCGAAGATCACCGCGAGACCGCAGGCCGACAGCACCAGGAAGGCGAAGGCGTCGCCGAATTGATAGAGCGCGGAAAATGCAAGGGTCGCAATGTCCATGAACCAACCAGAGTATCGAGGAACGTGACGTTGCCGCAGCGGGTTTTGATGATCGCCCCGGCGTCCCGGGAAACGCCGGGGCGATCCGGGAACGCCAGGGCGATCCGGCGCCGTCAGGGTTTCGGCGGCGGATTCGACGGCGTGTACTGGGCCATCGGATCCTTCTTCGTGAGATCGCAGCCGGCGTCACCGAGCCAATAGGGCTTGATGTCCTCCCAGACCTTCGGGAACGAGATCGAGTGGTCGGCGCCGACCTTGGCGAGGTAGATCGTGTGCGACATGTGCTGGCTCTTCGGATCGATGCAGACCTTGCCCTCGGGGGCATCCATGCAGACATCGCCCATCGCGATCACCTTGCGGATCTCCTCGCGCTTGGTCGACTTCGCCCGCTCGACCATTTGCTTGTAGAGATAGACGGCAAGATAGGAGTTCTCCGCCTCCTGGTTCACATAGGGTTCGCTGGGGAACTTGGCCTTGAACTTGGCGTAGAACTCCTTGCTCTTGGGCGAATCGATCTCCTCGATGTAGTTGGTGGTGACGTACATGTCCTTCAGGCTCGGCGGCTTGAACCGCTTGTGCTCGTAGCCCTGTCCGACGTTGACGGAGGACGCCATCGGCAGGTTGACGTTGGCGGAGGCCGCCTGCTCGTAATAGGAGGCCTGTGCGGTGCCGACGAGCAGGGTGACCACGAAGTCCGGCTTGGCCTTCTGGATGTTCTGGATGCTCTGGGAGAATTGCGACACGCCGAGCGGGATGAACTCCTCGCCGGCCATTTCGCCGCCGTTCTCCTTGACGATCTTGCGCACCCACTCCGCCGAGATCTGGCCGAAATTGTAGTCGGCGGCGAGCGTGTAGACCTTCTTGCCGTAGGTCTGCATCATGTAGGGGATCAACGTGGAGAACTGCTGCTCGGGCACCGCGCCGGTAACGATCATGTGGCCGTCGCAGACGCCGCCTTCGTACTGGTTGTTGTAGAAAGCGAAGCCGTTGAACTGGTCCACGATCGGACGGTAGGCCTCGCGCGAGGCAGACGAGAAGCCCGCGAACACGACGTCGACCTTGTCGCGCTGGAGGACGCGCCGCATGAATTCCTGATAGCGCGTGTTGTCGGATTGCGTGTCGTATGTCACGAGTTCGAGCGGCCGGCCCATGATGCCGCCGGCCTTGTTGATCTCGTCGGCGGCGAGCTGGATGGCGTGAACCTTGCCGATGGTTGCGGCGGCGAAATCGCCGGACTGATCCTCCAGGACACCGAGTTTGACCGGGTTCTCGGCTGCGATCGCCAGCTGTGATCCGAAGACAAGCGTTCCCGTGAGGGCTGCGGCACGCAGCCCCCGCAATACAGATTTGCTCATATGTGTTTCTCCTAGATGGCCTGCTTGTTGCCGCCTCGCAGCGTGATGCCGGTCGTGCGGCCGGACGTATCGGGCTTCGCCCACTTGCTCATGAACTCCTCGCAATAGATCTCCATGCTCTGCCGCGCGCGCATGCTTTCGCGGCGCAGCAGGGAATAGGCGCCGTCTTCATCGAGGCCGTTCTGCCGCATCAACAGGATCACGGCCCGGATCACCGCGCGGCGGCCGCGGCGCCTCTCTTCCAGATCCTGCAGCCGCTCGTACATCTCGGCGCGCAGCAGGAACTGGTTGATGCCCATGAACAGCGAGGTGTAGACCGCGCCGCCATGCACCGGCTTGCGCAAGAACGAGGTGGCGCCGAGATTGACGAGCGCCTTGAGCCGGCTCGGTGCCTCCACGCCGACGAGGCCGATCACCGGGGCCGGCGGCAGCCGCGACGCCGGATCGACCTCGATCGCGACCACGCCTTCGAGGTCTGCGTCGACGAACAGGATGTCGCGATCGGGCTGCAGACCCGCGACGTCGATCTGTGCACGGCCATCGACGATCTCCGGGTACTCGGTGGAAACGCCGAGCTTGGCCAGCGTGGTTTCGAGCGCGCCTTCGCAACCGCCGTGCCGGGTGACGACGATGGCGCGGCCGCCCTTGAAATTCTGCAGCAGTCGGGAGCTCATGATTGCACCACTTTCAACAGCGGGGAGCGCATTGCGCTGGCAAAGCGCGGCGATGACTGAACGAGATAGGGATCGGGCGCGATCGGTTCGCGCGATTCCAGCAGCACCTCGAACTGCCCGTTGGCGGCCGACCGGCCGATCCGCGGCGTGAGCCAGGCATGGAAAGTCTGCCGGTCGATGCGGACCTCACCCTGCGGAGCGAGCAACCGCTGATCGGCCACCGCAGCGCGGACCTTGCGGGCGTCGTCAGTTCCGGCCTGCGCCAACGCGGCCGCCAGAAGCTTGACTGCAACGTAGGAGGCTTCGGCATCGGCCGACGAGACCGGCCCGTCCGGAAACGCCTCGGCATAGGCGCGGCTGAAGGCAGCGTTCTCGGGCGAATTCAGCGATGAGAAGTAGACGCTCGAGGACAGATGGCCGTCGACGGCATCGGCGCCGATCTCCGGCAATTCGGGCTCGGAGAGCGTGCAGCTCGCGACCGGAATTTGCGCAGCCTGGTCGATGCCGCGTGCACGACAGGTGGCGCGGAACGCGCGGAAGAAGGCATAGGCGCTGGTGCCGATCAAATTGTTGAAGACGAAATCCGGACGCTGGTCGATGATCGCCGCGACGACCTGGTCGACCTCGGTGTCGCCGACCGAAAGATAGCGTTCGGCCGTCACGGTGCCGCCGCGCGCGGTGAGGGCCTCGCGGAAGATGCGGTTGTTCTCCCAGGCCCAAATGTAGTTGGAGCCGACGCAGAAAGCGCTGGAGCCGACGCGAGATGCGAGATAGTCGACCAGCGGCAGCACGTGCTGGTTGGGTGCTGCACCGGTGTAGATGACGTTGTCGGAGCTCTCGAACCCCTCGTAGTGTGACGGATACCACAACAATCCGTCGAACTTCTCGAAACAGGGAATGACCTCCTTGCGGCTCGACGACGTGTAGCAGCCGACCACGTGGCGGATATCCGATCCCAGCAATTCGAGACTGAGCGAACGGTAGCTCGCAAGGTCGCCGGACGGATTGACCACGACCGGCTCGAGCGAGATCGCATCGGCGCTGTCATTGACCTCGCGGAACGCGAGCATCGCGCCGTTCAGCATCGAGCGCGCGACGACGCTGTACGAGCCCGTCGTCGAGAACATCACGCCGATCCGATACCGCGTCCGCATCATCTCTCAATCCAAAAACAAAAAAGCGCCCACCGGCCATGAAGCCGAGGGCGCCCTCGCCGCCAACCGAACACGCAAGGCCGCGTGGTGTTGGAAATGGTTGAACTTGTCGCGTTGATGGGCCGTTCTGCCCAACGCTCATGCGATAGGCTCGTTGAGATCGTTTGGGATGTCAAGCGCGTTGTTGCAGCGAACCCTGCCGCGATTTCTGCCGAAATGTAGAAAAACTGTGCACCCAACAGCCAGCCGGGATCGGCATACAGACGGCGCTGCGGCGCACCAGCATTTTCTTCGGATTGCGTCGGCATTTGACGTCTTCTTGCCGCGCATCGCCAACCCATCGACGCGCTTAGTTCGAACGACCCGGATCGCCATTGCCCGACAGCACCTGCGCGGCGCCGCCGACACCGCGGCGGAAGGCTTCATCGAATGTCACACCGCGAAACTGCCATTGGTAGTCCTTGCCGTGCCAGGCCATCCGGTACTGCGTGGTCCAGCCGAGATCGTTGTCGTCCCAGACCAGCCGCCCGAGCAATACGACCTCGCCGCCCCGCGGTGCGACAATCGGCGTCAGCCTTTCCGGCGATGCTGTCCTGAGTTCGGCGCCCGCGATATTTGCGCGCATCAACTCCGCCGCGCTCGGCAGCACCACGCGCATGCCGCGCTTGTCCGCCGCGGCCACAAGCGCATCGCGCTGCAGGTCCGACTGTG
Organism: Bradyrhizobium semiaridum; assembly: GCF_020329505.1. Classification (GTDB taxonomy): domain Bacteria; phylum Pseudomonadota; class Alphaproteobacteria; order Rhizobiales; family Xanthobacteraceae; genus Bradyrhizobium; species Bradyrhizobium semiaridum. The sequence continues at coordinate 23,739 of NZ_JAGKJJ010000035.1, forward strand.
CATCGTCGGCCGTGACGACGAAATCCTTCGCTCCCTGTTGCATTTCGATGAAGGCACCGAGCACCGGCCGCTGCGCGCGCCACGGCTTGAGGCCGAGCTCGCCGAGGATGCCGTCGATCTTCCGGCCGTCGAACTCCACCGTCAGGTCGTAGGGCCGGTCGCGGGTGCCCTGCTCATCGCGATGCGGCTTGCCGGCGAACTGATCGTGATAGCTGAAATTGCTGACCAGCTCCTTGGCCTTCGATCTGTACGCCGCCAGCCGCTTGTCGCTCGCGAGCGCCGGCTGGCCGGAGACCTTGATCAGCACGTCCTCCAGGCATGCGCCGAACCCGATCAAGCGGTTCGGCTCGCCCTGGCCGGTGACGACGGTCTGCGCGCGGTACAGATCATCGGCCGCGGCCGCCATCGTTCCGCTGCAACAGACCAGCATTGTGGCGAGCCACATTATGACAGCGTAGCGCGCGAGGCCGCCGGTCAGCGTTCGTCTCGTCTTCAGCAAAGCCGCCATGATCGCCTCCGCTCGGCCGCCCTTGCAAGTTCCGGCATGGGCGCCATTCCGTGGAGCCTGCGATACGTGGTGGCCACCCGCTGCCCACCTGACATATGCTCAAGGAATCCCCAGCGGCGCGCGACGCGTCGCCCATGACTACAGCCGTTCGCAGGAGACGTCCCTTGAAGTGCTACGAGTTGCAAGGTCCCGGTGGCGTCGAGGCGCTGGCACTGGTCGACAAGCCGGTCCCGCAGGCCGGCCCAGGCGAGGTGTTGGTGCGGCTGAAGGCGGCGACGCTGAACTATCGCGACCTGCTGACTGTCAAGGGCGGTTACGGCTCGCGCCAAAAATTTCCGCTGGTGCCGGTCTCCGACGGCGCCGGCATCGTCGAGGCGGTCGGCGCCGGTGTCAGGAATTTCGCCGTCGGTGACCGCGTGATCGGCAGCTTCTTCGAGAGCTGGATCGGCGGCGAGCCGAGCGAGGCCAGGATGCGCGCTGCGCTCGGCGGCAGCGTCGACGGCGTCTTGACCGAATACCGGGTGTTTCCCGCCCACGCACTGGTGCGCTCGCCGGATCATCTCTCCGACATCGAGGCCGCCGCGCTGCCTTGCGCCGGCGTCACCGCCTGGAGCGCGGTGGTCAAGCTCGGCAATCTGAAGCCGGGCCAGACGGTGCTGACGCAAGGCACCGGCGGCGTCTCGCTGTTCGCACTGCAATTCGCCAAAATGTGCGGCGCCCGCGTCATCGCGACGTCCTCCAGCGACGCCAAGATCGCGCGGCTGAAGCAGCTCGGCGCCGACGTGACGCTGAACTACAAGACAACGCCCGACTGGGGCAAGAAGGCGCGCGAGCTCACCGGGCGCGGCGTCGATCTCGTGGTCGAGGTCGGCGGCGTCGGCACGCTGAACGAGTCGATCCGCGCGACAAGAATCGGCGGCACCATCGCCTTCATCGGCGTGCTGGCCGGTCCGGCACCATCCGACACCAGGCTGCCGCTGATGGTGATGCAGCAGCAGCGCCTGCAAGGCGTCACCGTCGGCTCGATCGAGGATCTGCAGGCGCTGTGCGACGGCATTGCCATGCACGGCGTCAAGCCGGTCATCGACAAGGTGTTCGCTTTCAGTGAGGTCAAGGATGCGTTCGCGCACATGGCGAGCGGCGCGCATTTCGGCAAGGTAGCGATCGCGATCGGCTAGCGCACCTGACATCACGGTCTAGCGTCCGGTGAATTGCGCCTTGCGCCTCTCGACGAAGGCCTTGCGGCCTTCCTGCGCGTCCGCGCCGGTGCGGATCACCGACTGCACTTCGAGCTCGCGGCGGAACTGGGCCTCATAGCTCGCATGCTCGCTCTCCTCGAGCAGTTGCCGGGTTGCGACCAGCGCGCGGGTCGGGCCGTCGCCGAGGCGATGCGCCAGCGCCTTTGCCTCATCGAGTAGGCTTGCGTCGTCGATGACCTCGCGCACCAGTCCCCACTCCCTGGCACGCTCGGCGGACAGCGGCTCGTTCAGCAGCATCAGTTCGAGCGCACGCTGGCGGCCGATCAGGCGCGGCAGCAGCCAGGTCGAGCCGAGATCGGGCACCAGGGCGATCCGGCTGAACACCTGGATGAAGCTCGCCGAGCGCGCCGCAAGGATGATGTCGCCGGACATCGCGAGGCTGAAGCCGCCGCCGGCCGCGACACCGTTGACCGCGACCACGACAGGCACGCGGCATTCGCGCAGCGCCTGCATGGCCGGCCAATAGTGTTGCATGACCCCGGCATAGAGATTGTCGCCGAGTGCATTGGTCGCCTTCAGGTTCTGTCCCGAGCAGAAGCCGCGGCCCGCCCCGGTCAGCACCAGCGCGCGGATTCCGGGATCATTGGACATTTCACCGATCGCGGCGGCGAGATCGCCGAGCAGGTCCGGCGTCATTGCGTTCAGGCTGGCGGGATCGTCGAGGGTGAGGATGCCGACTTTGCCGTCGCGTTCACGCTTCACACCGGTCATTTTTCCTCTCCCCGGAATAGGCTTGTTGTTGCACTGACTGTGCCATGCTTGGCATGCTACGCCAACGTCTCCTGCCCGCAACAAGAACGGCGAAAGCAACGCCAGAAAGCACCGCCATGTCCGACCAGTTCTCCAACTCCCAAGTGATCCGCAAACCCGCCGTCAGCTCCAAGGGCGGTATCGTCGCCGCGCAATCGCGCAAGGCCGCCGAGGTCGGCGCCGAGGTCTTGGCCGCCGGCGGCGATTGCGTCGATGCCGTGATCGCGACCACCTTTGCGCTCGGCGTGCTGGAACCGTGGATGAGCGGCGTCGGCGGCGGCGGCGCCATGGTGCTGTACCGCGCCCGCGAGAACCGGGTCGAGGTGATCGACTACGGCATGCGCGCGCCGGATAGCCTGCGCGTCGAGGATTATCCGCTCAGTCCCAGCGGTATCGCCTCCGACATCTTCCCCTGGGCGCGGGTCAAGGATGACCGCAATCTGCACGGCCCCGGCTCGATCGCAGTTCCCGGTGTCGTCGCCGGCATGGAGGAGGCGCATCGCCGCCACGCCAAACTGGCGTGGAAAGAGCTGCTGGCGCCGAGCGTCAAGCTCGCCGGCGAAGGCCTGCTGGTCGACTGGTGGACCACCGCGATGGTCTCGAGCTCCGCCGCCGACCTGCGCCGCTATCCCGCCAGCGCGGCGGCTTACTTGCAGGACGGCCTGCCGCCGAATCCGCAATGGGGCATCAAGTCGGTCGTTCGCATGCCGCAGGACCGGCTCAAGGCGACGATGACGCAACTCGCCGCAGCCGGTCCGCGCGACTTCTACGAGGGCGATCTGGCTCGCAGCATCGCCGACGACATCCAGGCCGCGGGCGGTGCGCTGTCGGTGCGCGATCTCGCCGCGTTCCGCGCGCATCTGCGCGAACCGCTGGCGATCCCCTATCGCGGCGGCACCGTCTATGCGACGCCGGAGCTGACCGCGGGCCCGACCATGGCGCGCACGCTCGGCCTCTTGCAAAAGGCGTTCGAGCCCGCGCGCGGCGGCCCGGATGCCGCCGCCTACACCGCCTATGTCGAGGCGCTGCAGGCGGCCTATCGCGAGCGGCTGAAGGACATGGGCGACGTCGACGGCCGCCGTTCCCTCGGCGCCGAAGCGATCGCGCCCGCCTGCACCACGCATTTCTCCGCGGTCGACCGCGACGGCAACATGGCCGCGGTGACGCAGACGCTGCTGTCGACCTTCGGCTCGAAATTCGTGACGCCGAACACCGGGCTCACCATGAACAACGGCATCATGTGGTTCGATCCGACGCCGGGCAATCCGAACTCGCTTGCCGGCGGCAAGCGCTGCCTGACCAACTACACGCCGGTGGTGGCAGAAGCCGCCGACGGCCGCAGGGTCGCCGTCGGCGCATCGGGCGGCCGCCGCATCCTGCCCGCGGTATCGCAGCTGCTGTCCTTCGTGATGGATTTCGGCATGGACCTCGACGCCGCGATCCATCAGCCGCGGATCGACGCCAGCGAGGGCGCGGTCGTGATCGGCGACGTGCGCCTGCCGCAGCCGGTGCGCGAGGCGCTGCGCGGACGCTACGACTATGAGGAAGCACGCATCCAGAACCTGCCGCTGAAGTTCGCCTGCCCGAGCCTCGTGCTGCGCAATGGCGACACCAACAGCGGCGCTACCGAACCGTTCCAGCCGTGGGGCGATGCGGTGGCGGAGAGGTGAGCCAGCGGAAGCGAAGTAGTTGCGCGAGGTGATCGCCCCATCCAACAGTGTCGTCCCTGCGAAAGCAGGGACCCATAAACAGGGGTGGGTTGTTAAATAAGTTGTGGCAACAGCATCGCGCCAGAACTGACATTCCCGGGTCAAGCCCGGGACGACACCAAATGTGCGGCCCGGCCGGTGAGTCTACACACAATCACACGCCGAGCCGGTCGCGCACCCGGCCCGTCAGCACGGCGGCGGTGACGCCGACGCGCCAGAAGGCGTGCAGCGGCATCGGCTTGATACCGGTGATCGGCATATCGATCTCGGCCCTGCCGTCGATCAGGCGGCGGGCGAGCTGCGCACCCATCGCGGTCGAAAGCGCGACGCCGCGGCCGTTGCAGCCGAGCGAGATCAAAAGATTCTCCGCGGGCTCGTGGACATGCGGATAGTGGTCGGCGGTGATCGCAAGGCGGCTGTTCCAGCCGTGGGTCCAGTTGACGCCCTCGAGCTGCGGCCACAGCCGCTCGGCGTAGCTGATGAGATAGGCGACATCGGCAGGCTTGCTGATCCAGCGCATCGGGCCGCGGCCGCCCATCAAGAGCCGATTGCGCTGGTCGATGCGGTAATAGACCGTGATGTGGCCGCTCTCGTAGAGTACCGGCCGGCTCGGCATGATGGAGCGCGCGACGTCGTCGGACAACGGCGCGGTGCAGGCGATCGAGGAGAACACCGGCACGATGCTGCGGCGGAGCGATGGCCAGAGATCATCCGTGAATCCGTTGGTCGCGAGCAGCACCTTGTCCGCGTGCACCACGGCGCGCGGCGTTTCGATCCGCCAGCGGGCGCCGTTGCGACAGAGCGACAACGCCGGCGTCTCGCCATGCACGGCAGCGCCGGCACCGATCGCGGCGCGCGCCAGCCCGCGGGCGTAGCTCAGCGGATGCAGATCGCCGCCACGCGCATCGAGCATGGCACAGAGATAACGGTCGCTGCCGGTGATCTCGCGCGTCGCGGCGGCGTCGAGCAGTTTGACGGGCATGTCGCGGGCGATGCATTGCCTGGCGGTCCTCTCGATCCCGGCGGCGCTGGCTTCATTGTAGGCGGCGCGCAGCGTGCCGTTCTGCCGCGCCTCACACGGGATCTGGTAGCGGCGGATCAAATCATGTGTGAAGTTGGTGGTGCCGTAGGAGAAATCGATCATGCGGCGGCCGAGATCGGCGCCGAAATCCGCCTCGATCTGATCCGGGTCGTGCTTCAGCCCCGGATTGGTCTGCCCGCCATTGTTGCCGGAGGCGCCCCAGCCCGGCTCCTGCGCCTCCAGCACTGTCGCTGATACGCCCTGCTCGGCGAGATGCAGCGCCGTCGATAGGCCCGTGAAACCGCCGCCGATGATCGCGACCGGCACGCTCTTGTCTGCGGTCAGCGGTGGGGTCGGGGTCGGCGCGACTGCAGTGTCGGCGTAGAGGCTCGGCGGCAGAGGAAGACGAACAGGAGAGGACATCGAAAGCGACCGGATCAGAGCGGATGCAGCACGCGGCGCAGAAAGTCTTGCGTGCGCGGATGCTGGGGCTGGTTGAGGACGGATTTGGCGGTGCCCTGCTCGACGATGACCCCGCCGTCGATGAACAGCACACGGTCGGCGACGTCGCGGGCAAAGCCCATTTCGTGGGTGACGACGACCATGGTCATGCCGTCGTCGGCGAGCTTGCGCATCACCGACAGCACCTCGCCGACCAGTTCGGGATCGAGCGCCGAGGTCGGCTCGTCGAACAGGATCGCTTTCGGCTGCATCGCCAGCGCGCGGGCGATGGCGACACGCTGCTGCTGGCCGCCGGAGAGCTTTGGCGGATGCACGTCGGCCTTGTCGGCAAGCCCGACCTGCGCCAGCAGCGCGCGGCCGCGGGCGAGCGCCGCCTCGCGCGGCTCCTTCTTCACATAGAGCGGTCCCTCGATGACGTTCTCCAGCGCGGTGCGATGCGGAAACAAATTGAAGCGCTGGAACACCATCGACACTTGGGTGCGGATCGCAACGATCGAGCGGTCGTCGCGATTGACCCGCGCGCCCTCGACCGTGATATCGCCGGCATCGTAGCTTTCGAGCCCGTTGATGCAGCGCAGGATGGTCGATTTGCCCGACCCCGACGGGCCGATGATGCAGACCACCTCGCTCTTGGCGACCGAGGCGGTGATGCCCTTCAGCACCTCGACCTTGCCAAAGCTCTTGTGAACGTCCTTCAGCTCGATCATTTGCGGCTGGCCTTGTTCTCGAAGTGCCGGACCAGCAGGATGAGCGGAATGCTCATGGTGAGATACATCAGCGCGACCAACGTGAACACGCTGGTGTTCTTGAAGGTCGACGAGGCAATCAGCTTGCCCTGCAGCGCGAGCTCCGCGACCGTGATGGTCGAGGCCTGCGAAGAGTCCTTCAGCATCATGATCATGATGTTGCCGTAGGGCGGCAGGATGATCCTGACCGCCTGCGGCAGCACCACGCGGCGCATGGTGAGCCACCAGCCCATGCCGATGGTCTGCGCCGCTTCGATCTGCCCCTTGTCGATCGCCTCGATGCCGGCGCGGAAGTTTTCCGCCTGGTAGGCCGAATAGGCGATGCCGAGCCCGATGATCGCCGCCTGCAGCGCCGTCAGCGCGATGCCGAAATCGGGCATCACGAAGTAGATGTAGAACAGCAGCACGATGATCGGAATGCCGCGGATCACGTTGATGAACGAGGCGCTGAGCCCGGTGAAGAAGCCGATGCCGGAGACCCGCATCAGCGCCCACACCAGCCCGAGCACGGTCGACAGCAGCAGCGATCCGATGGTGACGACGACGGTCAGCCAGACACCCTGCAGCAGGATCGGCACGAACTCGACGGCGTCATGGAAGAATTTTTGCATCGGCTAGCTGTATCCAGATCCGTCTCATACTTTCCCGTCATCCCCGCGCAAAGGCTTCGCCTTTGTCGCTGGAGGCGCGAGCTCTTGCGAGCCTTGAAGGATGACGGGTCACTGGTTTCGTGCAGCTTCGACAGGTCAATAGGCGCCCGCCCTCACGACGCGTTGGCTTTCTGGCCCCACTTCTCCAAGATCTTCGCGATCATGCCGTTGGCCTTCAGTTTCGCCAGCGAGGTGTTGATCTTGCCAAGCAGTTCGGTGTCGCTCTTGCGCACGCCGATCGCCACCGTGCCGACGGTGACGGGCTTGTAGCCGTCGACGAGGCGGACGTCGGCGAAATTGCCCTGCTGCAGATTGTAGGCGAGGATCGGATAGTCGGCGAAGCCGGCCTTGAGGCGGCCTGCGTTCACGTCGCGCAGGATGTCGGGAATGGTGTCGTAGACCTTCACCTCGCTGAACAGCCCGGTCTTCTTCAGGGCATCGACGAACGCCGTGCCGACCTGGGCGCCGACCACCGTGCCCTTCAAGTCTTCCTGCGAGGTGTAGGCCTTGCTGTCGGTCTTCGGCACGACCAGACCCTCGCCATAGGTGTAGACCGGGTCGGAGAAGTCGATCACCTCTTTCCGCGCCGCGGTGGCGAACATCGCGGCGGCGATGATGTCGATCTTGTTCGCGGTCAGCGAGGGGATCAGCGCCGAGAACTGCATCGGCTCGATCTGCACGGTGAAGCCGGCGTCCTTGCCGATCTCGGTGGCAAGATCGACCATGATGCCCTGGATCGAATTGGTCTTGGTGTCGAGGAAGGTGAAGGGGATTCCGGTCGGCGTCGAGCCGACTCTCAGCACCTGCTGCGCCTGCGACGGCGCGCTGATCGCCGGGATCGAGACAAGGGCAAGCGCCGCCAAAGCGGCCTGGACGAGACGCGGAAACGACATTGCACGACCTCCCGAAGCTGGTCCCGGCGCCACATCGCCCGCTGATTTTGAGCTTGTTGTTGCGGGCGACGCCGTTCCGGCCTATTTTCACCAATATGAAATTGTGGTCACGAAACCGCGTCCGATGCAAGCGGTTTTCATGCACATGAAGGAAGCGGATTGACGTGAGCGGCGGCAAGAGAATGCGCAAAGCGGCGGCAGCACGGCCCGCGACGGCACGCCGCGCCGGCAGCAGGCCGGCCAAATCTCCCGTCAGGAAGCCTGCGAAGCAGCCGGGCGAGCCGCCGATGGATCTCGCGGTCGGACGCCGCATCCGCGACCTGCGCCGCGGCAGGCAGATGTCGCTGGAGACGGTGGCCGCGCGCACCGATCTGTCGATCGGCTTCATCAGCCAGATCGAGCGCGGCCTCTCCTCGCCCTCGCTGCGCGTGCTGGCGACGCTGGCCGATGTGCTCGGCGTCGGCATCGCCGCGCTGTTCGGCGCGAGCCCGCACGACGACGGCGCCAGTGGCGTCGTCACCCGCGAGGTCCAACGCGCCGAGCTGAAGCTGTGGCGCACCGGAATTTCAAAGCAGCTCCTAAGTCCCGCGGGCAGCGAGAGCCGGCTCAATCTGTTCCTGGTGCATCTCGATCCCGGCGGCAACACCGGTGACGAGTTTTATACCCATGATGGCGAGGAAGCCGGCCTGGTGCTGTCAGGCGAGATGACGCTGACGGTGGATACCGAAACGTGGACCTTGAAGCAGGGCGACAGCTTTCGATTCGCCAGCCGCCGGCCGCATCGGTTTTCCAATCCGGCGCGTGATGCAAAGGCCGTGGTGCTGTGGGTGAATTGCGTGACTGCGGCGGGGTGAAGCCCCCGCTCTATTTCGCGTCGTCCTGGCGAAAGCCAGGACCCATGCCCACCGCATTCGATTGTGAACGGGATCGCGGCCCCAGCGCCGCACAATCATAGACATCCGGAGTAATGGGTCCTGGCCTTCGCCGGGACGACGCGAGGATATTTCTGGCTCAATCGTCAACCGTCATTGCGAGGAGCGAAGCGACGAAGCAATCCATCTATCCCCGCATAGAGAAGTGGATTGCTTCGCTTCGCTCGCAATGACAGTGAGAGGGGTCAGTCTCCCAGCCCCATCACCATCTCCTCGATCCGGATCGGAAACCGCCTGATACGGATGCCGGTGGCGTGCCAGACGGCGTTGGCGACGGCGCCGGCGCTGCCGGTGATGCCGATCTCGCCGACACCCTTGATGCCGAGCGGATTGACGTGCGGATCGTGCTCGTCGACCGTGATGACATCCATCGGCGGCACGTCGGCATTCACGGGCACATGATACTCGGCGAGGTTGGCGTTGAGGATGCGGCCCGAACGATGGTCCATCACGGCCTCCTCGTGCAGCGCGAAGGAGAGGCCCCAGATCATGCCGCCATAGAGCTGGCTCTGCACCAGCAGCGGATTGATGATCCGGCCGGCGGCAAAGGCGCCGACCATCCGGGTGGCGCGGATCTGGCCGAGGTCCGGATCGACCTTCACCTCCGCGAACACCGCGCCATGGGCATGCATCGCATATTGCGACTGCGCCGCAGGATCGGCTGCGCCGCTGCCCATGCCATCGACCTCGGCAAGGCCGGCGCGCGCCAGGATGTCGGCATAGCTTTCGCTGCGCGCCTCGTCGTCGCGGCGATGCAGCCGGCCGCCGCGCGCGATCACGCCGGCATTGCCGGCGCCGAACAGCGGCGAGCGCTCGTCCGCGGTTGCGAGCTCGGCGAGTTTTGCGATCACCGCCGCACCGGCGTTGTGGATCGCGGCGCCGACGGTTGCAGTGTGGCCCGAGCCTCCGGCGATGCCGGCGTCCGGCAGATCGGAGGAGCCGGAGCGGAACGTCAGCTGGTCGAGATCGAGGCCGAGCGAGTCGGCCGAAATCTGCGCCAGCGCGGTCCAGGCGCCCTGCCCCATGTCGTGCGCACCGGTCTCCATGACGCCGCGTCCGTCAGCGCGGATCACGGCGCGCGCATTGCCCTGGAACATGATCGCCGGGAACGTCGCGGTGCCCATGCCCCAGCCGACGAGATAGCCGTTCTCGTCGCGCATCTGCTTCGGCGCCAGCGGCCGCCGCGCCCAGCCGAACCGTTCAGCCGCCTTGGCGTAGCACTGCCGCAGCGCCTTGGACGAAAACGGCTTGCCGGTGGTCGGCTCGACCTCGGCATAGTTCTTCAACCGGAACTCGAGCGGATCGATGCCGCAGGCGAACGCCGCCTCGTCGATCGCGCTCTCCAGCGCGATCGATCCGGTGGCCTCGCCCGGCGCGCGCATGAACAGCGGCGTGCCGGTGTCGACGCGCACCGCCTCATGCGCGGTGTGGATCGCGGGAGCCGCATAGAGCGTGTGCGAGGCGTCGGCGGCGGGCTCGTAGAAGTCGTCGAAGCTCGACGTCGTGATGCGGGCGTGGTGGTCGATCGCGGTCAGCATGCCCGCATCATCGGTGCCGATGCGCAGCCGCTGCCGGGTCGGCGGGCGATGGCCGACCGGACCATACATCTGGCTGCGGCGCAGCACCAGCTTGACCGGACGGCCGACCAGTTTTGCCGCCATGATGCCGAGCACCTGCGGTCCGGAGATCAGGCCCTTGGAGCCGAAGCCGCCGCCGAGGAACGGGCTGTTGATGTGGATGTTGCCGGGTGGAATGCCGAACAGCCCGGCGACGCGCATCTGCGCGAACGCCATACCCTGGCTCGGCGTGTCGATGAATAGGCGGTCACCGTCCCACACCGCGACGATGGCGTGCGGCTCCATCGCGTTATGGTACTGCGCCGGCGTCTCGTAGGTCGCATCCGTCAACTTCGTCGCGGCGGCAAGGCCGGCATCGATGTCGCCATGGACGACTTCGGCCGGGTTGCCGATGCCGACCACCGGCGGCGCATAGACTTCGCCGGCATCGAGGCCGACGCGCGCGATCTCGACCTGGTAGTGCGGCGACAGCAGCACGGCGCCCTCGGTCGCGGCCTCCAGCGTCTCGGCGATCACGACCGCGATCGCCTGATTGGCGTAGCGCACCTCGTCGCTCTGCAACAGCTCCATGCGGAAGGCGAACGGATTGCCCTTGGCGTCCGGATCCTCCGCCAGCTCGGGCTTGTGCGCCGGCGTCATCACGTCGACGACGCCGGGATGGCGTTTCGCGGCGGCGACGTCGAGCGATTTGACGCGGCCGCGCGCGATGCAGCTGGTCGCGATCACGGCGTAGAGCATGCCGGCCGGATGATTGTCGGCGGCATAGCGGGCCTTGCCCGTCACCTTGAGGATGCCATCCGTGCGGGTCAGCGGCTGGCCCATATTCGAGCCGTGACGGAGATGGGCGGGGTCGCGGGTCAGGTTGATCTCAAGCGTCATGCATCACGCTCCCGGTAGCGATGAGAAGGGAGAAGCCGGCAGCGCGGCGACGCGCGCCGGCGTGCCTTGCGCGGCAAGTGAAAGCGCGCGCACCACGATGCGTTGCGCGAGCTCGATCTTGAATGCGTTGTCGCCGGACGGCTTTGCGCCGGCGAGCGCAGCGCGCGCCGCCTCGCGATAGCGCGCCGCATCCGGCGCGGCTCCAGCGAGCAGTTGCTCGGCCTCGCGCGACCGCCACGGTTTTGCCGCCACGCCGCCGAGCGCCAGCCGCGCCTCGCGGATGGCGCCGTCCTCGATGCGCAGCGCCGCCGCGGCCGAGACCACGGCAAACGCATAGGACGTGCGCTCGCGCACCTTGATGTAGCGCGCATGCGCGGCGAAGTTTTGCGCCGCGGCTGGCAGGCGCAGCGCGACGATCAGCTCGCCGCGCTCCAGCTCGGTCTCGTGCGCCGGCGCATCGCCGGGCAGACGATGCAGCGCCTCGAGCGGCAACTCGCGCCGGCCATCCTTGCCCTCGATCTCGACCACGGCATCGAGTGCGACCAGCGGCACGCAGAAATCGGACGGATGGGTCGCGATGCAGCCCTCGCTCCAGCCGAGCACCGCATGCAGGCGGTTCTCGCCATCAAGCGCGTCACAGCCGGCGCCCGGCCAGCGCTTGTTGCAGGCGCTGCCGATGTCATAGAAATAGGCGCAGCGGGTCCGCTGCAGCAGATTGCCGCCGACGGTCGCGGCATTGCGCAGCTGTGCGGAGGCGCCCGACAGCAGCGCCTCGGCCACGGCTGGATAGTTGCGCACGAACTCCGCGTCATGCGCGAGGTCGGCGTTGCGCACCAGCGCGCCGATCCGCAGCGAGCCGTCGGCAAGACGCTCGATGCGGTCGAGCCCTGGCAGCCGCGTGACATCGACGAGACGGCTCGGCCGGCTGACGCCGCCCTTCATCAGGTCGAGCAGATTGGTGCCGGACGCGAGATAGGCCGCGCCCTTTTCGGATGCCGCCGCGATCGCGTCGGCGACGCTGGCCGGCCTGACATAGTCGAAGTTCATCATGCGGAGCGCCTCCGGTTGGCAGCGGTCATGTTGGCAGCATTCATGTTGATTTGCGCTTCGAGCACGGCCTCGGTGATCCCTTGATAGGCGCCGCAGCGGCAGAGATTGCCGCTCATGCATTCGCGCACCCGCTCGGGATCGTCGCCGGCCTGGCCTTCCTCGATCAGGCCGATCGCGCTCATGATCTGGCCTGGCGTGCAGAAGCCGCACTGGAAGCCGTCATGAGCGATGAAGGCGGCCTGCACCGGATGCAGTTCGTCGCCCTGCGTGACGCCCTCGATGGTGGTGATCTCGGCGCCGTCATGGCTGACGGCGAGCGCGAGGCAGGAATTGATGCGGCGGCCGTCGACCAGGATGGTGCAGGCACCGCACTGGCCGCGGTCGCATCCCTTCTTGGTGCCGGTGAGGTCGAGCCGCTCGCGTAACAGGTCGAGCAGCGTGACGCGGGGGTCGTCGAGAACAATTTCCCGGCGGACGCCATTGATCGTGAGGGTGATTGGGAGATTCATGCAGGGCTCCGATCCGTGTATGGTCGGTTGAATCGAGGCAACGCGATCCCGTGGCCCGCCAATCCTGGATCGGCGCGCCTTGTCAGGCCGGATGCTGGCCGCCATATACGGAGGCATCCTCCGGTTAACAAGGGAGGGTGAAAAGAAAAAGGAATGGTCGATCGATCAACAGAAATTGTCCGCAAGCCGCGGGCGGATGCCGTGCGCAACCGCGAGCGCGTGCTGGAATCCGCCAAGGCCGTGTTCTCGGCCGGCGGCAGCGAAGCGAGTCTCGAGGCGGTGGCGCGGCATGCCGGCGTCGGTATCGGCACGCTCTATCGCCATTTCCCGACCCGCGAGGCGCTGTATGAGGCGGTCTACCGCCGCGAGGTCGAGCAGCTCGGCGAGCTGGCCGAGCAACTGCAATGCGCACCCGAGCCGGTCGAGGCGCTGCGGCGCTGGCTGCGCGCCAATGTCGAATTCGTCGCTACCAAGAAGGGCATGGTGGCGGCGCTGGCACTGGTCGCGCACGGCTCGAGCGAGCTGCATGCCTATTCGTTCGACCGTCTGACGAAGGCGATCGGCACCCTGCTCGCGCGCGCGGTCGCAGCCGGCGAGATCCGCGCCGACATCAGCGCCGAGGACGTGCTGCGCGCGCTGATCGGCATGTGCTACATGCACGACCAGCCCGGCTGGCAGACCACGGCGCTGCGGCTGCTGGACGTGTTCGTGGATGGCCTGCGCCTGCGGCCGGCGGACAAGGCAGCGCCGGGGGCAAAGCCCGCAAAAAAGAAGAGCGCCGGTCGAAAGAAAACGCGCTGACCCGTAGCCCGCATGAGCCGACGGGTCGCGTGAACGCGCCCGATGACAAGCTCCGCGATATGCGGGACCTGAAGCCCCGGATATCGCTGCGCTCATCCGGCTACACTTCCTTCGCTCGCCGGTGGCAAACACGCCGGTGTTCAAAAGTGCACAGACGGCCCGATCGGCCTCGGATAAACGGCCGGAATTGCGGAGAATTGCACGATACTATGATCAGCCCGGCCATCGTGCCGGGCTTTTCGTTGACGGCCGCCGGTGCGCGGCCGCATCCGTTGCATGACGATCGCATGCGGCATGCGCCGCATAGGCGACGGCAAGCGGGGTCCGTAGCCCGCACGAGCGAAGGCGAATGCGAGGTTACACCCCGGATATCGCGGACCTTGTCATCGAGCGCGCATTCGCGCGACCCGTTGGCTCATCCCGGCTACTTGAACGTCACCCGAAGCGGTGATCGTAGCGGGTGATCGCGAGATCCGTGGTGTCGATCTCGGGGGTCTTGCCGGACAGCATGTCCGCCAGCACGCGGCCCGAGCCGCACGCCATGGTCCAGCCGAGCGTGCCGTGGCCGGTGTTGAGATGCAGGTTGGCGAAGCGCGTCTTGCCGATCACGGGCGGGCCGTCCGGCGTCATCGGGCGCAGGCCGCACCAGAAGGTGGCCTTCGCCAGATCGCCGCCGCGCGGAAACAATTCGGTGAGCGAATGATCCAGCGTGGCGCGCCGCGCCGGATAGAGTTCCTTGGAATAGCCGGAGATCTCCGCGGTGCCGCCGACGCGGATGCGGTCCCCTAACCGCGTGATCGCGACCTTGTAGCTCTCGTCCATCACGGTGGATTCCGGTGCGCCTGTGGCGTCTTTGATCGGCACCGTGATCGAATAGCCCTTCACCGGATAGACCGGCAGCGCGATGCCGAGCGGGCGGGCGAGGATCGGCGAGTAGCTGCCGAGCGCCAGCACATAGGCATCGGCCGTCATCATGCCGGCGCTGGTCGCAACGCCGGTGATGCGCGTCGCGTCCGCATTCAACCCATCGATGCCGACATTGAAGTTGAATCGCACACCGAGCTTCTCGGCTTCCAGCGCCAACGCCTGGGTGAACATGTGACAATCGCCGGTCTCGTCCAGCGGCAAACGAAGGCCGCCGGCGATCTTGTCCTTGACCTGAGCGAGCGCAGGCTCCGCGGCGATGCAGCCGTCGCGATCGAGCACCTCATACGGCACGCCGTATTGCTTGAGCACCGCGATGTCCTCGCCGGTGCCGTCGAGCTGGGCCTGGTAGCGAAACAGCTGCAAGGTGCCGCGGTCACGCTCGTCGTAACGGATGCCGATCTCGGCGCGCAGCGCGCGCAGACAGTCGCGGCTGTATTCCGCGATCGTGATCATCCGGCTCTTGTTGACCGCGTACCGCGCCGAGGTGCAGTTGCGCAGCATCTTGAGCAGCCACCACCACATCATCGGATCGAGCTTCGGGCGGATCACCAGCGGACCATGCTTCATCAGCAGCCACTTCACGGCTTTCACCGGCACGCCGGGGCCGGCCCAGGGCGAGGAATAGCCGGGCGACACCTCGCCAGCATTGGCAAAGGAGGTTTCCAGCGCAGGCTTCGGCTGACGGTCGATCACCGTCACCTCGTGACCGGCGCGCGCAAGATAATAGGCCGAGGTGACGCCGATCACGCCACTGCCGAGAACAAGGACCTTCACTTTTCCTCACATCCTGTGCCGAAAACGCATTCGCCGCTGCGAAACCACTCTGCTTCGCAGCGGCGACAGCAATGTGTAGAGCGAGCAATATTCAAGCCAAAGCCCCGTTCCGCCGGAACGGGGCTTTGATTTTCTTTTGACGCGCTTTCTTGACGCGAACCGGTATCCACTTCGCTTGAAAACGCTACGCCTATCAGGCCACGCGCTTGATGGCGTCGCCGAGGATAGAGACCATGTCGTCGACGTGCTTCTTCTCGACGATCAGCGGCGGCGACACCGCGAGCGAGTCGCCGCTCATGCGCAGATAGAGCCCGTTGTTGAAGCAATCGACCATGATGTCGTAGCCGCGTGCGGCAACGACACCATCGCGCGGCGCAACCTCGATCGCGCCCATCAGGCCGATGTTGCGGATGTCGATGACGTTCGGCAGACCCTTCAGCGAGTGCAGACCATCGCGGAAATAATCGGCCATCTCGGCGCCGCGGGTCAAAAGGCCCTCGTCCTTGTAGATGTCGAGCGTGGCAAGGCCGGCGGCGCAGGCCACCGGATGCGCCGAATAGGTATAGCCGTGAAACAGCTCGATCGCGCCCTCGGGTCCGGTCATCAGCCCGTCATGGATCTGCTGGGTCGCGAACACCGCGCCGCAGGGCACGCTGCCGTTGGTGATGCCCTTGGCGGTCGTCATCATGTCCGGCGTCACGCCGAAGAAATTGGCGGCGAACGGGGTGCCGAGCCGGCCGAAGCCGGTGATGACCTCGTCGAAGATCAGGAGGATGCCGTGCTTGCTGCAGAGCTCGCGCAGCCGCTGCAGATAGCCCTTCGGCGGCGGCAGCACCGCGGTCGAACCCGGCACCGGTTCGACGATCACGGCGGCAATGGTGTCGGCACCATGCAGCGCCACCATCCGCTCGACATCGTCGGCGAGTTCGGCGCCGTGCTCCGGCATGTCCTTGGCGAAGGCGTTGCGGGGCAGATCGTGGGTGTGGCGGATATGATCGACGCCGGGCAGATGGGTCGCGAACTGGCGGCGGTTGGCGACCATGCCGCCGACCGACATGCCGCCGAAGCCGACGCCGTGATAGCCGCGCTCGCGGCCGATCAAGCGGGTGCGGGTCGGCTGGCCATTGGCCCGATGATAGGCCAGCGCGATCTTCAGCGCGGTGTCGACCGATTCAGAGCCCGAATTGGTGAAGAAAATGCGGTCGAGGCCCTTCGGCGCGATCTCGGCGAGGCGCTCGGCGAAATCGAACGCCAGCGGATGGCCCATGTTGAAGGACGGCGCGAAATCCAGCGTCGAGAGCTGCCGCTCGACGGCGGCCGCGATTTGCGGACGGCCGTGGCCGGCATTGACACACCAGAGGCCCGCGGAGCCGTCGATCACCTGCCGGCCGTCGACCGAGGTGTAGTACATGCCCTTGGCCGAGGAGAACAGCCGCGGCGCCTTCTTGAACTGCCGGTTGGCCGTGAACGGCATCCAGAACGATTCGGTCTTGATGGTGTTCGGTATCTGATGAACGGTCACGGGGGGCGCTCCATTGTGGATTTCCTATAGTCGGACCACGCTTCCCATCACTCAACAAGTCCTTTTCTGCCGCGCTGCAAGCCATTGATCTGATTGATGCGGTCTGCGATGATTTGTTCGATCCGCAACACCTGCAACAGGCATTTTGCAAAAGGATTGCCATGAGCGTCGATATCGGCGGACGGCTGCGATTCATCCGCGCGCGCGCCAAGCTGTCGCAGCGCGAGCTCGCCAAGCGCTCCGGCGTAACCAATTCGACGATCTCGCTGATCGAATCCAACCAGATGAACCCGTCGGTCGGCGCACTGAAACGGATCCTCGACGGCATTCCGATGGGACTCGCCGAATTCTTCGCGATCGAGCCGGAGCGGCCGCGCAAGGCGTTCTACCGCGCCGAGGAACTGACCGAGATCGGCAAGAAGCCGATCTCCTACCGCCAGGTCGGCGACAATCTGTTTGGCCGCGCGCTTCAGATCCTGAAAGAGCGCTACGAGCCGGGCAGCGACACCGGCCGGGTGCTGCTGCAGCATGAGGGCGAGGAAGGCGGCATCGTGGTCGCGGGCCGGCTCGAGGTCACCGTCGACGACGAGCGGCGGGTGCTCAACGCCGGCGACGCCTATTACTTCGAGAGCCGCCGCCCGCACCGCTTCCGCTGCATCGGCAACAAGCCCTGCGAGGTGATCTCGGCTTGCACGCCGCCAACGTTCTGAACCCGGCGCGCATAGCGCGCCTCGCCCGGCGCTACGCGCCGACCTCTCCCACGGAAGAGGTGAGCCTGCGCTGCCGCGCCCGCATCAACAGCAGCAGCACGATGCTGACGTTGAGCAGGTTCCAAGCGAGGCCGTTGGCGAAGGCTGCGGCATAGGAGCCGGTGGCGTCGAAGATCACGCCGGAGATCCAGCCGCCGAACGACATGCCGAACACCGAGGCGAAGATCACGATGCCGATGCGGGTCGCGGCTTCCGAGGCCGGCATCGCCTCGCGCACGATGATGGCATAGCTTGGCACGATGCCGCCCTGGAACAGGCCGAACATCGCCGAGATGATATAGAGCGAGGTCAGGCCGTCGAAGAACAGATAGAACAGCAGCGCCGTTCCTTGCGCGATCGAGCCGATCAAGAGCGTGCGCAGGCCGCCGATCTTGTCGGCGAGGAAGCCGGAGCCGATCCGGCTGATGATGCCGAAGCCGAGCATCAGCGACAGCATCTCGGCGCCGCGCGCGACGCCATAGCCGAGATCGCCGCAATAGGCGACGATGTGGACCTGCGGCATCGACATCGCCACGCAGCAGGAGATCGAAGCCAGCGCCAGGATCGCGGTCAGCGCGTTGGTGGAGAGCCTGAGATCAACCCGCGGCGCCGCCGCGTTGCCATGGTTGCGCCTGACTGCGGCGCCCATCAGGAGGCGCAGCACCACGAGCGCGAGCATCATCGCCACCGCCGTGAAGATGCCGATCGCGATATGGGTGGTGCGCCAGCCAAAGGTCTGCATGCCGAAATTGGCCAGCGGCGGCCAGATCGTGCCGCCGATGTAATTGCCGCTGGCGGCGATCGCGACCGCGAGCCCGCGATAACGGCTGAACCAGTGCGAGGCCTCCGCCATCAGGGGGCCGAACGTCGCCGCCGACGACAGCCCGATCGCAAAATGCAGCAGGTTGAAGGCCCAAATCGACGGCGCGTAGCCGGCACCGATATAGCCGAGCCCGAGGATGCCGATGCCGACGCCGATCGCGGCGACGATACCGTAGCGGTCGCTGATCTTGCCGGTGACCACCTGGCCGAGGCCGAAGCCGAGCATCACCATCGTGAAGGCCAGCGAGGCGGTGCCGCGGGTCGCGCCGAAATCGGTCTGCACCACCGGCAGCGCCACCACCACCGACCACATCCCCACGCTGCCGAGCGAGCCGATCACCACGGCGATGGCAAGCCGCAGCCATGCCCGGCGCGAGTCGGGAATAAACTGATCGTATGAGGGAGAATACTGAGAATAAATATCCACGGCGGTGGCAACTTCGTCGGCATTTGCCTCAAGGTCAACCCGCAATGCCGAGATATTGGGCATGCAGGGGCCACGGAGCGCGCCCTACCGACCGCTGCCGACCCCTGGGAATATCCTGCGTCGAATGGCGATCCTCCTGCGACAAGGAAACCTGATACAATGCGAGCCGGTTCAAACTGGTAGTCCGCCATCCGGAACTATCATCATCCCGTTGGGATGGCGCGCATATCGCATTGCATAGGGGATCGAAGCGCAACTTGTCGGAGGGTCATCATGCATTCGTCAGCGGAATGGCAACCCGTTTCAACCGCGCCGTCAGACCGAGAGCTTGAGGTCTGCGTTCTCGACTACGATGGAATGGTCCACGCGCTGGTCCGTCCTTGTCATAGGGACGGCGCGGAATGGGTCGACCCGGCCACCAGGAAGCCGCTCGGTATCCAGCCGACGCATTGGCGCAACTGGATACAATCGGCCAATTAGCCGGCAGCACGCCGGCAATCGCGAGAGCGGATCACGGGCGGCTTGATCGTCGCATCGGGCGGATGCGCGCGACGTCCTAACAGAGCCGCCGGCCGCCGTCCGGCGTCTCGCCGACGTATCCAGCGGGCATCCCCGCCGCCGCCCCGCCTGCGACGACCGCGCAGCCGGCTGGCCGACCCGTATTAATCCTTTGCTAACCATACACCCGGCAAGAATTGCCGAGCGAAGTCGAGTGTCGTCGATCGCGGATAACGGGCGGAGATCCCCGTGGACGCCAGCGCGGTGCCTCACTTTCGGAACGGCGGCCCTTCGGCCGCCGCGCAGACGTTTGGCGCCCGCAGCCGCCAGTCGCGAGGGGGAACGGCAAGCATGGTCGACGTCACGGCAGGTCAGGGTACGGCGGGCAAGAACGGGTTCCCGAGCCTCGGCGAGATCGGCGATATCCTCAAGCGCGGCGACATTGCGCTCGCGGTCGGCGTCCTCACCATCCTGGTGGTGCTGATCCTGCCGTTGCCGGCGATCGTGCTCGACCTATTCCTGGCGGTCTCGATCACGGTCTCGATCCTGATCCTGATGACCTCGCTGTTCATCCAGGCGCCGCTGGAATTCTCGTCGTTTCCGACCATCCTGCTGATCTCGACCATGTTGCGGCTGTCGCTGAACATGGCCTCGACCCGGCTGATCCTGAGCCACGGCCATGAGGGCACGGCGGCGGCCGGCCACGTCATCGAGGCCTTCGGCAACTTCGTGATGGGCGGCAACTTCGTGATCGGCATCATCGTGTTCGCGATCCTGGTGATCGTGAACTTCGTGGTCATCACAAAAGGTTCGGGCCGCATCGCCGAGGTCGCGGCGCGCTTCCAGCTCGACTCGATGCCCGGCAAGCAAATGGCGATCGACGCCGACCTCTCCGCCGGCCTGATCGACGAGAAGACCGCCAAGGAACGGCGCAAGGCGCTGGAGGACGAAAGCGGCTTCTTCGGCGCGATGGACGGTGCCTCGAAATTCGTCCGCGGCGATGCCATCGCCGGTCTTTTGATCGTCGGCATCAACATCGTCGGCGGCATCATCATCGGGGTCGCCCAGCAGGGCCTCTCGTTCAGCGAAGCCGCCCGCACCTACACCGTGCTCACCGTGGGTGACGGCCTCGTCACTCAGGTCCCGGCGCTGATCGTCTCGACCGCGGCAGGCTTGCTCGTCTCCAAGGCCGGCATCACCGGCGCCGCCGACAAGGCGCTGATGGGCCAGCTCTCCGGCTATCCGCAGGCGCTCGGCATGTCGGCCGGCGTCATGCTGGTGCTGGCGCTGCTGCCGGGCATCCCGACGCTTCCGTTCCTGGCGCTCGGCTCGGGCGCGGCAGCGCTGGCCTGGAACGCGCGCAAGAAGAAGCGGGTGGCGAAGGCCGCCGAAGCCGCCGCCGCGGCCGCCCCGGCTGCGGCTGCCGCCGCTGCCGCCGCGGCGGAAGAGCCGATCACCGCCGCGCTGAAGATCGACGACCTCAAGATCGAGCTCGGCTACGCGCTGCTGCCGCTGGTCAACGGCCCTGACGGTACCGACCGCCTCACCGAGCAGATCAAGGCGCTGCGCCGCTCGCTCGCCGTCGAAATGGGCTTCGTGATGCCGGCGGTGCGCATCCTCGACAACGTCCAGCTCGAAGCCAACAGCTACGTCATCAAGATCAAGGAGGTCGACGCCGGCACCGGGCGGATCTGGCCGAGCCAGTTCATGGTCATGGATCCCGGCGGCAACCAGGTCCACCTGCCCGGCGTCCACACCATCGAGCCGACCTTCGGCCTGCCGGCGACCTGGGTCGATGCCGGCCTGAAGGAAGAGGCCGCGCTGAAGGGCTACACCGTGGTCGACGCCGCCACCGTGCTGTCGACCCATCTGACCGAGCTGCTCAAGACCAACATGTCGGACTTGCTGTCCTACGGCGAGGTGCAGAAGCTGCTGAAGGACCTGCCGAAGGAGCAAGGCGAGCTGATCAAGGACATCGTGCCGGGCCAGGTCACGATCTCGGGCATCCAGCGCGTGCTGCAATTGCTGCTCGCCGAGCGCATCTCGATCCGCGACCTCTCGACCATCCTCGAAGGCATCGCCGACGCGCTGGCGTTCTCGCGCAATCCGGCCACCATGGTCGAGCACGTCCGCGCCCGGCTGGCGCGGCAGATCTGCGCGCAGAACATCTCGCCAAACGGCTATCTGCCGCTGATCGCGCTGTCGGCGCGCTGGGAGCAGGCGTTCGCCGAGTCAATCGTCGGCCAGGGCGACGACCGCAGCCTAGCGATGCAGCCGTCCAAGCTCTCGGAATTCATGACCGCCGTGCGCAACGCCTTCGAGCAGGCGGCACGCGAAGGCGAGGCGCCGGTATTGGTGACGTCGGCCGCGATCCGCCCGTTCGTGCGCTCACTGGTCGAACGGTTCCGCTCGCAGACCACGGTGCTGTCGCAAGCCGAGATTCATCCGCGCGCCCGGCTGAAAACGGTCGGAAGCGTCTACGGCTGTTTCGGACGGCATTTTAATCGCGGCTGATCACGTCTGATCACCGCCTTGTGAACGCCCCTTGGGAACGGAATCGGTGAATCCTACGTTAGCGGGGCGCGAGATGTTGAACCCGGCAGCGAACCGAGCCGACCAATTCTCGACAAGAGCAGGAAGGCGGCAGGAGACTTCCATGAACCACTCGATCTATAGCGCAGATCGCACGACGCATCTGAAGATCGTCGTGGTTGCATTGGTCGCCGGTATCCTGGTCGCTGGTTTTGGTATCACGATGCACAACGCGTCCGACGAGGGCTACACTCAGACGGCGCGGGTCATGAAGGCCGGCAAGCCGGTCGCGATCACAAGCTCGAGCAACTCGCTGGTCCGCTGATCGGCAGGCTCGTCAATAGGAGAGTTTCACGAATTCACGTAGCCTCTTTACAGCCCCCCAAAGTCGCTACGTGGATATTTAAGACCCCCAACTACCCCCAAGTTGACTATCGAAAACGCCCGCTCCCCACGGGCGTTTTCTTTTTTTGTGCGCTGGGAATTGGCTCACGCGGATGCGACGGTCGAAGCGGACGCGGCTCTATCCGCCGTCATTGCAATGACGCCGTGGCACGAGGCACAGCCTCTCGCGCAAATCCTACCGCGGCGGCGCGCCCTGCACCGTCTCGATCAGCTTGCCGGTGAAGATCGGCGCCGAGGTCGGCTGGCCGGTCGGCGAGCCGCCGTCCGGCTCGACGGTCACCGCGTAGGTCGCACCGTTGATCACATCGGAATCGTAGCCCGACAGCACCGGCCGCTCGGTGAAGTCGCCGACGCCGATCACGCCGAGCGAGCGCGGCTGCGGCAACCTGTCGGAGATCAGCCAGAGCTCGAAGCTCTTGCCGGGCTCCGAGGTGGCGCCGACCTTGCGCACCGTGAAATTCTTCGTCGCGCCGTCGATGGTCATGATGAAGGCCGGACCGCCGCTCGGCCCCTGCAGCAGCGCGACGTACTGCGCCGATGGCGTCAGCGCCGGCGCCGGCACCTTGACCTCCACGGTCTGGACGCGCGGCTTGGGCCGGATCGCCTCCGGCAAGGCGTCTGGCTGGAAGATCTGCAAGCCCAGCATCAGCAGCAGCGCAGCCGCGATCGCGCTCGCCGCGGAGGCGATGCCGCGCCAGCGCCTCACGCGGCCGGCCAGCGCGACGACGTTGCTGTCGTCGGCGACCGGCGGCAGCGGCAAGATCTCGGCCGGCGCGGCCTCCGCGCCGAATGCGGGATCGTCAGCCAGTGGCGGCGGTGGAGGTGGAGGTGGCGGCGGCGGCTCGGGCAGCACGAGCGGCAATTGCGGCTCGCCGGCATGGAAGACCGCCGCCTTGATGTTGTCCCAGACCACCGCGCGCGGCTCGACCGCGCCGACCATCTGGTTCAGCGATGCAAGCCTGAGCTCCCATGCTTGCACGACGCCGACGAAGTCCGCATCGACGGCCATCATGGTCTCGACCTGCGTGCGCTCCTCGGCGTCGAGCGTGCCGAGCGCGTATTCCGCCGCGAGCGCGATATGGTCTTCGCTATAGGCCATCACTCACAGTCCAAGAACTTCATAGTCCAAGACACTCGCGGATATCCATCAGGCTGCGGCGCAGCCAGGTCTTCACCGTATTGACCGGCGTCTCGAACTTGGCGGCGAGCTGCTCGCGGCTCCAGCCGTTGTAATAGGCGAGCAGCACCAGCTTCTGACGATCGGGCTCCAGCCGGCCGACGCATTCCAACAGCCGCTTCAGTTCTTCGGTCATTTCCCGTCGTGCCAGCGGATCGGGCTGGTCCGCGGCCACTTCCATCGCCGCCGGCTCCTCCTCCATCGAGACCTCGCCGCGCTTGCGCACGACGTCGATGGCGCGGTTGCGGGCGATCGAGGTCATCCACGTGATCGGGGAAGCCAGCGCCGGATTGAACTGACCGGCGCTGTTCCAGATCTTGACGTAGGTCTCCTGCAGGACCTCCTCGGCGAGGTCCTGTCGACGCAAGATACGGAGCACGACGCCAAAGAGTTTCGCGCGGGTCGCGGCGTAGAGGCGCTCGAAGGCGGCCTCGTCCCCCTTTGCAACGGCGGCGATCAGCCAGACCAGCTCAGCTGGCGTCAGCATTCAGCGCCCCCAAAGCCAAGCCTGCGTCCCCCTCGCCCTGATCGCCAATCGCGAAGTGGCGATCGTCTCGTGACCAATCCTGTCAGGACGGTAGCACAATTTGGCGCAGCAAGGTCCACCAGCAAGGTCGGCTGTGGACATCCTCAAACCAAACCGGCCCTTCGAGACCCGACCGCGCAAACAAAACCCGGGCTCAAGGCCCGGGTTGCGGTGTGGGATCGGCGGTCGAGGCAGACGCGTCAGGCGATGACGCCGAGCCGGGCGCGCATCAACCCGATCGAGTCCATGTCGGCCTGCTCGCGGGCATTCTCTTCGGCGCGCTCGCGCGCCTGGTCGCGCTCGTCGAGCAGCTCGACTTTCTTGAGCTCCTCGAAGGCTTCCGCCAACAGCGCCTTGGCGTCCTCGAGCTGGACGCGCAGCTCCTCGGCCGAGCGGGTCAGGTTCTCGCGGCGCTGGATCGCCGCCTTGGCGTAGGTCGGATAGGCGAAATGGGAGGGATCGTTGATCCCGGCGCGGTCCTGCTCGGTCTGGATCTCGCGCTCAAGCTCCACCGACATGCGCTGGAAGTCGGCGATCATGCCTTCGATCTGGGTAACCCGGCGGCGCTTTTCATCGACCTGAAACTTCTTCAGGCGGATCAGCGTTTCACGTGACTTCATCGACTCATACTCCCCAGAAGTCCCGGCCTTGAACGCGGGACAGTGCCGGCTTCCCGCTGGGCCCCGCCGGCATGGCTAATCGTGTGCCGGCGATGATGGCCTGACAAAGTTAGCGTTCCGTTTCCAAACTCGACAGGATTTGAGCGAGTTGCCGGTAGCCCTCGCCGAGGCTGGTGGCCTCGTCCTTGGCTTGGCGGAGGAAGGTCTCCAGCGGCTCGTGCAGCCGGATCGCCTCGTCGACCTCGGCGCTGGAACCCGGCCGGTAGGCGCCAAGCCGGATCAATTCTTCCATGTCGGCATAGGTCGCCATCACCTGCCGCGCCTTGGTGATGAAGGGCAGGAAGGCGGGATCGGCCGATTTCGGCATGGTGCGCGAGACCGACTTCAGGATGTTGATCGCCGGATAGCGGCCGCGCTCGGCGATCGAGCGCTGCATCACGATGTGGCCGTCGAGGATGCCGCGCACCGCGTCCGCGATCGGCTCGTTATGGTCGTCGCCGTCGACCAGCACGGTGAAGATCGCGGTGATGGTGCCGGCGCTGGTGCCCGGCCCGGCCCGCTCCAGGAGCTTCGGCAGCTCGGTGAACACGGTCGGCGTATAGCCTTTGGCGGTCGGCGGCTCGCCGGCGGAGAGGCCGATCTCACGCTGCGCCATCGCAAAGCGCGTCACCGAGTCCATCAGGCACAGCACGTCCTGGTCCTCGTCGCGAAAGTATTCGGCGATCGAGAGCGTCAGATAGGCCGCCTGGCGCCGCATCAGCGCCGGTTCGTCCGAGGTCGCGACCACCACGACCGAGCGGGCCAGCCCCTCCTCGCCGAGGTCCTCCTGGAGGAATTCCTGCACCTCGCGGCCGCGCTCGCCGATCAGGCCGATCACCGAGATCGCGGCGTCGACGTTGCGCGCCAGCATGGACAGCAGCACCGACTTGCCGACGCCGGAGCCAGCGAAGATGCCGAGCCGCTGGCCGCGGCAGCAGGTGAGGAAAGTATTGAGCCCGCGCACACCGAGGTCGAGCGGCGGGCCGACTCGCCTGCGCGAATGCGCCGGCGGCGGCAGGTTGCGATAGGGCATCGGGGAAGCGCCCTGCGGCAGCGGCCCCTTGCCATCGATCGGCTCACCCATCGCGTTGACGACGCGGCCGAGCCAGCCCGGCGACGGCCGCACCTGGCTCGCCGCATTGGCGATCACGGCGCGGCAGCCGCGCCTGACACCTTCGAGGCCGCCGAACGGCATCACCACCGCGTTCTCACCGGAGAAGCCGATCACCTCGGCCGCGATGCAGCGGCCGCTGCCGACGTCGATCACGATGCGGGCGCCGACCGACATCGCGTGGATCGGGCCTGCGATCTCCACCATCAGGCCGCGAACGCCGACCACTCGGCCATAAATATTGACGCCGTCGATGTCGCCGATCTGCTCCGCGAGGGCCTTCATTGCGAAAACCTTAAGTTTCCACGCTTTTGGCCCGATCGCTTAACTTCGTGTTTACCCGCATCATTAATCATTGCGTCACTGTCTTTGGTGACTGAGGTCGCTTGCCCATCAGAAGAAGGGCGAGTCGCGAGAGTCGGTTAGGCCCGGCTCTTAATGTGGAGCATGAACGAGCGCGGATAGGAAAAGCTTCTTCTACGCAATATCTTAGGGCGATTCGACAAAAATTGCACGATTAGACCTTGCGCGGAAGAATCAGTTTTTGTTAACCATAGCTCGTCAGGATCCGAATCAGTTGTCAAAGGCGTTTTGTGAGTGCCGCAAGTGCGGCCGACCTGACGCCCGGAGCGGCGACTAAAGGGGACTGGCATGCGCGTTTTGCTGATTGAAGATGACAGCGCCGTTGCGCAGTCTATCGAGCTGATGCTCAAATCCGAGAGCTTCAACGTCTACACGACGGATCTCGGTGAAGAAGGCGTCGATCTCGGCAAACTCTACGACTACGACATCATTCTTCTCGACCTCAACCTGCCCGACATGTCCGGCTACGACGTGCTGAAGCAGCTTCGGGTGTCGAAGATCAAGACTCCCATTCTGATCCTCTCCGGCCTCGCCGGCATCGAGGACAAGGTCAAGGGTCTCGGCGTTGGCGCCGACGACTACATGACCAAGCCCTTCCACAAGGATGAACTGGTCGCCCGCATCCACGCGATCGTGCGCCGCTCCAAGGGCCACGCCCAGTCGGTGATCCAGACCGGCGATCTCGTGGTCAATCTCGACACCAAGACGGTCGAGGTCGGCGGCCAGCGCGTGCACCTGACCGGCAAGGAATACCAGATGCTGGAGCTGCTCTCGCTCCGCAAGGGCACCACGCTCACCAAAGAAATGTTCCTCAACCACCTCTATGGCGGCATGGACGAGCCGGAGCTGAAGATCATCGACGTCTTCATCTGCAAGCTGCGCAAGAAGCTCGCCAACGCCTCCGAAGGCCGCAACTTCATCGAGACCGTGTGGGGCCGCGGCTATGTGCTGCGCGAGCCGCACGAGGCCGACGAGCGGATTCCCGCCTGATCCTCCAAGGGTGACAGCCTCAGACCCCGCCGCACCGGCGGGGTTTTTGTTTGGCTTGAACCCGCCGGCGCGCTGCGCAGACCAACGGAACGTGCAACACTTCGCGCAATTCCCGACGACTTCCCGGAAGCCGGCACGACATGATCCTGCAATCCCTCGCCGGCCTGCCGGCGTTCCTGGTCTATTTCTGCACGGCGCTGATCGTCGTGGTCGCCTATCTCTTCGTCTACACGCGCGTCACGCCGCACGACGAATTCCAGCTGATCCGCGACAACCACCCGGCGGCGGCGGTCGCGCTCGGCCTCAGCCTGCTCGGCTTCGTGCTGCCGGTGGTGAGCGCCATCGCGCATTCCGCCAACGTGATCGACTGCCTGATCTGGAGCATGATCGCGCTGATCGTGCAGATCATCGTGTTCTATATCGTCAAGGTCCCGGTGCCGAACCTGTCGGCGCGGATCGCGGACGGCGAACTGGCGCCGGCGATCTGGCTCGGGCTGTCCTCGCTGGCCGCAGGCGCGCTGAACGCGGCCTGCATGATCTACTGACATGACCCGCAAACCGGATCCGCAGTCCGGCAAGCGGCGGACGGTGGTGCCCGCGGTCCTGCCGCTGCCGCGGCCGCCGGGCCCACCGAGCAAGCGTTCCAACCATGTCGCGCTGCTGGTGATGGGCACGCTCGCGGTCGGCGGCAGCGCCTATGCACTGATGCCGCGCCAGGACTGCCAGCCGCCGCCTCCCCCGCCGCCCGGGGTCACCGCACCGGTCACCCCGCAGCCCGGTGCTGGCTGCACCTCGCGCAGCTCGTCCTCCGGCGGCAGCGGCAGCAGCGGCCGCTCCTCTCGCAGCAGCTTCTTCGATTCCTCGTCGAGCAGTTCGTCGTCCTCGAGCTCCTCGGTGAGCCGCGGCGGCTTCGGCTCGTTCGCACATGCGTTCGGCTTCAGTGGCGGCTGACACATGCCGTGCACGTTGGCATGTCACTATCCCGCTTTCGCTTGCCGGAAGGATGCAGCTGATGGACACTCGATGGCGCTGGTCGATAGCAAGGGTCGCAACCATGAAACGCTCGCGCCGCGTATGGTTGAAACTGATGGGCAGCGCCGCCGTCGGCGCCGTCTCGATCGGCATCACGCCGGCCGACGCCCGCAGCCGACGCCATCACACGGTGGGGACCAAAGGCAATCCCACGCGCCAATCGACGCCAGGCGGATTTGGCGGCGCGCCGCGCGAGATCGCCCGCTTCGGTGCTGACGACCCCTCGCACGGCGGCAGCTGAGCAACGCGAACCTGACATCACTCCACGACCAGGGTCCAGTTCATGCAACGCATCGCCTGCCCCGAGCGCGACGATTGGCGGGCCACCGCCGAAAGCGCCGGCTTCGCCTTCCACACCATCGACGGCGAACGCTATTGGGACGAGCGCGCCTATTACGCGTTCACGCTGGACGAGATCGAGCGCGCGATCGAGGCGCCGACCGGCGAGCTCGACGCGATGTGTCTCGAGCTGGCCGGCCGCGCCGTCAAGGACGAACGTTATCTGCGGCGGCTTAAAATCCCGGAAGCGTTCTGGGATCTGATCGCGACGAGCTGGCGGCGCAAGGAGCCGAGCCTGTACGGCCGGTTCGATCTCAAATTCGACGGCAGCGGCCCGGCCAAACTGCTGGAATACAACGCTGACACGCCGACCTCGATCTTCGAGGCGGCGGTGTTTCAATGGACCTGGCTCGAACAGGCGATCGAGCGCAACATCATCCCGAAGCGCGCCGACCAGTTCAACTCGATCCACGACCGCTTGATCGACGCCTGGAAGAAGCTCGGCAGCCGCTATCCGCTGCATCTCACTGGCATGACCGGAAATGCCGAGGACGTCGGCACGCTGGCCTATCTCGAGGACACCGCGGTGCAGGCCGGGCTGAAGACCACGACACTCGACATCGAGGAGATCGGGCTGCGCGACGACGGCCAGTTCGTCGATCTGGACGAGGAGCCGATCGCGCTCGCCTTCAAGCTCTATCCCTGGGAATGGATGTTCCACGACGCCTTCGGCAAGAGCCTCGCCTCCGCACCGACGCGCTGGATCGAGCCGCCCTGGAAAGCGATCCTGTCCAACAAGGGCATCCTGCCACTGCTGTGGGAGATGTTTCCGAACCACCCCAATCTATTGCCGGCGTATTTCGAGGACGATCCGCAAGCGGCGCAGCTCGGCACCTCCTTCGTGCGAAAGCCGATCTATTCGCGCGAAGGCGCCAACGTCGCACTCGTCAGCGCCGGCACCACGCTGGTCGAACAGCAAGGCCCCTACGGCGCCGAGGGCTTCATCCGCCAGGCGCTCGCTCCGTTGCCGAACTTTTCCGGCCAGTATCCCGTGCTCGGCAGCTGGCTGGTCGACCACACGCCATGCGGCCTGTCGATCCGCGAGGACGAGAACCCGATTACCGGCAACACCTCGCGATTTCTGCCGCACGCGATTTTGTAGACATTGACCGCAGAACGAGCGCCGCTCGCTCACAGTCATCCTGAGAGGGTGTGAAGTTTTGTCCTCAGCCACCGCTGTCATCGCCCGGCCTGTGCGCAATTGCGCACATGGACCGGGCGATCCAGTAACCCGTCACCCTGAGAGGTTGTGACGGAACGGGCCACGTCGCTTCGTGGCTCAGAGAACTTTAGCGCGCAGCCGAGGCCACAGCCTTCAGCACGTGCGGCGCGGCGCCGGCGCGGGCGACGGGGGCGGTGCTCGGCTGGTAGAGGCCGCGCCGGTCGGGATAGGGTCTGAACACATTGGTGATGCCGACCACCGATTCCGCGGCGCCCAGCGCCAGCACGCCGTCGGGCTCCAGCATCCGCGCCAGCTTGTCGAAGATGGCGGCCTTGGTGGGCTGATCGAAATAGATCAGCACGTTGCGGCAGAAGATCACGTCGAAGGTGCCGAGATGAGAAAAATCCTGCAGCAAATTGAGCTGACGGTGCTGCACCATGCCGCGGATGTCGGCGTTGAGCTGCCAGAGCTCACCCTTCTGCGCGAAATACTTCACCAGCATCTGGATCGGCAAGCCGCGCTGCACCTCGAACTGGCTGAACAAACCTGACTTGGCCTTCTCCAGCACCGCCTGCGACAGATCGGTGGCGATGATCTCGATGCGCCAGCCGCTGAACAGCGCGGTCATCTCCTTGACCAGCATCGCGATCGAATAAGGCTCCTGTCCGGTCGAACCGGCCGCGCACCAGATGCGAAGCGCACGGCGTGCCGCGCGCGCCTGCGCAAGCGCGGGCAGCACAGCTTCCTTGAGATGATCGAACGGGATCTTGTCGCGGAAGAAGAAGGTCTCGTTTGTGGTCATCGCCTCGACCACGTCCGAGGTCAGCGTCTCGGCGCCGCCCTTGATCTTCTGGACCAGCTCGGGAATGCCGGCGAGGTTCGACCGGCGCGCCAGCGGCACCAGGCGGCTCTCGACGAGGTATTGCTTGTCGGCCGAGAGATCGAGGCCGGAGCGTTCCTTCAGCAGCTTGCGCAGATACTCATAGTCCAGCGGCGTCACGAACGGTCTCCGGAAAACACACGAACAAGTTTCGGTCCGATCTGATTGAGCGGCAGCACCGCGGCGCAGATCCCGGCATTGGCGGCCGCGCCGGGCATGCCCCACACTACGCTGGTCGCCTCGTCCTGCGCGATCACGCTGCCGCCGGCGGCGACGATGTCCTTGCCGCCGCGCATGCCGTCCGAGCCCATTCCGGTCAGGATCACCGACATGATGCTGCCCTGCCAGACGTCGATCGCCGACGCGAACAGCGGATCGACCGCGGGCTTGCAGAAATTGACCGGCGGGCCATCGTCGAGCGCGATCACGGCGTCGATGCCGTGGCGGGCGACGCGCATGTGGCGGCCGCCGGGCGCCAGATAGATCCGTCCGGGCTTGATGGTTTCGCCGTCAATGGCTTCATGCGCCGGGCGCTTGCTGGTGCGCGCGAGATGCTCGGCGAGAATGGTGGTGAAGGTCGGTGGCATGTGCTGGGTGATCAGCACCGGAAAGCGGTCGATCACCGGTCCGATCTCGGCGACCAGCGTCATCAGCGCCTGCGGGCCGCCGGTCGAGGAGCCGACCAGGAGCACCTTCGGCTGCAGCAGGCCGAACGGACGGCGGGTCAATGGCGCCGGTGCGGCAACTCCTGGCGCTGCGCCCGGCGCCGCCACGCGCGGCCTGTCATGGCCGGCGGCGAGCGGCGGGCTCGCCGTCGTATGCACGCTGCTCCGCCGCGCTCTCGCGCCGAGATGACGGATCTTCTGGATCAGGTCGTGGCGGAAAGTTTCCGCGGCGGTTGCCTCGCGCGTGCTTTCCGGCTTCGGAATGTAATCGGAGGCGCCGAGCGACAGCGCCTTCAGGCTGATCTCCGCGTTGCGACGGGTCAGCGTCGAGGCCATGATGACGACGAGGTCGCGCTTCTTGTCGAGCAGTTGCGGCAGCGCCGAGATGCCATCGAGATCGGGCATCTCGATATCGAGCACCGCGACGTCGGGATTGATGTGCTCGAGCTGGTTGACGGCGTCGAGCCCGGTGCGCAACGAGGCCACGACTTCCATGTCGGGCTCGGCGCCGATCCAGCGCGAGATCATGCCGCGGATCACCACGGAGTCGTCGACCACCATCACCCGCACCTTGTCGGTACGGGGCGACGTCGGGGCCGCAGCATTTGTCAACGCAACACTCATGACTTCACCGGCGACGCAACGCTACCGCACAACAATAGTTGAGCCGAAGGCTTGCGCCGCCGGATCGAACCAGAAAACTAGATCAGTCCCACTTCCTGGAACTTCGCAGTGACGATGTCCCGGTCGAACGGCTTCATGATGTATTCGTTCGCCCCGGCATGCAGCGCGCGCGCGATGTGCGCGACATCATTCTCGGTGGTGCAGAAGACCACCTTGGGCTGGTCGCCGCCGGGCATGCGGCGGAGATTGCCGAGGAACTCGTAGCCGTCCATCACGGGCATGTTCCAGTCGAGCAGCACCGCATCGGGCATCGTCCGCTTGCAGGCTTCGAGCGCCTTGGCGCCGTCTTCGGCCTCGGTGATCTGGAAATCGAGACCTTCCAGGATGCGGCGAGCGACCTTGCGAATGACGCTTGAGTCATCGACGACAAGACACGTTCTCATTTGCGACCTCTGCTTCCTCATCCCCCGAGGGGATGCTTTCGTTCTTCACTTCCGTCCGCTGCTCAGGCAGCTTTGGCGTCGGGCATCAATTCGAGCACGCGATCGACGTCGAGCACGACCATGAGCTGGCCGTCGAGGCGGTGGACGCCGCCGGCGAGCTTGGCCATGCGCGGATCGAGGTTGACCGGATTGTCCTCGCGGCCGGCATCGGGCAGCCGCAGCACTTCGCCGATCTGGTCGATCAAGAGGCCATACGATTCGCCGCGCAGGTCGACGCCGACCGCCATCGGCACCTGGCCGTCAGCGGCCTTCGGCAGGCCGAGCCGGGCGCGCATGTCGATCACGGTGACGATGCGGCCGCGCAGGTTGAGCACGCCGGCGATCTCGCTGGACGCCAGCGGCACCCGCGTCAGCCGCTCCGGCATGAACACGTCCTGCACCCGCGAGATCGGCAGGCCGAACAGCTGTCCGCCGATCACAGCGGTGACGTATTCCGCCATCGCCCCTTCGCCCGCTTCGGTCTTGCTGGTCATCGGTATCGTTTCCGTTGGTTAGGCTGCCCGCCGCATCTCGGCGGTCTGTTCCTTCAGCGCCGCGATCAG
>NZ_JAGKJJ010000036.1 GCF_020329505.1 Bradyrhizobium semiaridum
CGGCGGCGGCCCCGACCCGCCAGATGTCGATGCGGTTGGTGAAGGTCGGATCGACCCCGACCAGGGCAACCAGCTCGCGCATCGCCGGCGAGATTGAGCAGCCGATCGTGACGATGTTGAAGGTGGCGAGCCCGAGAAAGACCAGCGGGATCCGGATCGCCGGCCATCGCTCGAAGATCCAGGCGATGGCGAGAATGCCGGGCAGCGCCGCGGTGGAGGATTTGCCGCCGGTCTGCGGAAGGAACACGACCGCGAGCAGCGTGATCACCGCGCCGGCGATGCGGCGGCCGGTGGCGTAGAGATAGAGCCCGACGAAGCTGATCACCACCATGGCGGCGGCGGCAACATTCTTGTGCGCGAAATGACCGCGCCAGAGCCCGGCATTCATCGGCTCGCGGGTCTCGCTGGCCTGGTGGATCGCAAGCTGCGGCAGCAGGGCGATGCCGATATAGGCCAGCAGCAGCGCGCCGAGACAGCACATCGTGAGCATACCGGCGAACTGCCGTTCCGAACGCGGCAGCAGCAGGAAGATGCCGGCATTGACGATCGTCAGCGCGGCCAGCACGACTCGCTTGAGCGCGAGGTCGGGATGCGCCGACACGGCCGAGACGATCGCAAACCAGAGCAGTGTCACGATCAGGAGGCTGCGTGGCCGCACCGCAAGATGGCGAGCCGGCGAGGAGAACGCGGTCAGCCAGAGGCTCGCCGTCAATCCGAGGAACACGATCTGGTTGATCGTGTTCGAACGGTCGGCGGCCGGGTCTCCCGCGTCGGCGCCCGACAGGTCGATGAACGGCGTCAGCGTGATCAAGTAGAACAGCAGCGTCGCCACGAACAGCGGCGGCCCCAGCACGCCGATCGCTCCGCCCTCGCGGATATCGTCGGCCGGCATCATGCCGCCTTGCTCCTGGCGAGCCGCAACGCGCCGAGATAGCCGGCACCGGCGAGGAAGCCGGCGCAGAGCAGCAGGCCGAGCAACGCGCCCGCCGCTGCGGCGATGAGCGGACGCGGCGGCCAGGTCGCGCGCAGCGGCGCGACGGCCGGGGAGATCACCCGCACGTCGGTGGCGTCGATCTGCTGGCGCTCGGCGGCCTCGCCGGCCCGCTTCAGAACGGTCTGGTAGAGCGCGGTCCTGGCGCCCGCCTCGCGCTCCAGTTCGCGCAGTTTCACCTGGGCCTGGTCGTCGACCGACACGCTGCCGCGCAGCGCGCGCGTCTCCTGGTTCAGCGTGTCGAGCGCCACCCTGGCCTGATCGACGTCGAGGCGCGCGGCACGGCGCAGCCGCTCGGTCTCCGCCTTGATCGCCTTGCCGAGCGCCTCGGACTCGGCCATCGCGTTGAGCATGGCGGGATGCCGCGGCCCCAGCGTCTGCGACAGCGTGGCGATCTGGCGGCGCAAGGCGGCCTCGTCGGCGAGCAGGCCCGACAGCGTCTGCGACTGCACCGCGCCACCCTGCACGCCGTAGAGCGAAACCGCGCGCGAGACTTCATTGTAGCGCGCCTCGGCCTCGGCGAGACGCGCTCTCGCATCGGTCAGCTTGCCGTTCATCCGCTCCATCGCCTCGGAGCTGAGCGGCTGGCCGGACGGTCCCTGTTGCAGGCCATTAGCGCGGCGAAATTCCTCGGTGCGGTCGGCGGCCTCGGTCGCGGCGGCCTTGAGCTCGCCGAGCCGCGCGGCGAGCCCCTGCGCGGCACGCCCGGCGCGCTCGGCATCGGCGCGCACGATTTCCTCGCGGAACGTCTCGGCGATGGCATTGGCAAGCCGCGCCGAGATCGCAGGCTCGCTCGCCCAGACCGACAGCGTCACGACATAGGACCGCTCCTGCCGCGTGACGGTGATGCGCTTGGCCAGCGCACTCATCAGCGCGTTGCGTTGCGCCGCCGCCGACGGACGGTCGAACAGCCAGCCGAGATCGAGCAAGCGCGGCTTGTCCGCAAATTCCGGATCGCCGATCAGGCCGAGCTTGTCGATCACGCGCCGCAGGACGTTTCCGGACGTGATCGTCCGCATCTTGCTCTCGATGTCCAGGATCTGGCTGTCGCTCTGGAAGTTCGCCGTGTAGAGATCGTTCGGGGTCACCACCAGGTTCGTTGGCGGGATTGTCAGCTCGGTGATCGCCGTGAACTTCGGTGTCATCAGTTGAGTGATGCCGACGCCTGCGATTGCGCCGGCGAGAACCGCGGCGACGATCCACCGCCAGCCGCGAAGCAGCCAGCCGGCGACCTGCATGGCGCTGATTGCGGCTCCCGGCATCGAGCCAGTCCCGCTCACCACCCGATACGGGACGGCATCGGTGCGCTGCGTCCTGCTGTTGTCGGCTGCTGTGTACATGTCAGTTCAATTTCAACTTGTGCCCGTCCGGGCCCACTATCTCCCTCCCGTTTCCGCAGACAACTTTAAGTAGCTTTTAGCGTTAGGTATTAATGTTAACCTTACTATCAAATTGCGTGATGGGTGCGTTTGCCCTGATATCCCCATCAAAGCTGATGCCTGGCAGCGTATTTATCGGACATTAAAATCAACCTTTAATTGAAACTCTGATTGACCCTGCGTGCTGAACCTGCGCACGGACGTTGCCTGCACGACCCGGGCGGAGCGGGGTCGCCGTTCCGCCCGCAACATCGAATGAGCCTGGCGCCGAACCGTCGGTGCCGGCGGCGCGCAACGAAGGGCTGTAACGCAATGCTGTACGTGCAAGCCGTCAGCCGGACGATCTCGACGGCCACGCCGATGGTCGTCAGCTATCTACTGTCGAGCGGATCGCTGGCGGCGGCGAGCATCGCCCAGCTCGTGACGTTTGCGATCCTCGCGCGCGCCCTCGGGCCTGCCGAGTTCGGCCTGTTCGTGCAGATATCGGCGGCAACCGCAATCGCGGCACAGATCTGCGGCCTCGGCGGTTCGGATTGCCTGCTGCGCGGCGTCGCGCGTGATCGGGCGAGGTACGCCCCCCTGCTCGGCCACAATCTGCTCCTGATCGGCCTCTCGGGCATCGTGCTTGTGCTCGGCGGCGTCGCCGCGATGGAGTTCTGGACGCGCACGGCGTCCGACCCGGCCATCGCCGTCTCGACCGTGGCGCTGCTGCTGTTCAGCAACATCGTGCTGATCCGCCTGATCCTTCTCGTCGAAACCGTATTCCTCGGTCTCGGCGAGGTGCGCGCCGCAAGCCGCTCCGTGATCGGCTTTGCTCTCGCGCGCACCGCCACCGCAGCGCTGGCCTGCTTCGCGTTCAAGGCATCGAGCCTCGCGGAATGGGCGGTCTGGCAGTTCTGCGGCCACCTGCTCTATGCGCTGGTGGCGCTGGCGTGGCTGCGGCCGCTCGGCCGGCCGCAGCTTGCGATCCTGCGCGCGGAGCTGCGTCCCGGCATCCTGTTCAGCTCGCAATTCGTCGTCCGCGCGCTCCGCTCCAATGTCGACCTGTTCGTGATCGGCCTGTTCACGCCGATCGAAACCGTCGGCAGCTACGGCGTGGCGCGGCGCATCATGGACAGCAGCTATCTTTCGATCGACGCCTTCAACCGGCTGATCTATCCGCGCTTCGCGCGCGCCAGCCATGACGGCCTGCATCTGGCGCTGCCGGCGGCAAAGCGCGCCCTGGTCGCGGCGCTCGGCCTCGGCGTCGCGACGTTCCTTGCCGTGTTCGCGCTCGCGCCCGAGCTGCCGCTGCTGTTCGGGCGCGAGTACCATGACCTGCCGTTCTTCGTGCGCTGCCTGTCGGGCACCGTCATCCTGATCGGCGCCTGGGGCGTTGCGATCGACTTGCTGGGCGCATCGGGCCGGCAAGGCGCGCGCGCCCTGATCCTCAACAGCATCAATCTCGTCGGCAGCGGCCTGATCGCAGCCGCGACGTGGCTCGCCGCCCCGATCGGCACGTTCGTTGCGCTCTATGCAATCGAGGTACTGCTCGTCATTTCCACCTGGCTGGTGCTGCTGCGGCTGTCGCGCCGCAGCCGCCGGGATGCAGCACAATTTGCGACGGCAACCGCCGCGCCGTCAGGAAATGTCCTGGACGACGCGGCTGTCGATCCAGGCCGCCGGAGCCTTGCGGCCCTGGAAGAAGCCGAGCGGTAGCGCCGCAGCGTGGAACAGCCAGGCGACGACGGCGTAGAGGCCGAGCGACAGGCTGCGCTGGCGGACGCTCATCAATGCGACGATGCCGGCGATCAGCGCGGCATCGATCGCAAGTCCGAGAGCCGGCGGCGTGGTCAGGAACGGCAGCACGACCATCGCGGCCAGCCACAGATAGACCGCGGCCCATAGCTTCAGCTCGGGCAACTCCTGCACCAGTTGCTTCCATTGCGGCTTGCCGAACGCCGCGCGCAGCAATTCCCCGATCCCGCGCAAATAGCCCGACTTCCAGCGCCGGACCAGCAGCGCATAGGCATTCACCGCGTGCCCGAAATGACGGACGAAGCTGCGGTCGAGACGATGCAGCGTCCAGCCCCGCGCGCGCAATCTCACGCCAAGATCGAACTCCTCATAGCCGTGCAGATTGCGGTCCGACAGATATCCGACCTGCTCGATCGCCTCGCGCCGGTAGAGGCCGCCGCCGTTCATGCGATCGATCGCGCCGGTGCGGTTCTCCGGCGAGACCCTGCGGCCGCGGCGGACATATTCCAGGCTGGTGTCGTTCATCTCCACGACATGGCCGGTCACGCCGGCCGCGCCGGGATTTGCCGCGAGGTAGGCAAGCGCGTCCGGCAGAAAGGCGGGATCGAGCAGCATGTCGCCGTCCATCAGGCAGACGAACGGCTGGCGGCTATACTGGAAGCCGAGTTGCGGGCCGATGCCGCAACTCGGCGGGATCGCGGGAACGAGCTGAACGACGCGGACCGGATAGTTGGCCGCGACCGCAAGCGTGCGATCGCGCGAGCCGCCGTCGGCCACGATGATCTCGCCGCCGATTCCCTCGAGCGCCGTCAGCACGCTCTCGATCGCAGCGCCGATCCTCGCCTCCTCATTGAGCGTCTTGAGAATGACCGATACCGCCATCGTGCCGCCCGCCTCAGTGGAAATCGTTCATCAGCCGGCTCCAGTCCTCGCCCGCCAGCCCGCCGACATAGACGTCGCCGCGCGCGACAGCTTCGCCGACATCCGGCAGCCGCGTCAGCGCCATCGCGAACGCCCTGTGCCGGAACACCAGCCAGCGCTGCAGCGCCAGTCCCATCATTAGCGCTGGCTGCGCACGGCCGCGGGCCTCGACATGGCCGGAGCTTTCGAGATGCCGGAACATCGCATCGAGCACGGCGATCTCCTGGCCGGGAAGCGACAGGATGTTGAGGACATGCGCGGTCCGCCCCGGCGCGGCGTAGTAGACGAAGGCGCCGACGATCGCGCCGGTGCGATCCTCCACCGCGCGGATCGTGAATGCGCCGAGCCTGGTGTTCTGCGCCGCCAGCGACACCAGCCAGGCGAGCTCATCCTCCGGCCACAGCGGCCGCACCGCATAGTGCGCGATGAGCCGTGGCGCGTGCACGAGAAAATCCGGGATGGACATTTCCGTCGCCTTCGCCGCACCGGCCTGCTCGGCGTCAGCGCCGCCGCGCCAGCGCCGGAGCAGCATGTCGACAGGCCGCACGAGCGTTGCAAGACCAGGATCCCTGCGGCGCAGCACCCGCTCACCAACGCGCGCCGCGAAGGCTCCCATCGGACGGAAGCTGCGCGACCATTCGAGGTTCTGAACGGGGATCGGCCGGCCGCCGATCGCCAGAAGGTGGCTCGCGCTGGTCGGCGACGCGCTGTCGCAGAAGGCAAAGTCCGCACGCCGCGGCCGCAGGGCAAGGATCAGCTGCGCGGCGCCGGCCGCCTCCTTGTTGGCGTCGGTCATGAAGACGCCGAGCAGCCGCCCCGGCACGATATTGCCGCAGGCGACGAAGCGCATCGGCACCGCAAGCAGCGCACTGCGGATACGCCCGTCCTGCTGCTCATAGACTTGCGTGCCAACCGTTTCGCTGTGGGAGGGAGAGCCGAGGGTCAGCGCCCGCAGATATGCTTCAAGGTCCTCGCTCGCCGGCCGGTCGACGCCCCTGAAGACCTTGAGGAACAGGCGGGCGACCGCCGGCACATCGGCTGACGCCATCGCCCTGACGGCGCCCTTGCGCGGGGCCGGCGCAGCGACCTGCGCTCGTGGTCCGGCCTGCTGCATCTAGCGCACGGGGATTGGCGGACGCGATCCCGCGTCACGCGGATGTGTAGCCTGGGGAACGGTATGAAGCCTTGAGTTCAGCATGCTTCGCCACGTGATGTCGTGCCCAATCGCAACGGCGTCGCCAGACGCCCAGTATCAATAATCTCGAAGTATCGATGACCGCCTCATGGCTCACCATGTGGTGCGCTGAGCGGTCATCGTAGTCCCGCAACAGGATCGGAAGCCGCGCACCCGATCCGCCGTCTTGCGTGCTCGCAACCCTCTATCTTGAGCCGGGAGCCGTCAAGAAATTCAACTTGTGGAGGTTAATGCGGCAAGTGGTCCGGCGGGCAAGGTGGATCGCGTGGCTCGCTATTGTTTCGGACTGACCGTGCCGGTGAGCTTCAGCCGCGCCGACCTGACCCAGCCCGAGACATCCTTGCCGGTCTTGGCGTTGAGGTACATCACGGACGACCAGCCATCGCGGGTTTGCGCATACGCGACGAGTTCATCCTTTGGGACAAGGAAGACCCCGCTGACCGGACAGTGCAGGTTCGGCGCGGAATACAACTTCACCCGTCGCGTCCCCGTGACCACGCCGGCCTGCGGCGGCCACAGCAGCGGAACGCGCTTGCTGCCCGATGGCGGCTCCTTGCAGCTCGACGGCGTCTGCGCGTGCACCGACGCGCCAAGCGCAGCGAGGATCACGGCGCTGCCGACGAGGTAGCCGAGCACGGTCCTGTTCGACATCATTTTACTCCCGGACGCGCCGACGGTGCGGCGCGATCGCACGCTACCCCGAGCTGTTGGTCGCCGTCCATGCCGCGCAGGTTCTGCGCGCACGCCGAATTTGCTCGCCGGCGCCGACCACCGCCGACATCGGCGGATTTTGACATGTCCCTTTAGGGCATGGCTAACCGAGCTTCGTGGGCGGATCTTAACGAGCCGCAGGCACCATGCGCAAAGACCCCCGATTGGTCCGGTCATGCGCCATCTGCCTACCATCCTCCTGTCGCGTTGCCCCCGTCGGCCGAACGGGAATTGGCCAACCGCGCGGAGCTGGCTCGGTGGTGCGCCGCGGCTGGGCGCGGCGTCGTGGCCGAGAGACGGGAGTGGCGAGCCGCTGCACTTCGTTGCCCAGATCGATCTGGCCGATCTCCGCGCCACGGCGCGCCGGTCGCATCCGACTTCCCTTACGCGGAGTGGCTGCTCAAGCTAGTCTGAAAACCCCGGGATGGAGGTTTTGCAGCATGGCGAAGATCGTGTTCGGAATGAACGTGTCACTGGACGGCTATGTCGACCATGACGCATATGCGCCGCCGGGTCCCCTGCTGTTTCGTCACTTCATCGAGCAGGTGCGCGGCCTGACCGGCAGCGTGTACGGCCGCCGCTTGTATGAGCTGATGCGTTATTGGGACGACGACCATCCCGAGTGGACGCCGGAGCAACATGAGTTCGCGGCGGCGTGGCGCAGCCAGCCGAAATGGGTCGTCTCGCGATCGCTGAAGTCGGTCGGCCCCAACGCCACGCTCGTCGCTGACGACATCGAGGCGTTGATCCGCAGGCTGAAGGCCGAGCACGCGGGCGAGATCGACGTCGGCGGACCGGACCTTGCGGGAAGTCTCAGCGACCTTGGCCTGATCGATGAGTATCAACTCTACGTCCGTCCCTTCGTGCTCGGCCGCGGCAAGCCGTTCTTCACCAGCCCCCGCCCGCCGCTCCGCCTGGTCGCCAACGATCGCATCGGCGAGGACACGGTCAGGTTGACCTGCGTGCCGGCGTGAGGCTGACGCGAGAGGGATGTTCGCCGACACGGCATAGCGCATCGCGGAAATCGTGGATTCAGCGGAATGGCGCGCCCGGAACGATTCGAACGTCCGACCCTCAGATTCGTAGTCTGATGCTCTATCCAGCTGAGCTACGGGCGCATTTTCGCGGCAGGGTTCGAAGCCCGCGGGGATCCGGGAGGCCCGAACCATCGCGAAAGAGCGCTCTAGCTACAGGCTCCCGGTCCGGTTGGCAAGGTCTGGCTGGCATGTTTGGAACGGCGATTTGACGGGGAGAGCCCCGATTTTTCGTCGTTCCGGGGGCTTCGCGCCAGCGACGAGCCCGGATCTCGGGATTCCCGATGCGGGAATGAGACCGGCCTACGCCCGCGCCCGCTCGCTGCGGATCGACAGCAGTTCCACCGGGCGGTCCGGAATCGAAATCCGGAAGGTGGCGCCGATGGTGCCCTCGACCAGATGGATGTTGCCGCCATGGGCGCGGATCAGCTCGGCGGCGATGGCAAGGCCAAGGCCGCTGCCGCCGGGGCGGCCCGAGGTCTGGAACGCCTCGAACAGATGCTCGCGCGCCTTGGCCGGCACGCCGGGGCCGGTGTCGGAGACCTCGATGATCGCAACCGTTCCCTCGCGGCGGCCGGTGATGCGGATCTGCTGCGCCCCGCCGTCGCCCGTGGTCCGGCTCTCCAGCGCCTGCGCGGCGTTGCGCACCAAATTGAGCAGCACGCGGAACAGCTGGTCGGGATCGGCATCGATCGTCAGCCCACGCTCGATCGCGCTGATCCAGGTGATCGAGGCATCGGTGGCGAGCCCGGCCGATTCGCGTACCTCGGCGACCGCCGGCTCGACCAGGATCATGCGCCGGTCGGGTGCCGCCTCCTGGGCGCGGCCGTACGACAATGTCGACTGGCAGAAGGCGATGGCGCGCTCCAGCGAGCGCAGCAGCTTTGGCGCAAAGCGCTGCACCCGCGGATCGGGCACGCTGGCGAGCTGATCCGACAGCAGTTGCGAGGATGCCAGCAGGTTGCGCAAATCGTGGTTGATCTTCGAGACGGCAAGGCCCAGCGCGGCGAGCCGGCTCTTCTGATGCAGCATCGAGACCAGATCGCGCTGCATGTCCGACAGCTCGCGCTCGGCCACGCCGATCTCGTCGCCGCGCTGGCTCGGCACGATGATCCGCGCCGAGCTCTCGGGATTTTCGTGGAAGCCGATCAGACTCGCGGTCAGCCGCCGCATCGGACGGACGAACAAATAATGCAGCGCGAGATAGACCAGACCCGAGGTCAGGCCGGCGATCAGCAGCGCCACCACGAGGACGTTGCGCGAGAAGCGATACATCGCCTGGCGCAGCGGCTTCTCGTCGATCACCACCTCAATGAACTGCGCCTGGCCTGGTGCTGCTCCGACCACGCGGATGGTCTGATCGCCGCGCTCCAGCATCATCTCGAAGGAATCGACGATCGCCGACCACACCGTCATGGTCCGCATGTCGATGTCATGGTCGATCGCGGCCGGCAGGTCGGCGCTGGCGAGCAGGCGGCGCTGTTGTCCGAGCTTGATGGCGACCGCGCGCGCCCCGATGCTGGACAGGATCTGCCGCGCCAGCGAATCCGGCACCATCCCGGAGGGCGCAGCGTCCAGCACCAGCGCCGCGGTATTGGCGGCGGCGAGCCGGTCGTTCAGGCGGTTGACGCGGAAGTTGGCGATCGCAGGGATATAGATCAGCATCCCGGCGATCATCGCCAGGGGAATGGTCAGCAGCAAAAGCTTGCCCGACAGTCCCAGCCGGACAGACGGCTTGGGCCGAGGCTTCTGCAATGCAGCCTGATCGTCAGTTTCAGCCAAAAGATAAGGCCTTGTTTGGCTCCGGGGCTGGAAGATGCGGCCCGGCCCCCAAGCCGGTCAAATTACGGATCGCTAATGTCGGCGGTTCCCCGGAGCGCCGCCAAGCGCCCCCTCACCGTCAAAAACACCGTGAAAACAGATATATTCGCCCGAATTGCGACGTTTCAAAGAAGCCCGTTGGCGGCGGCCTCCGAGATTGACGAAAACTGGGCACTCCCTTATAAGCCGCGCCAACTGTCCGCGATGGCCCGGTTCTTGACCGGGGGCGGCTCGTTTGGGGCCGCAAACGGCCTGCATTGAGCCCGCCAGCATCACCGGACTTCATCTCAATGGACGTATCTTAATCCTGGCAAATTGCCCGGTCAGCGGAGACTTACCCGTGAAGCGGACTTATCAACCCAGCAAACTGGTGCGCAAGCGCCGTCACGGCTTCCGCGCCCGTCTCGCCACGGCCGGCGGCCGCAAGGTTCTCGCTGCGCGCCGTGCGCGTGGCCGCAAGCGCCTAAGCGCCTGAGCCCGGACGTCTCCTCTTCAGGAGATTCTTTATGGATCGGCTAAGGCAGCGGGCGGACTTCCTCGCCGTTGCCAATGGCGCGCGGGCGAATACCGCCGGCTTTGTGCTGCAGGGCCGCCGCCGCGACGATGAGGGCCCGGTCCGCATCGGCTTCACCGTCACCAAGAAGAATGGAACCGCGACCGAGCGCAACCGCATCCGCCGCCGGCTCCGCGAAGTGGTGAAGCGCATCGACGAGGTATCGATGCGCCCACATCATGATTATGTGCTAGTCGGCCGCCGTGATGCGCTGACGCGCGATTTTGCGACCATGCTTGACGACCTGCGGTCGGCGCTGCGCCGGCTCGACCGGCCTGCGCCCAAAGCGCGTAACCAGGGCGCGTAATCCGAACGGAATGACGAGACCTTAAGAGATGTCCGACAACCGCAACACCATCATTGCCGTCATCCTGTCCGGCCTCGTCCTGATCGCCTGGCAATATTTTTACAACATGCCGCAGATGGAGAAGCAGCGCGCCGAGCAGCAGCGTCAGGCGGAGCTGCAGAAGGCGGCGCCGCAGCCGGCGCCGGCCCCGGGCCAGGCGGCTCCGGGCTCCACGGCGCCGACCCCGTCGGCCAGCGGCACGCCCTCTCCCGCACAGCCGGCCGGCGCCGGACCGGTCATCAGCCGCGAAGCCGCGCTCGAGGCCGGCCCGCGCATCAAGATCGAGACCCCGCGCCTCGCTGGCAGCATCGCCCTGAAGGGCGCGCGCATCGACGACATCGCGCTGGTCCAGTACCGTGAGACGGTCGATCCGGCATCGCCGCCGATCGTGCTGTTCGCGCCGTCGCAGACCGCTTCTCCCTACTACGCCGAGTTCGGCTGGGTGCCCGCGAGCGGCACGACGACGAAGATTCCCGACCAGAACACGGTGTGGCAGCAGGAGGGCTCCGGCAGCCTGACGCCGACGACACCGATCACGCTGAAATACGACAATGGCGAAGGACTCACCTTCCGCCGCACCATCGCGGTCGACGAGCGCTATCTGTTCACCATCAAGGACGAGGTCAGCAATCTCGGCAGCGCGCCCGTCACCCTCTATCCGTTCGCGCTGATCTCGCGCCACGGCACGCCCCAGGTCTCCGGCTACTACATCCTGCATGAAGGCCTGATCGGCTATCTCGGCGACCAGGGCCTGCAGGAATACGCCTACAAGAAAATCGACGAGACCAAGGCGGTGACCTTCGACGTCACCAACGGCTGGATGGGCATGACCGACAAGTATTGGGCGTCGGC
The DNA here is from genome assembly GCF_020329505.1 of Bradyrhizobium semiaridum. Taxonomy (GTDB): domain Bacteria; phylum Pseudomonadota; class Alphaproteobacteria; order Rhizobiales; family Xanthobacteraceae; genus Bradyrhizobium; species Bradyrhizobium semiaridum. The sequence goes on from NZ_JAGKJJ010000036.1 coordinate 11,541, forward strand.
GCTATTGCCCGACACCAGTGCCAAGCTGCACGTGACCTACCGGTCGAACGCGGTCGGCAACAATCACAACTACCAGACCGATTATCTGCAGGATGCGCAGACGCTGCCGATCGGCGGCACCATCAGCACCAATGCGCGGCTGTTCGCCGGCGCCAAGGAAGCCAGCGTCGTCGGCATCAACTTCCCGCTGGTCGGCTTCGGCGGCTACAACAAGCAGCTCGGGCTGAACCATTTCGACCTCTTGATCGACTGGGGCTGGTTCTACTTCATCACCAAGCCGATGTTCCTGGCGCTCGACTGGTTCTTCCGCCTGTTCGGCAATTTCGGCGTCTCGATCCTGCTCGTGACCGTGATCGTGAAGCTGCTGTTCTTCCCGCTCGCCAACAAGTCCTACGCTTCGATGGCGAAGATGAAGTCGGTGCAGCCGCAGCTGCAGGCGCTGAAGGAGCGCTATCCCGACGACCGCGTGAAGCAGCAGCAGGAGATGATGGAGATCTACAAGAAGGAGAAGATCAACCCGATCGCCGGTTGTCTTCCCGTCGCGCTGCAGATTCCCGTCTTCTTCTCGCTCTACAAGGTGCTGTTCGTCACCATCGAGATGCGGCACGCGCCGTTCTTCGGCTGGATCAAGGACCTCTCGGCGCCCGATCCGACCAATCTGTTCAACCTGTTCGGCCTGCTGCACTTCGATCCGACGCAGATTCCGGTGTTCGGCCACTATCTGTGGCTCGGCGTCTGGCCCCTGATCATGGGCGTCACGATGTGGGTGCAGATGAAGCTCAATCCGGCGCCGCCGGATCCGACCCAGAAGATGATCTTCGACTGGATGCCGCTGATCTTCACCTTCATGCTGGCGGGCTTCCCGGCAGGTCTTGTGATCTACTGGGCCTGGAACAACCTGCTGTCGGTGCTGCAGCAGAGCTACATCATGCGCCTCAACGGCGTGAAGGTGGAACTGTTCGACAATCTCAAGTCGACATTTCAAAAAAAAAGCGTGAAGACCGAGACTAAGGCAACGTAGCTCCAATCGCGTCATTGCGAGGAGTGGAGCGACGAAGCAATCCATCTTTCGCCGCGCCGAGACATGGATTGCTTCGCTTCGCTCGCAATGACGGATGGGCCGGCCGGCCCCTTGATGGACGTCTTCACATGAGCACCGAACCGGACGCGGCGCTGATCGAGCAGGGGCGAAAGCTGTTCGCCGGCGACTGGCGCTTCATCTGGGCCTCGCCCTCGATCGCGACGCTGCCGCCGATGTCGGGGCTCGAGGTCGCCTTTGCCGGCCGGTCCAATGTCGGCAAGTCGAGCCTGATCAACGCGCTGACCGGCCGCAACAACCTGGCACGCACCTCGCACACGCCCGGCCGGACCCAGGAGCTGATCTTCTTCGAAGGACCTGCGAGCGCCGGCTTCCGCCTCGTCGACATGCCCGGCTACGGCTACGCCGCGGCGGCGAAGTCCAAGGTCGCGTCCTGGACCGAGCTGATCCACAAATTCCTGCTCGGTCGCGCCACGCTGGCGCGGGTCTATGTCCTGATCGATGCCCGCCACGGCATCAAGGACGTCGATCTCGACGTGCTGAAGACGCTCGACAAGTCAGCGGTCAGCTATCAGGTCGTGCTGACCAAGGCCGACCAGGTCGAACCCGCCGAACTGAAAACCATGATCGCCGACACCACGGCGGCGTTGGCAAAGCATCCCGCGGCGTTCCCCGAGGTGCTGGTGACCTCGTCCCGCACCGGCGGCGGCATGCCCGAGCTGCGCGCCGCGATGGTGCGCCTGATCGAGGAGCGGCGCCGATGAGCGGCGTCCCTCGCCTCCTGATCGTCCTCGCCGCGATCATGGGCGCGTGCGGCGTGATGCTGGCGGCCGCCGCGGCCCATCTGCCCGACGCTTCGCGGCTGGCAGCGGCCTCCTCGATGCTGCTGTTTCATGCCTGTGCGGCGATCGCGACGGCTGCGGTTGCGGACCGCGCGATCGTTCATGCGACGATCGGGATCGTGGCGGCGTCCGGCTTTGTCATCGCCACGTCATTGTTCGCCGGCGACCTCGTGCTGCGCCAATATGCCGGCCACGGCTTGTTTCCGATGGCCGCTCCGGCCGGCGGAACGCTGCTGATCGCAAGCTGGGTGCTGCTCGCCGTCGCCGCGATGTGGCCGAGGCAGCGCTGATCCTTCCTTCCCTTCTTCCCCTGTGGGAGAAAGTGAGAGCCATAGCCCGGATGGAGCGAAGCGCAATCCGGGATCTTGCCGCGGGGACAGCCCCGGATTTCGCTCCGCTCCATCCGGGCTACTGAAATCTGCAAATACCTCTCCCGCTTTGCGCCCTGCCCGGCAATCAGCTAGAACCGCGCCGATCCCTCCGCTGACGACGAGACCCGCCCCATGACCGACCACATCAGCCCGCTCGATCAGGCCCGCATCCTGTCGGAAGCGCTGCCGCACATGCAAGAATATGACGAAGAGACCATCGTCATCAAATATGGCGGCCATGCCATGGGCGCAGAGGACACCGCGAAGGCGTTCGCCCGCGACATCGTGTTGCTGGAGCAGACCGCGATCAATCCGGTGGTCGTGCACGGCGGCGGGCCGCAGATCGCGACCATGCTGAAGCGGCTCGGCATCCAGTCGGAATTCGCCGCGGGCCTGCGCATCACCGACGCCGCGACCATCGAGATCGTCGAGATGGTGCTGGCAGGTTCGGTCAACAAGCAGCTGGTCGGCTACATCAACGAGGCGGGCGGCAAGGCCGTGGGCCTGTCGGGCAAGGACGGCAACATGGTGAAAGCGTCGAGGACGACGCGCACCATGGTCGATCCCGACTCCAACATCGAGAAGGCGGTCGATCTCGGCTTCGTCGGCGACCCCGAGAAGGTCGACCTCACGCTGCTGAACCAGCTGATCGGCTACGAGCTGATCCCGGTGCTGGCGCCGCTGGCAACCTCGCAGGACGGCCAGACGCTGAACGTCAACGCCGACACCTTCGCCGGCGCGGTGGCGGGCGCGCTGAAGGCCAAGCGCCTGCTGCTCTTGACCGACGTGCCCGGCGTGCTCGACAAGTCGAAGAAGCTGATCCCGGACCTGTCGATCAAGGACGCCCGCAAGCTGATCGCCGACGGCACCATCGCCGGCGGCATGATCCCGAAGGTCGAGACCTGCATCTACGCGCTCGAACAGGGCGTGCAGGGCGTCGTGATCATCGACGGCAAGACGCCGCACGCGGTGCTGCTCGAGCTCTTCACCAACCAGGGCACCGGCACGCTGATCCACAAGTGATGGCAGGCGCGGCAGCGCGATTGAAGACCATCGTCGCCTGGCTCACGGCTAGGCGGCCGCGCCGGTCGCCGCCCGCGCGGCTCATGATGGCGCTGCCCGCCGCCGCCGCCTCGTTCCTGTTCTCGTCGGCGCCGGCGCATGCCGACCTCAAGCTCTGCAACCGCATGAGCTATGTGATCGAGGCCGCGATCGGCATCGACGACAAGGCAGCGACCGCGACGCGCGGCTGGTTCCGAATCGATCCCGCGACCTGCCGCGTCCTGGTGCAGGGCGCGCTCACTGCCGACCGCCTGCTGCTCAATGCCCGCGCGCTCGGCGTCTACGGCGCCTCGCCGATCCCGCAGAACGGCACCGACACGCTCTGCGTCGCGCAGGACAATTTCGTGATCGCCGCCGCACGCCAGTGCCGCTCCGGCCAGACGCCCGCGCAATTCACCCAGATCACGCCGACCCGGACCGACGACGGCAATCTCGTCGCCTATCTTGCTGAGGACAGCGAGTACGACGACGAACAGGCGCGGCTCGCCGGCATCCAGCGCCTGCTGGTCATCGCGGGCTACGACGCGGCGCCGATCGACGGCGTCGACGGGCCGAAGACGCAGGCTGCGCTGTCGGCGTTCCTGAAGAGCCGCGGGCTGAGCAGCGACATCGTGCAGTCGCCGACCTTCTTCACCACAATGGTCGACGCCGTGCAGAAGCCGTCACCATCCGGGCTGACCTGGTGCAACGACACGCCGCACAAGGTGATGGCGGCGGTCGCGATTGACGATGGCAAGGTGGTGACCAGCCGCGGCTGGTATCGCATCGATCCCGGCAAGTGCCTGCATCCCGATGTTTCAGGCACGCCGAAGCAGATCTATTCCTTCGCCGAGGCGGTCGACAGCGACAACCGCACCATCCGCATCAAGGACAGACCGCTGAACTGGGGCGGCGCGGTGCAGCTCTGCACTCGCGAGAGCAAGTTCGAGGTCAACGAGCAGGGCGACTGCGCCAGCCGCGGCCTCGCCGCAACCGGCTTTACCACCGTCGACATGACCACCGGCGGCAAGACGCTGCGCTTTGCGATGCCGTGATGGCCACAGTGGTGCCAGCAATATCCATGTCGTCCTGGCGAAGGCCAGGACCCATAACCACAGGATTGCGTTTGGCGAAGAACAACGAGCACCATGCCCTATTGGTGGATTCCGCGGTATGGGTCCTGGCTTTCGCCAGGACGACGGCGGAGGGCTGGGCAAGGCTTGCGCCGACGGATGGAGGACAATCATGAAAACTCCCCGCGCTTTCAACCATGTCGACACCTGGGTGTTCGACCTCGACAACACGCTGTATCCGCATCACGTCAATCTGTGGCAGCAGGTCGACGCACGGATCGGCGAGTTCGTCAGCAACTGGCTGAAGATCTCGCCCGAGGAGGCGCGGGTGCTGCAGAAGGACTATTACCTGCGCTACGGCACCACGATGCGCGGCATGATGACCGAGCACGGCGTGCAGGCCGACGACTATCTCGCCTATGTGCACAGGATCGACCACTCGCCGCTGCAGCCCAATCCGGCGATGGGTGCTGCGATCGAGCGGCTGCCGGGACGCAAGCTGATCCTGACCAACGGTTCGGTCGACCATGTCGATGCGGTGCTCGGCCGGCTCGGCATCGGCCACCATTTCGAGGGCGTGTTCGACATCATCGCCGCCGAGCTCGAGCCGAAGCCGGCGCCGCAGACCTACCAGAAATTCCTCAAGCTCCACGGCGTCGACCCCAAGCGTTCCGCGATGTTCGAGGATCTTGCGCGCAATCTCGTGGTGCCGCACGAGCTCGGCATGACCACCGTGCTGGTCGTCCCCGACGGCAGCCAGGAGGTGGTGCGCGAGACCTGGGAGCTGGAAGGCCGCGACGCCGCCCATGTCGACCACGTCACCGACGATCTGACCGGCTTCCTGCAGCGGCTGAACGGGAAGCCGTAAGCCGGATGGAGCGCAGCGCAATCCGGGCTACGCAGCTGCACGAGTGTGCGGCACCCGCTATCCCAATCGCTACGGCGCCAATCCGCTGAAGCAAGTCCAGGCAAGACCGCGTGACAACCGCGACAACAGGCCGCGCGCCACGCAGGGCTGGGATCAGCAGAGCGAGCTCGAAATCGTGCCGCACGAAGCTGGTCCACTGCCGGTGTGGCGTGTTAAGCGGGAGGCATGAGTGATGCCGTTTCGATTACCCGCGATCTCGTCCGCTGCCCGTCCGTCACGCCCGCCGATGCCGGCGCGCTCGGCGTTCTCGAAGCCCTGCTGAAGCAAGCCGGCTTCGAGGTCCATCGCGTCACCTTCTCGGAGCCCGGCACCGCCGACATCGACAATCTCTATGCCCGGATCGGCAGCGCCGCGCCGCACATCACCTTCGCCGGCCACACCGACGTGGTGCCGCCCGGCGATGAGGCCGCGTGGTCGGTCGGCGCATTCTCCGGCGAGGTGAAGGACGGCTATCTCTACGGCCGCGGCGCGGTCGACATGAAGGGCGGCATCGCCTGCAGCGTCGCCGCGGTGCTGCAATATCTCAAGGACCATGGCGGCAGGCCGCGCGAAGACGGCGGGGGCTCGATCTCGTTCCTGATCACCGGCGACGAGGAGGACGTCTCGATCAACGGCACCGTCAAGTTGCTGAAATGGTGCGCCGAGCGCGGCGAGAAGTTCGACCATTGCGTGCTCGGCGAGCCCTCCAATGTCGAGGTGCTCGGCGACATGATCAAGATCGGCCGGCGCGGCTCGCAATCCGGCACGCTCATTGTGGACGGCGTGCAGGGCCATGTCGCCTATCCGCATCGCGCCTCGAACCCGGTGCCCGATATCTCGCGGCTGATCGTGGCACTGAGCGACGAGCCGCTCGATCACGGCAGCGCCCAGTTCCAGGCCAGCAATCTCGAATTCACCACGGTCGATGTCGGCAACGCCGCAAGCAACGTGATCCCCGGCCAGGCGCGGGCGAAATTCAACATCCGCTACAACGACAACCACAGCCAGGAGAGCCTGCGCCGGCTGGTCGACGAGCGGCTCGCGAAAGCTTGCGGCAACCGCATCCGCGCCCGCATCGAATGGGCGCCGTCGAACTCCAACGTGTTCGTCACCAAGCCCGGCCCGTTCACCGACCTCGCGGTGTCGGCGATCGAGGAGGTCACCGGCCGCAAGCCGGAGCTCTCGACATCAGGCGGCACCTCGGATGCGCGCTTCATCTTCAGTCATTGCCCGGTGATCGAGTTCGGCCTGGTCGGCCAAACCATGCACCAGGTCGACGAGCGGACCCCGGTGTCCGACCTGGAGAAGCTGACGCGGATCTATCGCGGCATCCTCGACCGGTATTTTGCTTAGTGCCTGCTCCCCTTTCCCCGTTCTTTACGGGGAGAGGGTCAGGGTGAGGGGCTGCTTCCGCGTATAAGGCGGCAGTCGAACTCGCGAAGGCTCCCCCTCACCCGGAACGCATCTGACGTTCCGACCTCTCCCCGCAAGCGGGGCGAGGTGAAAACCCCGAAAACAACCCCATGCACAGTAAGTATTGGGGTTACTGATAGTCTACACGCACCAGATATAGCCCCTCCGGCGGCGCGACTGGACCGCAGGCGGCGCGGTTGCGGGCTTTGAGCGCGGCGGCGAGGTCGTCGGCGCTCCAGCGGCCCTCGCCGACCCAGACCAGCGACCCGACCATCGAGCGCACCTGGCTGTGCAGGAACGAGCGCGCCGATGTGACGATGTTGATGGCGTCGCCCTCGCGCGTGACGTCGAGCTGGTCGAGCGTCTTCTCCGGCGACTTGGCCTGGCACTCGGTGTCGCGGAAGGTCGTGAAGTCGTGCTTGCCGAGCAGCCGTTGCGCGGCCGCGTGCATCGCGCCGGCATCGAGTGCGCGCGGCACCCGCCAAACTCGGCCGATGTCGAGCGCAAGGTTGGCGCGGGTGTTGACGATCCGATAGAGATAATGCCGCTTGATCGCCGAGAAGCGCGCCTCGAAATCGTCAGGCACGATCTCGGCTGCAAGCACGGCGATCGGATGCGGGCGCAAATGCGCGTTCAGCCCGTCGCGCAGGCGCCCGCGCGGAAACGATTTGGCGATGTCGCAATGCGCGACCTGGCCGCGCGCATGAACGCCGGCGTCGGTACGCCCCGCGCCATGGACCCGCACATCCTCGCCGCAGATCGCCTTGACCGCGGCTTCCAGCGTGCCCTGCACGGTCGGCGCGGTGTCCTGGATCTGCCAGCCGGAGAACGGCGTGCCGTCATATTCGATGGTGAGCTTGTAGCGGGGCATCAGGCGAGCCGCGCAGGCGGCTTCAGCGGCGTGCCGCGCAGGAAGTCGGCGGCCTTCATCGGCGCCTTGCCGGCGCGCTGCAATTCGCGAATCCGGATCGCGCCGTCGCCGCAGGCGATCGCCAGATTGTCGTCGAGCACGTCGCCGGGCGCGCCCGACCCCTTGGCGAGCTCGCAGCGCAAAATCTTCAGCCGCACTGGCTCGCCCTCGCCGGCCAGTTCGCACCAGGCGCCCGGGAACGGCGACAGCCCGTGGATATACCGCAGCACCGCATGCGCCGGCCTGGACCAGTCGATCCGCGCCTCGGCCTTCTCGATCTTGGCGGCGTAGGTGACGCCGTCCTCGCTCTGCTTCGTGAGTAGCAAGCTGCCGCGCTCGAGCCCGGCCATCGCGCGCACCATCAGAGCGGCGCCGAGCGGCGCCAACGCGTCGTGCAGGTCGGATGCCGTCATGCTGTCGGAGATCGCCAGCCGCTCGGCCATCGCGACGTCGCCGGTGTCGAGGCCGACGTCCATCTTCATCACCATGACGCCGCTCTCGGCATCGCCGGCCATGATGGCGCGGTTGATCGGCGCGGCGCCGCGCCAGCGCGGCAGCAGCGAGGCGTGCAGGTTGAAGCAGCCGAGTTTTGGCGCATCGAGAATGGCCTGCGGCAGGATCATGCCGTAGGCGACGACGACCGCCGCGTCCGCGTCATGCGCGCGGAACTCCTCGAGCGCCTCGGCCGTCTTCAGCGTCTTCGGCGTCAGCACGGGAATGCCGAGCCGCCGCGCCTCCCGCTCGACCGGGGTCGGCTGCAACTGCAGCCCGCGCCGACCGGCGGGCTTCGGCGCGCGGGTGTAGACCGCCACCACCTCGTGACCGTGGGCCACGAGTTCCAGCAGCGTCGGCACCGCAAAATCGGGCGTGCCCATGAAAACAAGACGAAGCGGCATGGCGCTACTCTGCCGCGCGCTTGGCGGCCTTCTCGAATTTCTTGAAGACGCGGTCGCGCTTCAGCTTCGACAAATAGTCCACGAACAGCACGCCGTTGAGATGGTCGATCTCGTGCTGGATGCAGGTGGCGTAGAGCCCCTCCGCGTCTTCCTCGTGCAGCTTGCCGTCGAGATCGAGGAAGCGCACGCGCACCCGCGCCGGGCGCTCGACCTCCTCGTAATATTCGGGAATCGAGAGGCAACCTTCCTCGTAGACCGACAGTTCCTCGGACCGCGCCACGATCTCCGGATTGATGAAGACGCGCGGCTTCGCCTGCGTTTCGCCGTTCTCGTCACGCTTGGCGAGGTCCATGGTGATCAGCCGCAGCGGCTCAGCGACTTGGATCGCCGCGAGCCCGATGCCGGGCGCGTCGTACATGGTCTCCAGCATGTCGTCGGCCAGCTTGCGGATTTCCGGCGTCACCTTCTCGATCGGTTTCGACACCAGCCGCAACTGCTTGTCCGGCAGGATGATGATTTCTCTTAATGCCATGGCGGCGATTTAAGCCGCTGACTTGATGGGGTCAATGCGCCCCGGAACCGGTCAAGCGGGCGTTAACCACGTTTCTTCACACGCCGTTAACCACGAAATTTAACGATCGATTAGGCATAAATGTTCCCTCTTCGTTCGCAGCCGGCCGCGAATCGGGGTACAACGGCCGGCATGAACGAGATTCTCCTCACCATCGGCGACCTGCCGGTCCGCGTCTCCGACGCGTTAATCGGCCTTGGCATGCTGGCGCTGATCCTGCTGCTCACCATCGCGATCGTCATCGTGCGGGCAAGCCGGCACGGCGCGGAACTGGCGATGGCCCAGACCATCCGCGCCGACGAGCTGGAAGAGCGGCTCGCCGCCGTGCTGCGCGCCCAGAGCGAATCCTCCGGGCGGGTCGACGCGATGGCGCAGGCGCTCGCCGGCCGCCAGGCCGAGATGGCGCGCGCCGTCAACGAGCGGCTGGATTCGGTCACCCACCGGGTCGGCCAATCGATGGAACAATCGACCCGCAACACCATGGACTCGCTGCGCGTGCTGCACGAGCGGCTCGGGATCATCGATCACGCCCACAAGAACCTGAACGAGCTCACCACCCAGGTCACGACGTTGCGCGATGTGCTCGCCAACAAGCAGTCGCGCGGCGCGTTCGGCCAGGCGCGGATGGAGGCGATCGTCCAGGATGGCCTGCCGCAGGGCTCCTACGAGTTCCAGCACACGCTGAGCACGGGCAAGCGGCCGGACTGCGTGGTGTTCCTGCCGGACCAGCGCCCGCTCTGCATCGACGCGAAGTTTCCGCTGGAGGCGATGACCGCGCTGCACGACGCGCGCAGCGACGACGAGCGCAAATTCGCCAGCCAGCGGCTGCGCGCCGATGTGCTCAAGCATGTCAGCGACATCGCGGAGAAATATTTGATCCCGGGCGAGACCCAGGACACCGCGCTGATGTTCGTGCCGTCGGAATCGGTCTATGCCGAGATCCATGACGGGTTCGACGACGTGGTGCAGAAGGCTTACCGTGCCCGCGTCGTGCTGGTGTCGCCCTCGCTCTTGATGCTGGCGATCCAGGTGATGCAGCAGATCCTGAAGGATGCCCGCATCCGCGACGCCGCCGACCAGATCCGCAACGAGGTGATGCATCTCGGCGACGACCTCGGCCGCCTGCGCGAGCGCGTGCTCAAGCTGCAAACCCATTTCGGCCAGGTCAACGAGGACGTCAGGCAGATCCTGATCTCCGCCGACAAGATCGAAAAGCGCGCCGGCCGCATCGAGGAGCTCGACTTCAGCAAGTCCGAAGCTCCGATCGAAGTCCCCCGCTTTGTCAAGGGCGCAACACAAGAACTGTTCCCCGCCCCGCGCAAGCTGCAGGCGGGGGAGTAGCCACGGAGTCACCTCGCCCGCGCGCGGGGAGAAGTCGAAATTCGCGCATCGCGCGAATTTCGGGTGAGGGGAAGCCTCCGCATGCGACCCCGTCCGAATTCGCTCAAGCAGCCCCTCACCCCCACCTCTCCCCGCGAAAGAGCGGGGAGAGGGAGCGGAGGCAGCGTCGCTCGAATCTGCTAACAGGAGGCATGACCGCACCTGAAGCGACGTCGGACGTATCTGCAAAGATGGCACCGAAGCCCACCTCCTGGCGCGACAGCCTTGCTGTGTACCTGCAGCCGCGGGTGCTGATCGTGCTGCTGCTCGGTTTCTCCTCTGGCCTGCCACTGGCGCTGTCGGGCTCGACGTTGCAGGTGTGGATGAAGGAATCCGGCGTCGATCTCGGCACCATCGGGCTGCTGGCGCTGATCGGAACGCCCTACACGCTCAAGTTCCTGTGGGCGCCGCTGGTCGATGCGCTGCATGTGCCGCTGTTCACCCAGATGTTCGGGCGCCGCCGCGGCTGGCTGCTGTTCTCGCAGCTGCTGCTGATCGCCGCGATCCTGGTGCTGGCGATGGCCGATCCGGCGGGCTCGCCATGGTTCGCTGCCTTTGCCGCGCTGCTGGTGGCGACGACGTCGTCGACGCAGGACATCGTGGTCGACGCGTTCCGCGTCGAGAGCCTGCCCGAGAGCGAGCAGGCCGCCGGCATGGCATCCTATGTCGCGGCCTATCGCGTCGGCATGCTGGTCTCGACCGCGGGCGCATTGTTCATCGTCAGCGGCTTCGAATCGTCGGGCCTTGCGCGTCCATCGGCGTGGATGTGGGGCTATGTGGTGATGGCGGCGATGATCCTGATCGGCGTCGTCACCGCCCTTGCCGCCACCGAGCCGGCGCAATCGCGGGACGCCGAAGCCGCCACCCATGCCCAGAATGCGGCGCAACGCGTGTTCCACGCCGCGCTCGGCGCGTTCTCCGAGTTCCTGACCCGCAAGGACGCCTTCGCCGCGTTGGCCTTCGTGGTGCTGTTCAAGTTCACCGACGCGTTCTCCGGCACCATGACCGCGCCGTTCGTGATCGACATCGGCTTCTCCAAGGTCGACTACGCCGCGATCGTGAAGGGCGTCGGCCTCGCCGCGACGCTGATCGGCGGCTTTGCCGGCGGCTTCGTGGCGCGGCGCTACCCCCTCGCGACCAGCCTCTGGATCGGCGGCGTGCTGCAGGCGCTGGCCAATCTCTCCTTCTCCTGGCTCGCCCATGTCGGCGTCAATCAATGGGCGCTGGCGCTCGCGATCACCGCGGAGAACTTCACCAGCGCGATCGGCACCGTGATCTTCGTCGCCTATCTCTCGGCGCTGTGCCGCAATCCGCTGCACACCGCGACCCAGTACGCGCTGCTCACCGCGCTCGCCGCGGTCGGCCGCACCTATCTGTCATCGGGTGCCGGCTATGTGGCGCAGTATGTCGGCTGGTCGGCGTTCTTTGTGATCTGCGTGCTGGTCGCGATCCCGAGCCTGCTGCTGCTCGCCTGGCTGCAACGGCGGGGGCATTTCGACGAGCTCGGGCCGGTGCGGGTTTAGCTCAGGGTGACGATGATGGAATTGCGGTAAGCCTCCCCGTCGTCCTGGCGAAAGCCAGGACCCATAACCACCGAATCTGATTGAGAGCGGGATAGTGGCCCCAGCGTCGCGCAACACCAAGCAGTTGGGATAATGGGTCCTGGCTTTCGCCAGGACGACGCTGAACGTTTGGTGCCGCTCATGGGCGATGACAGCGGAATTGGGGCGCGAGCCTACTTCGTCACCACGCTCCACTTTGTGACGATGGCTTCGCTGACCTGGCCGGCGTCCTGGGCGCAGGCGACCTCGTCGATCTTCACCGAGATTTCCTTGCCGACGAGCCGCTTGAGCTGCGTGGTCTGCGCGTCGCTGGTGGTGACGAGCTGGAAGGTCTCGGGACCGGTCTCGAGGTTGCAGAGGCCGTTCGGCGCCGGCAGGCGGCGCGGCTCGCTGGTGATCTGGTAGGTCGCGACCCGCTTGCCCTGCTTGCCGGCACGCACCCGCAGGGCGCTGAGTTCCCCCGACAGCACGTCGCCGGCATGGATCGGCTTGCCGGGCTTCTGCGGCACGTCGGCCTGCTGCGCTATCGCGCAGGGGGACGCCAGAGTTACCGCCAGAAGCGCAAAGCTCAGGCGGACGCCGAATCGGTATGTCGTCATGTCGAGTGAATCCGTATTTGATTCGCGAGCAGCGTGAATGACCGTCCCCGAATCGTCATCCACCCTATCACATTGTTTCAGCGCGGCCTCTTCAGATGCCCAACGGGCATCGCCGCGTCCGGCCTTTTGAACCTTTGGCGCTAGAATAGCGTCCGCTGCCGCATCGCAGCCGATAGCGTACCTTCGTCGAGATAATCAAGCTCGCCGCCGACCGGGACGCCATGCGCCAGCCGCGTCACCCGCACATTGGCTTCCGATAACAGGTCGGTGATGTAATGCGCCGTGGTCTGGCCGTCGACGGTGGCATTGAGCGCCAGGATGATCTCGCTGACCTCAGGCGCATGCGCGCGTGCCACCAACTGATCGATGGTGAGGTCCTGCGGGCCGACGCCGTCGAGCGGCGACAGCGTCGCGCCCAGCACGTGATAGCGGCCATTGGTCGCGTTGGCGCGTTCCAGCGCCCAGAGATCGGCAACATCGGCGACCACGACAATGATCGAGGGATCGCGGCGTGGATCGGTGCATACCGTGCAGGGATTATGTGTATCGATGTTGCCGCAGGTCTTGCAGACCTGGATCTTGTCGATCGCCACCTGCAGCGCCGCGGTCAGGGGCGTCATCAGCGCTTCGCGCTTCTTGATCAGGTGCAGCGCCGCGCGCCGCGCCGAGCGCGGCCCAAGCCCGGGCAAACGCGCCAGGAGCTGGATCAGGCGTTCAATCTCGGGGCCGGCAACGCTTGCGGGCATTAGAGCATGATCCGGAAAAGTGCGAAGCGGTTTTCCGAGAAGATCATGCTCAAACAAAGAGCCAAGCGATGATTCATCTTGATCTCACCGCACCTATGTCGGACCGAATCCCGGCGGCAGGCCGAGGCCGCCGGTGAGCGCCATCATCTTTTCCTGCATCGCGGTCTCGGCCTTGCGGCGCGCATCGCCCAGCGCGGTGACGAGCAGGTCCTCGAGCACCTCGCGCTCTTCTTCCTTCATCAGCGAGGGATCGATCTTGACGCCCTTCACCTCCATCTTCGCGGTCATGCGGACCGCGACCAGGCCGCCGCCGGAAATGCCCTCGACCTCGACATTGCCGAGTTCGTCCTGCATCGCCTGCATCTTCGATTGCAGCTGCGCTGCCTGCTTCATCATGCCGAGAAAATCAGCCATGGCTCAATCCCTGTGACCAGATCAATCGTCGTCGCTGTCGGAAGTTTCAATCGCGTCTTCGCCGGCGGCATCCGCGACCGGGACCTCGGCGGCCAGGCGGCGAACCTCGATCACCTTGGTGCCGGGAAATCGCGCCAGCACCTCCTGCACCCGCGGATCGGCCTCGGCGGCGCGCTGATGCTCGCTGCGCGCCTGTTCGTTCTGCGAGCGCACCGTCGGCTGGCCGGCCTCGTTGGAGATGATCACGGTCCAGCGCCGCCCGGTCCATAGTTCGAGCTTGCGCGACAGATCGGTGACCAGCGCGCGCTGGGCTTTCGGCTCCAGCGCGATCTCGAGCTGGCCGTCCTCGATGCGCACCAGCCGCACATCGGCTTCCAGCGCGGCCTTCGTCATGATGTCGCGCTTCTCGCCGGCGAGCGCGATCAGTTGCGGAAAGCTCGATATCCGCAGCGCGGGTGTCGCACCGGCTGCAGGCGCGGCCATCTGCGGCCGCGCCGCGAGATCGGCGCGCGGCGCGCCCTGCGGCGCGCGGACCGGCGCGGAGGATGCCGCAGACATCGCCGATGTCGGCGCGCCGCGTGACGCCGCTGAAGCCCCTGATGATATCGCGGGCGCCGAGCCGCCGCCATTCTGCTCGATCATCCGGATGACTTCGTCCGGCGTCGGCAGGTCGGCGACATAGGCGATCCGCACCAGCACCATTTCCGCCGCCGCCGCGGGCCGCGTCGCGGTCTGCACCTCGGCGATGCCCTTGAGCAGCATCTGCCACATCCGCGACAGCACGCGCGTCGACAGCTTGGCCGCATACTCGCGCGCGCGGACGCGCTCGGTCTCGCCGAACGCGACATTGTCTGCGGTCGCGGGGACGAACTTCACGCGGGTGACGAAATTGACGAACTCGGCGAGATCGGACAGCACCACGACCGGATCGGCGCCGACGTCGTATTGCGCGCGGAACTCGGCGAAGGCGCTGGCGATGTCGCCACGCGCCAGCGAATCGAAGAGGTCGATGACGCGGGTGCGGTCGGCGAGGCCGAGCATCTGCCTGACCGCATCGGCCTTCACCTGGCCGGCGGCATGCGCGATCGCCTGGTCGAACAGCGACAGCGAGTCGCGCACCGAGCCTTCGGCGGCACGCGCGATGATGCCGAGCGCCTCCGGCTCGACCCCGACGCCTTCCTTGGCCGCGATATTGCCGAGGTGCTTCATCAGCACGTCGGCCTCGACGCGGCGCAGGTCGAAGCGCTGGCAGCGCGACAGCACCGTGATCGGCACCTTGCGGATCTCGGTGGTGGCGAACACGAATTTTGCGTGCTCCGGCGGCTCCTCCAGCGTCTTCAGGAAGGCGTTGAACGCCGCCGTCGACAGCATGTGGACTTCGTCGATGATGTAGACCTTGTAGCGCGCGCTGGCCGGCGCGTAGCGCACGCTGTCGTTGATCTGGCGGACATCGTCGACGCCGGTGTGGGAGGCGGCGTCCATCTCCAGCACGTCCATGTGCCGGCTTTCCATGATCGCCTGGCAGTGCACGCCGAGGTCGGGCATGTGGATGGTCGGCCCCTGCACCGAACCGTCCGGCTTCTCGTAGTTCAGCGCGCGGGCAAGAATGCGGGCGGTCGTGGTCTTGCCGACCCCGCGCACCCCGGTCAGGATCCAGGCCTGCGGAATCCGCCCGGTCTCGAACGCGTTCGAGACGGTGCGCACCATGGCCTCCTGGCCGATCAGGTCCTCGAAGCTGGAGGGGCGGTATTTGCGGGCGAGGACGCGGTAGGGCCTGGCGGCATCCGCCGCGCCCAAATCGAAACCGCCTTGGTCAAAGCTGCCTTGGCCTGCACCGTCGGACGAGTGGGGAGGGTCGCCAGCGTCGTTCATGCGTCGATCCGCAACTTGATCTCTCCAGAGCGTTTTCCGCTCCGATGGAATCGGAGCGGAGCTCTGGATTCTTGTTTTGACGCGTTTTCTTTACGCGAACCGGTAACCACTTCGCTCAAAAACGCTCCAGGGCAGCCGGCGTGCGGATAGGAGCCAAAATCGAGCGGCCGGGCGCGGAGACCGCCGTTCCAGCGCGATTCGCTCGGAAAAACAGGTAGGAGACTGACGAGCGACCCGATCCGGACCTCGTTAGGGCTGCTTCCTTCCGGACCTGACCCGGTTGGCGAGTGGCTCGTCCACCGCCAATCTCCCGGTCCCTATTTGGGGCCAAAAGCGCCGGAAAGCAAGCGGCCTGACGCAGCTTGGCGGTCCGGTTTGTGGGACTTGTAAGGGAACACGGAAAGGCATTACTTGCCCCTCATGCCCGCCACATGGACGCTGCACGCGCAGCTCGAGAAAGACACCATCGATATTGGCGACCTGCCGCTGTGCAAGGTGCTGGTCATCAAGGACGCGCATTACCCCTGGCTGCTGCTGGTGCCGAGGCGCGAGGGCGCGGTCGAGATCATCGATCTCGACGAGGTCGCGCAGGCCCAGCTGATGACCGAGATCACCCGGGTCTCGCGGGCCCTGAAAGAGATCACCAAATGCGACAAGCTGAACGTCGCGGCGCTCGGCAACATGGTGCCGCAGCTCCACGTCCACGTCATTGCCCGCCGCACGACCGATGCTGCATGGCCGCGTCCCGTCTGGGGCGTGATGCCGCCGCTGGCGCATGACGCCGAGGAAGTGCAGAATTTCATCAACGCGCTTCGCCGCAAGATCTGGTTGGGTTGATATTCAATGTCCGCATCCAATTCGTTTCCGCTCGGGCAACCGGCCTTCGTCACCAATGTGCTCGACCGCGCGGCGCATCTGCGCACCAATGACGAAAAGCTGTTCGCGCTGGAGGGCCACCGCGAGGCCAGAGCCTATGTGATCTACCGCGACTCGCTGGTGGTGAAGCGGGAGGATGGCGGCGCCCGCGCGCTGCTGTCGCTCGACGAGGCGCGCGGCTTCGGCGCCAATCCCGGCACGATCTTCCTCGGCCTGCGCGACGGCGCGCCGGTGTTCGGCATGGGCATCGCGCCGCAGGCCGCCGAGAAGCTGGTCGGGCGCAGCGACGTCGCGGTCACCGAATTGCGCGGCATGGCGATGCAGGGCGTGGTGCCGGTCGAGCAGCTCTCGGCCATCGCGATGGCGAAATCGCTGGTGAGCTGGCACCAGCGCCACGGCTTCTGCGCCAATTGCGGCGTGCGCACCGCGATGAAGGACGGCGGCTGGAAGCGCGAATGCCCGAGCTGCAAGGCCGAGCATTTCCCGCGCACCGACCCGGTCGTGATCATGCTGGTGACCCATGGCGACCGCGTGCTGCTCGGCCGCCAGAAGCAGTTCATGCCCGGCATGTATTCCTGCCTCGCCGGCTTCGTCGAGGCGGCCGAGACCATCGAGGATGCGGTGCGCCGCGAGATCTTCGAGGAATCCGGCATCCGCTGCACCGACGTCAATTACTACATGACGCAGCCCTGGCCCTATCCGTCATCGCTGATGATCGGCTGCACCGCGCGCGCGACCAACGAGGAGATCGTGGTCGACCGTGCCGAGCTGGAGGACGCCCGCTGGTTCGACCGGGCCGAGGCGACGCTGATGCTGAAGCGCGAGCACCCCGACGGCCTCGCCGGCCCGCATCCGTTCGCCATTGCCCATCATCTGCTCGGCCGCTGGGTGCACGACGGAGCCGGCTCCGGCAAATAGTGGGAACCGGACATCGTTCTGCCGATTAGATCGGACACCGGTTCTGGCAGTTGACGGAACCCTCGCGACGGACCCCCGCATGAATCCTCAAAACGGCGCCTCAAAAGTCCCGCCCCGCATCCTCTGCATCGGCCTTCCGGTGCGCGACCTGACCTTCCGCGTCAGCGTGCCGGCGCGCGGCTCTAAGGAAAATGCGACGCATTTCGACGAGATCTGCGGCGGCAACGCCCTGAATGCGGCGATCGGGATCGCCCGGCTCGGCGGCCGCGCCTCGATCTGCGGACCGATGGGCGATGCCAGGGAAACCTCGAGCCGCTACATCTTCGAGAAAATGGCCGAAGAAGGCATCGAGACCAACCATCTCATCCACATGCCGAACCTGGTGACGCCGATCTCGGCGATCATGATCGACGACACCGGCGAGCGCACCATCGTCACCTTCCGCGATCCCGAACTCTGGAAGGTGAAGCTGCCGCCGACCGACGTGCTGCTGGAGGATTGCGCGGCGATCCTGACCGAGAGCCGCTGCGCCTCTTTCTGCACCGAGCTGTGCGCCGAGGCTGTCAGGCGCGGCATCCCCGTGGTAGTCGACGTCGACCGCGCGATGTCGATGCGCGAGGGGTTGCTTACCGCCTCCTCCCACCTGGTGTTTTCCAGCGAGCCGCTGCAGGAGACCGCCGACGTCACCGACGACGGCCAGGCGCTGCGGAAGCTCGCCGAGCTGACCCCCTCCTTCCTGGCCGGGACCCGCGGCCCAAGGGGCACCATCTGGCTCAATGAGAGGGGCGCGCTGGAGGAGACCCCGGCGTTCCCAGTGCATACCGTCGACACGCTCGGGGCCGGCGACGTCTTCCACGGGGCGTTCGCGCTGGCCGTCACCGAGGGGCAGGAGCTGCGGCAGGCGCTGCGCTTCGCCTCGGCCGCCGCAGCGCTGAAATGCACCCGCTACGGGGGCGCTTATGCCGCACCGCAACGTGCTGAAGTTGAAGCGTTTTTGGCCGAACACCAGGAAGCCTCGACGGTTTAGGCGGACAGGAACCGCTTGCTCGAGAAGATTTTTCTCTATATGAGGGATATCGAACCTTCATGTGGAACTTTCTTCTATGTCCGACGCTGCCATTCAGATTCCAGAGAACCGCCGGCTTGACGCCATCGACCGCAAGATCCTGACCGTGCTGCAGGAGGACGCCTCGCTCTCCGTCGCCGAGATCGGCGACCGGGTCGGGCTGTCGTCGACGCCGTGCTGGAAGCGCATCCAGCGGCTGGAGGCCGACGGGGTGATCCTGCGCCGGGTGGCGCTGGTCGACCAGAACAAGATCGGGCTCGGGATCTCGGTGTTCGTCTCGGTCGAGAGCGCCGACCATTCGGAAGCCTGGTTGCGCAAATTCGCCGACGCCGTCAGCGCCATGCCGGAGGTGATGGAGTTCTACCGGATGGCCGGCGACGTCGACTACATGCTGCGCGTCGTTGTCGCCGACATGCAGGCCTATGACGTCTTCTACAAGAAGCTGATCTCAGCGGTGCCGCTGAAGAACGTCACCTCGCGCTTCGCGATGGAGAAGATCAAGTCCGTGACCGCACTGCCGGTGCCGGCGGCGTAACTCACCGCCACACCCTTGCGCGAACACCCCAAGTAGTTTGCCGGTGCAGGCATTTACCTGAAGTTAGCGCCGCCAGCATAGTCTATGCCCATGGAGCCGGGGGGCATCATCCCGACGACGCGATGGCCTGCATGGCTGGGCGCGGCTGCGCTGCTGATCACGAGCTGGATCGTGCTGGCGGCGATGTCGCTCCAGGCGCGTGCGGGTGCCGAGTTGGTCGCTATCGCTTTTCCGCCGTGGTGGAAGGCTGAACGGGCGTTTCAGGCCACAGCATCCGCCAATGCGTCGATCGTCCGGATGACTGCCGTTCCGACCGTGCTGGTGGTGCGGCCCGATCGCGACGACGGGCTGCGCCGGCTGTACGCGGCCGGTGCCTGGCTGACCCTTGATCCGCAGGCGATCGCCGCCTGCTTCAAGGCCAATGACGACCTGGGGGCTGGGGATGTTCGAAGGCAATGAAATGGCCGCGCTGCGCGGCACGGCCGGCAAGATCCTGCTCGCGGTGCTCTGGCTGCACGTGCCGATCGCAATCGGCATCGGCCTCGTGCTGCACACCGAATGGCTGATGCCCGCTGCCTTCATGGTGGCGATGGCGCTGGCCACGACTTTGTCGTGGCGCGCGTCGGGCAATGGCGCTGCGACCCGCATGATCGTCGCCGTCGCCCTGATGGCCGGCGTCTCGATGCTGGTCTACCAGTTTGCCGGCCACGCCTGGCAGGTCGACATGCACATGTATTTCTTCGCGGCGCTCGCCTGCCTCGTCGCCTATTGCGACTGGCGGCCGGTCGTCGCCGGCACCGCGGCGGTCGCGCTGCATCATTTGACGCTGAACTTCCTGCTGCCGGCCGCGATCTATCCCGGCGGCGCCGATCTCGGCCGTGTCGTGCTGCACGCCGTCATCCTGCTGATCGAGGCCGGCATCCTGATCTGGCTCGCCCACACGCTGGCCGGCCTGTTCGAGACGGCGGCCCGCAAGACCGCGGAGGCCGAGGCGGCCGGCGCCGCCGAAGCGCGCGCCAATGCCGACCGCCTCGAGGCCGAGCAGGCCAAGCAGAGCCGCGACGCGGCGCGGCGCGAGCTTGCCGCCGGCTTCGAGCGCAAGATCAGTGACGTCGTCGCGGCGGTCGCGGCGGCAGCAGGCGCGATGCAGTCGCTGTCGGCGTCGATGGACGACGGCAACGCGGAAACCATGCGCCAGGCCGCAGCGGTCGCCTCCGCATCGAGGCTGGCATCGAGCAATGTGGAAACCGTCGCGTCGGCGACCGAAGAGCTCACCGCCTCCGTCAACAGCATCGCCGAGCAAGTGACGCGCTCGACCCAGATTGCCGCCAAGGCCGCCGAGGAAGCGCGCCGCACCAACACCGTGGTCGAGGGGCTCGCCGCCGGCACGCAGAAGATCGGCGAAGTGGTGACGCTGATCTCGAGCATCGCCAGCCAGACCAACCTGCTGGCGCTGAACGCGACCATCGAGGCGGCCCGCGCCGGCGAACATGGCAGGGGATTTGCCGTGGTCGCGAGCGAGGTCAAGGCGCTCGCCAATCAGACCGCCAAGGCGACCGAGGAAATTTCGGCGCAGATCCAGGACATCCAAAGCGCAACCGGCGAGGCCGTCGGCGCCATCGCCGCGATCGGCGGCACGATCGCCGAGATCGACCAGATCGCCGGCGAGATCGCCGCCGCGGTCGGCCAGCAGGGCGCCGCGACCCGCGAGATCTCCGGCAACCTGCAGCAGGCCGCTGACCGCACCAGGGATGTCAGCAGAGGCATCCTCAGCGTCAATCAGGCGTCCGAGCAGGCCGGCAAGTCCAGCGCGCAACTGCTCGATGCCGCGAACGGCCTGTCGTCCCAATCGGACCGGCTGAAATCCGAGCTCGACCGCTTCCTGGACTCGCTGCAGGCGGCGTGATGCCGTCAATGCAGATCGTCACCCGCGGGCCTGACCGGCGTGTCCATAGACCTGCGCAAGGATCTTTCGGCGATGGATTGCCGGGTCAAGCCCGGCAATGACAATCGGAGAAGATACGGCTCCGCTCAGATCTTCTGATTGTACTCGCCGACTTCGGGATGGGTGCGCAGCACCGAATCCATCGCCTCGAACATGTCGTGCATGCGCCGTTCGCTGACCGGGCTTTCGACCACGACCACCAGCTCCGGCTTGTTCGATGACGCCCGCACCAGCCCCCAGCTGCCGTCCTCGGCGGTGACGCGGACGCCGTTGACGGTGACGAGATCACGGATCGCCTGGCCCGCGACCTTCCCGCCCTTCTGCTGCAACGTCTCGAAGTGCTTTACCACGGCGTCGACGACGCCGTACTTCGCTTCGTCTGCGCAATGCGGCGACATGGTCGGTGACGACCAGGTCTTCGGAATCGCGTCCTTCAGATCGGCCATCGACTTGCCGGGCGCGCGATCGAGCATCTCGCAGATCGCGATCGCCGACACCAGGCCGTCGTCATAGCCGCGGCCGAACGGCTTGTTGAAGAAGAAATGGCCGGATTTCTCGAAGCCGGCGAGCGCGCCCAATTCGTTGGTGCGGCGCTTCATGTAGGAATGGCCGGTCTTCCAGTAGACGGTCTTGGCGCCCTGCTTTTGCAGCACCGGGTCGGTGACGAACAGCCCGGTCGACTTCACGTCGACGACGAACTGCGCGTCCATGTGGATCGCCGACATGTCGCGCGCCAGCATCACGCCGACCTTGTCGGCAAAAATCTCCTCGCCGGTGTTGTCGACCACGCCGCAGCGGTCGCCATCGCCGTCGAAGCCGAGACCGACATCGGCCTTGTGCGCCAGCACCGCATCGCGGATCGCGTGCAGCATCTCCATGTCTTCCGGATTTGGATTGTATTTCGGGAAGGTGTGATCGAGCTCGGTGTCGAGCGGAATCACCTCGCAGCCGATCGCCTCCAGCACCCGCGGCGCGAAGGCACCCGCGGTGCCGTTGCCGCAGGCGGCGACGACCTTGAGCTTGCGCTTCAGCTTCGGCCGGTTGGTGAGGTCGGCGATGTAGCGCGCCGGATAGTTTTCATGGAATTGGTAGGAGCCGCCGGCCTTGTTGTTGAACTCGGCGTTGAGCACGATCTGCTTCAACCGCGTCATCTCGTCGGGGCCGAAGGTGAGCGGACGGTTGGCGCCCATCTTGACGCCGGTCCAGCCATTGTCGTTATGCGAGGCGGTGACCATGGCGACGCAGGGCACATCGAGATCGAACTGCGCGAAGTATGACATCGGGGTGACGGCAAGGCCGATATCATGCACCTTGCAGCCCGCCGCCATCAGGCCCGAGATCAGCGCATATTTGATCGAGGCGGAATAGCCGCGGAAATCATGGCCGGTGACGATCTCCTGGCGGACGCCGAGCTCCGCGATCAGCGCGCCGAGCCCCATGCCCAGCGCCTGCACGCCCATCAGGTTGATTTCCTTGTTGAACAGCCACCGTGCATCGTATTCGCGAAACCCGGTCGGTTTCACCATCGGCTCGGATTCGAACGCATAGGTATTCGGAACCAGCGCGGATTTCGGCTTGGGAAACATCAGGAATGGCCTCGTGGGAGTGCGGAGAAACAATGCCGCTGGCTTTAGCGAATGCATCGCCGCAGCGAAAGGCGGGATTGACGGCTTGTGGCTAATAATTGCGGCAGATTTGGCGTCGGCAAAATACTGCCATCATCCACCCGTCCTTGCAGGTTGGCGCAATACGCCGCGTTGTTGCGTCCTAGGACCTGCCTGACCGCTAATCGCTCCGATCCAGCATGGCTTCTGCAGGGGTGGCCAGGCATGGACAGGTGCGGTTGTTATTTCAGCCGCTCCCGCTCTGCAATCTGCGCGTCGAATAGTGCTCGACCAAGCCATGCTCGACCAAGTCAGTTGACACGTCGGCAACTCACTCGCTTTCGACTCACAAGGTTGTGGGGCCGAATGCCGACTTCATCGGGGCTGGAGAGAGCGGAGAGATCGAGCGTTGCTGTAAGATGACGGGTAAAAATCAGCCTGGCGGTTTGCTGGTTTAAGGCTTGGTGCCAATCGGCCTTACTGCTCCAGCACCAGCTTGCCGTTGGCGTATTCGAAGCGCTTCAGCTTCGACAGGAAGGACAGGCCGAGCAGGTTTTCCGAAAGCGCCTCGTCGGGCAGCACCAGCGCCTCGACGTCGCGCACGGTGAGGTCGCCGAGCGTGATCATGGCGATGCGCGTGGGCGCGGCCTTGATGGTGCCGTTGGCGGTGGTTACGCGCGCGGTGTAGGCGTTCGGCGTCGGGCGCACGCCGAACCGCGCGGCCGAGCTCTCGTTCAGCGCGACCACCGATGCGCCGGTGTCGATCATGAAGTTGACGCGCTGGCCGTCGATGCGGCCGTCGGTCGCGAAATGACCGCGGGAGTCGCGGGGAATGCTCAGCGTGCGGGCGCCGGCCTGCGCCACCGTGACGGCGGACGCTGCGATCAGCGGCGTCGTGGTCGCAGCGGCGGGCGTCATCCTGCTGGCCATCTGGGCCATGAACGTGCCCAGCCCGATCAGGATGGCCGCGAAAATCATCAGGTTACGCATGACACCATACTCGGACAACCGAACACGCAATTTCACCACGCCGCGCACCCCGCCGCGAGCAAGGGCGGCAGTGCGAACCTGCCATTTTGGCGAAAAGGATGAGCGAAGAGTTAATGCGAACACTCGGTTCGCGTGAAGAAACCGATCTAGCCCAAAGCGCTCAGGTGCCGCGCGGCTTCACCCGCCTGGTCGGCAATGCGCTTGCGGGATCCTCCGGCCAGGGGTGGCGCGGGTAGCGGCCGCGCAGGTCGGAGCGGACGGCGGCATAGCTGCCGCGCCAGAATCCCGGCAGGTCGCGCGTGACCTGCACCGGGCGCTGCGCCGGCGACAGCAATTCCAGCACCAGCGGCACCGCGCCCTTGGCGATCGAGGGATGGGTGTTGAGCCCGAACAGCTCTTGCAGCCGCACCGCGATGGTCGGACCCTGCTCGGCCTCGTAATCGATCGCAAGCTGGGTGCCGGTCGGCGCCTCGAAATGCGTCGGTGCCTCGCGGTCGAGCCGCGCCCGCAGCTCCCACGGCAACAGCGCCGTCAGCGCATCCGACAGATCGCCGGCGGAGAGATCCTTCAGCGCCGCCTTGTCGTAGAGCGCCGGCACCAGCCAGTCGTCGGCGCGCGCGGCAAGCGCGGCATCCGACAGATCGGGCCAGCTGTCGCCCTCGGCCTTGCGCAGGAACATGACGCGGTCGCGCCATTGTTTGGCGTGTTTCGACCAGGGCAGCCGGTCGAGCCCGGCCGCGATCAGACCATCGGCGAAGATGCGCGCGGTCTCGGCCGACGGGGTGAGCGGCATCGGCGCCTCCGACAGCGTGATCGCATGCAGCGATCGCCGGCGGCGCGCACGCAGCGCCATGGCGCCGCGGTCGAACGTCACCTCCTCGACGTTGTCGATCTGGTCGCCGAAGCGCTGCTCGATCTCCTCCAACGTGATCGGCGCCGCCAGCAGGATGCGGCCGCTCGCCGCCGTTCCGGTCAGCTCGGCGACCGCGATGTAGGGCGCACGCGCCAAGCCTGAGGTCTGCTCGACGGCAGCGCCGCGGCCATTGGCCAGCACGAAACTGCCATTGCCGCGGTTCTTGGCGACACGATCCGGGAACGCGAAGGCCAGCATCACGCCGGTCGAGAGAGTCTGCTCTTCGCTCACTGACGCCTCGACCTGTCTCGCCCAGCGCTCAGCCATGCTGCGCGCACTCGACGCGCGTTGCGACCGGTCACGGCGGAACTGATCGAGCCTGACATCGAGGTCGACGCTGTCGCCGCCGAGCCCGCGCTCGGTGAGAACAGCCGCGATGTCGGCCGCCGCCTCCGCCGCGCCGAAGCGGGCGGAATCCACGATCATGCGCGCCAGCCGCGGCGGCAGCGCCAGCGCGCGCAGGCTCTTCCCCTCCGCAGTGATGCGCCCGTCGCCGTCGAGCGCACCGAGCTCTGATAGCAGCGCTTTGGCCTCCTTCCAGGCCGGCGCTGGCGGCGGGTCGAGAAAGGCAAGGCCCGCAGGATCGCTGACACCCCATTGCGCGAGGTCGAGCACCAGCGAGGACAGGTCGGCGGACAGGATTTCGGGCGCGGTGTAGGCCGCAAGTGAGGCGGTCTGCGGCTCGTCCCAGAGCCGGTAGCAGACGCCGGGCTCGATGCGGCCGGCGCGGCCGCGCCGCTGGTCGACCGCCGCACGCGAGGCCCGCACCGTCTCCAGCCGGGTCAGTGCAATATCAGGCTCGTAGCGCGGCACTCGGGCGAGGCCCGAATCCACCACGATGCGGACCCCCTCGATGGTCAGCGAAGTCTCGGCGATCGACGTCGCCAGCACCACCTTGCGCACGCCCTTCGGCGCCGGCGCGATGGCGCGGTCCTGCACGGTCGCATCGAGCGCGCCGAACAGCGGCACGATCTCGACCGACGGGTCCTGTACCCGTTCGGCGAGGAACGTCTGCGTGCGCCTGATCTCGGCCGCGCCGGGCAGGAAGGCGAGCACCGAGCCGGCATCAGCGCGTAGCGCAGTCGCGATGGTCTCCGCCATCTGCCGCTCCACCGGCGCATCCATCTTGCGGCCGACATAGCGGGTCTCGACCGGGAAGGCGCGGCCCTCGCTCTCGATCACCGGCGCGTCGCCGAGCAGTTCGGCGACGCGCGCGCCGTCGAGCGTCGCCGACATCACGAGGATGCGCAGATCCTCGCGCAGCCCGGCTTGCGCGTCGCGCGCCAGCGCCAGCCCGAGATCGGCATCGAGCGAGCGCTCGTGGAATTCGTCGAACAAAACAGCGGCGACGCCGGTGAGTTCGGGATCGTCGAGGATCTGCCGCGAGAAGATGCCCTCGGTGACCACCTCGATCCGCGTCGCGCGCGACACCTTGGAGCCGAAGCGGACGCGATAGCCGACCGTCTCGCCGGCACGTTCACCAAGCGTCTTCGCCATCCGCTCGGCGCTGGCGCGCGCGGCGATGCGGCGCGGCTCCAGCACGATGATCTTCTTGCCCCTGGCCCAGGGGACGTCGAGCAGCGCCAGCGGCACGCGCGTGGTCTTGCCGGCGCCGGGCGGCGCCACCAGCACCGCGGCGTTGTGGCCCTCGAGCGTGCGGTCGAGGTCATCGAGCACGGCATCGATCGGGAGGGGTGAGTCAAAAGTTCGAGGCAATATTGATCCGGTGTGGCGACACTTCCCCTCGCTCCGCTTGCGGGGAGAGGGTCAGGGTAAGGGGACTTTCCACAGCGCGCTTGTGGCGAGCCCCCCTCACCCGGCGCTCCGCGCCGACCTCTCCCCGCAAGCGGGGCGAGGTGAAACAGATATCACGTCCGCGGCAGCGACGGGCGGCCGACGCTCTCATAGGCAAAGCCGAGCGCGGCCATGTCCTCGGGCCGGTAGATGTTGCGCAGGTCGATCACGACCGGCTGCTTCAGCTCGGCCTTCAGCCGCTCGAGGTCGAGCGTGCGGTACTGCACCCATTCGGTGACGACGACCATGGCATCGGCACCCCTGACGCAATCATAGGGATCGTCGCAATATTCGATGTCGGGCAGCTCCTTGCGGGCCTGCTCCATGCCGACCGGATCGTGCGCGCGCACCTTGGCGCCCATGTCGAGCAGCCCGGTGACCAGCGGGATCGACGGCGCCTCGCGCATGTCGTCGGTGTCGGGCTTGAAGGTGAGGCCGAGCACCGCGATGGTCTTGCCGCGCAGGTTGCCGCCGGACAGGCTGGCGACCTTGCGCGCCATCGCGCGCTTGCGGTTGTCGTTGACGCCGAGCACCGCCTCGACGATACGCAGCTGCACGTCGTGGTCCTGCGCGATCTGGATCAGCGCGCGGGTGTCCTTGGGGAAGCAGGAGCCGCCGAAGCCGGGACCGGCATGCAGGAATTTCGAGCCAATGCGGTTGTCGAGCCCGATGCCACGCGCGACCTCCTGCACATCGGCGCCGACCTTTTCCGACAGATCGGCGATCTCGTTGATGAAGGTGATCTTGGTGGCGAGGAAGGCGTTGGCGGCATACTTGATCAGCTCCGCCGTGCGCCGCGCCGTGTACATCACCGGCGCCTGGTTCAGCGACAGCGGCCGGTAGACGTCGCCGAGCAGCTTGCGGCCGCGCTCGTCCGAGGTGCCGACCACGATTCGGTCGGGGAATTTGAAGTCGCGGATCGCGGCGCCCTCGCGCAGGAACTCCGGATTGGAGGCGACCACGACATCGGCCGCGGGATTGGCCTCGCGGATCAGCCGCTCGACCTCGTCGCCGGTGCCGACCGGCACGGTCGACTTGGTGACCACGACGGTGAAGCCTTTCAGCGCGGCGGCGATCTCGCGCGCGGCGCCGTAGACATAGGTGAGGTCGGCATGGCCGTCGCCGCGCCGCGACGGCGTGCCGACCGCGATGAAGACCGCGTCGGCCTCGGCCACCGGCGCCGGGAGGTCGGTGGTGAATTCGAGGCGCTTGGCCTTCACATTGGCCGCGACGAGCGCATCGAGGCCGGGCTCGAAGATCGGGATCTCACCGCGATGCAGCGCGGCGATCTTGCCGGCATCCTTGTCGACGCAGGTCACATGGTGACCGAAATCCGCAAAACAGGCGCCCGACACCAGCCCCACGTAACCCGTGCCAATCATGGCAATGCGCATGAAACAACCCGCTTCCTATGGTTAACCGCCCCTGGATTCGTGCGCCTCTTAGAACATTTGCCGACCCAGGGAAAGCGCAGGTCCCGGCACATTGCTTGAATGAATTTAGGAGAACGCAACGGATCGGGCCGATGATGGCGCCGGCCACGCTGAAACGAGACGAAGATGACCAGAAACGGCACAACCACCGCGACAGATCGTTCCGCCGGAACGGCCGGACGCGTCGACTGGGTCGACTATGCCAAGGGCATCTGCATCGTGATGGTGGTGATGATGCACTCGGTGCTCGGGGTCGAGAAGGCCGCCCACGAGATCGGCTTCATGAATTATGTCGTGATGTTCGCGAAACCGTTCCGGATGCCGGATTTCTTCCTGATTTCCGGGCTTTTCCTCTCAGTCGTGATCGATCGCGACTGGCGCACCTATCTCGACCGCAAGGTGGTGCACTTCGCCTATTTCTATGTGCTGTGGGTGACGATCCAGCTCGGCTTCAAGGCGCCGTCGATGGCCGCCGAGTCAGGCTGGAGCCAGGTCGGGCTGCTTTATCTGCAATCCTTCATCGAGCCGTTCGGCACGCTGTGGTTCATCTATCTGCTGCCGATCTTCTTCGTCGTCACCAAACTGACACGTAATGTTCACCCATTCGTCATCTGGCTGCTCGCCGCCGCGCTCGAGATGGCGCATGTCGCGACCGGCTGGATGGTGATCGACGAATTCTGCTCGCGCTTCGTCTATTTCTTCACCGGCTACATCCTGGCCGACTACGTCTTCGCGCTGTCGGACCGCGCGCGGGCACGACCCGCCCTCGCCCTGCTCGGATTGGGCGTCTGGGCGCTCGTCAATGGCGGCCTGGTCACGCTCGAGGTCAGCGAATGGCCGCTGGTGTCGCTGGCGCTTGGGCTCGCCGGCGCCTGCGCGATCATCGTGATCGGCACCTTGCTGGCGCGGGCGCGCTGGCTCAACTTCCTGCGCTTCTGCGGCGAGCATTCTATCGTGATCTATCTCGCCTTCTTTCTGCCGATGGCCGCGACCCGGACGCTCCTGCTGCGGACCGGCGTGATCGCCGACATCGGCCTGATCTCGCTGATCGTGACCGCGGTCGGCGTCGCCGGCTCGCTGGTGATCTGGCGGCTGGCGCTGGCGGCCCGGGCCAATTTCCTGTTCGAGCGGCCGGCCGCGTTCTGGATCGCCCCGAAGAAGGCAGCGCCTGCTTTGCAAGCGGCCGAATAGTGCCAAAAGTCACTCCGGGATTCGTTCAATCGGAGCGGATTCTTGCCGTTCGAATTTTCCACCCATTGAAATAATTGGTTTTTTGGCCCCGAATGTTTCGTCGCGGCGCCGCCGACGAAACAATTCTCCCGCTCACGAAACCATTTTCCGCTTTTCGCGCAGACATCCAGAAACCGGCGGTAACTAACAATCCTCCCAACGAACTGCCGCCTAACGGCGAACTGGGAGCCTGTCATGCCGAACGTCATCGCCATCAACGCCGCAGCCAAGAAGCACATTGTCGCTGCCCGCGCGACCTCGGATGAAATGCTGCTCGAGAGTATCGGCAAGGGCGACCGCACCGCGATGCATGTGCTCTATTCCCGCCACAACGTCCGGGTCTACCGTTTCGTGCTGCGGATGGTGCGCGATACCACGCTGGCCGAGGACCTTGTCAGCCAGGTGTTCCTGGACGTCTGGCGCACCGCCACGCAGTTCGAAGGCCGCTCGCAGGTTTCGACCTGGCTGCTGTCGATTGCCCGCTTCAAGGCGCTGACCGCGCTGCGCCAGCGCAAGCATGAGGATATCGACCAGGAGGACGTGCTGGAGATCGCCGACAGCGCCGACACGCCGGAAACCTCGCTGGACCGCGCCACCACCAGCCAGATCCTGCGCGCCTGCGTCGCCAAGCTGTCGCCGGCGCACCGCGAGATCATCAACCTGGTCTACTACCATGAGAAGTCGGTCGAGGAGGCCGGACAGATCATCGGCATTCCGCAGAGCACGGTGAAGACCCGCATGTTCTACGCCCGCAAGCAGCTCGCCGACCTGCTGAAGTGCGCCGGCGTGGACAGCGTGGCGGCATAGAAAGCCGAAAATTTCCGACGACGAAACAATTGAAACAGACGACGACATCGGCCCGAAAAATTTAGCCCTTATACCTGCTACCGACGACGACGCTTTTTGAACCAACCTCCCAAGTAGCCTCCAACGACCCGGCGGGATGCCCCCTAGCCGGGTCGTTCTCTGTTTGGCGCATGCTTGCGATCAGCCCCGGTCCGATTTGCGTGATGCAGAGCCTGGCCCGTCTCACACAGACGTGAGGGTGTCAGCGACCGGATCGGCGTAACGGCGCAAGCCGTCTCCCGAAGTACATCAGGCGTCCCTGGCACGGCCTGATCAGGCGCGCCGGGATCTGATGGACGGATGACGATGCTCAGCCTTGCTCTTGCCCTGCTTGCCGGTGTCGCCACCGTCGCCGCCCCCTGCACCCTGCCGATGCTGCCGATCCTGCTCGGGGCATCGATAGGGCAGACTCGCAAGGCGCGGCCCGCGATGATCGCGCTCCGCCGCGGGCAATCTCGGCAACGCCGTGCCGTCGCCGAGCTTGTTCGGCGGCTTCGTGCTCGGCTCGACGCTCGGCCTGGTCTGGACGCCGTGCGCGGGCCCGGTGCTCGGCTCGATCCTGACCATCGTCGCGACCTCGAAGGACACCGCGTGGGCGAGCCTGCAGCTCGTCATCTACGCGGTCGGCGCGGCGATCCCGATGCTCGCGATCGCCTATGGCGGCCAGACGGTCACCACCCGCGTGCGCGGCCTGGCGCGGATCGCGCCGCGGCTGCAGCAGGGCTTCGGCGTCGTGATCATCGGCTTCGCCGCGCTGTCCTACCTGCAATACGACACGCTGATCGTGGCGTGGCTGACGCAATTCTATCCCAACGGCCAGATCGGCCTGTAGACCGAGAGGAGAGTTCGATGCCCGTCCGCCTGCTTGCCGTATCCGCCCTCGTTGCCGCCCTCGGCCTCGGCGGCGCCGTGATCCCCGGCCTCTGCACCGAGGCCGACGTGCCGGCGCGGCCGGTGCCGATGCTGACCGCGATGACCGCGGGGCAGACCGAGACCGCGCCCGAATTCGTCGGCATCAACAGATGGTTCAACTCGCAGCCGCTGAAGCTGGCCGATCTGCGTGGCAAGGTCGTGCTGGTGGACTTCTGGACCTATGGCTGCGTCAATTGCGTCAACACACTGCCGCATGTCACGCAACTTCATTCAAAGTACCGGGATCGCGGCCTCGTCGTGATCGGCGTCCACACCCCGGAATTCCCGTTCGAGCATTCCGCGTCCAACGTGCAGGCGGCGCTGAAGCGCCACGGCATCCTCTATCCGGTGGCGCAGGACAACGACTCGCAGACCTGGAACGCCTACCGCAACCAGTATTGGCCGGCGCAATATATCATCGACCAGAACGGCAAGATCGTGTTCCAGCACGCCGGCGAGGGCCAGTATGACGAGATCGACCGCACCGTCGCCCGGCTGCTGAACGCCAACAGCTAGAGCGGTTCGCGCATAATGGCGTCAAGAAAGCGCATCAAAACAAGACTCTAAGGGTTTGCTCCTGATTCAATAAGAGCAGCAATCCCTAGACAATCCGTCCCGTATTGCCGTCACCTCTGGCGTGGTAGGCTCCACGCCAGAGCAGTGATGGATGGTGCGTGATGTTCGAAGGCTGGGATGCGGTCGCGCTGGCCCGCGCGCAATTTGCTTTCACGATGTCGTTCCACATCGTGTTTCCGGCGTTCTCGATCGGCCTTGCGAGCTACCTCGCGGTGCTGGAAGCGCTGTGGCTCATCACCAGGCGCGAGGTCTACATCAACCTGTTCAAATACTGGCTGAAGATCTTCGCGGTCGCGTTCGGCATGGGCGTGGTGTCGGGCATCGTGATGTCCTACCAGTTCGGCACCAACTGGTCCGCCTTCGCCGACAAGACTGGGCCGGTGATCGGCCCGCTGATGGCCTATGAGGTGCTGACCGCGTTCTTCCTCGAGGCGGGCTTCCTCGGCGTGATGCTGTTCGGGCTCGAGCGCGTCGGTCCCCGGCTGCATTTCGTCGCGACGCTGATGGTTGCGATCGGCACGCTGATCTCGGCGTTCTGGATCCTGTCGGCGAATTCCTGGATGCAGACGCCGGCCGGTCACGCCATCAACGCCGACGGCCAGTTCGTCGCCGCCGACTGGCTGAAGCTGATCTTCAACCCGTCGTTCCCCTACCGTCTCGTGCACATGGTGCTGGCGGCCTATCTCACCACCTCGCTGGTGGTCGGTGCGGTCGGCGCCTGGCATCTGCTGCGCGACCAGCATCTGGCCGGACCGCGCGTGATGTTCTCGATGGCGATGTGGATGGCGACCCTGGTGGCGCCGCTGCAGATCCTGGCCGGCGACCAGCACGGCCTCAACACGCTGGAGCATCAGCCCGCCAAGGTGATGGCGATGGAAGGCCACTTCCAGAGCCATCCGAATGGCGCGCCGCTGGTGCTGTTCGGCTGGCCCGACGAAAGGGACGCCAAGGTGAAATACGCGATCGAGGTGCCGAAACTGTCGTCGCTGATCCTGAAGCATTCGCTCGACGCGCCGCTGGCCGGCCTCGACACCGTGCCGCGTGAGAACTGGCCGCCGGTGCCGATCACCTTCTGGGCGTTCCGCGTCATGGTCGGGCTCGGCTTCCTGATCATGGGGCTCGGCCTGCTCAGCCTTTTGATGCGCGTGCGCGGAATGATGTACCAGTCGGCGCTGCTGCATCGCTTCGCGGTCGCGATGGGGCCGGCCGGGTTCATCGCGGTGCTCGCGGGCTGGATCACCACCGAGACGGGACGGCAGCCTTTCACCGTCTACGGGCTGCTGCGCACCGCCGACTCGGTGTCGCCGCTGGCGGCGCCGGCGGTCGGCTCCTCGCTGATCGCCTTCATCATCGTCTATTTCGCCGTCTTCACCGCGGGCGTGATCTACATCCTGCGGCTGATGGCACAGCCGCCGCAGCCCGGCGAGCGGGGCCCGGCGACCGACCTGCCGGCACGGGCCGCGGGCATCACGCCGGCGGCAGGTGCCGCAGCTGTGGAGGGCGCACGATGAGCATCGCGATCGACCTCACCACGATCTGGGCCTTCATCATCGCCTTTGCCGTGTTCGTCTATGTCGTGATGGATGGCTTCGATCTCGGCCTCGGCATCCTGTTTCCATTGTTTCCGCAGAAGACCGACCGCGACGTCATCATGAACACGGTGGCGCCGGTGTGGGACGGCAACGAGACCTGGCTGGTGCTCGGCGGCGGCGGCATGATGGCGGCGTTTCCGCTGGCCTATGCGGTGCTGATGCCGGCGCTCTACACGCCGATGATCGCGATGCTGCTCGGCCTCGTGTTCCGCGGCGTCGCCTTCGAATTCCGCTGGCGCACCCAGAAGGCGCGCAACAAGTGGGACATCGCCTTCACCGGCGGCTCGCTGCTGGCAACGGTGGCGCAGGGCATTGCGCTCGGCGCCATCCTGCAGGGCATCCATGTCGAGGGACGCCACTATGCCGGCGGCTGGTGGGACTGGCTGACGCCGTTCAGCATCCTGACCGGCGTGTCGCTGGTGATCGGCTATGCGCTTCTGGGCGCGACCTGGCTCGTGCTGAAGACCGAAGGCGGGCTGCGCGAGCGCGCCTACGTCTTGAGCTGGGTGCTGCTGATCGCGATGCTCGGCGCGATCGGCGCGGTCAGCATCGCGACGCCTTTCCTCGCCGTGCAATACACCCAGCGCTGGTTCGCCTGGCCCAACATCATCCTGACCGCGCCGGTGCCGATCGCGGTCGCCGCCGTCACCGCGCTGCTGCTGCGTGCGCTCAGCAATCGCAATGACGTCCAGCCATTCTTCCTATCGCTGGCGCTGTTCGCGCTGTCCTATGCCGGGCTCGGCATCAGCATGTATCCCTACATCGTGCCGCAGAGCATCACGATCTGGCAGGCCGCCGCGCCGGAGAACAGCCAGATCTTCATGCTGTTCGGCGTCTCGATCCTGATCCCGCTGATCCTCGGCTACACCGCATGGGCCTATTGGGTGTTCCGCGGCAAGGTCCGTCCCGGGCACGGGTACCATTGATGCCGACCGATCCATCCCGGCGGCCGCTCGGCCAGCGCCTGCTGTGGTTCGTGGCGCTGTGGCTCGGCGGCGTCGGCACCGTGGCGCTGATCTCGTTCGTCCTGCGAATCTGGATCGCGCCGAAGTAAAGCCGGACACCGTCGCGCGTTTCTACCCGGCGACAAAAAACGGAAGCATTACAGCGATATACCGACCATGCTCGCCGCAAGCTTGCCATCAAGCTGCCGCTGGGATTTGATGATTCGGCGATTTGGGTGGAGCAACCGTTTGGCCTCGGGCCAACAAGGAGAGCTTTGCAATGACGAGACTTCGTCACCTGGTCTGGATGTTGATCGCCACGGGCGTCCTCGTGCTGTCGACATCGCAGGGCTTCGCCCAGGGGCGCCCGGACGCCGACGAGCCCGGCCTGATCGCCGACGACAGCTACGAGCTCGATCCGGAATGGCAGAAGCAGGTGGTGTATTACCGCACCAACGAGGCGCCGGGGACCATCATCGTCGCCACCGCCGAGCGCCACCTCTATCTCGTCCAGGGCAACGGTCGCGCGCTGCGCTACGGCATCGGCGTCGGCCGCGAGGGTTTTCAGTGGCAGGGCCTCGTCACCATCACCCGCAAGGCGGAGTGGCCGGACTGGGTGCCGCCGCCCGAAATGATCGCCCGTCAGCCCTACCTGCCGCGCTTCATGGCCGGTGGCCCCGGCAACCCGCTCGGCGCCCGCGCCATGTATCTCGGCACCACGGTCTACCGCATTCACGGCACCAACCGGCCCGACACGATCGGCACCGCCGTCTCCTCGGGCTGCTTCCGCCTGGTCAACAACGACGTCGCCGACCTCTACAACCGCGTGCCTGTCGGCACCAAGGTGATCATCCGCCAGAAGCCCGAACTCTAGCCGCTCACCCGCCTTCGATATCCGTCCGCTTTTCCCGGTCATTCGCGAGAGAGAATCCATGCGCACATTTCGAGGCGGCCTGATCATCGGGCTCGCGGTCGCCGTGCTGGTGGCGGCCGCCGCCATCACCTACGAGCGTTACGACACAAAGACGCTGAAGCGCACCATGCGCCGCGGCGAGGTGCTGTGCGGCGTCAACAAGGGCTTGCCCGGCTTCTCGATCCCCGACGACAAGGGCAACTGGACCGGCTTCGACGTCGATTTCTGCCGCGCGGTCGCCGCCGCGATCTTCGACGATCCGTCGAAGGCGAAGTTCGTTCCGCTCGATGCCGGCGAGCGCTTCAAGGAGCTGCAGAACCGCACGGTCGACATCCTCTCGCGCAACACCACCTGGAGCATGTCGCGCGAGACCAATTACGACCTCTATTTCCCAGCGGTCGCCTATTATGACGGCCAGGGCTTCATGATCCCGCGCTCGCGCAACATCGATTCCGCGCTCGACCTCAACGACAGCAAGGTCTGCGTGCAGGCCAACACCACGACGCAGCTCAACCTCGCCGACTATTTCCGTGCCAACAACATGAAGTACACGGAGATGAAGTTCGAGAAGCTCGACGACGTGGTGAATGCCTACAATTCCGGCCAGTGCGACACGCTGACCTCGGACGCATCGCAGCTCTACGCGCTGCGGTTCAACCTCGCCAAGCCGAACGACCACATGATCCTGGCCGACATCATCTCCAAGGAGCCGCTGGCGCCGGTGGTCCGCCAGCGCGACGACGACTGGATGATGATCGTGAAGTGGACGCTCTACGCCATGATCAACGCCGAGGAGCTCGGCATCACCTCCAAGAACATCGACGAGGCGCTGAAGTCGAAGAAGCCCGAGGTGATGCGGCTGGTCGGCACCGAGGGCTCCTACGGCGAGGATCTCGGCCTGAGCAAGGACTGGGCGGCGCGCATCATCCGCCGTGTCGGCAATTACGGCGAGATCTACGACCGTAACGTCGGCGCCGACTCCAAGCTGAAAATTCCGCGCGGCATGAACCAGCTCTGGAACGCCGGCGGCGTCCAGTACGCGCCGCCGATTCGGTGACGGCGAAGTCTCGCGAGGACCGCGCCTAAGTGGTGAGGCCTACCTTCAATAACCCTTGCCGCGCGCGAGTTGGTCGGCGTGGAAGTTGCTGTCGCCGAGCAGTTCCTGGCAGACGCGGGCGCGCTTCATGAAGAAGCCGATATCGAACTGGTCGGTCATGCCCATGCCGCCATGCATCTGCACGCCCTCCTGCACCGCCAGCGTCGCCGTGGTGCCGGCGCGCGCCTTGGCCACGGCGACCGCCGTGCCGGCCTTGCCGACATCGGCGTCGAGCGCCTGCAGTGCCTTCAACACCGCGGCGCGGGTAATCTCGATGTCGATATAGAGCTGGGCGGCGCGGTGCTGCAGCGCCTGGAATTCGCCGATCGCCTTGCCGAACTGCTTGCGCTCCTTCAGATAGGTCACGGTGCGGCCGAACACCTCCTCGGAGAGGCCGACCATCTCGGAGGCGACAGCGCCGCGGCCGATATTGAGCACGCTCTCAAGCAATGCAAAGCCCTGATCGACCTCGCCGAGCACGCTGTCGGCGTTGACCTCGACTTTGTCGAACACGATGCGCGCGGCATTGTGGGAATCGACCATCGCGGTGCGCTCGATCGCGAGCCCCTTGGCCTTCGGATCGACCAGGAACAGCGTCAGCCCGTCCTTGTCGCCGGCGCTGCCTGCACTGCGCGCAGCGACGATCAACAGATCGGCGGCGTGACCGTCGACCACGAAAGCCTTGTCGCCCGACAGCTTGAAGCCGTTGCCGGAGCGCGTCGCCGCGAGCCTGGTCTGCAACGGCCGGTGCTTGGCGCCCTCGTCGATCGCGAGCGCCGCCAGCAGCGAGCCGTCGGCGATCTTGGGCAGATGTTGCGCCTTCTGCGCCACGCTGCCGCCGCGCGACAGCGCGGATGCGGCGAGCACCGACGTCGCGAGGAACGGCGACGGCATCAAGGTGCGGCCGATCTCCTCCATGACGATGCCGGCCTCGACGCAACCAAGCCCGCTGCCGCCGAATTGGTCCGGCACCAACAGGCCGGAGAAGCCCATCTCGGCAAAGGTCTTCCAGAGCTCGCGCGAGAAGCCGTCGGCATCCTTGCCGTCGCGCAGGGCCCGCAGATGCGACACCGGCGCCTTGTCGCTGATGAGACCGCGCGCACTGTCGCGCAGCATGGATTGTTCTTCGGTGAGGACGAGGGCCATGGATGGATCCGGTAACTCTGAAGTTGATCGTTCGTTCGGTTGAATTCCAAGATGTCGTCTGCCCGGCCTTGTGCCGGGCATCCACGTCTTCAGCCTGCCGCAACAAAGACGTGGATGGCCGGGTCAAGCCCGGCCATGACGGCGGAGAGCGTCAGGCTCCCGGCAAATCCAGGATGCGCTTGGCGACGATGCCGAGCATCACCTCTGAGGTGCCGCCCTCGATCGAATTGGCCTTGGTGCGCAGCCAGGCGCGCGGGCGGGCGCCGCCTTTGGAGCGTTCGCTTTCCCACTCCAGCGCGTCGATGCCGCCGGCCGACATCAGGATCTCGTGGCGGCGCTTGTTGAGCTCGGTGCCGTAATATTTCATCGCCGAGGAAAACGCCGGATGCGACTGCCCGGCCTTGGCGAGATCGACCGCGCGCTCAGCGGCCGCGGCAAGCGCGGCCTCGTCGACCTCGAAGCTTGCGATCTGGCTGCGCAGCTGTGCGTCGTCGAGCTTGCCCTGCGCATCGGTGCCGATCGAATCCGCCGCGATCTGGCCGAGCGGACGGCCGACGCCACGCTCGCCCATGCCCGAGATCATCGCACGCTCGTGCTGCAGCAGATACTTTGCGACATCCCAGCCGCGGTTGACGGTGCCGACGACATGCGATTTCGGCACCCGGACATTGTCGAAGAAGGTCTCGCAGAACGGCGAATAGCCGGAGATCAGCAGGATCGGCTTGGTCGATACGCCCTTCGAGGTCATGTCGAACAGGATGAAACTGATGCCGTCGTGCTTCTTCGCCGCCGGGTCGGTGCGCACCAGGCAGAAAATCCAGTCGGCGTAGTTGGCATAGGACGTCCAGATCTTCTGGCCGTTGATGATGTAGTCGTCGCCGTCGCTGACCGCGCGCGTCTGCAGCGAGGCGAGGTCGGAGCCGGCATTCGGCTCGGAATAGCCCTGGCACCAGCGGATCAGGCCCGCCGTGATCTTCGGCAGATGCTCCCGCTTCTGCTCTTCGGTGCCGTATTTCAACAGCGCCGGCCCGAGCATCGAAATGCCGAACGAGGTCAGCGGCGCCCGCGCGCCGATCGCGGCCATTTCCTGGCGCACGATCTTGGCCTCCTCGGCATCGAGGCCGCCGCCGCCATATTCCTTCGGCCAGTGCGGCACGGTCCAGCCCTTGTCGCGCATCCGCTCGAACCAGACGCGCTGCGCTTCGGAGGAGAATGTCGCGTTGCGGCCGCCCCAGAAGGTGTCGCCGTCGGAGGTCATCGGCTTGCGCATCTCCGGCGGGCAGTTCTGCTCCAGCCAGGCGCGGGTCTCACTGCGGAATGTCTCGAGGTCAGCCATGTACGTTTCCGGTCATATCAGACGAATTGAAATCGACCTTAGCCACCACAC
Source organism: Bradyrhizobium semiaridum (assembly GCF_020329505.1). GTDB lineage: Bacteria > Pseudomonadota > Alphaproteobacteria > Rhizobiales > Xanthobacteraceae > Bradyrhizobium > Bradyrhizobium semiaridum. The sequence goes on from NZ_JAGKJJ010000036.1 coordinate 49,893, forward strand.
CGTGGAATTCAATATGTCTCGCGGCCGCGCCATGCTCTGACGGCGGTGGTCAGGCTGCATGATCGGGTGTATCGCGAGACAGGGTAACAATTGAAAAACAAGAGGAAACGGACATGCGGCTCAAGCTGCTTTCGCCTAGCGAAATGAACGCCGCCCAAAAAGAAACCTACGACGAATCGATCGCCGGCAAACGCGGCGCGCCGCCGGCGCCGATGATGGCCTGGCTCAACAGCCCGGAGATGGCGCGGCACGCCACGCGGCTCGGCGAGGTGCTGCGCTTCGACACGGTGTTTCCCCCAAAGCTGTCGGAAATCGCGATCCTCGTCACGGCGCGGCACTGGACCGCGCATTACGAATGGTACGCCCACAAGCGGCTCGCCCTGAAGGGCGGCATGGATCCGAAGCTGATCGAGGACATCCGCGTCCGCCGCACGCCTGTTTTCGACGACCCCAGGGCGAAGATGATCTATGACGTCGCCAAGGCGCTGCACGAGGGGCACGGCCTGCCGAAGCCGCTCTACGACGAGGCGGTCGAGGTGCTGAGCCTGCGCGGCGTGGTCGAGATCATCGGCCTATGCGGCTACTACACGATGGTGTCGATGACGCTGAACACGTTCGAATTCGAGCTGCCCGGCGGCGAGCTGTCGGAGCTCGGCTGATATCTTCTCCCTCTCCCCGTTCTTACGGGGAGAAGCGGAGCGAGGCTGGCGGCGCCGCCGCCGGAAACGATGTGTTTCGGAACTGATCGGTGTTCGATCCCCAAACCGAGGTTTAGATTGCGGTTTAGAGAAAACAATGGAGCCAGGGCATGCCGCAAAATCCTCCCATCATCGCGGGCACGCGGATCGGGCATGTCCATCTCAAGGTCGCCGATCTCGACCGCGCGCTCGGCTTCTATTGCGGCGTGCTCGGCTTCGAGCTGCAGCAGCGGCTCGGCTCGGGCGCGGCGTTCATCGCGGCCGGCGGCTATCACCACCACATCGGCCTCAACACCTGGGAGAGCAAAGGCGGCCATCCGCCGCCGCCGGGCACCACCGGCCTGTTCCACACCGCGATCGTCTATCCGACCCGCCCGGCTCTCGCCGATGCGCTGCATCGGGTGCTGTCGGCCGGCATCCAGCTCGACGGCGCCAGCGACCACGGCGTCAGCCAGGCGCTGTATCTGCGCGACCCCGACGAGAACGGCGTCGAGCTGTATTGGGATCGCCCTGAAGCGGAATGGCCGCGCGATGGCGACGGCAAGCTCGCGATGTTCACGCGGCGGCTCGATCTCGATGATCTCATGAAGCAGCGGGTGACCTAATTCCGTAGCCCGGATGTGCGCAGCGCAATCCAGGATCTCTCCGCCGGGCGAGACTGCCCCCGGATTACGCTTCGCTCCATCCGGGCTACAATCGTCTCCGGACCATGATCGTCACGGCGGCGATCAGCTCGAGGCCGATGCAGCCGTAGAACGGCAGCGCGTAGCTGCCGGAGAGATCGCGCAGCAGGCCGACCACGCCGGGGCCGAACGCATAGGTGATCTGGTTGATCGCCGTGATCAGGCTGACCAGCACGCCGAACGCCCGCGGATCGAACTCGCGTTGCACGATCAGCGCCGGCAGCGTGATCAGATTGCCGACCGAGAAACCGAACAGCGCGCAGGCCGCGATCTGCGCGATGTCGTTGTGCACGTTGATGATGACGGCAAGCGCGACCGCCTGGCTGGCAAACGACAGCGCCGAGGCCAGCCGCTGGTTGAGCCGGTCGATGACGAAGGAGAACGAGACGCGGCCGACCACGGCCATCGCGGTCAGCAGCGCCATCGCCACCGTGGCGCGCTCGCGGCCGATCACCTGGTCGAGATAGGCGATCAGATGCACGATGAAGCCGACCTGGGCGAACAGCACCAACGCGAAGGCCACCGAGACCGAGAGGAAGCTGACGTCGCGCAGCGCCCGCGCGCGCACCTGCGTCGCCGACGGCGCGTCGGCGGCGGCCGCCGTCACCGCGTGCAGATGCGCCGGCGGCCGGCCGACGAAGAGCACGATCACCGGCACCATCACTACGACCAGCAGCACCGCGGCGGCGATCATCGCACCGGAGAAGCCGAAGGCGCCGATTCCCGCGACCAGCAGCGGTACGCCGACGATGCCGCCGAAGCTGGCGCCGTTCAGCGCCAGGCTGATCGCCATGCCGCGTTTCTTGTCGAACCACAGGCCGAGCGTGTTGGTGATGATGCCGAGGCTGGTGCCGGCCCAGCCGAACGCCAGCAGCGCGTTGGCGAGATAAAGCTGCCAGGGCTCGCGCACCTCGCCGATCGCGACCGCTGCAACCGCCATCGCAAACGTGCCGGCGATCAGGCAGCTGCGCGCACCGAACGCCCGGATCGCCTCGCTGACGAAGGCGACCAGCGCCGCACCGAACAGATAGAAGAACGTCGTGCCCGACGAGATCAGCGAGGCCGGCCAGCCGTGCAGCCGCTGCAGCTCGGCGACGTAGACGCTCTGCCCGTAGAAGCCGAGGCCCCAGCCGAAGGTCGCCAGCAGGAAGCAGACGACGACGATGCGCCAGCCCTCGTAGCGCAGTGTCGCTTCGTCATTCGGGGAGGATGAGGATGCGTCCATTTCTTGCTCTTGCTTCTCACATCGTCATGGCCGGACCAATCCGTTCTCACGATGTAAGAAGGCTGGCAAGCCGATCATTTCGATCCGGATCGAAATGTCAGCAGCTGGCAGCAAGAGATCAGATGCTGGGATCGGGAATCTCGTCCACCGCGCGCAATTTGGCGCGGCGCTGCGCGAATGAGGCGAGCGACAGCACGACGAGGCCGAGCAGCACCGGCGGGAACACCACCAGGTTCACGGCATTCCAGCCGTAATGCGCGAGCAGCTGGCCGGACGAGAACGAGCCGACCGCCATCATGCCGAACACCAGGAAATCGTTGAACGCCTGCACCTTGTTGCGCTCCTGCGGCCGGTGCGTTTCCAGCACCAGCGCTGAGGCGCCGACGAAGGCGAAGTTCCAGCCGACCCCGAGCACGACCAGCGTCGCCCAGAAGTGCGGCGCCGTGATGCCGGACAGCCCGATCATCGCGGCGACCGCTTCCAGCGCCAGCCCGAGCGCGACGATGAGCGGCGCGCCGAACCGCGCGATCAGCGATCCCGTGAAGAAGCTCGGGCCGTACATCGCGACGATGTGCCACTGAATGCCGAAATTGGAATCGCTGACTGTGAGCCCGCACATCTTCATCGCGAGCGGCGCCGAGGTCATCACGAGGTTCATCATCGGATAGGCGATCACGCCGCACAACGCCGCGGCCATGAAGCGCGGCTGCCTTGCGATCTCGAGCAGCGGACGGCCGCCATGCAGGTCCGCCGCCGCCGGCTTCGGCGCATCGACGCCCGACAGCACGGCCATCGCCACCAGCGCGACCAGCGCCTGCATCACAAAGGAGAACGCGAACAGATAGGGCGGCCAGACGTCCATGGTCCACTGCACGAGCTGCGGCCCGAGCACGCCGGCGAACACGCCGCCGGCCATTACCCACGACACCGCCTTGGGGCGGAACGCGACGCTGGCGCCATCGGCCGCCGCGAAGCGGTAGGATTGCGCGACCGAGCCATAGAGCCCGCCGAGGAACGTCGCGGCGCAGAACAGCCAGAACGACGAATGCAGGATCGCCCAGGCACCGAGCGCGCCCGTCAGCGTGCCGCAGAACGTGCCGATGATGAAGGCGGTGCGGCGGCCATAGGCGCGCGAGATCGCGCCGGTCGGCAGCGTGCCGAGGGCCATCCCGAGCACATACATCGAGAGCGGCACGGTCGCGAGCGAGACTGATGGGGCCAGCGTCGCGCCGACGATCGAGCCGGTGGCGAAGATCACGGCCGAGTTGGCGCCGGTCAGCGCCTGCGCCGCCGCGAGCCGCCACACATTGCTGCGCGCCCGCGCGTCGTCGGCGGTCTCGTCGGAAGCAGTCACGTCGATCATCGGCAGTCCCGCCTGGCAGGCCCCGGCGGGAGCCTCGAATGGCCGGCACTATGGAGAGCGCATGGGGGCCGATCAACCGACGCAAACGGGCGCAGGCTATGCGGGGAGCGCACGGTGGCTCGCATTGCCGGTCCCGTCATCCTGAGAGGGTGACGGTCATGGAGTTCGCGCGCGGCGCGGCGAGAAGGAACGAGCCGTCCACTCTGTCATTCCGGGGCTCGCGAAGCGAGAGCCCGGAATCCATTCATCGTCAGAACGTGCGGCCTGATGGATTCCGGGCTCGCGCCAAGAGGCGAGCCCTCAGGTGCGCATTGGGCACGGGGAATGACAGAGAGAAACGACTGCGCTCCTATCGCGCCTTCCTCCCCGGCCGCTTCTCGGCGCGGATCGTGCCGGTCTTGTGCACCTTGGAGCGCGGGCCGATCGGGGCACCGCGCGGATAGCCGCCGGGCCATTCCAGCGCGAGCGAGCTGGCGAAGCCGAAGAAGCTGGAGCGGCTCATGCCGAGCTCGGCGGCGCGCTTGTCGATCCGCGCGATCAGGCTTTTCGGCAAATAAACGTTGACGCGCTCGGAAGGATCGGGCGGATCGACGCCGACGATGAAATAGGCCGCGACGTCGGAGCCCTTGGGCGGCACGATCCGTTCGATCGGCGTCGGCTCCGGCAGCACGCGCCCCTGCTCGACCCAGCCGTCGACAGCCTGCGCCAGCGCGCGCTCGGCACGCTCGATCGCCTCCTCCTGCGATTTGCCGCCGGCCACGCAGCCGGGGAAATCGGGAAACCAGGCGCCGAAAGCGCCGCGGGACCCGCGCTCCAGCACTGCCGGATAAAGCCGCTTCTTCATTCTGGCCTCCGTATCCGCGAGTATGCTATTTCACATACCTAGGTGTGTCAAATGACACATCATCGGGGCAGCAGGAGAACCGCAAATGGACCGGCAAGCCGAACTCCGCATCATGACGGCTGGGACAGGAGAACAAGCGCTTGCTGAAGCCTTCGCCCACCGCGGCTGCCAGAGGTGACACGGACCTAGCGCGTTTCAGATATTTCCGACGAGCGCTGCCGGCTGCGCGGCAGCGGGTGGCGCCTCGCCTACGACTGAGCAACATCCTTGCGGACGAACATCAGGATCATGTTGTTGGCCGGCATCTCGAAGGTCTCGGCCAGTCGCAGGCCGACGCTGTCGGCCAGTGCCTGTAGATCGGCGATGTCGCGGACGCCCCACTCCGGATCGCGCTCGCGCAAGGAAGTGTCGAACACGGCGTTGCTCAGCGCGGTGTGCTTGCCGTCACGCTTGAACGGGCCGTAGAGGAACAGCCGCCCGTCGGCGCGCAGATGCCGCACCGCGCCGGCGAACAGGCCCTCGGCGACGCGCCACGGCGCGATGTGAACGACATTGGCGCAAAAGATCGCCAGCAGTTTGTCCGGACCTTTGCCGTCCGGCGGTGCCGGCGACCACGCCGGATCGGACAGATCGATCGGCTGCGGCGGCCGGATGTTGGCGAAGCCGGCATGAGCGCGCCAGGCCGCGATGCTGCGCAGATGCGCGGCACTCAGATCGCTCGGCCACCAGACGATGTCGGGCGTATGACCGGCAAAATAGACGACATGCTGGCCGGTGCCGCTGCCGGCCTCCAGCACGTCGCCGGACCGGCCGGCGAGGAAATCCTTCAGGACCGCCCAGATCGGCCGATGGTTGCGATGGAACGCAGCCGCATCGAGCCGCCCATCCGGCTCAACGGGGCTGCCGTCCTTGCCGAACTCCACGACGAACTCTGCCACCGCATTCTCCTGTCAGCCTGTTTGTGGACTCGATCCCAACGGCAAAGTTGGAACCCCGCCCAACATTGTCTGCCCCGTCATCCTGAGGCGCGAGCCTCTTCGGCGAGCCTCGAAAGATGCACGGCCGCCAGCGGGGCCGTCGACCCTTCGAGGGCCGCTGAAGAAGCGGCCACCTCAGGGCGACGGATCTGAATGGGCGCACGCGGACATCATTAACCGCCGTCTCGCCAGCCTATTCTCCGCATTGCCAGCCGATGGCCTTTGTGCTTTCCACTCTCTATATTGCGATGGGATCATCGAGATTGAAGCCCGGGAAACGTCCTTGATCGCCACTTTCTCCAAGCCGGCCGTCCTGCTGGCGCTGCTGGCGGGCGCCGCGATGGCTGCGCCTGCCAAGGCCCAATCCGCCGCCGAGGGCCAGAAGCTCGCCTTCGACCGCGGCAAGGGCAATTGCCTGACCTGCCATGTGATCAAGGGCGGCGATCTGCCGGGCACGATCGGCCCCGAGCTGAGCGGCCTCAAGGCGAAATACAGCCGCGACGAGCTGATCGCGATCGTGTCGGACGAAACCACGCGCAATCCGCAGACCGTGATGCCGCCGTTCGGCCGCAACCGGATCCTGAGCGAGAAGGAGATCAACGCGGTGGTGGATTTCCTGCTGACGCTGTGACGTCGCAGCGTCGCTTGACGAGTTTTGCGCTTGAGGAGTTTTGCATGAGCATCACGAGCAACGAGTTTTCGCCGACGCGCCGCCTGGTGCTGAAGGGCGCCGGCATCGCCGCGCTGATCGGCCTCGGCGCCGTTCCGTTCGATGTTGCGCCGGCGCTCGCCGCCGCCAACGACGCCTATCCGGCGGAGGCGTTCAAGCAGAAGAGCGAGGCCGACGCGATCAAGGCGCTGTACGGCAAGACCGCGGAACCGTCGGACAGGGTGAAGATGGACGCGCCCGAGATCGCCGAGAACGGCGCCGTGGTGCCGATCTCCGTCACCACGACGCTGGCGGACGTCACCTCGATCTCGTTCCTGGTCAGCGAGAACCCGATCGCGCTGGTGGCCTCCTACAGGATTCCGGCGGGCACGCTGCCGAGCGTCGGCAACCGTATCAAGATGGCGAAGACCAGCAATGTGACCGTGCTGGTCGAAGCCGGCGGCAAGCTCTACAGCGCGGTCAAGGAAATCAAGGTTACCGTCGGCGGCTGCGGCGGCTAGCAAACATATGATGAGCCTCGATCGAATCCGCGAACTCACTGTGCCCCCTCTCCCGCGCGCGGGGGAGGGTTGGGGTGGGGGTCTCGCCACAATCGAGAGTCACCAATTGGATAAAACCCCCACCCGGATCGCATCTGTCGATGCGATCCGACCTCCCCCGCAAGCGGGAGAGGTGAAGCGAGCCCGCGGTCGGGTCGCTACGACAACAGAGGACTAAACCGATGGCATCGAGCATTCGCGTGCGCGCCACCTCGAACGGCGACACCACCGAGGTGCAGGCGCTGATCCAGCACCCGATGGATTCCGGCTTCGTCAAGGACGCCAAGGGCGAGATCATTCCGCCGCACTTCATCCAGCAGCTCACCTTCGAACATGACGGCAAGCCGGTGTTTCTCGCCGACTGGGGCGGCGGCGTCTCCAAGGACCCCTATGTGAAGTTCGCCTTCAAGGGCGGCAAGAAGGGCGACGAGCTGAAAATCAGCTGGGTCGACAACAAAGGCGCGACCGACAGCACCACGGCGAAGATTCAATGACGCATTTTGCAATCCGCGCCGCGATCGCAGCCTTCGCTGTGCTGGCGCTCGCACCGGCCGCTCACGCGGCCGACACCGTCGATCCCGCCGCCGACAAGGCTGCGTTCCAGAAATTCTTCACCAGCAAATTCCCCAAGCTGAAGCTGGAGGATTTCGTCAACGGTCCCTATTCGATGAATGAGGACCTGCACAAGCAGTGGGAAGAGAAGGAGCAGTTTCCGCCCTACGAGTTCTCGCTCGAGGCCGGCAAGGAGATGTTTTCCAAGCCGTTCAAGAACGGCAAGACCTATGCGGACTGCTTCCCGAACAAGGGCATCGGCATCCGCCAGGACTATCCTTACTTCGACGAGAAGGAAGGCAAGGTCATCACGCTGGAGCTTGCGCTCAACCGCTGCCGCGAGGCCAATGGCGAGACGCCCTATTCCTATGTGAAGGACGAGATGGCGGCGCTGACCGCCTACATGGCCTACACCTCGCGCGGCAAGCTGATGGACATCAAGATCCCGAACGATCCGCGCGCGCTCGAGGCCTACCAGAACGGCAAGGAATATTTCTACACCCGCCGCGGCCAGCTCAATTTCTCCTGCGCCACCTGCCACGTGCAGAGCCCGGGCGAGCGCATCCGCGCCGAGGTGCTGGCGCCGGCGCTCGGCATCTTGAACGCGATGCCGATCTACCGCTCGGAATGGTCGGGCATGGGCACGACCAGCCGCCGCTTCACCACCTGCAACAGCCAGATCCGCGGCGTGCCGCTCAACCCGCAGGACGACGAGTACCGCAATCTCGAATACTACCTGTCCTATGTCAGCAACGGGCTGCCGATCTCGGGTCCGGGAGCACGACCATGAACGCGGCGATGAGAGGCATCACAATCTTCGCCGCATCCGTTCTGCTGCTGGCCGGCGCGACCGCCCTCGCCGCAGCCTCCGAAGCCGACTACAAGGCGGCCTATGCCGCGGCCGAAGCCGCCAACAAGGAAGCCGGCGCCCTGCGCAATCAGTGGACCACGACCGCCGCGGCGCTCGCTGCCGCAAAAAAGGCCGGCGACGCTGGTGATTTCGACACCGCAGTGGCGCAGGCCAAGGAGGCCGAGGCCCTGGCAAAGGCATCGATCTTCCAGGCCACCAGCGAAAAGGAACGCTGGAAGGATCTGGAAATTCGCTGACACGTTAGGGAGGCATTGGCGAGCGGGTTCCCTCCCCCCTTGCGGGGGAGGGTTAGGGAGAGGGGTGAGCCGCACGGGCGGTGTTCGTGGCTCACCCCTCTCTCCAGCTCTCCCCCGCAAGGGGGGAGAGAGCCCTACCACCGCCCGCGTGGCTTCGAACCAAATGCCGGGAGAGTGATGAGGATCCGCCGCCGGGATTTCCTGAAAGCATCGGTCGCCGCGACCCTGACGGCCGGCCTGCCCCGGCTTGCCCGTGGCGCCGACACCGCCAGCGTCTACGACCTCGAGCGCTTCGGCAACGCCCGCATCCTGCACATCACGGATACCCACGCGCAGCTGCGGCCGGTGTTGTTCCGCGAGCCCAGCGTCAATATCGGCGTCGGCGCGATGGCCGGCCAGCCGCCGCATCTGGTCGGCAAGGCGTTCCTCGACCGCTTCGGCATCCGCCCTGACAGTGCCGACGCCTATGCCTTCACCTGCGTCGAGTTCGAGAAGGCCGCCGCCCGCTTCGGCCGGCTCGGCGGCTTCGCGCATCTGAAGACGCTGATTGACAAGCTGCGCGCCGATGTCGGCGAGCGGCGCACGCTGCTGCTCGACGGCGGCGACCTCTGGCAGGGCACCGGTCTCGCCAATGCCATGAAGGGCGCCGACATGGTGGAGGCCGCCAACCTGCTCGGCATCGAGGCGATGACCGGGCATTGGGAGTTCACCTATGGCGAAGAGGTGCTGCGCGACAATCTCGCGCGCTTCAAGGGCGAATTCCTGGCGCAGAACGTGTTCCTGACCGAGGAAGCCGCATTCAACGACGCCAAGGCGTTCGATCCGGCCTCGGGGCGGGTATTCAAGCCCTCGATCGTCAAGGAGATCGGCGGCCACCGCGTCGCGATCATCGGCCAGGCCTTTCCCTACGTGCCGATCGCGCATCCCAAACGCTTCACGCCGGACTGGACCTTCGGCATCCGCGACGAGGAGCTGCAGAAGCTGGTCGACGGCCACCGCAACAACGACAAGGTCGACGCGGTGATCCTGCTGTCGCACAACGGCATGGATGTCGATCTCAAGCTCGCCAGCCGCGTCACCGGCATCGACATCATCCTCGGCGGCCACACCCATGATGCGATCCCGCTGCCGATCACGGTGACCAATGCCGGCGGCGTCACGCTGGTGACCAATGCCGGCTCCAACGGCAAGTTCATCGGCGTGCTCGATCTCGACCTCGCCAAGGGCAGGGTTGCCAACGTGCGTTATCGGCTGCTGCCGGTGTTCGCCGAGCTGCTGAAGCCAGAGCCGGCGATGCAGACGCTGATCGACAAGATGCGCCAGCCCTATGTCGACGATTGGGACGACAAGCTCGCCGCCGCCGACCGGCTGCTCTACCGCCGCGGCAATTTCTCCGGCACCGTCGACCAGCTGATCTGCGACGCGCTGCTCAGCGAGCTCGATGCCGAGATCGCGCTGTCGCCAGGTTTCCGCTGGGGCCTCACCACGCTGGCCGGCCAGCCGGTGACCATGGAAGACGTGCTCTCGGAAACTGCGATCACCTATCCGCAGACCTACGTCGCCACCATGACCGGCGGCCAGATCAGGGATGTGTTGGAAGACGTCTGCGACAACCTGTTCAACGCCGATCCCTATTATCAGCAGGGCGGAGACATGGTCCGGGTCGGCGGCCTCGCCTACACCTGCACGCCCGGAGAAAGCGTCGGCAAGCGCATTTCCGAGCTGAAGCTCAGCAACGGCAAGCACCTCGAAGCCGGCAAGAGCTACAAGGTCGCGGGCTGGGCCTCGGTCAACCAGCAGAGCGGCGCGCCGGTCTGGGATGTCGTGGCAAAGCACCTGCGCGCCGGCCGGCCGCCGAACCGCGACGCGCCGGGCGTGACGCTGAAGGGCGTCGACGACAATCCGGGGATCACGAGGCTGGGGTGATGCGGCACTATTCTGGCCGCCACCATCGTACCGTCAGGTGCCGTGCATTTGGTGGAGCTGCCGGAGCTGCATCCGGCAGCGAGGCTACTCGATCCGCGCATATGCCGAAGGTATGGCTCGCGAGCGGTGCCAAAGATTCAGCGTCGTCCTGGCGAAAGCCAGGACCCATTACCCCCAGCCGCGAATTGTTGCGCGACGGTGGAGCGACTATCCCCTCTCGATCAAATTCGGTGGTTATGGGTCCTGGCTTTCGCCAGGACGACGGCGTGCGGGAGGCCGCTCGCCAAAATTTCATATCGTGGCGCAGGGCACCGGAATCTCCTGGGGATGGATTTGCTTTGAGTCGACCATATCTATGGAATAATCTCCTCCCGGAGACTCAATCCATAGAATAGGTAAGCCGCCATGATCTTTCGCCAGCTCTTCGACAGCGTGTCCGGCACCTACAGCTATCTGCTCGCGAGCCGCGCCGGCGGCGAGGCGCTGATCCTCGATCCCGTGCTCGAAAAGGCCGACCGCTACTGCAAGCTGCTGCAGGAACTCGACCTCCGTTTGGTCAAGGCCGTCGACACCCATCTGCACGCCGATCACGTCACGGGCCTCGCCGAGCTGCGCGACCGCACCCAGTGCATCACCATCATGGGCGAGCAGAGCAAGGCCGACGTGGTCTCGATGCGCGTCTCCGACGGCGACAAGGTGACGATCGAGGGTCTCTGCCTCGATGCGATATACACGCCCGGCCACACCGACGATTCCTACAGCTACCTGATGGGCGACCGCGTCTTCACCGGCGACACGCTGCTGATCCGCGGCACCGGCCGCACCGATTTCCAGAACGGCAGCGCGCGGGCGCAATACGATTCGATCTTCAATCGCCTGCTGAAGCTGCCGGACGAGACCATGGTATTCCCCGCGCATGACTACAAGGGCGACACCGTCTCCACCATCGGCGAGGAGAAGCGCTACAATCCGCGGCTGCAGGTGAAATCGATCGACGACTATGTCGAGCTGATGAACAATCTCAACCTGCCGAACCCGAAGCTGATGGACGTGGTGGTGCCGGCCAACATGCATGTCGGCCTGCATCAGGACGAGCTCGCCAAGGAAGGCCTCTCGCTCACCGCGCGCGACGCCATCGCGAGCCTCGGCCGCCCCGACATCCTGCTGGTCGATCTGCGCGAGACCGGCGAGCGCGCCAAGCACGGCACGCTGGCCGGCGCACTGCACGCGCCTTATCCCGGCATCTGCGCTACGCTACAGCCCGGCGGCATGCTGCGCGAAGTCGCCGCCGCGACTGGCCGCCGCGTCGTGTTCTTCTGCGCCTTCGGCGAGCGCTCCGCGATGGCGGTGGCCGCCGCCAAGAAGGCGGGACTGGCGAACACCGCTCATATCGAAGGCGGCATCGACGCCTGGAAGAAAGCCGGCGGCCCGGTGGTGATGGGATAGCCGCGGAGAGTTGAAACCGCCCTTCAAACCGCGATCGGATCCGTAGCCCGGATGGAGCGTAGCGCAATCCGGGGCAGGTCCATCCGCGGATTCCGGATTTCGTTGCACTTCATCGAAGCGACGAGACTACCGCGTCACGCGCTGCAGCTCCGCGGTCAGCTTATCCAGCGCATCCGCCAGCATCACGCCGCCGCAGACCGTGAGCCGCTCGGGCAGCACGATGCGCTTGTCCGGCGGGTAGAAGCGCTGCAGCGCGGGGTGCAGCAGGAAGGCGCGGCCGTCGTCCTCGGCGCGGTCGCCGGCCTCGGCGACCAGGATGAAATCGGGTCGCAGTTTTACAATCGCTTCCAGCGAGGCGAAGCCGCCGGCGCCGATGCCGAGCTCGCCGGCGGCGTTGGTAAGACCGACTTCCCTGAGCAGCGAATTGACTAGGCTGGCTTCGCCGGAGACAAAGCCGCGGCGCTCCAGCGGCAAGGCGCGATAATGACGGCCGCTCGCCGCGGCCCGCGCGCGGGCGATCGCGGCATCGAGCCGGGCGATCACGCTTGCCGCGCGATCCGGATGCTGCACCACATCGCCCATCTCGCGGATCTGCGCCTTCACCTCGTCGAGCGTGCGCGGCACCGTGAACTCGACGAGATGCAGCCCGTTGGCCTTCAGCAGCTCGCGCGTCGCGCGCTTGTCGAACAGGCTGACGACGACGATATCCGGCTTCAGCACCAGCACGTCCTCGGCCTCGCCCGACAGTCGCGGATAGTTGCGCGCCTTGTCGGCGGCCCACGATTGCCAGGCATCGCGCGAGAACCGGCTGAGGCCGAGGATCTGGTCGGGATCGGCCAGCGACAGCACCAGCTGATCGCTGCACACATTCATCGAGACGATGCGCGGACCGTCGGCGGACGACGCGCTAGGCGAGATAAGGCAAGCGAGAACCGAGAGCGCCAGGACAAGACAACAGGAAGCGAGACGGCGGCCACGAACCCGCCGCGCCCCCTCTCCCGCTTGCGGGAGACGGCTGGGGCGGGGGTTTTGCCGCAACGAGCACTCTTCGAATGGAGAGAGCCCCCACCCGCCGCGCTCTTCGCGCGCGGCGACCTCCCCTGCAAGCGGGAAAGGTGAAGCGAGTTTGCGGCAGCGCCACCGCATCACACGTCTGCCCACGGCACGATGACGGCCTCGCTTCGGTACTCGGCGCGATAGGCGCTGATCCGGAACACCTCGGCCATCACCGCCTCCGACAGCGCCTCGCGAGGGGCGCCCTGCGCCACGAGCCGGCCCTCCGACAGCAGCAGCACGTGATCGGCGAAGCGCGCGGCGAGGCCGAGATCGTGTGTCACGACGATCACCAGCACACCGGCATCGGCGACGTTGCGCAGTTTTTGCATCACGTCGATCCGGTGGCGCGGATCGAGCGAGGCGGTCGGCTCATCGGCCAGGATCACCGGCGCCTCGACCGCGAGCACGCGCGCCAGCGCGACGCGGCTGCGCTCGCCGCCGGAGAGCTCGGTGACGCGGCGGTCGGCGAACTCGGTGACGTCGACCGCCTGCATCGCCCTGATCACCGCGTCGAGGTCCCTCTGTGACAGCCTTGCCGGATCGGTCGCGCCGTGCGGATAGCGGCCGAGCGCGACGATGTCGCGCGCCGGCAGCGGCCAGTGCACCATGTGGCCCTGCGGCAGGTAGGCAAAACGTTTTGCGCGCTCACGCAGCGGCAAGGCCGCCAGCATGTCGCCGGCGATCCTGATCTCGCCGCTGGACGGGATCAACCCGGCCAGCGCACGGAGCAACGTGGTCTTGCCGGCGCCGTTCGGGCCGACCAGCGCGACCAGATGCCCTGCAGACAACGACAGCGAGATATCGTGCAGCACCTTCCGAGTGCCGAGCGATGCATTGAGGCCCGTGGCGGAGAGCAACGTCATGCCACGCCTCCGCCGAGCGCGCGGCGCTCGCGCATGATCAGATAGAGGAAGAACGGCACGCCGATGATCGAGGTCAGCACGCCGACCTTGATATCCGAGGTCGAGGGGATGATGCGCACCGCGATATCGGCCGCGAGCAGCAGCGCCGAGCCGGCGAGCGCGCTCGGCACCAACAGCCGCGCCGGATCATGGCCGATCACCGGACGCATCAGGTGCGGCGCGACCAGCCCGATGAAGCCGATCGTGCCTGTCACCGCGACCGCGCCGCCGACGCCGAGCGCGACGCCGGTGATCACGAGGAGCCGCAGCCGGCCGACGTCGACGCCAAGGCTCTGCGCCGCCTCCTCGCCCAGCGTCAGCGCCCGGAAGGCGCTGGCCTGGCTGAGCAGGATCATGGCGCCTGCGACGATGAAGGGTAGCGCCAGCGCGACATGCTGGAAGCTGCGGTCCTCCAGCGAGCCGAGCAGCCAGAACGCGATCTCCAGCACCACGAACGGATTGCTGGAGAGATTCATCACCAGCGCCGTCGCCGCGCCCGCGAAGCTTGAGATCGCGAGCCCCGCGAGGATCAGGATCAGCAGCCCGGCATTGCGGCCGGCGATCGCCAGCAGTGCGAACACCGAGCCGAATGCGGCGATGATCGCCACCACCGGCAGCGCATAGGAGCGCACATCGGCGAGCCCCAGCGAGATCACCAGCACCGCGCCGAACGCCGCCGATTGCGGCGCGCCGAACAGCGACGGCGAGGCCAGCGGGTTGCGCAGTAGCCCCTGCAAGGCCGCGCCGGAGAGACCGAGTATGCCGCCGATCGCAAACGCCAGGATGGTGCGCGGCAGGCGGATCTCGCGCACGATCACCTGCGCGACATCGGTAGCCCCGCCGAACAGCGCCTCGGTGACGGTCAGCGGCGACAGCCGCACCGGCCCGATGCCGAGCGAGATCAGTGCCAGCAGGACCACGAGCGCGGCCAGCGCCGCGGTGGCGCCCCACCGGCGCCGCGCCGCGGCCTCGGAGGCCAAAGCAAAATCCTGCACGCTCATCGTCGCAATGCTCTGACAGCGATCGCCGTGGCAGACAAGCGACACACGGCAAAAACCGCAGCCTCCGGACGGGGGTCCACCACCGCCGGGATTGACTCCGGCCCCCGGCCGGACCCTAGATGGCCAGGACGGTTCCTCAATTGGGATCAAAAGGGAATGCGGTACGGGGGAAACTTTCCCCAAGGCCGCGGCTGCCCCCGCAACTGTAGGCGGTGAATCTTTCGTCACAGGCCACTGGGAATCTCGGTCCTGGGAAGGCGGCGAAGGGTAACGACCCGCGAGCCAGGAGACCTGCCGTCAACCGTGGTCACACGCGACGATGTCGGTCGGGGAGTACAGACATTAGCTTCACCTGATGCTGAAAGCACAAAGGTGAGACTTGGGTTCGCGGTGACGTGCCACTGCCGTCATTCCGAGGTCCCGCCGATGCCTTCCGTTCCTGCAACCCGCCCGCGCCGCGCGCTTCTGCTGGCGACCACGATGCTCGCGCCGGCGCTCTTCACCACCGGCGCGTGCGCGCAGCAGGTGGCGGCCGCGGGCGAACTCCCGTCGATCGAGGTCATCAAGCCGGGCGACCAGAACGTCACGCGCGCCAGGCCCGCCACCAATGAGGTCGCCACATCGCGCCGTCCGGCGCCGGGCATGACGCAGAGCGACAATGCAGGCAGCGGCACCGGTGCCAACGCGCCGTCGTCAGGCGCAGGCTCGGGCACCGGTGGCGGCGGCCGGCAATTCGCCGGCATTGTCGGCGCCTCTTCGACCGTGATCACGGCCGACGACATTGCCCATTCGCCGACGCAGTCGCTGCCGGAGATCCTGGCGCAAGTGCCGGGCGTGCAGTTGCAATCGCTTTATGGCGGGCCGAACGGCGCCAAGACCTCGGTCGATTTGCGCGGCTTCGGCGCATTTGCCTCCGACAACACCCTGTTCCTGCTCAACGGCCGCCGTCTCAACGATGTCGACAAGGCCGGCTTCGATCTGACCACAATTCCGCTCGATTCGATCGCACGGATCGAGATCACCCGCGGCAACAGCGGCGCCGTGCTGTATGGCGACAACGCAGTTGGCGGCGTCGTCAACATCATCACCAAGACCGGTGTCGGCGGTCCGCCGGCCACGATCCGCGCCGAAGGCGGCGTCGGCTCGTTCAACACGCGGATGGCCGCGGTCTCCGCCGCGCTGAATTCCGGGCCGTGGTCGACCTCGTTCTACGGCAACGGCATCAAGTCCGACGGCTACCGCGTCAACAATTGGCTCGACCAGCGCAACGCCGTCGGCAATATCAGCTACACCACGCCTGACTTCACCGCGTTCCTGACCGTTACCGGCAGCGACCAGAAACTCGGTTTCCCCGGCGGCCGGCTGGTCGATCCCTCGATCGGCCTCAATGAGCTGGCCGCCGACCGCAGGGGCGCCGCGACGCCGTTCGACTTCGGCAATCAGCAGACCGCCAGCGTCACCACCGGCTTCACCAAGACCTTGATGAACGGCGTCGACCTGATCGTCGACGGCGGCTGGCGGCAGCGCGACACGCAGAGCGCCTTCTTCGGCACCGCGCCGACCATCAGCTTCGCCTCGACCTACAACGACGCCGCGCTGGACACCTGGTCGATCACCCCGCGCCTCAGCGTCAAGACCATCATGCTGGGCATGCCGTCGACGATCCTGACCGGCATCGACTATTACGATTCAACGTTCCGCCAGGCCCGTGGCGCGTTCCAGGGCGTCGACCCCACCCATATCTACAACATCGACCAGCAGACCGCGGCCGGCTACTGGCAGCACAGCATCGGCGTGCTGCCGACGACGGATTTTTCCTACGGCGCGCGGGTGCAGAACACCCGCGTCTCGGCGCGCGACCGCTACGACCCCAATGCGCCGTTCGCCTTCGATGCGCAGGCGGCGCCGCTCGACAGCGACGAGACGCAATACGCGCTGCATCTCGGTCTCGAGCACCGCATCACTGACACCTTCTCGGTGTTCGGCCGCGCCGCCCGCGCGTTCCGCACGCCCGATGTCGACGAGCGCGTCGCCTCGGGCCCATCGTTCGATCCGCTGACCGGCATGGCGCTGTCGCAGAACTTCAAGCTCAAGACCCAGACCTCGGAAGACGTCGAGGCCGGCTTCCGCGTCAAGACCAATCCGTTCCAGCTGCAGACCAGCGCCTATCTGATGGACTTGCAGAACGAGATCCACTTCCTCCCCTCGCTGTTCTACAACGTCAATCTCGATCCGACGCGGCGCTACGGCTCGGAGACCACCGCATCGCTCCGGGTCAGCGACACCGTGACGCTGCGCGGTGGCATGGCCTATACCCGCGCCGTGTTCCGCGAGGGCGCCTTCGCCGGCAACGATGTGCCGCTGGTGTCGCGCACGACAGGCAGTCTCGGCGTCACCTGGAACATCCTGCAGAACTATCTGGTGCTCGACGCCACGCTGCGCGCCTGGAGCTCGCGTATCATGGACAACGACCAGGCCAACACCCAGAGCCGGATTCCCGGCAACGCGACGGCCGACGTCAAGCTCAGCGGGCAGTACGACCGCTTCTTCTGGTCGGTCAGCGCCAACAATCTGTTCAACGCCCTGTACTACGACTACGCCATCGCGAGCTCGTTCACTGCCGGCCGCTTCTCGGCCTATCCGCTGCCGGGGCGCACCTTCATGGTGCGGGCCGGTGCGACGTTTTGAGCCGCGCGACGCGGCTGGATGTGATCCAGCCGCGTCGCCTCCTCACATTACACGCAGCCGCGAACTGGAGTAGCATTCCGGCGAAGACTTCACCCAGGCAGGGGAAACGCATGGGCAAGGCCGGACGGAAGAAGGACGGCGCCGAGACCGAAGACCAGTCGAAGACGCCGCCACCACCCTCGCCGCCGCCGGACGACGAGTATTACGAAGACGGCGACATTGCCACGCCGAAGCTCGACCGCTACGGCAACGACGATGAGCCGTTGTAGCGGCTACCGTTGCCAACCACGCTGTCGTTCCGGCGAAGGCCGGGACGACGCGGTGAGAGACCTCGAAAGAAATCGTCGCGCTCGATCGCCGCGATGCTGGCGCGATCGAGTAGTTGCGCGCCGGGAGACGGGCGGCGGCGTAGCTTGCGAGCTACCGAGCCCGGCTCATCGTCGCCAAGCAGGCATTAGGTCGCAGCGAGGGTCATCGACCGGATCACCCTTCTGATTGGTCGGCCGGCCCCTGACTGCTAGGCTCCGCACGGACGCTGGGTCCTTGCGAGGGGCGGTGCCATGAGATTTGCGAAGGCGGTGCTGGCGGTCCTCTGCATGATCGCATCGATGTGCGACCTGTCCAACGCGCAACCAGCACCCAGGAAGGTTGGAATTCTCATCAATGGCGGCCCTTCTCCGATTTTCGATTCGATCAAGAAGAACCTTCTGAGCGACTTTGCCGAGCGCGGCTATCTGGAAGGACGCGACGTCGTCATCGAGCCACGATTTGCCGAGTTGAAGCTTGAGCGACTTCCGAGCCTCGCCTCGGAGCTGGTCGCTGCAAATGTGGATGTCATCCTTGCACTCGGCGGCCCGGCGGCTGTAGCGGCCCAGAAGACCACGTCCACGATCCCCGTGATCTTTGCGATCGTTACCGATCCGGTCGCACTGAAGCTCGTCGCCTCGATGGAAAGACCGGGAGGCAACATCACGGGCCTCACGAGCCTCGACCCGCAGCAAGCCAGCAAGCAATTCGAACTGCTGAAGGAGGCATTCCCCGGCATCAAGCGCGTTGCGATCCTCAGCGATCAAACGCTCCCCGGCGCTGATGAACGCGGGCTCGCCCCGATCGATCGCGCCAACGAGGCCGCGGCCAAAGCCCTGGGGCTGGAGCCGCAAATTGTGAAGGTCAAGAGTGCGGACGATCTGGAGAGCGCAATTGCGGGGATGGCAAGTGATCGCGCGGAGGCGATGCTGGTGCTGGAAGTACCGGTGCCTTTGAGCAATCGAAAGCGGGTCGGTGAACTGGCCGTAAAGAGCCGCTTGCCGGCAATGTTTCCCGGCGGCCAGGCGGACGCGGGCGGCGTCGTCACCTATGGCACCAACGTCGCCGATACATGGCGCGAGTTTGCGACGTTTGCCGACGAGATTTTCAAGGGAGCGAAGCCGGGCGACCTGCCCGTCCGTGTCATCACCAAGCAAGAGCTCATTTTCAATCTGCAGGCAGCCCAGGCCGTGGGCGTCAGAATTCCACCCGAACTCTTGAAGCGCGCGGACAAGATCATGCAGTGAATCCGCGCGGAGGAATGCTAGCGAAAATCTTCGTTCTCGATCGTCTTGATACTGCCGCGGTCAAGCAGATGCGCACCAAAGCCGCCGCGTGCCAGCGATGAGGCGATCTGCGGCGATGTCAGCAACAGCGCGGTGGTCATCGCTAGCGGCACGGCGCTGGGCCAATCGAGCCGCACCGGCGTCAGCTCTTCCGCGCTGTCGCGATAAGGCCCGTCACCCGTGGCGATGCGGCCGCACTCCCTGATCAGGTCACGCCTTGTGCCGTCGCGTGACGCGCTGCCGAGCAGGGCCTGCATCGCGAGATGCGTCCGCACGCCGGCGCGGCTCTCGGCGAGCGGCTCCGGTGTCTCGCCCAGCGAGACGCGCAGCAGCAGGTCAACGAGATCGGTGCCAGCGGCATACGCGTTCATCGGCTCGACCAGCCGCGGATTGCAATCGATCAAGAGCGGCGTCGTGCTGTCGAGCGGCATCATGACATCGACCGACAGCGCGCCATGCCAGTGCAGATGCGCGCCGATGGTCTCGATCGCTGAGCGGATCGCCGGCCGGCTGACGCTTTCCTTGATCGCCTCGCCGCCACCGACACCGGCCGCGACCTGGCGGTAGGCATGGAAGCCGACCAGCCTGCCGCGGCAGAACACCGACTGCGCCTTCTCCACCGTGCCGGTGACGAGGTCCTGCACCAGCACCTCGCCGGAAAAATCGCCGGCCGAATCGAGCTCGTAGAGCGCGAGGTTGAGATCGCTCGCATCGCGCACGAACCAGATGCCGCGGCTGGCAGTGCCGATCGAGGTCTTGACCACCGATGGAAATCGCATTGCGCTGCGGAGATCGTCGGCCGAGGTCACGATCCGGGTCGGCGGCTGCGGCAGGCCGAGCTGATCGAGCAGGCGGCTGAAGCCGGCCTTGCTGTGCGCCGCGCGATAGGCGGAAAAACCCGGCAGCGCCAGGCCGGCGCGCGGCGGCAGAAGCCCCCCGGCGCGGGCGAACAGAAAGCCCTGTTCATGGGTCGGCAGCAACACGTCGAAATGCTGCGATGCCAACAAATGCTCGACGAAGCGCAGGAAGCCGGCCGGATCGGTGCGCAGCGGCGGGCAATGGTGGAATTTGCGGACAAAGCGCGAATAGCGGGCGAGGCACCAGCGCGAGGGATCGCAGACCTCGACGTGGTGGCCGGCCATTCCCAGGATCGTGACCGCCTCGCGGCCGGAGGTGCTGGACCCCTCTGGCATCAGCACCCGGAGCGGCTTTGTGGCGGCAGTCATGGCCGATCATCGCCGCGCGGCGTCGCTTTGTCGCCCTCTTTGATGCCGCATGTGTCAATCCGGCACCCCCGCCCGGGGGCAGCCATGCAACTGCGTTCATGGACAATTATCGGTCAGCCTCTATTTTCAGCGCCCGGCAGAAAACGGGGTTTGCTCGAGACATGGTCGACGTTCTGGCTGCACCGCAACAAGCGAAAGCCGACAGCGCGCCGCGCACGCTGTTCGGGATCTCGGTCGCGCATTGGGTCAGCCATTTCCACATCTTCGTGCTGCCGATGCTGTTCCCGTTCCTCAAGACGCAGCTCGGCGTCGGCTATGTCGAGCTCGGCTTCGCGCTGACCGTGTTCGCGGTGGTCTCGGCGCTGACCCAGGCGCCGATCGGCTACCTCGCCGACCACATCGGCGCGCGCAAGATCCTCCTGATCGGGCTGACCGTCGGTGGCTGCGCGCTGATCGGGCTCGGCCTGCATTTGAGCTACACGTCGCTGATCGTCTGCGCCGTGCTGCTCGGGCTCGCCAACAGCGTCTACCATCCGGCCGATTACGCCATCCTCTCGGCGCATATGGACGAGGCGCGGATGGGCCGCGCCTTCTCGATCCACACCTTCGCCGGCTTCCTCGGCGGCGCGGTGGCGCCCGCCATCATGGCGGCGCTGGTGGCTTCGATCGGCGGTCTCGGCGCGCTGATCGTGGCCGGCGCGGTCGGCCCGCTGGTGGCGCTGTTCCTGATCGTGCTCGGCATTCCCGATGCCGGCGCCAACAACAGCAAGGCCAAGGGCGACGACACGCCGAAGGCCAGCGTGATCACGCCGGCGCTGATGGCGCTGACGCTGTTCTTCACCCTGCTCGGCCTGTCGAGCTCGGGCATCAACAATTTCGGCGTGGTCGCGCTGATGAGCGGCTACGGCGCGTCGTTCTCGACCGCCAACATCGCGCTGACCGCGTTCCTCGGCGCCAGCGCCGCGGGCGTGCTCGCCGGCGGCTATCTCGCCGACTGGACCCATCGCCACAGTCAGGTGGCTGCGGCGTGCTTCGCCATCAATACCGCCCTCGTGCTGCTGATCGCGCTGGTCAACCTGCCGCCGGCGGCGCTGACGCTCGCGATGGGGCTCGCCGGGTTCCTTGGCGGCGTGATCGCGCCGTCACGCGACATGATGGTGCGCAACGCCGCACCTCCGGGTGCGGCGGGCCGCGCCTTCGGCATCGTCTCCACCGGCTTCAATTTCAGCGGTATCGTGAGCCCGCTGCTGTTCGGCTGGATCATGGACCAGCATATGCCGTATTGGGTGTTCGGCGCCTCCGCGGTGTTCATGGTGCTGACGGTGCTGCTGGCGCTGGTCACGGAACGCAAGCCGGCCAGTGTTCCAGCCGCAGCGTAACTCATCGGACGAGAAACTCGTTTCTCCACGCGAAACAGGAATCAGGCGCATTCCAGAGCTTCACCCGTGGCGGTTGACAGCATCGGGGGGTCACCCATGATGTGGCAATAAAACAGCCACGGGATGGAATGCCATGACCTCGACCCCAGACCTCGTGATCCGCGGCGGCACCGTCGCCGACGGCAAGGGCGGAGACCTCTATGAAGCCGACGTCGCGATCACCGGCGGCAAGATCACCGAAGTCGGCAAGGTCGCGGCAAAAGGCAGCGAGGAGATCGACGCCAGGGGCAAGCTGGTGGCGCCCGGCTTCGTCGACGTCCACACCCATTACGACGGCCAGGTGACCTGGAGCCAGGACATCACGCCGTCGTCGCAGAACGGCGTCACCACGGCGATCATGGGCAATTGCGGCGTCGGCTTCGCGCCGTGCCGGCCGAGCGATCACACCCGGCTGATCCAACTGATGGAAGGCGTCGAGGACATCCCGGAGCCGGTGCTGAGCGCCGGCATTCCCTGGGAATGGGAGAGTTTTCCCGACTACATGAACTGGCTGTCGAAGCGCAGCTTCGACATGGATATCGGCGCCCAGCTGCCGCATGCCGCGCTGCGCGTTTATGTGATGGGCGAGCGCGGCGCGCGCCGCGATCCCGCGACGGCCGAGGACAACAAGGCGATGGCGGCGCTCGCCGGCGATGCGGTCCGATCAGGCGCGCTCGGCTTCTCGACCTCGCGCACGCTCAATCACCGCACCTCCACCGGCGACTACACGCCGACGCTGAAAGCGGGCGAAGACGAATTGACCGCGATTGCCGGCGCGATGCACGGCGTCGGCCGCAGCGTGCTGCAATTCGTGCTCGACCAGAGCACCGTGCATGAAGACCTGCCGATGATGCTGCGGGTCGCCGAGAACACCAAATGCCCGATCTCGTTCTCGGTGGCGCAGGCCGACAAGGCGCCGCGGCGCTGGCGCCAGACCATGGACACCATCAATGAGGCCGCCGCGCGCGGCCTGTCGATCACGACCCAGATCGCCGCGCGACCGGTCGGGCTGCTGCTCGGGCTGGAATTGTCGCGCAACCCGTTCCAGACTCATCCGAGCTATCGTGCGATCGCCAAGCTGCCGTTGGCCGAGCGGCTCGCGCAGTTGCGCCGGCCCGAGGTGCGCGCGGCGATCCTGAGCGAAACCGCCACCGCGACCGACGATCCGCTGTTCTTCCGGCCGAACTACGACAAGATGTATCTGCTCGGGAATCCGCCCGATTATGAGCAGCCGCCGGAAAACGCGCTCGGCCCGCAGGCGCGGCGCCAGGGCCGGCAGCCGGAGGAGCTCGCCTATGACGCGATGCTGACCGACGAAGGCCGCGGCATGCTCTACGTGCCGTTCCTGAATTATGCCGACGGCAATCTCGATGCCGTGCATGAGATGCTGCGCGAGCCGAGCGCCGTGCCGGGCCTCTCCGACGGCGGCGCGCATTGCGGCATCATCTGCGATGCGAGCTTCCCGACCTATCTGTTGACGCACTGGACGCGCGACCGCACCCGCGGCGAGAAGCTGTCGATTCCGTTCGTGATCGCGGCACAGTCGCGCAAGACCGCACTCTCGGTCGGCCTCTCCGACCGCGGCGTGATCGCGCCGGGCTTCAAGGCCGATGTCAACGTGATCGACTACGACCGGCTGCACCTGCATCCGCCGAAGGTGCATTACGACCTCCCGGTCGGCGGCCGCCGCCTGCTGCAGCAGGTCGACGGCTACGATGCGACAATCGTCTCCGGCGTCGTGACGCAGCGCGGCGGCAGGGCCACCGGCGCACGGCCGGGCAAGCTGGTGCGCGGCGCCCAGGGCTTGCAGTCGACGTTCGGCGCGGCCGCAAGTTAGCTGTCACCTTAATCTGTGTAGCCCGGATGAGCGAAGCGACATCCGGGGCAGAACCATCCGCGGAGAAAGCGGCCCCGGATATCGCTTCGCTCATCCGGGCTACGATATCTCGCCAACGGCACACAGCCGACGCAACAAACTCCCGCCTCTCCCACAATGGGAGAGGCGAAGCGGAGCACGCGGTTAAAGGGAAGCTCGAACGCAACTTACGTCGGCGAGACTGCGCCCTTGATCGTGCCCGGCTGCCGCGCCGTGCCCGTCAGCCGCGCCCGCTCGGTGTTCGGCCACAGCAGCAATAGCCCGAGGATGCCGGCGCCGGCCATGATCGCGGCGTTGATGGTGAACCCGGACAGGTAGCCGTCCATCGGCGTTGCGGCCTTCTGGATCACGTTGCCCATCACCATCGGCGCAAGGATGCCCGAGATCGTGTACAGCGCGCCGTAGATCGCAATCACGGCGCCGCGCTGCGACACCGGCGTGAACTCGCCGAGCATCGGCGGACAGACCACATAGATCGAGCCGCATAGGCCGGATCCGATCACCAGCAGCGCGATCATCAGCCCGCCCGGCGGCACGTGCGGCAGCAGCGCCAGGATGCAGCCGCCGACGATCAGCGGCGCCGCGCCGAGCACGCCGCGCGCGCCGCGCGTGGTGAAGCCGCGCGCCAGCATCACTTGCGAGATCCAGCCCGTGAGCAGCACGATGGTCGCGCCGAAGATCCAGGGCAGGATCGAGACGAAGCCGGCCTGCTGCTGCGAGAAGCCGAGCCCTTCGATGATGAAGGAGGTGAACCAGGTGAGGCCGAGCGACAGCGCCCAATAGGCGCCGAAGGTCGCGACCACGCAGCCGATGAAGGTGCGCGACGTCAACAGCTTCAGGTACGGAATTCGCGGCTCGTCGGCAGCGACCGACACGGTCGAGACCAGCGGCCCCTCCTTGCCGAGCGCGAACCAGGCGACGGCCCAGAGCAGGCCGACGATTCCGAGCGCCCCGAAGGCGTGATGCCAGCTGTGATTGACGATGATCCAGTTCAGCGCCGGCACCGCGAGGATCACGCCGAACGCCGAGCCCTGCGACAGGATCGCGGTTGGCAGCGTGCGCTTCTCGTCGGGAAACCATTTGTAGATGGCGTGCGCCGCCACCGAGAAGGCCGGCCCCTCGCCGGCGCCGAGGATGATGCGGCACACCACCAGCGTCGCGAAGCTGACGCTGCCGACCATCGGAAACTGCGCCAGCGACCAGATTACCGCCAGGATCAGCAATACCCAGCGCGTCGCGACGCGGTTGACGATGAAACCGACGACGATCGCCGAGATCGAGAACAGCAGGAAGAAGGATGAGCCAAGATCGCCGAACTGCTCCTGGGTGAGGCTCATGTCCTTCTTGATCGGCACACCGGCAAGCCCGACCACGATCTTGTCCGCAAAGTTCACCACCATGAACAGGAACAGCAGGAAGGTGATGGTCCAGGCGCCCCTCGGCGTGTCCTTGGGCGTCGGCTGCGTCGTCATGGTCGTGCTCCCCGTGATGTCTTTATGGCTTCGTGAGATCGGCCTGCGACGATGCTAGCCATGCCCTGCCGTGCAACGCAACTGCGGATTTCCACGAACCTGTGTCGGGTGGGCGACACGGGACAGGGAGGCACAAGCGTCGCCGAGACGCTGCACCGGATCGAGGAACGCACCCTGAAGCGGGATATCGAGGTCGCCGGCTTCAAGCTTGTGGCCGAAGCTGATTTCCTGCACCATCCGGAAGACCCGCGGGACATTCCCGTCTTCAAGGCACCGGTGCCGATCGACGAGTTCGTCCTGAAATACCAGAAGCCGCAGTGAGGCACGGCCATCGCTTCGCCCGACCCGACCACCGTACTCAGCGTCACCGGACTGACCAAGAGCTACCGCTCGGCGAGCGAGACCGTCGCCGTGCTGCGCGGCGTCGATCTTGCCGTCGGCGCGGGCGAGAGCGTCGCGCTGACCGGTGAGTCCGGCAGCGGCAAGAGCACGCTGCTGCATCTGATCGCGGGGCTGGACGCCGCCGATAGCGGCGAGATCAGGCTCGCCGACACGATCGTCTCCAAACTCAGCGATGCCGGCCGCGCCGAGTTGCGCCGCGACCGGCTCGGCCTCGTGTTCCAGCAGTTCAATCTGATCCCAAGTCTTTCGGTCGCCGACAATCTCGTGTTCCAGTCGCGCATCGCCGGCCGCCACGATGCGGCCTGGCACGACGAGCTGGTGGAGCGGCTCGGACTGAAGTCCCTGCTGAAGCGTTATCCCGAGCAATTGTCCGGCGGCCAGCAGCAGCGCGTCGCGATCGGGCGGGCGCTGGCAGCGAAACCGCTGCTGCTGCTGGCGGACGAGCCGACCGGCAATCTCGACGAGGATACCGCCGACGAGGTGCTGCGTCTGGCGCGCGACCTCGTGGCGCGCACCGGCTGCGGCTTCCTGATGGTCACGCACAGCGCGCGATTGGCCGCGACGCTGGACCGGCAAGTCAACCTGCATGCCGGAGTCATAGCGTGAGGCGCGTGCTCTGGATCTTGGCGGTGCTGCTCAGCCACTGGCGGCGGCATCCGATGCAGCTCGCGACGCTGCTGATCGGATTGATCTCGGCGACCGCGCTGTGGAGCGGCGTGCAGGCGCTGAACCAGCAGGCCCGCACTGCCTATGACCGCGCTGCCGCGACCTTCGGCGGCTCGCGTACCGCGATGCTGGTCGGCAAGGACAGCGCGACCTTCCCGCAAAAACTGTTCGTCGATTTGCGCCGCGCCGGCTGGCCGGTGTCGCCGATGCTGGAGGGGCGCGTCCAGATCGAAGGACGCAGCTTCCGCCTGCTCGGCGTCGAGCCGGTGACGCTGCCGGCCGAGGTCGGCAATGCGCCAGGGGTCGGACGCGGCAGCCTGCAATCCTTCGTCACGCCGCCCGGTGAGATGCTGGTGGGGCCGGAGACGCTGCGTGATCTCGACCTCGAGGAGGGCGCAAGGCCGCAGGCGAACGGCATCACGCTGCCGCCGCTGCGCGTGCAGCGCGAGCTGACGCCCGGCGTGCTGGTCGTCGACATCGGCATTGCGCAGCAGATTCTGAAGCTGCCCGACCAGGTCTCGCGGCTATTGATCGGCAAGTCGAAGACGCCGCATGCATCACTTGAAAGCGTAGCCGGCGAAAAGCTCCGCATGATCGAACCGGACGCGGAGACCGATCTCGAACGCCTCACCGACAGCTTTCATCTCAACCTCACCGCCTTCGGCCTGCTGTCGTTCTTCGTCGGCCTGTTCATCGTCAACTCCGCGATCGGCCTCGCCTTCGAACAGCGCCTGCCGATGCTGCGCACGCTGCGTGCCTGCGGCGTCTCGGCACGAATGCTCAACACC
Source organism: Bradyrhizobium semiaridum (assembly GCF_020329505.1). Classification (GTDB taxonomy): domain Bacteria; phylum Pseudomonadota; class Alphaproteobacteria; order Rhizobiales; family Xanthobacteraceae; genus Bradyrhizobium; species Bradyrhizobium semiaridum. The sequence continues at coordinate 77,010 of NZ_JAGKJJ010000036.1, forward strand.
GTGCTGGTGATCGAGCTGGTGTCGCTGGCGCTGCTCGCCGGCCTGATCGGGCTGGTCTGCGGCTATTTCATCGCGGCGGCGTTGCTGCCCGATGTCGCGGCCTCGCTGCGCGGACTCTATGGCGCGCAGATTCCCGGGCAGCTTTCACTCAAGCCGGTCTGGTGGCTCGCCGGCATCGCCATCAGCATCCTCGGCGCGCTCGCCGCGGCCGCCGCGAGTCTCGCAAAGGCGATCCGGATGCCGGTGCTGGCGACCGCGCAGCCGCAGGCCTGGCAGCAGGCGCAGCGGCGCTGGCTGATCCTGCAGACCGCGGCGGCGCTGGCCGTGTTCGCGGTCGCCGCCGGGCTCGCTCGATTTGGCGATTCCCTGATCGCGGGCTTTGCCGTGCTCGCCGCGTTGATGCTCGGCGCGGCGCTGATCCTGCCGATGGTGCTGCAGATCGCGCTCGGCCTCGGCCAGCGCAGCGCGCGCAAGCCGCTCAGCATCTGGTTCTGGGCCGACAGCCGGCAGCAACTGTCCGGCCTGTCGCTGGCGCTGATGGCGCTGCTGCTCGCGCTCGCCGTCAATATCGGCGTCGGCACCATGGTGCAAAGCTTCAGCCGCACCTTCCTGGTCTGGCTCGACGGGCGGCTCGCCGCCGACGTCTATCTCAGCGCCGCCAGCGACGCGCAGGCAAGCGAGATCAAGGCATGGCTGCGCGACCGCCCGGAGGTTGCTGCGATCCTGCCCGGCGGCCGCGCCGACAGCCAGCTCGGCGGCGCGCCGATCGAGGTGCTCGGCCTGCCCGACCATGCAACCTATCGCGACAACTGGCCGCTGCTCGAGAGCGCGGCGAATGCATGGGTGCGGCTGCGTCCCGGCGACACCTGTTTCGTCAGCGAGCAGCTGTCGCGGCGGATGAAACTTGCGGTCGGCGATCATATCGAGGTGCCGGCGCCCGGCGGCAACTGGCCGCTCGAGATCGTCGGCATCTATGCCGACTACGGCAACCCCAAGGGCCAGGTCGCGGTCAACTACGCGGCGCTGACGCGGCGCTTCCCGCAAACGCCGCTGAACCGGATGGGCTTGCGTGTCGCGCCGGACCAGATCGCGCCGCTGGTCGCAGCGCTCCAGCAAAAGTTCGGCCTCGACGACCGGAGCATCGCCGATCAGGCGACAATGAAGGCGGAATCGAAACGGATCTTCAACCGCACCTTCTCGGTGACCGCGGCGCTCAACACCTTCACGCTCGGCGTCGCCGGCATCGCGCTGCTCACCAGCCTGCTCACGCTGGCCAATTCGCGGCTGCCGCAGCTGGCGCCGCTGTGGGCGATCGGCCTGACGCGGCGGCGGCTCGCCGCGCTCGAGCTGCTCAAGACCATGGCGATCGCGCTGATCACCGCGCTATTCGCGCTGCCGCTCGGCCTGCTCGTGGCGTGGTGCCTGCTTGCGATCGTCAACGTCAAGGCGTTCGGCTGGCGGCTGCCGTTTCACGTCTTTCCGCTGCAATTGATCGAGCTGCTGGCGGTGGCGATGCTGGCTGCGCTCTGTGCGGCGGCGCTCCCGGTCGCTAGATTGGCACGCATGCAGCCCGCCAGCCTGATCAGGATTTTCGCCAATGAGCGCTAGGCTGTCCCGCCGCGCTTTCGCCGGCGGTGCGCTGGCGCTAGGGCTTGGCGGCAAGGCGTTCGCGCAGGGCTTTGCCGGGCTCGGCGAGACCGCGGAAGGATTCGCAGCCGTGACGCCGGGCCGGACGTTCGACTTCCCCGCCGATCACGGCCCGCATCCGCCGTTCCGGATCGAATGGTGGTACGTCACCGCAAATCTGTCCGATGCAGGCGGCGTGATGTATGGCGCGCAATGGACGCTGTTCCGCCAGGCGATGAGACCGGGTCCGCAGGGCGAGGGCTGGGCCAGCCAGCAGGTCTGGATGGGCCATGCAGCGGTGACCAGCGCGACGGCGCATCGGGTCGGCGAAACGCTGGCGCGCGGCGGGATCGGCCAGGCCGGTGTCGAGGCCGCGCCGTTCCGCGCCTGGATCGACGGCTGGGAGATGCGCGGGCTCGACGGCTTCAATGCGCAGCGAGTCGCACCGCTCGAACTCAACGCAGCGGCCGCCGATTTCAGCTACGCGCTGCGGCTCGACGCGGGCCGTCCGCTGGTGCTGCAGGGCGACCGCGGCTACAGCCGCAAGTCGGATCGCGGGCAGGCGTCCTATTACTACAGCCAACCGTTCTTCACGGCGTCGGGCCGCCTCGTGATCGACGGCAAGCCGGTCGAGGTCAGCGGCCATGCCTGGATGGACCGCGAATGGAGCAGTCAGCCGCTTGCAGCAGACCAGACCGGCTGGGACTGGTTCTCGCTGCATCTGCCCGGCAACGAGAAGCTGATGCTGTACCGGCTGCGCCAAAAGGACGGCCGCGAGAATCTGTTCGGCAACTGGATCACGCCCGACGGCCGCTCGGCCGAGATCGCAGCCGGCGGCAACAGCATCACGCCGTTGGCGACCACCGAGATCGACGGCCGCAAGCTGCCGACCTCTTGGCGCGTCACCCTGCCCGCGCGCGGCCTCGCCATCGAGACCACGCCGTTAAATCCGAAGAGCTGGATGGGAACCAGCTTTCCCTATTGGGAAGGCCCGATCCGTTTCGCGGGCAGCCACGCCGGAATCGGCTACCTTGAGATGACGGGTTATTAGTCTCCTGGCAGCGAAGCAAAAAATCGGTTCATGTCACGTCGACCGCGTCACATCGGTCCCTGCCGTCCCGTCACACGATACGGGCCATCGGAAATGAGGGAATGCCTGCCATGTACCACTACACGGCCATCGTCACCTGTCTCGCCGTCGCACTCTACTTTTTCTTCGCGCTGCAGGTCGCGCGCGCCCGTGCCGTCTACGGCGTCAAGCTGCCGGCGATCACGGGCAATCCGGATTTCGAGCGCATCTACCGCATCCAGATGAATACGCTGGAATGGGCGCCGATCTTCCTGCCGTCGTTGTGGTTGTGCGCGATCTATGTCGGCGACGCCGCAGCCGCCGCGATCGGCGTGATCTGGGTCATCGGCCGCATCGTCTATTTCCTTGGCTATCGTCAGGCGGTGCCGAAGCGCACGCCCGGATTTGCGATTCAGGCGCTGGCGTGCACAGTGCTGTGGATCGGCGCGCTCGGCGGCGCCGTGTGGCGGCTGGTGCATTGAGGGGCGCGATAGCCGCTCCTTACGCTCCGCCGTCGTCCTGGCGAAAGCCAGGACCCATAACCACAGGGCGTGGTTATGGGCTGCCTGATGGTCTCAGCTGCAGCAACAATATCGAGTTGGGATGATGGGTCCTGACTTTCGCCAGGACGACATCATCACAAGCCGACGCCTTACTTCGTCAGCGGGCAGCCGCTTTCCTTGGCGGTGAAGAACGCCTGATCGCCGGGCACCACGGCGAGCTGCTTGTAGTAGTCCCATGGCTTCTTCGACTCCGAGGGCTTCTTGACCTCGAACAGATACATGTCGTGGACCATGCGGCCGTTCGCCAGCACCTTGCCCTTGGCGAAGGCGTCGTCGACCGGCAGTTCCTTCAGCTTCTTGGCGACCGCATCGGAATCCTTGGTGCCGGCGGCCTTCACCGCCTTCAGATAGCTCAGCGTCGCCGAATAGGTGCCGGCATGGATCATGCTCGGCATCCGTCCGGTGCGCTTGAAGAAGCGCTCGGAGAAGGCGCGGCTCTGGTCGTCATGATCCCAATAAAAGCCTTCAGTCAGCACCAGGCCCTGCGCAGACTCAAGGCCGAGGCCGTTCACTTCGGCCAACGTCATCAAGAGGCCGGCGAGCTTCTGGCCGCCCCTGACGATGCCGAATTCGGCAGCCTGCTTGATCGAGTTGGTGGTGTCCTGACCGGCATTGGCGAGGCCGATGACCTTCGCCTTCGAGCTCTGCGCCTGGAGCAGGAAGGAGGAGAAGTCCGACGAGTTCAGGGGAACGCGGACCGAGCCCAGCACCTTGCCGCCCGCATGGGTGACGATCTCGCTGGTGTCCTTTTCCAGCGCGTAGCCGAACGCATAGTCGGCGGTGAGGAAGAACCAGCTGTCGCCCCCCGCCTTCACCAGCGCGCCGCCGGTACCGACCGCAAGCGCGCGGGTGTCGAACGCCCAGTGGAAGCCGTAGGGCGTGCAGGCGTCGCCGGTGATGCGCGAGGTCGCCGCGCCCACCACGATGTCGATCTTCTTCTTCTCGTTGGAGAGCTCCTGAACCGCCAGCGCGACCGAAGACGTCGTCAGCTCGGTGATCATGTCGACGCCGTCGGCATCATACCAGCGGCGCGCGATCGAGGCGGCGAGGTCAGGCTTGTTCTGGTGGTCGGCGGTGATCAGCTCGACCTTCTGGCCAAGCACTTCGCCGCCGAAATCCTCGATCGCCATCCTGGCGGCTTCGACCGAATATTTGCCGCCGTAATCGGCATAGACGCCGGACTGGTCGTTCAGGATGCCGATCTTGACGCCCTGGGCCGACGCCGGCGCCGCAAGCAACAGGCTGCATGCCGCGACCGCGGCCAAAAATCCCGATTTCATTTTATGGTCTCCCCACAGTTTCTATCAGGAAAAAATCGGCGCGAGACTATTTTATAACCCGGTCCCTGCCCATCACTTTCGGTTCAGCCAATAGTATGGGCTTGACGGTGTCATTTCGCGGGCGGCTCGGGCTTCCGGCCGCAGATCAAAAGCGCTTCTCGGCAAGAATGCGCGCGACGTGCTGGAGCCTTTCGACCGAGCGCTCGGTGTGGGCCAGCGCGCAGCAGCTGACCAGGGTGTCGATGATGGCGAGCTGGGCGACGCGGCTGCTCATCGCTTCGGGCCGATAACGCGTTTCGTTGGCGACGGTATAGAGCAGGACGTCGCAATGGGCCGCGAGCGGCGATTTGCCGAGCCGCGTGATGCCGATCGTCCGGGCACCGGCTTCCCGCGCCAATTGGGTGGCGAGCACGGTCTCGACCGTGCTGCCGGAGTGCGACACCGTGACGGTCGCGACCGTCGGCCCGGTCATGCCTGCGCTGACAGCCTGGACATGGGAATCGACGACGGCGTTCGCCGCGAGCCCCAATTGCAGCAACCGATAGGAAAGATCCTGCGCAACCGGCGCCGAACTTCCGATGCCATAGATCTCGATTCGTTGCGCTTCGTTCAGCAAGCTTGTCGCCTGCGCCAGCGATTCCATCGACAGCAGGCGGCGCGTTTCGTGCAGTGAAGCTGCGTGCGCGGCAAAGATGTGGTCGGTGACCGTCGCCGGATCATCGCCCTGATGCAGATTCTCCTGAATCAACTGAACCGGCTCGATGAGATCTCGCGCCAGCAGGATCTTCAGCTCCTGAAATCCGCGAACGCCCACTCGCCGGCAGAACGAGACAATGGTGCCTTCGCTGACGTCGCACGCCTCGGCAACCTCGGTGATCGACATGTGGATGAACGATTCGGGCTGCCCGATGATCCGCGCGGCGATCTGCCCGGCTTTCGGAGGAAGATCGGGCTGCAGCTCACGGATGCGGGACAGGACGGCGTTGACGGATTGACCTGGATCGACGTTCAAGCGTTTCACCGACACCCTCGCACACGATGCGGCAGTCCATTCATTGGACTTTCAGGCGCATGAAACCGCAGCGCCGGTCGCACTGCCTCGGTCATTCCCGCCTGCTCCCGCCGTTGCACCATCAGTAGCCGATCCCGTTCTCCGTAAAAAATCACGGTTGGTCGCCCGTGCCGTGGTGCTGTTACCCTATACACTGAAAAAATCTCACAAAGATGCAACTCAAAAATAAATTATTCACACCCACGTCAAATCGGCTTGCTAGGCCTCGCCTGCCCGCGCGGCGCGCCAAGCCCGCGCTGCGCGATCCGTCTTTCATCTCAAGAAAAGGTCGAAACAGGATGACAACACGTCGCGATTTTCTGGCGGGCGCCGCGGCGGCGACTGCATTTGCGAGCATCAACCGGGCATTTGCCATTCCGGCCGCACGCCGGACCGGCACCATCATGGACGTCAAGCACATCGTCATCCTGATGCAGGAGAACCGCTCGTTCGACCATTACTTCGGGACGATGCGGGGCGTGCGCGGCTTCGGCGATCGCTTCCCGATCCCGCTCGAGAGCGGCAAGCCGGTCTGGTTCCAGTCCGATGGGACTCGTGAAATTCCGCCCTACCATCGCGACTCCGCCACCTCGAACGCGCTGGTCGGCTACGGCACCCCGCACTCCTTTGGCGACAGTCAGGCCGCCTGGAACCAGGGCAAGATGGGCCTCTGGGCCAAGTACAAGACCCAGTACGCGATGGGCCACTTCCAGCGCGAGGACATCCCGTTCCAGTTCGCCCTCGCCGAGGCGTTCACGATTTGCGACGCCTATCACTGCTCCATCACCACCGGCACCGACCCGAACCGGATCGTGTTCTGGTCGGGCTCCAATTTCAATCCGGCGCTGCGCGCGCAGGGCATCAACTGCACGACGAACGACTCCGAGCCCAACAACAGCCGCTGCTGGCCCAACCCGTCCAAATGGGTGGCCGGCCTGCCGCAGCCGCAGCCGACCTACAAGTATGTCGGCAGCGACTTCAACTGGCCGACGCTCCCCGACCTGCTGCAGCAGGCCGGCGTCAGCTGGCACATCTACCAGGACATGAACGACAACTGGACCGGCGCGATGAACGGCTGCCTGGCGTTTTCCAGCTTCCGCCACGCGCAGCCGGGTGATCCCAATTATGTGCACGGCCTGACCGGCGGTCCGGACTATCTCGCGAAATTCAAGGCCGACGTGATGAGCGGCAACCTGCCCCAGGTGTCGTGGATCCTGCCGACGCAGGCCAACTCGGAGCATCCCGGCGGCGGCAGCCCGACCCGCGCCGGCAATTTCACCGACCAGGTGCTGGACGCCTTGACCTCCAATCCCGAGGTCTGGAGCCAGACCGTCTTCCTGCTGACATTCGACGAGAACGACGGCTTCTTCGATCACCTGCCCGCACCGGCGGTGCCGTCCTACGACATCGACGGCAATCTGATGGGCAAGGCCACCATGCCGCTCGCCGGCGAATACTTCTCTAACACCGTCGGCAACGTCTTGACCGCCACCGACACGATCAGCGGTAACATCCGCCCCTGGGGGCTCAGTGCACGCGTGCCGATGTACGTCGTGTCGCCATGGAGCAAGGGCGGCTGGGTCAACTCGCAGGTGTTCGACCACACCTCGGTGGGCCGCTTCCTCGAGAAGCGGTTCGGCATCAAGGTCGCATCGATCAGCCCCTGGCACCGCGCCATTTCGGGCGACCTCACGACCGCCTTCGACTTCGCACGTCCCAACGATCCCCGCTTTCCGGAGCTGCCCGACCAGAGCAACTGGCAAGCCTCGGATGCGCACCAGAAGACACTGCCGGCCCCCACGGCTCCGGCGACGCCGCAGCCGTTGTTCCAGGAAACCGGCGTGCGCTTCTCCCGCGCACTGCCCTACATCCTGCACGCCAACGCCCATGTCGACGTCAACAAGGGCAAGGTGCGGATCCTGTTCGCCAACACCGGCTTCGAAGGCGCCGTGTTCCACGTCTACGACAAGACGCATCTCGAGCGGATTCCGAAGCGCTACACGGTCGAAGCCGGCCAGATGCTGGACGACGAATGGGCGATCGGCGACGACGGCCGTTATGATCTTTGGGTGCTCGCCCCCAATGGCTTCCATCGCCAGTTCAAGGGCAACATCAGCACGATGCGGAAGAAGAACGAGCCCAACCCGGAAATCTTCGTCGGCTACAACGTCCACGACGGCGGCGTGCATCTGCAGCTTCGCAACGACGGCAACAGCCACGTCAGCTTCACGGTGAAGTCCAACAAGATCTACGGCCCGTTGGTTGCCGTGAGCGCCTCGGTCGCTGCCGCGACGCAGCCGGAGGCTCCGGGCTTTGGTCCGCGTCCCGGCATCCAGCCGGTGAACTTCGGCCCGGTGCCCGGCTTCCGCCAGGCTCCGGACTTGTCGGCGGCCGGCTTCGGCTTCAATCCGCCGGTGTTCTTCCCGGGACCTGACTTCGGCGGCGGTGCCCGCACGTCGTGGGAAGTCAAGGTGCCGGCCTCTGGCCACCCGAGAGAGCTGTACTGGAATCTGCGCACGACGGGCCGTTGGTATGACTTCGTCATCACCAGCGACTCGGACAGCGGTCTCTACCGGCGCCTCGCCGGCCATGTCGAAACCGGCCGCGCTTCGGTGAGCGATCCCGGCATGGGCGTCGCCGACCAATTCTAGAGCAACGTGATCTGAAGAAGCATTCCGGGGGTACGCCCCCGGAATGATGATGGAAGTTCGGCTCAGCCGGCCGCAGCCGCCGTCGTCCGATCCTTCTTGCCCTCGTTCTTGCCTTCCGCGAGGTTGCGCACGACCATGTAGAAGATCGGCGTGAAGACGAGGCCGAACAGCGTGACGCCGAGCATGCCGAAGAACACGGCAACCCCAACCGCCTGACGCATCTCCGAGCCCGAGCCGGTCGACACCACCAGCGGCAGCACGCCGAGGATGAAGGCGAACGAGGTCATCAGGATCGGCCGCAGCCGCAGCCGGCAGGCCTCGATCACAGCCTCCAGCCGCGATTTGCCCTCGAGCTCGATGTCACGCGCGAACTCGACGATCAGGATGGCGTTCTTGGCGGCTAGTCCCACCAGCACCACGAAGCCGATCTGGGTCAGGATGTTGACGTCCTGGCCCATGATGCGCACGCCGATGGTGGCCGCGAACAGGCACATCGGCACGATCAGGATCACCGCGAACGGCAGTGTCCAGCTGCCATACTGCGCGGCGAGCACCAGATAGACGAACAGCACACAGATCGGGAACACGTAGAGACCGGCATTGCCGCCCGTGACCTGCTGATAGGACAGATCGGTCCACTCGAACGCGAAGCCGCTCGGCAAAGTTTCGTCGGCCAGCTTCTTGATGGCGTTGAGCGCCGTCGTCGAGCTCACGCCCGGCGCCGGCTCGCCCTGCAACTCGGACGCCGAGTAGAGATTGTAGCGCGCGACACGATCGGGTCCCGAGATGTCCTTGAAGTCCACGATGCTGCCGAGCATCACCATGTCGCCGGCGGCATTGCGGGTGCGCAGCCGTGACAGATCGGGGCTGTCTTTCCGGAACGGCAGATCGGCCTGCGCGGTGACGTGATAGGTGCGGCCGAACAGGTTGAAGTCGTTGACGTAGGTCGATCCGAAATAGGTCTGGATCGTGTCGTTGATGTTGGCGATCGGCACCCCGAGCTTCTGCGCCTTGACGCGGTCGATGTCGACGAACAGTTGCGGCGTGTTGGCGGAGTACGGCGAGAACACCGAGGTCAGGCTCGGCGACTTCCGCGCAGCGTTCACCAATTCGTCGGTCGCGGCCGCCAGCAGCTCGGGCCCGCGCCCCTGCCGGTCCTGGACGCGAATGGTGAAGCCGCCGCCGGTGCCGATGCCGGGCACCGCGGGCGGCGGGATGACGATGATGAAGGCGCCCTGGATCACCGACAGGCGCTTGCGCAATTCGGCTGTGATCGCGTTCGCCGTCAATCCCTTCTTCAGCCGCGCCTCCGGCTCGTCGAACACCGGGAACAAGGCCGCAGCGTTACCGGCCTGCGTGCGCGTCGCG